>JBFMFX010000009.1:56990-129892 GCA_040752005.1 Pseudomonadota bacterium | reverse complement strand
AAGTGCAGGTTGATGTCTTCCATCGGCACCACCTGCGCGTAGCCGCCGCCGGCGGCCCCACCCTTCACCCCGAACACCGGCCCGAGCGAGGGTTCGCGCAGGCAGATCATCGCCTTCTTGCCGATATAGTTGAGCGCATCGCCCAGACCGACCGTCGTGGTGGTCTTGCCCTCGCCGGCCGGCGTCGGCGTCATCGCGGTCACCAGGATCAGCTTGCCGTCCTTGCGCTCTTTCAGCGTGTCGAGGTACTGCAGCGACACCTTCGCCTTGTAGTGGCCGTAGGGTTCGAGAGCCTCCTCCGGAATGCCGAGCCTCTCGCGCGCGATCTCGGAGATGCGCCTCAACTTCGCGGCCTGTGCGATTTCGATATCGGACGGCATGCACTCCTCCGTTTCTGCGGAGGCGCAATTGTCGGTGAACCGCCGCGCGCGCAGCCTTGACCGCCGTCAAGACCCATGGAGCACGCATGCGCGCGCCACGCGCCGCCTGCACGCCGCGCCGTGGGCGGCGCGCCGCTCGGCTACGCCGCGATCTGCTCGATCGAGCGCCCCTTGCCGTAGCCCGGATCGCCCGGGCGCGCACCGCCCTTCGTCACCTTCACCGCGCAGTACTTGAACTCCGGGATCTTGCCGTACGGATCGAGCTTCGGATTGGTGAGCAGATTGGCCGCCGCCTCGTAGTAGGCGAACGGAATGAAGACGCAACCGCGCGGCGTGCCCTCGTCGGCGCGCGCATAGAGCGAGATCTTTCCCCGGCGCGAGGCGACGGTGACGATGTCGCCGGCGCGCGCGCCGAGTTCGGCGAGATCGAGCGGGTGCATCGCGCAGGTGGGCTCCGGCTCCAGCGCGTCGAGCACGCCGGCGCGGCGCGTCATCGCGCCGGTGTGCCAGTGCTCGAGCTGCCGCCCGGTGATGAGCACCATCGGATATGCGGCGTCCGGCTGCTCGTGGGCGAAAAGCAAATCGGCCGGCACGAACCGCCCGCGGCCGGTCGCGGTCGGAAAGACATCGGTGAACACCACCGGCTGACCCGGGTCGCCCTCCTTCTCGCACGGATAGACCACGCAGGAATCGCGCTCCAGCCGCTCCCAGGTGATCCCGGCGATCGAGTGCATGCAGCGGCGCATCTCCTCGAACACCTCGCGCGGATGCGCGTACGTCCACGGCAGGCCCAGGCGCTTGGCCATCTCGACGATGATCCACAGGTCGGGCTTTGCCTCGCCGGGCGGCTCGAGCGCCTTTCGCCCGAGCTGCACCATGCGGTCGGTGTTGGTGACCGTGCCCTCCTTTTCCGGCCACGCGGTCGCCGGCAGGACCACGTCGGCGAGGTAGGCGGTTTCGGTGAGGAAGATATCCTGCACCACCAGGTGCTCCAGCTTGGCCAGCGCCTCGCGCGCGTGCGCCGCGTCCGGATCGGACATCGCCGGGTTCTCGCCCATGATGTACATGCCGCGGATGCGTCCCTCGGCCGCCGCGTTCATGATCTCGACCACGGTGAGGCCCGGCTTCATGTCGAGCTTCGTTCCCCACAGCGCCTCTAACTTGCGGTTCGCCTCCGGGCTGTCCACGCGCTGGTAATCCGGAAACACCATCGGAATGAGACCGGAGTCGGAAGCGCCCTGCACGTTGTTCTGGCCGCGCAGCGGATGCAGCCCCGTGCCCGGCCGGCCGATCTGGCCGGTCGCGAGCGCAAGCGCAATGAGGCAGCGGGCGTTGTCGGTGCCGTGCACGTGCTGGCTGATTCCCATGCCCCAGAGGATCATCGAGGCGCGCGAGGTGGCGTACAGCCGCGCCACCTCGCGGATCGTCTGCGCCGGGATGCCGCACACCGGCGCCATCGCCTCGGGCGGGAATTTCTTCACGTTCTGCGCGAGCGCCTCGTAGCCCGAGGTGCGGTCGCGCACGAACTTTTCGTTCGCAAGCCCTTCGGTGACGATGACATTGAGCATCGCGTTGAGCAGCGCAATGTCGGTATCCGGCCTGAACTGGAGGAAGTAGGTCGCGTGGCGCGCGAGCTCGGTTCGGCGCGGGTCGGCGACGATGAGCTTCACGCCCTTCTTCGCCGCGTTCTTGATCCAGGTCGCCGCCACCGGGTGGTTCACCGTCGGATTGGCGCCGATCACGAAGACCACCTCGGCGGCGAGCACGTCGTTCACCTGGTTCGATACCGCGCCCGAGCCGATGCCTTCGAGCAGCGCCGCCACCGACGAGGCGTGGCACAGGCGCGTGCAGTGGTCCACGTTGTTCGTGCCGAAGCCGGTGCGTACCAGCTTCTGGAACAGGTACGCCTCTTCGTTGGTGCCCTTCGCCGATCCGAAGCCGGCGAGGGCGTAGCGGTCCTGATCGCGGATGCGCGCAAGGCCGCGCGCCGCGACCTCCAGCGCCTCCTCCCAGCTCGCTTCGCGGAACGCGGCCGACCAGTCCCCGGGGTGCACGGTGAAGTCCGGCGACTTCGGCACGCCCGGCTTGCGGATGAGGGGTTTCGTCAGCCGGTGCGGATGGTGCACGTAGTCGAACCCGTAGCGGCCCTTCACGCACAGCCGGCCGTGGTTGGCCGGACCGTCGCGGCCGGTAACGAACCGGATCACGTTCGCCTTCGAGTCCACGTGATAGGTGAGCTGGCAGCCGACGCCGCAGAAGGGGCACACCGAATCCACGGTGCGGTCCGCGGGCGCGAGCGCTGCGCCGCGCGCCGGTGCGAGCGCCCCGGTCGGGCAGGCCTGCACGCATTCGCCGCACGCGACGCAGGTGCTCTCGCCCATCGGGTCGTCGAAATCGAACACGATCTTCGCCTCGGCGCCGCGAAACGCATAGCCGATCACGTCGTTCACCTGCTCCTCGCGGCAGGCGCGCACGCAGCGGGTGCACTGGATGCACGCGTCCAGGTTCACCGCGATCGCCGGGTGCGAGGTATCGGCCGCGGGCTGATGCCGCGGCGCGAAGCGCGGGCGGCTCACCCCCAGCTTCGCCGCCCAGTGCTCCAGCTCGCTCGACTTGACGTACTTGCGCTCCGGCATGTCGGAGAGCAGCAGCTCCAGCACCATCTTCTGCGCGGCGAGCGCGCGCGGGCTGTCGGTGCTCACCTCCATTCCCTGCACGGGAAAGCGGCAGCAGGAGGGCGCGAGCACGCGCTCGCCCTTCACCTCGACGACGCACGCCCGGCAGTTGCCGTCGGGCCGCAGCGTCGGCGAGTAGCACAGGTGCGGGATCTCGACCCCGTGCCGTCGGGCGCACTCCAGAATCGGTTCGTCCGGACGGCCGCTGACGGTGACGCCGTTCAGCTTGAACTCGATGGGCAGCGTCGCAAGGTGCTTCGGGCTTATGCGGTCCATGGCGTCCCTGTCACTGGACTTCGTGGGGAAAGTATTTGAGCACACTGAGCACCGGGTTGGGGGCCGCCTGGCCGAGTCCGCAGATCGAGGCGTCCATCATGGTCTGCGCGAGCTCCCTCAGCAGCGGCTCGTTCCAGCGCGACTCCTCCATCAGCGCAAGCGACTTGGCGGTGCCGACGCGGCACGGCGTGCACTTACCGCAGGATTCCTCCTTGAAGAACTTCATCAGGTTCCTCGCCGCGGCCGCCGCCTTGTCGCGGTCCGACAGCACGATCACCGCCGCCGAGCCGATGAAGCAGCCGTGCGGCTGCAGCGTGTCGAAGTCGAGCGGGATGTCGGCCTTGGACGCGGGCAGGATGCCGCCGGAGGCGCCGCCCGGCAGGTAGGCGTAGAACTCGTGCCCGTCCAGCATCCCGCCGCAGTACTCCTCGATGAGCTCCTTGGCGGTGATGCCCGCCGGAGCAAGATGCACACCGGGCTTCTTGACCCGACCGGAGACCGAAAACGCGCGCAGGCCGCGCCTGCCGTGGCGCCCGTGACCGGAGAACCAGGCCGCGCCCTTCTCCACGATCTCGCGCACCCAGTACACGGTTTCCATGTTGTGCTCGAGCGTCGGATAGCCGAACAGGCCCACCTGCGCGACGTACGGCGGCCGCAGGCGCGGCATGCCGCGCTTGCCCTCGATGGACTCGATCATCGCCGACTCCTCGCCGCAGATGTAGGCGCCGGCGCCGCGCCGCAGATGAATCGGCGGCAGCGCGCAGGGCGGCGTTCGCCGCAGCAGCTCCAGCTCGCGCTCGAGCAGCGCCCGGCAGCCGGCGTACTCGTCGCGCAGATAGATGTAGATCTCGCCCACGCCTGCGCACCAGGCGGCGACCAGCATGCCTTCGAGAAACCGGTGCGGGTCGCGCTCCAGGAAATAGCGGTCCTTGAACGTGCCCGGCTCGCCTTCATCTATGTTGACCGCCATCAGCCGCGGCGCGGGCTCCGCCGCGACGATGCGCCACTTGCGTCCGGCGGGAAAGCCCGCCCCGCCCAGGCCCCGCAGGCCGGAGTCCTCGATGATCTTCGTGATCTCCTCGCGGGACCGCCTTCCGGCGAGGCAGTCGGCGATCAGCCGGTAGCCGCCCGTCCTGCGGTACTCGGCGTAGCCGATCGCCGGCGGCACCAGGCATCGGGTCTTCTTCGCCTGCACCGCCGCCTTCACTTTGTCCACGGTCGCGGCGCCGATGGGATTCTGGTGAACCACCGCGACCGGCGCCTCGTCGCAGCGTCCGACGCAGGGCGCGGGGATCACCCGCACTTCGCGCCCGAGGATCCCCGGCAGCCGCGCGAGCAGCTCGCGCGCGCCGGCAAGCTCGCAGGACAGCGACTCGCACACCCGCACCGTGAGCGCGGGCGGGGGTGTCTCGCCCTCCTTTACGACGTCGAAGTGGTGATAGAACGTCGCGACTTCGTACACCTCGGCAAGCGAGAGCCGCAGTTCCTCGGCAAGCGCGGCGAGATGCCGCGCCGCGAGATGCCCAAAGCGGTCCTGGATGCGGTGCAGATGCTCGATCAGCAGGTCGCGCCGGCGCGGGGCGTCGCCGAGCAGCGCGCGCACCTCCTCGCGCGCCTGCGGCTCGACCCTCCTGCCTTTCGGCGTGGGGCGAATCCGGGTCTTCTGATCCATGTCTTGATTATGAGCGCTGGGCCGCGCGACGGGTCTTGACTGCGGTCAAGGACGCCTCACCCCCGCCAGAACGCCGGCGTCGCGAGCACGAACACCGTGAGCAGCTCCAGGCGCCCGAGCAGCATCGCCGCCGTCAGAATCCAGGTCTGGAAGTCCGACAGCGCGGCATAGGTGGCGGTCGGCCCCACCTCTGCCAGTCCCGGGCCGACGTTGTTGACGCATGCCGCCGCCGCCGACAGCGCCGTGAGCAGGTCAAGGCCGGTGGCGGTGAGCAGCAGCGTGATTGCCGCGATCGTCACGCCGTACACCAGCATGTAGGCGAGCACCGCGAAGATGATGCGATTCTCGACCGCCTGCCCGCCCAGCTTGACCGGGGTCACCGCCCGCGGATGGATCAGACGCTCCAGTTCCCGCAACGCCTGCTGCAGCATCAGGAGCGCGCGCATCATCTTGATTCCGCCGCCGGTCGAACCCGAGCAGGTGGCGAAGGCGGAGATGAAAAGCATCCACAGCGGCGCGAACACCGGCCAGGCGGTGTAGTCGGCGCTGGCGTAGCCGGTGGTGGTCGCAACCGACACCACGTTGAACGCGGCGTGGCGCAGCGCCTGCGGCCATTCGGCGTGCATGTGTTCCGCCTTGAGCAGCACCGTGACCGCCGCCACGCTCGCGGCGATGAGCAGCAGATACCAGCGCGCCTCGGCGTCGCGGCGGTACGGGGCGAAGCTCACCCGGTACACGGCTCCGAAGTGCGTCACGAAGTTGATCCCGGCGACGAGCATGAAGGCGATCGCGGCGGCCTCGAGCAGCGGCGAATTCCAGTACGCGAAGCTCGCATCGTGCGACGAAAACCCCCCGAGGCTGAGCGTGCTGAAGGCGTGCATCACGGCATCGAGCCAGTCCATGCCGAGCGCGCCGTAGGCGAGCGCGCAGGTGGCGGTCAACCCGGCGTACACCAGCCAGAGCCCCTTCGCCGTCTCGGCGATGCGCGGCGTGAGCTGGGTCTCCTTGATCGGACCCGGCGTCTCGGCCCGCAGCAGCTGCCGTCCGCCCACGCCAAGCAGCGGCAGTACCGCCACGGCGAGCACGATCACGCCCATTCCGCCCAACCATTGCAGCGTGCAGCGCCAGAAGTTGATCGAAGGCGGCAGCGCGTCCAGACCCGAGAGCACCGTGGCCCCAGTCGCGGTGAGCCCCGACATCGCCTCGAAGTAGGCATCGGTCAAGGAAAGCGCCGGCAGGTAGGCGATGAGCGGCAGCGCGCCGAACACCGGCAGCACCGTCCACACCAGCGCCACGAACAGGAACCCTTCGCGTGTGCGCAGCTCGCGCGGCCCGCCGCGGCTTGCGGCGTAGCCGGCGGCGCCGGTGAGCGCGGTGGCGAGGAGCGCGATGTCGTAGGCGCGCTCGGCGCCGTCGGCAAGGACATGCGCGAGGGCGAGCGGCGCGAGCATCGCGGCCGCGAATCCCAGCAGCACCACCGACAGCAGGTTGACGACGACCCCGAGCCGCAACGCGCGCCTGCCGCTACAGATAGCGCGGGCTCACCTGGAACAGGCGCTCCACGCGCGGAAGATCCCGCTTGTCGGCGACGAACACGATGACATGGTCCTCCGGCTCGATGCGCGTGTCGTGGTGCGCCATGAGCACCTGCTCGCCGCGCACCAGCGCGCCGATCCTCGCCCCGAGCGGCAGCTCGACCTCGTCCACGCGCCGGCCGGCGAGCGGCGAGGCCTCGCGGTCGCCGTGCACCACCGCTTCCAGCGCCTCGGCCGCGCCGCGGCGCAGGCTGTGCACCGCGACCACGTCGCCGCGGCGCACATGCGCGAGCAGGCTGCCGATCGTCGCCTGCGCGGGCGAGAGCGCGATGTCAATCTGCGCCCCCTGCACCAGGTCCACGTAGCTGCGCCGGTTGATGAGCGTCACCACGCGCCGCGCGCCCATGCGCTTGGCGAGAAGCGACGCCATGATGTTGTTCTCGTCATCGTTGGTGACCGCGATGAAAAGGTCCATGTCGCCGACGTTCTCCTCGGCAAGCAGCTCCTCGTCGGTGGCGTCGCCCGCGAGCACGAGCGCGCGTTCGACCCGCTCGGCGAGGACCTCGCAGCGGCGCTTGTTGTGCTCGATCACCTTCACCAGATAGTCGCGCTCGAGCGCGCGCGCCAGGCGCTGCCCGATGTTGCCGCCGCCGGCGATCATCACGCGCTTCACCGGTCGGTCCATGCGCCGCAGCTCCCGCATCACCCGGCGGATGTCGGTGGAAGCCGCGAGACAGAACACCTCGTCGCCCGCCTCGATCACGGTGCCGCCGTCGGGCATCACCGCGTGGTTGCCGCGGAAGATCGCGACGATGCGCACATCGGTGGCCGGAATGTGGCGGCGGATGTCGCGGATCGGATGGCCGACCAGCGGCCCGCCCTCGAAGGCACGCACCGCGACCAGGCTCACCCGGCCGCCGGCGAAGTCGAGCACCTGCAGCGCCTCGGGAAACTCGACCAGCTTCACCAGGTAGTCGGTGAGCACCTGCTCGGGGCAGATCGCGAGGTCCACGTCGAAGCCCTCGCGCCCGAGCACTGCCTCGTTGTCGAGAAAATCGGCCGCGCGCACCCGCGCCACCCGCCGCGGCACGTTGAACATGCGGCTCGCCAGCCGGCAGGCGACGAGGTTGGTCTCGTCCGACTGCGTCACCGCGATCAGTAAATCGGTGTCCTCGATTCCGGCCTCGCGCAGCACCGAAGGGTGCGCAGCATTGCCGGCGACAGTGCGCAGATCGAGCCGGTCCGCGAGCAGGCGCAGCCGCTGCGGATCCAGGTCCACCACGGTGATGTCGTTCTGCTCCGAGACGAGGCTCTCGGCGACCGAGGAGCCCACCTGCCCCGCTCCGAGAATGACGATCTTCATGCGCGATCGGGCGATGCGTTCACTGCCTGGCCCGGTTCGCGCGGCAAAATTTCGGCCGCCGTCTGTTGAATACTTCCTCGCGCCCGGCGCATCCCGGGGAGGATACTTTGTGCCGTTGCACGAATTCCCGGCGGGGAATGCCGGACGGGGATGCCGAAATTCCCTTCTCCTCCCTTCGGCATCCCCTTGTTTTTGCCACCGCCGCCGCCCCCGCCCGACTCATGCCGGTCCGACGGTGAGCGGCAGCCGCCTCATGCCGCGGAAGATCATCGAGCTGTGCCATTCGATCTCGTCCTCCGGCACCGCGAGCGCGATGTGGCGCCAGCGCCGCAGCACCGCCGGAATCGCCACCTGCCCCTCCAGCCGCGCCAGCGGAAAGCCGAGGCAGATGTGGGTGCCGAACCCGAAGGCGAGGTGCGCCGGCCCGCCCCGATCCAGCCGCAGCCGGTCGGGATCCTCGTACGCGTCCGGATCCCGGTTGGCGGCGTTCAGCATCAGGAACACGCGCTCGCCCGGCCGCAGGACCTTGCCGCGCATTTCGCACTCCGCGGCGACGATGCGCACCTGGGCGCCGCTCGGGCCGTCGTAGCGCAGCAGCTCCTCGATGGCGCGCGGCGCGAGTCCCGGATCGGCGCGCAGTTTCTCCATTTCTTCCGGGAACCGCAACAGTGCGGCGATCCCGTTCGCGATGTGGTTCGTCGTGGTCTCGTGACCGGCGAACAGAAGCAGGATGCAGGTGGCGATGAGCTCGTCCTCGGTGAGCCGCTCGCCTTCGGTCTCCAGACGCACCAGCTGCGAGAGCAGGTCCGCGCGCGGCGAGCGCCGGCGCTCGGCGATCAGCGCGGAGAAGAACCCGGCCATCTGCCTCGCCGCGCGCTCGGCGATCGCGTACTTTTCGCCCGGCATGCGCGCGCTGCCGACGAAGAGCGCCATATCGTCCGACAGCTGCTTGACGCGTGCCAGCTCCTCCTCCGGCACGCCGAGCATCGCCATGATGACAAGCGCCGGAAGCGGCCCGGCGAAATCGGCGATGAAGTCAATCGCGCCGCGCTCGCCGATGCGCGCCAGCAACCGCTCGACGAGCGCCTCGACCACCGGGCGCATCGCGTTCATGGACTGAAGGTTGAACACCCGGCCCGCCAGCCGCCGCAGCCGGGTGTGCTCGGGCGGATCGCGGAACACCATCCAGGACGAAAGGTAGCGGATGAGGTGCGCGATGCGCGCGGACTCCTCGCCCGGCAGCGCGGCGAAGAACGGTCGCAGGCGATCGGAAGACATCCGCGGGTCGAGCAGCACCGCGCGCACGTCGTCGTAGCGTGTGAGCACCCACGCCTTGAGGCGCGGGCTCCAGTGCACCGGATCCGCGGCGCGCAGGCGAGCCAGCATCGGATACGGATCGCGCCGGAACTCCGGCGCCTCGGGGCGGAAATCGAGGTCTTCGGCGGGCGCGCGGACCGTGCGCATGGCGCGCCATTATGCCTCGCGGCCAGGTACCGGCGCCGCGCCCGGCTACGGCGTGTCGGTGAGCGAGCGCAGCGACTCGCGCACACCGGCGAGATGCGGATGCACGCGCAGCGCCCGCCCGAAAGCAAGCAGCGCCGGCTCGCGTTCGCCCTGCCCGCGCAGGATCTCGCCCAAGCCAGCGAGCGCGCCAAAGTGGCGCGGCTCGATCTCCAGCGTCCGGTGGATCGCCGCCACGCTCTCGTCGTCGCGCTCCATCATGTAGTAAAGGGTGGCGAGCTTGTTCCAGGCCTCGGCCCAGTCCGGACGGCCTCGCACCAGCCGCACCAGGCGCGTCTCGGCGATGTCGAAGCGCCGCGCAGCCAGGTCGGCTGCGGCGCGATCGAGCGCCGCCTCGGCTTCCTCGCGCCCGTCGTACATCCAGGCGCTCCAGATCTCGTCCTCGATCGCGAGCGCCTCGGTTTCGCTGGCGCTTGCCGCCAGGCGCTCGAACAGCTCATCGAGCCGCGACGGTAGCGTGGGAGCGGGCCGGCGCGCGGGCAGCCGCTCCACCAGATGCAAGGTGTCGGCGTAACGCATGCGCTACCATCAAGCTTACCTCAGGCGAGCGCTCCGACCCGACCGGCGCGAGCGGCGGGCGCGCGCCACCGACGAGAACGAGACGATGACGCTCGCAGCCCTCGACCGCACCGCGCTCCGGACCTCGCAGCCGCAGGTGCGCGCAAGCTGCCCGGGTGCGCCGGGCGCGGCGCTGTCGCACCCGCCCACGCCCGCGGTCAGGCGGCGCCGGGCCGAGCGGCCGAGGAGCGCGTAGGAGTCGGGCCGTGTGCCGCGCGCTCGCCTACCTTGGCGCTCCGGTGTTGCTCGACAACCTGCTTTTTCAGCCGGACTCGGCGCTCATCCGGCAGAGCTACATGCCGAAGATGCTGCACATGCTCAACCTCGCCGGCTTCGGCATGCGCGCCTGGGCACCGGACTCGCACGCACCGGAGAAACCCTTCTTCTACGGCTCGACTTCGCTGCCGGTGTTCGACCGCAACCTGAAGAGCCTCGCCGAGAAGGTGCGCGCGGCCTGCGTGCTCGCGCACGTGCGCGGAGTCGCCTATTCCACCGCGGTGGACATCTCGCTCGCCAACGTCCACCCCTTCCAGTTCGAAGGCGTGCCCTGGTGCCTCGCGCACAACGGCGACCTCGCCGGCATCCTCGACATGAAGCCGTTGCTCGCACCGCACGTGAAGCCCGAGTTCCGGCGCGCGATCCGCGGCAGCACCGACAGCGAGTGGATCTACGCGCTGTTTGTCTCGCATCTGCCGGACCCGGCCGGACCCGCTTCCGCGGCCGAGGTGTTCGCGGCGCTGGAAGCGGCGCTCGGCGCGATCCGCGCCGCGCGCGCCAGGCTCGGCATCTCGCTGTCGTCGTCGGTGAACCTGTTCATCGCCAACGGCACGCAGCTTGCGGCGTTGCGCTACTGCTTCGACTTCGGCCATTACCGCACCGACGATCCGGCGAAGGTGCACGAGGCGAACCTCGCGTTCCTGTCGCTCTGGTACACGCTCGGCGCCGACTACGGCCTGCACGAGGGCGAGTGGAGGATGACCGGCGGCGCCGAAAACGCCGACTCGATTCTGGTCGCCTCCGAACCGCTCACGCAGGACACTTCCGCCTGGGTCGAGCTGCCGGAATACGGCGCGCTCTTTGCCGAGATCCGCGGCGGCCGCCCGCGGCTGGCGCTGCGCCTGTTCGACTGACCTGCGGCTGACGCCGGGCTTGCGCCGCGCTGACAGCGTCCGATCGGGTAGGATTCGGCCGCTTCGACGTCGCGCGATCTGATGTTTCCGCGTCCGCTCACATACCCGCCGGGATGGCTCTGGCTGTGCGGCTTGCTCGCCGGCGCGATGCTCGCGCTGCGACCGGCGTTGCCGATAGACGAGACACGTTACCTCGCGGTCGGCTGGGAGATGTGGTGGCGCGAGAGCTGGGCGGTGCCCTATCTCAACGGCCGCTACTACGACGGCAAGCCCCCGCTGCTTTTCTGGCTGATGCACGCCGGCTGGGCGATGTTCGGCGTCAACGAATGGTGGCCGCGCCTTCTGCCCGCAATGTTCGGGGCTGGTCAGCTTGCGCTCACCGCGGCGATCGCGCGCCGGCTCTGGCCGCAGCAGGCGCCTGTGGCAGAGCTCGCACCCTGGCTGCTGCTCGGCTCGTTACTCTGGGCATGGTTCTGCTCGGCGCTGATGTTCGACACCATGCTGGGATTCTTCGCGCTCGCCTCGGTTCTCGCGCTCCTGCGCGCCGCGCAGGATCGGAACGCGCGCGCATACGTCTGGGCCGGCGTCGCGCTCGGTCTGGGCGTGCTTGCCAAGGGGCCGGTGGTGTTCCTGCCCGCGCTGTTCACGGTTGTCGGGGCCCGCTGGTGGTCGTGCGGTGCGGTCGGCGGGCGGCGCTGGTACCTCGGTGCGCTCGCCGCCGCAGGCGTCGCGCTGCTCGTCGCGCTCACCTGGCTGGTGCCGATGGCGCTCGCCTCCGACGCGGAGTATCTGCGCGACATGACGCTGCGCCAGACGCTCGGCTACACGGTGAACTCGTTCTCGCACCAGCGCCCGCTATGGTGGTACCTGCCGCTGCTGCCGCTGGTGCTGTTTCCGTGGTCGGTCTGGCCGGGCGCCTGGCGGGCGCTCGCGCGCCTGCGGGCGATTGCGCCCGATCCGGGTGTGCGGCTGTGCGTGCTGTGGGCTGTCGGAACGCTCGCCATCTTCTCGCTCATCAGCGGCAAGCAGGCCCATTACCTCCTGCTCGGCTTTCCGGCGCTCGCGCTGCTCCTTGCGCGCGGCCTGCACGCGGCGCAACGGGCGGCGGACGCATCGGCGGCGTTGCCGGCGCTCGTCTGTTTCGCCGGCGCGGCGGCACTGTTTGCGCTCGCCCTCGGCGCAGGGCCCGTGGCCGCGGCGCCGGGTTCCGCGGTGCTCGCCGCCGGTCCGATCGGATGGGCGGGAGCGGGACTCGCCGGGATCGGAGCGGTGGTGCTCGCAGCGCGACGCGCGCCGCCTGCGCGCCAGGCGCGGCTGCTCGCGGCATGCACCTGCGCCGCGATCTTGCTCGGCGCTTGGGCGATCACACGCGCCACCTGGCCGGCCTACGACGTGCGGCCGATGAGCGAGCGCCTTGCGCAGCTCGAAGCCGCCGGCGCGCCGCTCGCGATCGTCGGCGCATACCACGGGCAATATCACTTCCACGGCCGCCTGCGCCAGCCGATCGCATTGCTCGATCGGGCCGCGGTGCCGGCGTGGGTGCGCGCGCATCCGGGCGGCTACGTGCTCGCGTACTACCGGGGCCGCCGCCGGCTGTGGACCGGGCCGGCCGCACCGGACTTTCAGAGCCGCTACCGCAGCGGCACGATGGCGCTCTGGCGCGCGGCGCAGCTCGCGGCCGATCCGCGCATGGTCGAGAACATGCCGTGACGGCCCGCGTTTACTTTGCTGATCTCGCGGTGCAGGCGGTCGAAGGAAGGCGGCTTCTGCCCGCGCCGGCGAACCTGCGTGCGGCGCGGTTTCAGGCGCCTGCGAGCGTCGCCATCTCGGCCTGAGCGCGCGCCAGCTCGAGCGCTTCGGCCTGCCGCGCCGAGTGCTCCAGGCGCGCGTGGGCGACCAGCCGGGCGAGCCGGCTGTTGGTGCGCGCGATCGAGCGCAGCAGGCTGCGATGGATCGCGTGCTGCAGGCTCACCGTGGTGGCCGAGTTGCCCTCGTAGATCGCCAGGAACGGCGCGCGCGCGAACTCCAGCAGGCACGCCGCCTCGCGCACACGCGCGTTGGCCCCGTGCGGCTCGCCGGTGAGCAGCGCGACGTAGCCGACCAGCTCGCCCGGTCCGGCGATCGCGACGCGCCGCTCGCGCCCACCGGCGCGGGCGAGCACCTCGACCGCCCCGCGCACGACGAGATACGCGGCCGTGGCGGGCAACCCTTCGGCGAACACCCAGGCGCCGCGCTCCAGTTCCAGCACCTGCCCGATCGCGGCGATCTCGTCCATCGCGTCCGGATCGAAGCCCTCGAAGAACGCGAGCAACGGCAGAAACGCGCGCCAGTCGAACGAGGCACGGCGCGAGCGCGGCGCGGCCGCAAGCGGATCGGAGGCGGGCGGCGGATGGCCTGCCGGCCGGTCTTCGGCCGCGGGCCATTCGGCGACGCGCGCATTGAGCGCGCGCAGCCGCTCGGCGAGCGTGCGCGCAATCCTGCGCTGCATTTCGAGCGCCTGCGGATCCCGGCCCGCAACGAGCGCCCTGAAGTCGTCGCGCGCGACGAACCATCCGTCCACTCCCGTGAGCGCGACCACGCTCGCCGAGCAGGTACCGCGCTCGATGAGCGCCATCTCGCCGAACATGTCGCCGGGACCGAAGTGCGCCACCGCGTGCGAGCCGCCGCCGGGCAGCGCGACGCGCGCCTCGGCTTCGCCCGAACCGATCAGGAACGCGCCCCGCGTCGGCGCGCCTTGCCGCACGAGCAGGGCGCCCCTGACGAACGACACCGGGCGCGCGACCGGAAGCAGTTTCGCGAGCGGGCCGGGCGGCGGCTGCGGCGGCAACGGGCGATTTCCTCCCGCAACGGAGTGTACACTCGACGCTCCGATGAGTGACCCCGCCGCGAGCGCGCGCCCGCCGATCGAAGCCGACCGCGTGCTGGAGATCGTCGCGGCGGTGGCGCGCGAGGCGCGCCCGGGCCTGGTGCCGCACGCCACGCTCGACTCCTCGCTGGAGAAGGAACTGGGGCTGGACAGCCTCGCACGCGTCGAGCTGATGCTGCGCCTGGAGCGCGCCTTCGGCGCGAGCCTTCCGGAGCAGGCGCTCGCGACCGCCGAGACGCCGCGCGATCTGCTGCGCTTTCTCGCCTCGAGCATCGGCGCCGCCCCGCGTGCGACCGACACGAGCGTCGCGAGCCTCGCGCGCGGCGGTGCCGTGCGGCCGCCGGCGCATGCGCAGACGCTCGTCGAGGCGCTCGAATACCACGTCGAGCGCCAGCCGGATCGGCTCACCGTGCACCTGTACGACGAGGACACCGCCGTCCCGATCACCTATCGCGCGCTGTGGGAAGGCGCGACCGGCTACGCGGCGCGGCTCGCCGCGGCCGGGCTCGCGCCTGGCG
Organism: Pseudomonadota bacterium; assembly: GCA_040752005.1. Lineage (GTDB taxonomy): Bacteria > Pseudomonadota > Gammaproteobacteria > Burkholderiales > SG8-39 > RBG-16-66-20. The sequence continues at coordinate 115,398 of JBFMFX010000009.1, read as the reverse complement.
AGCGGGTGGCGATCATGCTGCCGACGTGCAAGGAGTACCTTTACTGCTTCTACGGCGCGCTGATCGCGGGCGCGATTCCGGTGCCGCTCTATCCGCCGGCGCGGCTCTCGACCATCGAGGACCACATGACGCGCCACGTCGGCATCCTGAGGAGCGCGGGCGCGGCCCTGATGGTCACGATTCCGGAGGCGAAGGCGCTGGCGTGGCTGCTGCGCGCGCAGGTGGAGACGATGCGCGGCGTGCTCGTGCCCGCCGACCTCGAAGGCGGCGGCCGCTACGTGCCGCACGCCGCGCGCGCCGGCGACATCGCGTTCCTGCAGTACACCTCCGGAACCACCGGCAACCCCAAGGGCGTGGTGCTCACGCACGAGAACCTGCTCGCCAACGTGCGCGCGATGGCGGCCGCGGCGAAGGCGACCGACCAGGATGTGTTCGTGAGCTGGCTGCCGCTCTACCACGACATGGGCCTGATCGGCGGCTGCTTCGCGACCATGTATCTCGGTTTTCCGGTGGTGCTGATGTCGCCGCTCGCGTTTCTCGCGCGGCCCGCGCGCTGGCTGCACGCGATCCACCGGCACCGCGGCACGATCTCCGGCGGCCCCAACTTCGCCTACGAGCTTTGCCTGCGCCGCATCGCCGACGAGGACATGGAAGGCATGGATCTTTCCTCGTGGCGCTTCGCGTTCAACGGCGCCGAACCGGTGCTGCCGGAAACGCTGGAGGGGTTCGCCGAGCGCTTCGCGCGATGGGGCTTTCGCCGCAATTCGCTTGCCCCGGTCTACGGCCTCGCCGAGTGCGCAGTGGGGCTCGCGTTCACCCCGCCGGGCGAGCCCTGGCGCATTGACCGCGTGGACCGCGAAACCTTCACGCGCAGGGGCGAGGCAGTACCCGCCCGGGCCGACGATCCGGCGCCGCTCAGGTTCGTGGGCTGCGGCACGCCGATCCCGGGGCATTACGTGCGGGTGGTGGACGCGGCGGGGCTGGAGCTGCCCGAGCGCCAGGAGGGCGCGCTTCAGTTCCGCGGTCCGTCGGCGACCTCGGGCTACTACCGCAATCCGGAAGCGACAAGGAAGCTCTTCTCCGGCGAGTGGCTCAACACCGGCGACCGGGCCTATCTCGCCGACGGCCATCTGTTCCTCACCGGGCGCGAAAAGGATCTCATCATCCGCGGCGGCCGCAACATCAGTCCTTACGAGCTGGAGCAGGCGGTAGGCAATCTCGCCGGCGTGCGGCGCGGCTGCGTCGCGGTGTTCGGCGTTCGCGACGCAGCCAGCGGCACCGAGCGCGTGGTGGTGCTCGCCGAGATGCGCGAGGCCGACACCTCGCGTCACGACGCCCTGCGGCGCATGATCAACGAGCTGGCGGTGAACCTGATCGGCGGACCGGCCGACGACATCGTGTTCGCGCCGCCGGGAACGGTGCCGAAGACCTCCAGCGGCAAGATCCGCCGCAACGCGGCGCGCGAGTATTACGAGCGCGGATCGGCGGCGGTGAAGCCGCAGCCGGTGTGGCTGCAGTTCGCGCGCCTGATGCTCGCCGGCGCCGCGCCGCAGTTGCGCCGGTTCTTGCGGACGTTCGCAGGACTTGCCTTTGCGCTGCGCGGCTATGTGGTCTTCGCCCTCGCCTTTCCAATCGCTTTCGTCGCTGCGCTCACCGCGCCGGTGCCCGCCTGCTGGGCGATCGGCAGCTTCGCCTCGCGCTGGTTCCTGCGCCTGGCGGGAATCCCGGTGCTCGCCTCGGGCCTCGAGAACCTGCCGCGCGAGCGGCCGGTGGTGCTCGCCGTCAACCACACGAGTTATCTCGACCCGGTGGTGCTGCTCGCGCTGCTCGCGGACTACCGTGGCTACGCCTTCGTCGCCAAGCGCGAATTTCTCCGCAACTGGCTGATGAGGCGGCTGCTCGCCGGCTTCGGCACGCTTTTCGTCGAGCGCTTCGAGGTGGCAAAGAGTGCCGAGCACGCAGGCGAACTCGCCGAGGCCGCGCGCCGCGGCACCTCGCTCATCGTCTTTCCTGAAGGAACGCTCACGCGCAACGCCGGCCTGATGGAATTCCGCACCGGCGCCTTCCAGGCGGCCGCGGCCGCGGGCGTTCCGGTGGTCCCGGTCGCGCTGCGCGGGGTGCGTTCGGTGATGCGCGACGGCACCTGGTATCTGCGGCGGGTGCCAGTGAGCGTGCATTTCGGTGCGCCGATCGCGCCCGAGGGTGCCGACTGGGCGGCGGCAGTGCGCCTGCGCGACGCGGTGCGCGCCGAGATCCTGCGTCACTGCGGCGAGCCGGACCTGGCGCCGGCCCGATCTAGCGCCTGAAATCTCCCCGTTCGAGCAGCGCCGATACCAGGGCGCCGAACACCAGGCCCCAGAACGCGGCGCCGACGTTGAGGATCGGCACGTCGGCGACGGTGACGAGGAAGGTCACCAGCGCCCCGAGCGTGAAGCGCCCGCCGAAGGAGATGCTGAACGCGGTCTGCAGTACCCGCAGCATCGCCAGCCCGGCGAGGGCGGCGACGAAGGCGGGGGGCGTGGCGAGCAGAAGGCGCGTGAAGAACGGCGACATCGCGCCGAAGGCGAGCGCGAGCACCCCGACCGCGATCCCGGCGGTGTACTGGCGTTCGCGCTCGCCGCTCGCCGCAAGGATCGCGTTCACCGGCCCGGTGAGGCAGGTGGACACCGTGCCGACGAACGCGGTGGCGAGCGACCACAGCCCGCAGGCGGCGGCGACCGCGTTGACCGGCGGCTTGTGGCCTGCGGCGGTGAGCACCGCCACGCCCTGGCCGTTCTGCACCACCAGCACCGTGATCGCAAGCGGTACCACCAGCTCGACCATCGCCTGCCAGGAGAACGCGGGCGCATACAGATTGGGCGCAGCGAACGAAAAGAGCGCGCTGGCCGGCTCGAAGCGGCCCAGCGCCGCGATCGCGATCCCGCCGGCGGCAAGCGCGCCGATGAGCGGCGGCACGAGCCGCGCCGCGCGCTGCCAGAGGGCGAGCGCGACAAACGCCGCCACCATCGGCGCAGCGACTGGAAAATCGTCGCGCATCGCGTACACCAGGTCGAGGCCGAAGCGCAGGAACACGCCGGCGACCATGCCCATCACGATCGGCATCGGCACCGCTTCCATCGCCCGGCGCACCCAGCCCGAGGCACCGAGCACGAGCATGAGCAGACCCGTGGCGAGATAGGCGCCGATCACCTCGGCAAAGGAAAGGTGCGCCAGTGCCGGCCCCACGAGCACCGCGCCGGGAATCGTCCAGAAAAAGACGAGCGGCTGGCGATACAGCAGGCAAAAAGCGATCGAGAGCAGGCCGTTGGCGAAGAACGAGCCGAAGATCCAGGACGCGAGGTCGGATTCGGAGAGCCCGCCGCGCGCGCCGACGGCGAGGATCACCGCCACCGGGCCGGAGGCTGCGAAGATGAAGGCGACGAGCGCGCTGGCCGCGTAGGCACCGCCGAAGTCGGCGGCCAGGCGCCGCACCGCCGGCAGCGGCAGCAGGGGCTTTTCAAGGCTCATCGGCGCCGAAGCTCGCCAAGCAACGCGGCAAGACCGATCGCCTCGGCGCGCGGCCCGAGCGCGTAGCGCGCCTCGCCCGGATGCACGACATACAGGCGCTCCAGGCCGAGGTCGCGCATCGCCACCGCCATGGACTTCGCGAGCCTTGGCGCATCGGCGTACTTCACCTCCACACCGAGCCGCCGGCCGCGACTGAAGAGCAGCAGGTCGAGCTCCGCGCCGGCCTGCGTCGCCCAGAAATAGGCGTTGCGCGCGCCGGCGCGGCCGATCACCTGCTCGAGCACGAACCCCTCCCAGGAAGCGCCCAGCTTCGGATGGCGCTCGAGCCCGCGCCAGTCCGCGATGCCGAGAAGCGCGTGCAGCAACCCCGAGTCGCGCAGATACACCTTCGGCGACTTCACCTGCCGCTTGGCGAGGTTCTCATGCCAGGGCTGCAGCACCCGCACCATCATGGCCCCTTCCAGGATGTCGAGGTGACGGCGCACGGTGCTGTGCGCCACTCCGAGCGAGCGTGCGATCTCGGATCCGTTCCAGACTCCGCCGTGATAGTGCGCCAGCATCATCCAGAAGCGCCGCAACATCGGCGCCGGTACGTCGAAACCGAACCCGCGGATGTCGCGCTCGAGGAAGGTACGCACGAAGTCCAGCCGCCAGCGCTGGCTCGCGTTCTCCGTGGCGGCCAGGAAGGCGCGCGGGAATCCGCCCCGCAGCCACAGCCGCCGCAGGCGGGCCGCGCCGACTTCCTCCAGGGTGAAGCCACCCATGTCCACGAAGGCCACCCGGCCGGCGAGCGTCTCGGATGCGCGTCGCACCAGCTCGGGCGCGGCGCTGCCCAGGAGCAGAAACCGGGTCCGTACCGGCTTGCGGTCGGCGAGCACGCGCAGCACCTCAAGCAGCTGCGGCGCGCGCTGCACTTCGTCAATGACGGCAAGGCCGCGCAGCGGAGCGAGCGCGCTCGCCGGCTGCTCGAGGCGCGCCGCGTCCGCGGGATCCTCGAGGTCGAAATACTCCGCCCGCGGCCCCGCCAGCTGGCGTGCGAGCGTCGTCTTGCCGCACTGGCGCGGCCCGAGCAGCGCGACGACCGGGCTGTCGCGCAGCGCCGCGCGCAGCGCCTCGAGCAGCGCCGGGCGGGGAATGCGGGGGGCCAGCATCCTTGCATTCTGAGCGTCCGACGCTCAATTTTCAAGGATCCCGACCTTCGCCTGCGCAGGACAAGGAGCGGCGTGCTCGAGCGGCTTGCCCGTCCGCGGCCCCATGCCGCGCGGCAAACCGCGCCCGCGCCCCGGACGACAATCTCGACGGCTGCCGAAGCGCAGGCCCCAGGCTACAGCACCGATTTGAGCAGCTTGCCCATCTCCGCCGGGTTGCGCGTCACCTTGATGCCGCAGGCCTCCATCACCGCGAGCTTTTCCTGCGCGGTGCCCTTGCCGCCGGAGATGATGGCACCGGCGTGGCCCATTCGCTTTCCGGGCGGGGCGGTGACTCCGGCGATGAAGCCGACCACCGGTTTTTTCATGTTCGCCTTCACCCACTCGGCGGCAGTTTCCTCGTCCGAGCCGCCGATCTCGCCGATCATGATGACGGCGTCGGTGTCCGGGTCGTCGTTGAACATCCTGAGCACGTCCACGTGCTTCAAGCCGTTCACCGGGTCGCCGCCGATGCCGACGGCGGTGGACTGGCCGATGCCGAGCTCGGTGAGCTGCGCCACCGCCTCGTAGGTCAGTGTTCCCGAACGCGACACGACGCCGACGCGCCCCTTCTTGTGGATGTGGCCGGGCATGATGCCGATCTTGATCTCGTCGGGAGTGATGACCCCGGGGCAGTTGGGGCCGACCAGCAGCGTCCTGCGGTTCTGCTTGCGCATGCGGTCGCGCACCACGATCATGTCGCGCACCGGGATGCCCTCGGTGATGCAGATGACGAGATCGAGGTCGGCCTCGACCGCCTCCCAGATGGCGGCCGCCGCGCCCGCCGGCGGCACGTAGATCACCGAGACGTTGGCGCCGGTTTTTTCCTTTGCCTCGCGCACGGTGGCGAAGATCGGGATGCCCTCGAAGCTCTCGCCCGCCTTCTTCGGGTTGACACCGGCCACGTAGCATTCGCGGCCGTTCGCGTAGGCGCGGCTCATCTGCGTGTGGAACTGCCCGGTCTTGCCGGTGATCCCCTGCGTGACCACGCGCGTGTGGCGGTTGATGAGGATGCTCATCGCGCGCCTCCGCCGCTTTTGAGCGCGGCGACCACCTTCTGCGCCGCATCGGCCATGTTGTCCGCCGCAATGATCGGCAGCCCCGAGTCGGCGAGGATCTTCCTGCCGAGTTCTTCGTTCGTGCCCTTCATCCGCACGACCAGCGGCACGGCTAGCTTCACCTCCCGCGCCGCCGCGACCACCCCGGTCGCGATGGTGTCGCATTTCATGATGCCCCCGAAAATGTTCACCAGGATCGCCTTCACGCGCGGGTTCGCGAGCATGATCTTGAACGCCGCGGTCACCTTCTCGGCGGTGGCCCCGCCGCCGACGTCGAGGAAGTTGGCCGGCGAGCCGCCGAAGAGCTTGATCGTGTCCATCGTGGCCATCGCCAGTCCCGCCCCGTTCACCATGCAGCCGATGTCGCCATCGAGCGCGATGTAGTTGAGGTCGTATTTCGACGCCTCGACCTCCAGCGGATCTTCCTCGTCCAGGTCGCGCATCGCCACGATCTCCGGGTGGCGAAAGAGCGCGTTGTCGTCGAAATTCATCTTCGAGTCGAGCGCGAGCACCCGGCCGTCGCCGGTGAGAATGAGCGGATTGATCTCGGCGAGGGACGCGTCGGTCTCCCAGAAACAGCGATAGAGGGCGACGAGCAGCGCCGCCGCCTGCGCGACAGCCACCTCGGGTATGCCGATCGCCCGGGCGGCCGTCTCGGCCTGCGCCCTGGTCAGGCCCGTCTCCGGATCGGCGAACGTCTTGTGGATCTTCTCCGGCGTCTTCGCCGCGACTTCCTCGATGTCCACGCCGCCCTCGGAGGAGGCCATCAGGCACACGCGCTGCGTGACCCGGTCCACCACCATGCCGACGTAGTACTCCTTGCGGATGTCGGCGCCTTCCTCGACCAGCAGCCGGCGCACGATCTGCCCGCCGGGGCCGGTCTGGTGGGTCACCAGCCGCATGCCGAGGAGTTGCGATGCGTACTGGCGCACCTCCTCGGGCGATTTCGCAACCTTGACGCCGCCGCCCTTGCCGCGCCCGCCGGCGTGGATCTGGGCCTTCACCACCCAGACCGCGCCGCCCAGCTTTCGCGCCGCCTCGACCGCCTCCTCGACCGAGAAGCACGGGATGCCGTTCGGCACCGGCACGCCGAACTTGCGAAACAGCTCCTTGCCCTGGTATTCGTGGATCTTCACGCTCTCCCCCCGCAGGTTGGAGCCGCGCAGTGTAGCGGCGGAACGCGCCCGGACAAATGAGAAAAGTCAAGAACTCGGCGCGCCGCCGGCGCCGGACCGCGACGCCGCCGCACGCCCGCTCTTCGCCCGGCTCGCGGTGCCATGGCGCGGGCGCGGCGCCGGGGGCCGGCATGCGCCGGCGAACGCTCACAGGGCGTAATACGAGAGCAGCAGCGCGAGCAGCAGCGCCATGACGCCCGCGCCCATCGCGCCGGTGGGCCAGGTGCGCGCAAGCGCCGCCTGCGGCCCGTGCGTGCGCCGCAGCTGCGCCGCCAGCGCGCCGCAGATGTCCCGCAGGCGCCTTTCGGCCAAGGCGAGCGCCACGGCACACAGGACGGCGCCGCGCGCAGCCGCCCGCACCGGGAGCCCGCGCCAGAACCAGTCCACATCCAGCGTGATCGTGCGCGTGCGCTTCAGCCACCCGAGCATCACGAAGAACGCAAGCCCCGAGAAGAGCAGAAGCTGCAACTGCGCGACGACGTGCCAGGCGCTGTAGGGCCGGTAAGCGACCGGGTACGGCAGCAGCGCGTAGAGCGGCTCGTAGGCGATGCCGAACCCGATGCAGAGCGCCGCAACGAGAAGCATCGCCGCGCGCATGTTCCAGGGTGGCTCGGGCGGACGCAAACCCGAATCCTTCTGGAAGAAGACGAACCACGGGAACTTGATCCCGGCATGCAGGAACACGCCGGCGGAAGCCGCGGCGAGAAGCAGCCAGACGGTGGCGAGGTGCGCGTCGCTTGCCGCCTGGGCGATCATGGACTTGCTGACGAAGCCCGAGGTGAGAGGAAACGAGGAGATCGACAGCGCGCCGACGATCCCGCAAGCGCAGGTAAACGGCATGCTGCGCCACAGTCCCCCGAGCTCGGTGCACTGGCGCCGGCCCGTGGCGTAAAGCACCGCGCCCGCCGACATGAGAAGGAGCGCCTTGTACAGGATGTGGGTGAAGGCATGTGCGGCGGCGCCGTTGAGCGCCATCTCGGTGCCGATGCCCGCTCCCGCGACCATGAATCCCACCTGGTTCACGATGCTGTAGGCGAGGATGCGGCGCATGTCGTTCTCCAGCAGCGCGTACACGATGCCGTAGAACACCATCGCAAGCCCGATCCAGACCAGGAGTTCCGTGCCGGGGAAGCCACGCAGCAGCGCGTACACCGCCGTCTTGGTGGTGAAGGCGGAAAGAAACACCATCCCGCTCCAGGACGCCTCCGGATAGGCGTCCGGCAGCCATGCCGAGAGCGGCCACGCCGCAGCGTTGACCAGGAACGCAACGAGGATCAGCCACTGGGCGAGACCCTCCGGCTGCATCGGCTCGAACGCGGCACCTGCGGTCTGCAGCACGTGCGCCGCGATCCCGGCCATAAGCAGCGTGCCGCCGGCGAGGTGCACCATCAGGTAGCGCAGGCTCGCGCGCCAGGCGGCGGGCGTTGCCGTGCTCCAGAGCACGAGCGTGGAGCCCGCCGCCATCGCCTCCCAGAAAACGAACAGCGTCACGAGATCGCCGGCGAGCACCGCGCCGATCGCCGAGCCGGCGTAGAGGAACGCCGCCGGCAGCTCGGCGCGCCGCTCCTGGCCGAGCGCAAAGAGCGCGCCGCAGAACGCGATCAGCGCGAAGACGATCGCGAACAGACGCGAGAGCGCGTCCACCGCGAACGGCGCGAGCGCCATGCCGAGATACTGCACGCGCCAGTGAACGCCCTCCTCCATCTGCCATGCGAGCGCGAGCGCCGCGAGCGGTGCGCCGAGCGCGAGCGCCGTGCGCGCCGCGCCGCGCAGCGGCGCGAGCGCGATCGCCGCCACGATGAGCAGCAGCCCCGGATGGGCGAGCGCGCTAGCCGCCATAGTAGTCGTCGCGGCGCTTGAGGAAAAACCCGAGCGCCCTGGCAAGGAGGATCAGCGCCGCGCATGCGGCGAAACCGTACAGCGCGTGGAAGGCGAACAGCCGCTCGAATTCGAAGTGCGGCTGCGGCGCGATGAACAGTTCGGCGGCGACCGTGGCCGCGAGCGCGCAGAGGAAAAGCGTCCAGGCGCGACGCATGTCAGGCACCTGCGAACCGCGCCGCGAGCGCAAGCGGCAGGTCGGCGAAGAAAAAGAACAGCACGGTCAGGCCGGCGCTTGCGGCGATCGCCGCGACCATGCTCGCCGGCGCCTCGCCGTGCGCCGCCACTGCCGCAGGCGGCGCAACGAAGAAGGCGCGGTAGACGATCGGCAGGAGGTACCCGGCGTTGAGCAGCGTGCTCGCGGCGATGACGGCGAGCGCCGCCCAGTGCCCGGCCTGGAGCGCACCGCCGACGATGTACCACTTGCTCGCGAACCCGGCCGCCGGCGGCAACCCGACCATCGAGAGCGCGCCGATCGCGAACGCGGCGAAGGTCCAGGGCATGTGCCGGCCGATGCCGTCCAGCTCGCTCACTCGGGTCTTGCCGCATGCGGTGTAGACGGCGCCGGCGGCGAAAAAGAGAGTGATCTTGCCGAAGGCGTGCGCGGCGATGTGCAGCGCGGCGCCTGCGAGCGAAAGCGGCGTGAGCAGCGCGGCGGCGAGCACGACGTAGGAGAGCTGGCTCACGGTCGAGTAGGCCAGGCGCCGCTTGAGGTTGTCCGAGCGCAGCGCGACCAGGGAGGCGGCGACGATGGTGAATCCGGCCACCCACGGCAGCCAGCCGAAGGCCTGCGCTCCGAAACCTGGGCCGAACACATAGAGCACCACCTTGAGCACGCAGAACACGCCCGCCTTCACCACCGCGACGGCGTGCAGCAGCGCCGAGACCGGCGTCGGCGCCACCATCGCCGCCGGCAGCCAGCGGTGCAGCGGCATCAGCGCCGCCTTGCCGATGCCGAAAGCGTAGAGCGCGGCAAGGCCCGCCGCCGCCCAGCCTTCGACGCGACCGCCGAGAATCCCGCCGGGCGCAAAATCGAGCGTGCCGGCGAGCGACCAGGTGATCGCGATCGCCGGCAGCAGAAAGAGCATCGAGGTGGCAAGGAGCAGCGCGAGGTAGGTGCGCCCGCCGCGGCGCGCCTCGGCGTCGCCGTGGTGCGTCACCAGGGGCCAGGTGACGAAGGTGAGCGCCTCGTAAAAGAGGTAGAGCGTGAGCAGGTTCGCCGCGAGCGCCACGCCGATCGCCGCGCCGATCGCGAGCGCAAAGCACACGTAAAAGCGCGTCTGGCGCGGCTCGTCGTTGCCGCGCATGTAGCCGATCGAGTAGATCGTGCTCACGAACCACAGGCTCGATGCGACCAGCGCGAACAGAAGGCCGAGCGGTTCCAGTTCGAGCGCGAGCGCGATGCCGGGCAGCAGTTCGAGCACCTTTAGCGCCGGGCGCTCGCCGGCCAGCACCGGCGGCACGAGCGCGGCCACCGCCGCCACCAGCGCCGCGGCGGCGGCAAGGGAGGCCGCCTCGCGCAGGTTCGGCCGGCGATCGAGCAGCGCAACCGCGAGCGCGCCGGCGCAGGGAACGAGAACGCAAAGGGCAAGCAGCCCCGCGTCGCTCACCGCAACCCCCGGGTGAGGAAGTCGGCCGCCTCGCGCGCGGCCCCGACGTTGAACGAGGTCTCGAAGCCGAAATAGACGCACAGCGCGGCCATCGCCATCGCCGCGGCAAGCATCGGGGCGGGCGCCTCGCCCCGGCCGGCGCCCGCCGGCGCCGGCCGTAGATACGCCGCCTCGACCACGCGCCAGACGTAGATCGCCGCGAGCAGCGAACTCGCGACGACGACCGCGACCAGCCACCACAGGCCGCGCTCCAGCGCCCCGAGCACCAGGTACCACTTGGTGACGAAGCCGGCGGTGCCCGGCACGCCGATGAGCGACAGGCCCGCGATCGCCAGGCCGAGGGCGGTGAGCGGCATGCGCGCCGCGAGCCCGGCGAGGTCCGCCACGCCGAGCGCGCCGGCGCCCGCGCGCAGCGCGACGCCGCCGAGCAGCACGAAGATCGCGCCCTTGGCGATGCCGTGATTGAGCAGGTGCGCGAGCGCGGCGGTGAGGCCCGCCTGGTTGTCCAGGCCGATGCCGAGCGTGATGTAGCCGATCTGCGCCACGCTCGACCAGGCGAACAGGCGCTTCACGTCCGGCTCGTACACCGCGACGAGCGAGGCGACCAGCATCGCCGCCACCGAGAGCGCGATCAGCACCTCGCCGGTCGGCAGCCGCTCGAACAGGGCCCACGGGTCGAACACCGTGTAGTAGTAGCGCAGCAGCACGTACACCGACACCTTGGTCGCGGTGGCGGCGAGGAACGCCGACACCATCGAGGGCGCGCACGCGTAGGCGTTCGGCAGCCACTGGTGCAGCGGAAAGAGCGCGAGCTTCAGGCCCATGCCGACGGTGATGAAGGCGAGCGCGGCGAGCACCGGGCGCAGCTCCTGCACATCGTGCAGCCGCTCGGCCATGTCGGCGAGGTTGAGCGTACCGGTCATCAGGTACAGCAACCCCACTCCGATCACGTAGAAGGTCGCGCCGACGGTGCCCATCAGCATGTACTGGTACGCGGCGAGGAGCGCCCTGCGCTGCGGCCCGAGGGCGATCAGCACGTAGGTCGCAAGCGAGGCGATCTCCAGGAACACGAACAGGTTGAAGGCATCCCCGGTCGCCACCATGCCGAGCAGCCCCGCAAGACACAGGCAATACATCGCGTAGGCGAGGTAGCGCCGGTCGGCGGCGATCTCGGCACCGATCGAGCGCTCGGCGTACGGGGCGACGAGCGACGCCGTGAGCGCGACCAGCACCAGCACGAACGCCGAGAGCGGGTCCACGCGGTACTCGATTCCCCAGGGCGGCGGCCAGCTGCCGATGGCGTAGGAGACCGTGCCGCCCGCAGCCACCTCGGCGGCGAGCAGCACCGCGGCCACCAGCGCGCCGTAGCTCGCCGCGGTCGCCGCGAGCCAGGCGAAGCGCGGCGAGCGCGCGAGCACGATGAGCGGCGCCGCGACGAGCGGCAGGACGACCTGCAGCGCCGGCAGATGCTCGCGCATCAGCGCTCCGGGCGTTGCGGCGCGTCGGCGCGGTCGAGCTTCAGGACTTCGTCTTCCTCGACCGTGCCGTAGGCTTCGCGGATGCGCACCACGATCGCCAGGCCGAGGGCGAGGGTGGCGACGCCGACCACGATCGCGGTGAGGATCAGCACGTGCGGCAGGGGATTGGAGTAGGTGGCGTAGCCTTCGGCGACGATCGGCGCGGTGCCGCCGATGAGTTTCCCGGGCGCGATGTAGAGCAGGTACACCGAGGTCTGCATGATCGCCAGGCCGATCAGCTTCTTGAACAGGTTGCCGCGCGCGATCAGGATGTACAGGCCGCCGATCAGCAGCGCGATCGTCGCCCAGTAGCTGAAGTGCGAAGCCGCGGCGCTCACGAGCCCGCCTCCCGGCCGCGCGCGGCGAACATGTAGAAAAGCTTGAGCATCGTGCCGGCGACGGTGGCCCCCACCCCCGCCTCGACCCAGAAGATGCCGCGGTGCTGGCCGGCGACCGGGTCGCTGCCCAGCACGAAATAATCGAGGTAGTTGCCGCCGAGCGCGAGGCCGGCGATGCCGACCGCGCAGTAGAGAAAGACGCCGGCGGCGAGCAGCGCCTCGGCGAGGCGCTCGGGCACCAGGCGCTGCGCGGCGGCAAGCCCGTAGATGAGCGCGTAGAAGACGATCGCCGCGGCGGCGATCACGCCCGCCTGAAAGCCTCCCCCGGGGCCGTAGTCGCCGTGAAACTGCACGTAGAGCGCGAACATCAGCATGAACGGGATGAGAAGCTTGGCGAGCACGCGCAACACCAGATCGTTCCTCACCGCGGCCCCCTTTTGCGCCGGCGGCGCATCAATGCGATCACCCCGACGCCGGCGGTGAAGACGACCACCGTCTCGCCGAGCGTGTCGTAGCCGCGGTAGCTCGCGAGCACCGCGGTGACCACGTTCGGAACGCCGGTCTCCCGCGGACCCTCGGTCAGGTAGCGCGGCACCACATGGGTATGGATCGGCGCTTCCGGATCCGAAAACGCCGGCAGCCCGAGCGTGCCGTACACCAGCATCGCGCCGACGCCCGCGGCGAGGGCAAGCGGAAGCCACGGGCGGCGCAGCGGCTTCGCTTCGGTTGCGCCGCTCAGGCGCAGGGCGCCGAGCAGCAGCACGGTGGATACGCCGGCGCCGACGGCGGCCTCGGTCATCGCGACGTCCACAGCGTCGAGCGCCACCAGCACCGTCGCCATGAGAAAGCTGTAGGCGCCGGCGAGCACCACCACGGCGAACAGGTTGCGCTGCAGGGCGATGCCGATCACCGCCAGCACCATCGCCGCGAGCAGCACCGCGATGATCAGCGCCTCCACGACCCGCCTCCGTCGGCCAGCCGCGGCGCGAGCCCCCGGGCGAGCGCGGCGCGCGCCAGCGCGTGCGCGGCGGCCGGGCCGGTGAAAAACAGCAGCAGCCCGATCACCGCCAGCTTGACGGCGGCGAGCGACCAGCCGGCCTGCAGCAGCAGTCCGAGAAGCAGCAGCATCGCGCCGGTCGAGTCGCACAGGCTCGCGGCGTGCAGCCGGGTGTAGAACTCGGGCATCCTCAGCAACCCGATGCCGCCGACGACGCACAAGCCCGCGCCGGCGGCGAGCAGCGCGGCACTCGCCAGATCCACGATCGCGCTCACCGCGGCGCCTCCTCGCCGGGATCGCCGAGGTCGCCGCGGCTGAAGAACTTGAGCACCGCGACGGTGCCGACGATGTTGAGCAGGCCGTAGACGATCGCGAGATCGAGGAAGTCCGGCCGGCCGGAGAGAAATCCGATCGCCGCGAGCAGCAGCACCGCGACCGTGCCGAGCGTATTGGCCGCCAGCAGCCGGTCGAACACCGTCGGCCCCGCGAGCGCGCGCGCGAGCGCGAGCGCGACGGTTGCGAGCAACGCCACGACGGTCACCGCGAGCATCAGCCGCCTGCCTCGAAGCGGCGCACGCGCCGGTCCATCTCGCCGCCGGCGAGCCCGGCGGCGGCCTCGCGCGTGAGCGCGTGCACCAGGAACTCGCCGTGGCGCGCCTCGACCGTGATCGTGCCCGGCGTGAGCGTGATCGAGTTGGCGTGCGTCGCCAGCCCGAGCGTGGTTTCCTGAAGCGGGCGGAAGCGAACCATCACCGGGCTCACCGGCAGCTTGGGATCGAGCACGATGCGGGCCACCGTGAATCCCGACTTGGCGATCTGCAGCGCCAGCCACGGCCAGTAGCCGAGCGCCGCCGGCACCAGGTGGATCGGATGGCCCTCGCGGTCGGCGACCTCCATGCGGCGCGCGAGCGCCGCCACGCCGATCGCGCAGGCAAGGCCGGCGGAGACGAGAAACGGCGTGGTGATGCCCGACATCAGCAGCCAGAACGCGTACAGCGTGCCGGCGAGTGCTGCGGGGTGCAGGTACCGCATCCGGATGGCCTTAGTTGTCGCGCACTTCGCCGCGGGCGTCGGCCGCCTCCGGGCGCTGCGGCGCCGCGCGCTCGATCTCGCCGCCCTGCCATTGCGCGCGCTCGTCGTCGCGTTCGCGGAAGTGGGCCCACAGGCCGACCGCGGCGACCACCAGCGGCAGCACCAGCAGAAAGGCGAAGGTGCGGTCCAGTTCCGCGAACCACGCCAGCCAGAGCGACAGGTCGAACGCCTCGGAGACGCCAGCCGATTCGGTGCGCATGCCGCCGCCACCTTAGGGCGCGCCGCCGGCGGCGCGTAAGCCCGGTAAACGCTTACGCGATCGCCCGTACGGCGCTCCGGCTACGGGCTTTCCCGTACTTGCACGAACGCGCCGCGCGAACGATGATCCCTGTCGCCATGCGCACCGCGGCACAGTATCTGCGCGATACGGCGGTGTTCGTGCCCGGCTACATCGCCCTCGACTGGGCGAGCTACATCGAGCCGGTCGGGCCGTTCAACATCACGCCGTGGAATCCGCAGCCGGCGCTGGCGATCGTCTGGATGCTGCTCGGCGGGCTGCGCTACGCGCCGGCGGTGCTCGGCGCGATCGCGGTCGCGGAATTCGTCGTGCGCGGCGCGCCGGCCGGGGCGGCGCTCGCGCTCGCCAGCACGGTCGTGCTCGCGGCCGGCTACACCGCGATCGCCGCCGCGCTGCGCATGCTGCTGCCGCCGGAGCCGGCGCTGCGCACGGTGCGCCAGCTCACCCTGTTCGTCGCCGCGATCGCCGCCGGCAGCGCCGTGCTCGGCGTGGCGTTCGTCGGGCTATTGCATGCCACGCCGCTTCTGCCGCGCGGCGGTTTCGGCGAGCTCTGGCTGCGATTCTGGATCGGGGACACGGTGGGAATTCTGGTCACCGCGCCGCTGCTTCTGGTGGCCGCCGACGGCGCGCGCCGGCGCGCGCTCGCCGCGCTCGCGCGCCGGCCGGAGACGCTCGCGCAACTTGCCGTGCTCGCCGCAATGCTCGCGCTGATCTTCGGCGACGCGCTCGGCGAGGACCCCGCGCGCCATTTCTATCTCCTGTTCGCCCCCCTCATCTGGATCGCGGTGCGCGGCGGCATGCACGGCGCCGCGGCCGCCGCGGTGGTCGTGCAGATCGGCGTCGTGCTCGGCATGAACACCGCCTCCGGTGCGCGCGTGCCGGCGGTCGAGCTGCAGGCGCTGGTGGCCGCATTCACGCTCACCGGCCTGTATCTCGGCATGATGGTCGAGGAGCGCGAGCGCGCCGCCGAGAGCCTGCGCCAGACGCTGCGCCTTGCGGCCGCCGGCGAGATGGCGGGCGCGATCGCGCACGAGGTCAACCAGCCGCTCACCGCGCTCGCCAACTACGGGCAGGCGGCGCAGCGGCTGATGGCGGCGGCCGCGGGCGATCCGCGCCTTGGGGAAGTGATCGCCAAGATGCTCGCCGAGGCGCAGCGCGCCGCCGACGTGGTGCGGCGGCTGCGCGACCTCTTTCGCGAGGGCACGACGCGCCTGGAGCGCGTGCCGGTCGAGGAGCTGCTGCAGGCGGCGCGCCGCATCGGCGCGCAGCTCATCGGCGCGCGCCCGATCGCGCTCGAGGTCGCGGCCGAGCCGGGGCTCGACGCGCTCTACGTGGACCGGCTGCAGATCGAGCTGGTGCTGCGCAACCTGCTCGCCAACGCGGTCGAGGCGATCGGCGCGCAGCCCGGCCGGATCGCGGTCGCGGCGCGCCGCCACGGCCTCGGCGAGGTGCGCTTCGTCGTCTCCGACAGCGGCCCGGGCGTGCCGCCCGCCTCGGGCGATGCGCTGTTCGAGCCGTTCCGCTCCGCAAAGCCGAGCGGCATGGGCCTTGGCCTCGCCATCGGCCGCGCGATCGCCGAGGCGCATGGCGGCGCGCTCGAGGCCCTGGTCGCCAGGCACGGCGAGTTTCACCTGACGCTGCCCTGCGCCGGTCCCGAGGACTGAACGATGCGCGAACCGCCCGGCTCCTGCGCCGCGCCGACGGTGTACATCGTCGAGGACGACGCCTCGGTGCGCGACTCGATCGCGCTGATGCTCGGACTCGCGGGCTACCGCACCGCGCTGTTCGCCGACGCCGAGTCGTTCCTCGCCGCCTGGCGCGAGGACCTGAGCGGCTGCGTGCTCACCGATCTGCGCCTGCCGGGACTGTCCGGGGTCGAGCTGCAGGCCGAGCTGCGCCGGCGCGGCAGCCGCCTGCCGTTCGTGTTCATCACCGCGCACGGCGACGTCGCCACCGCGCGGCGCGCGTTTCTCGCCGAGGCGGTGGACTTCATCGAAAAGCCGTTCAGCGAGGAACAGCTGCGCGCGGCGGTCGAGGCGGCGCTCGCGCGCGATGCCGAGCGGCTGCGGCACGACGCGCTGCGCCGCGCCGAGGCCGAGCGCCTGGCCGCGCTCACCCCGCGCGAGCGCGAGGTGCTGGAGAAGGCGGCGCTCGGCCTGCACGCCAAGGAGATCGCGCGCTCGCTCGGCATCAGCCCGCGCACGGTGGAGGTGCACAAGACGCGCATCATGGCCAAGCTCGGCGTGCGCAACGTCGCCGAGCTGGTGCGCTTTGCGCTCGCGGCGGATCGCGACGCCGAGCGCGGCCGAGGCGGCGGCGCTTGACTCGCCTGCGCGCCGTGCTACGGTAGCTCCTCGCGCGCGCGGTTCGGAGGCCGTCATGCTCAAGAACGTGCTGTGGAAATTCGGCGTGCCGCTCGTTCTCGCGCTCGGGGCGGCGACGTGGTTCGCGGTGCCGTTCGCCGAGCGCGTGCTCACCGAATGGTTCCAGGCCGACGTCGAGATGCGCGCGCAGCTCGTCTTCAACACCATCGAGGAAGGGCTCGCGCCGCTGCTCGAGAAGCGCTCGGCGGTGCAGGTACGGCGCTACCTCGCGCGCATCACCACCGACCGGCGCCTGGTGGCGGTGCTGGTGTGCGCGCCAGAGGCGAAACTCCTGCATCGCTCCGACGGCGCGCCGAAAGAGGTGGCCTGCCCGGACGCCGCGCCGCGCGCGCCGAACTCCGAGCTCGTGCAGGGGGCGCAGGGGCTGCTGCATGTCGCGCGCTTCCCGATGGAGAAGTTCGCCGCCGAGGGCTACAGCGTCGCGATCGTGCACGACCTCGGCTTCATTGACCGCCGCCAGTCGCGCGCCCGCGATCACCTGGTCGCCTTCCTCAGCGTCTCGGGCGCGGTGGTGCTGCTGCTGTGCGTGCTCGTCGCCTGGGTGGTGCTGCGCGGCTGGGTGGTGGCGCTGGTGCGCGATATCCGCAGGCTCGGCTTCTCCGGCAGCGAGGCGACGCATCCGGCGCACGTCGTGCTCTCGCAGGTGCGGCAGGTGCTGCGCGAGATCGAGACCACGCAGCGGCTGGAAGCGGACTTTCGCGAGAACTGGAGCGCCGAGGCGCTGCAGCAGGTCGTCAAGGGGCACCTGGAGAACGCGCAGCTCATCGTGGTGTCGAACCGCGAGCCCTGGATCCACCGGCGCGTCGGCGAGCGCATCGTGGCGCAATACCCCGCAAGCGGGATGGTGACCGCGCTCGAACCGGTGGTGCGCGCCTGCAACGGGGTCTGGGTGGCGCACGGCAGCGGCGAGGCCGACCGCGAGGTGGTGGACGCCGACGACCGCGTCCGCGTGCCGCCGCACAACCCGAGCTATGCGCTGCGGCGCGTGTGGCTGACCGAGGCCGAGGAGCAGGGCTACTACTACGGTTTCGCGAACGAGGGGCTGTGGCCGCTGTGCCACCTCGCCTACGTACGGCCGAGCTTTCGCAGCGCGGACTGGGCGCACTACTGCGCCGTGAACGAGCGCTTCGCCGAGGCGGTGGCCAAAGAGGCGCGCGGCGAACGCCCGGTGGTGCTGGTGCAGGACTATCACTTCGCGCTGCTGCCCGGGCTGTTGCGCGAGCGCCTGCCGCAGGCCACCGTGGCGCTGTTCTGGCACATCCCGTGGCCGAATCCGGAAACCTTCGGCATCTGCCCGTGGCGCAACGAGCTGCTGCAGTCCATGCTGCAGGCGGACATCCTCGGCTTTCACACCCGATACCACTGCCTGAACTTCCTCGCCACGGTGGACCGCTACATCGAGAGCCACATTGACCGCGAGCACTCGAGCGTCACCACCGGCGAGCACCTGTGCCAGGTCGCGCCCTACCCGATCTCGATCGAATGGCCGCCGCAATGGCTCGCCGCGCTGCCGCCGGTGCCGGAATGCCGGCGCCGCATGCTCGAGCGCTTCGGACTGCAACCGGACGTGCGGCTGGGCGCCGGCGTCGAGCGCTGGGACTACACCAAGGGCATCGTGGACCGCATCCTGGCGCTCGAGCGCCTGCTCGAGGCCGAGCCGCAGTGGCGCGGCCGGCTGGTGTTCGTCCAGGTCGCCGCGCCCTCGCGCAGCAAGCTGCCGGTGTACCGGGAACTGCAGCGCGCGACCGCGGAGGCGATCGATCGCGTCAACCGGCGCTTCGGCGCGCCCGGCTACCGGCCGGTGATCCTCGTCGGCGAGCACTGGAGCCCCGAGCAGGTCTACACGCTGTATCGCGCCTGCGACTTCTGCGTCGTCAACAGCCTGCACGACGGCATGAACCTGGTCGCCAAGGAGTTCATCGCCGCGCGCGACGACGACGACGGCGTGCTGGTGCTCTCGGCCTTCGCCGGCGCCTCGCGCGAGCTGGTCGAGGCCCTGATCGTCAACCCCTTCGACGTGGACGGCACGGCGCGCGCGCTGGGCCAGGCGCTGCGCATGCCGCGCCCGGAGCGGCGCGAGCGCATGCGCCTCATGCGCCGTACCGTGCGCGAGCACAACGTGTTCCGCTGGGCGGGACGCATGCTGATGGAGGCGGCGCGCATCCGGCAGCGGCAGAAGCTGCAGCGCCTGAGCGCGCAGCGGCTGAGGGTGATCGGGGGCACGAATCCGTGAGCCCGCAACCGCAGCGCGAGGACACCGGCGCCGCCCCCGCCGGCGCGCGCGTACCCGCTTTTGCGCGCGGCTGGGCGCTGTTTCTCGACGTGGACGGGACACTGCTCGAGCTTGCCGAACACCCGGGCGCGGCGCGCGCGGAGGCCGGGCTCGTCGCGGCGCTCGACCGCCTGCAGCGCTCGATGCACGGAGCGGTGGCGCTGGTGAGCGGGCGCTCGGTCGCGGACCTCGACCGCCTGTTCGCGCCGCTGCGGCTCGCGGCCGCCGGCCAGCACGGCGCCGAGCGGCGCGGCGCGAGCGGCGCGCGCGTGCTCGAGCCCCCGGCGGACGGCGCCCTCGCGCAGGCGCGCGCGGCCCTCGCCGCGCTGGCGGCACGCCACCCGCAGCTGCTCGTCGAGGACAAGGGCGCCGCCCTCGCGGTGCACTTCCGCGGCGCGCCGCACCTCGAGCCGGCCGTCGAGCGCGCGCTCGGCGACCTCGCCGCCGCGAGCGCCGGGGAATTTGCGCTGCAGCGCGGCAAGATGGTGCGTGAGCTGGTGCCGCGCGGCAGCGACAAGGGCGGCGCGATCGCCGCGTTCCTGCGCGAGCCGCCGTTCGCGGGGCGCGTCGCGGTGTTCATCGGCGACGATCTTTCCGACGAGCACGGCTTCGCGCTGGTCAATCGCATCGGCGGGCATTCGGTCAAGGTCGGCGCGGGCGCGAGCGCCGCGCGCTGGCGGCTCGCGAGCAGCGCCGAGGTGCGCGGCTGGCTCGGCGCCTACGCCGACTGGCTCGAGCGCGCGCCGTGAGCGGCGCCGTGCCCTCGCTCGATCTCGGCGTCGTCGGCAATTGCGCCTTCGGAGCGCTGATCGCCCCGAACGGCGACGTCGTCTGGTCGTGCATGCCGCGCTTCGACGGCGACCCGGTTTTCTGCGACCTGCTGCGCCCGGCGCGCGCAAGCGACGATTTCGGGTTCTACGCGATCGAGCTGGAGGGCCTTGCCCACACCGAACAGGAATACCTCGAGAACACCGCGATCCTGCTCACGCGCCTGTACGACGCGCGCGGCGGCGCGGTCGAGGTGGCCGATTTCGCGCCGCGCTTTCGCCAGTACGGCCGGGTCTTCCGGCCGTTGATGCTGGTGCGGCAGCTGCGGCCACTTGCCGGCGCCCCGCGCGTGCGCGTGCGCCTGCGCCCGGCCTGCGCCTGGGGCAGCCGGCGCCCCGAGGTCACGTTCGGCAGCAACCACCTGCGCTACGTCGGGCCGGCGCCCACCCTGCGCCTGACGACCGACGCCTCGATCACCGCGATCGCCGACGAGATGCCGTTCGTGCTCGACCATCCGGTGACGCTGCTGCTCGGTCCGGACGAAACCGTGCCGGAAAACGTCCACGATCTCGGCCGGCGCTTCTTCGACGAGACGCGCTCCTACTGGCGCGAGTGGGTACGCTATCTCGGCATTCCCTTCGAATGGCAGGATGCGGTGATCCGCGCCGCGATCACGCTCAAGCTCAACGCCTACGACGACACCGGCGCGATCGTCGCCGCGATGACCACCTCGATCCCCGAGGCGCCGGCAAGCGGGCGCAACTGGGACTACCGCTACTGCTGGCTGCGCGACGCCTACTTCGTGGTCGCCGCGCTCAACCGCCTGAGCGCGACCGACACCATGGAGCGCTACCTGCGCTACGTGATCAACATCGTCGCCGCCGACGGCGCCGAGCGCCTGCGGCCGGTGTACCGCGTCAACGGCGATGCGCGGCTCGCCGAGCGCGTCGAGCCCGCGCTCGCGGGCTACCGCGGCATGGGGCCGGTGCGCGTCGGCAACCAGGCGGTCGAGCAGGTGCAAAACGACGTGTACGGCTCGGCGGTGCTCGCGGCGACGCACCTGTTCTTCGACCGGCGCATCGTGTGGCCGGATCTGCCGGCCCTGTTCGCGCGCCTGGAGCCGCTCGGCGAGATCGCGGCCCGCGTCTACGACCGGCCGGACGCCGGGTTGTGGGAGCGGCGCGGCGTGGCGCGCGTGCACACGTTCTCCAGCGTCATGTGCTGGGTGGCGTGCGACCGGCTGGCGCGGATCGCACTGCGGCTGGGTCTGGGCGAGCGCGCGGCGCGCTGGCGCGCGCAGGCCGACGCGCTGCGCGAGCGCATCCTCGCCGGTGCCTGGAGCGAGCGCTGCAAGTCGTTCACCGGCACGTTCGGCGGCGAGGAGCCGGACGCCAGCCTGCTGCTGATGGCCGAGCTCGGCTTCGTGCGCGCCGACGATCCCCGCTTCGGCGCGACGGTCGAGACGATCGGGCGGCGGCTGCGCAAGGGCGATCTCATCTTCCGCTACGTCGAGCCGGACGACTTCGGCGTGCCGGAAAATGCGTTCATCGTGTGCACGTTCTGGTACGCCGACGCGCTCGCGGCGCTCGGGCGGCGGGACGAGGCGCGCGCGCTGTTCGAGCGCCTGCTCGCCCGCCGCAACCGGCACGGCATCTTCTCCGAGCACCTCGATCCGGCGACCGGCGAGCTGTGGGGCAACTACCCGCAGACCTACAGCCTGGTCGGGCTGATCAACTGCGCGATGCGCCTGAGCCGGCCCTGGGAAGGCGCCTACTGAGAGCGCGACGCGGGCGCGCCGCCTCGGCGTCGCACCGGTTGCTAGAATCGCCGCCATGCGCTACGTCCTCGCCCTCGATCAGGGCACGAGCAGCTCGCGCGCGATCATCTTCGACGAGACCGGCGCGCCGGTGGCGAGCGCGCAGCGCGAGTTTCGCCAGTGGTACCCCGAGCCCGGCTGGGTCGAGCACGACCCGGACGACCTCTGGCAGAGCGCGCGCGACTGCGCGCGCGAGGCGCTCAGGCTTTCGGGCCTGGCGGCGCGCGATATCGTCGCCTGCGGCATCACCAACCAGCGCGAAACGACGCTGCTCTGGGACCGCCAGAGCGGCGAGCCGCTTGCGCGCGCGATCGTGTGGCAGGACCGGCGCACCGCGCCGATGTGCGAGGAGCTGAAAGGAATCGGCGCCGAAAGCCTCGTTCGCGAGCGCACCGGACTCGTGCTCGATCCGTATTTCTCGGCGACCAAACTCGCCTGGCTGCTCGATCGCATCCCCGGCGCGCGCGCGCGTGCCGAGCGCGGCGAGCTCGCCTTTGGCACCGTGGACACCTGGCTGGTATGGAAGCTCTCGGGCACGCGCACGCACGTCACCGACCCGTCGAACGCCTCGCGCACGCTGCTGTTCAACCTCCATACCGGCGACTGGGACCCGGAGCTGCTTCAGCTCTTCGACGTGCCGCGCGCGATCCTGCCCGATGTGTACCCTTCCTCGCACGCCTTCGGCATGCTCGCGCCGGCGGTGCTCGGCGAGGCCGTGCCGATCACCGGCATCGCGGGCGATCAGCAGGCGGCGCTCTTCGGCCAGGGCTGCCACCGCCGCGGCATGGCGAAGAACACCTACGGCACCGGCTGCTTCCTGCTGCTGCACACCGGCAGCCGCGCGGTGCGCTCGGAAAACGGCCTTCTCGCCACCGCCGCGGCGCAGGTCGGGCGCGCGCTCGATGCGCGCGACGTGGCGCGGCAGTACGCGCTGGAGGGCAGCGTCTTCATCGGCGGGGCGGTGGTGCAGTGGCTGCGCGACGAGCTGAAGTTTTTTTCCTCCTCGGCCGAGGTCGAGGCGCTTGCGGGGGAGGTGCTCGACTCCGGCGGCGTGGTTCTGGTGCCGGCGTTCGCCGGTCTCGGTGCGCCGCACTGGGATCCGCGCGCGCGGGGGCTGATCGTCGGCCTTACGCGCGGGACGAGCCGCGCGCACCTTGCGCGCGCGGCGCTCGAATCCATCGCCTATCAGAGCGCCGATGTGCTCGAGGCGATGCAGAAGGACGCGGGCGAGGCGCTTGCCGAGCTGCGTGTGGACGGCGGCGCGGCGGCGAACAACATGCTCATGCAGTTCCAGGCCGACATCCTCGGCGTGCCGGTGGTCCGACCGAAGGTCTTGGAGACCACGGCGCTCGGCGCGGCGTACCTCGCCGGGCTGGCGGTGGATGTCTGGAAGTCGCCCGAGGAAATCGTCACGCACTGGCGCATGGACCGACGCTTCGAGCCGCGCATGTCACGCGATCAGGCGCAGCATCTGCTTGCGCGCTGGCGCGCGGCGGTCGAGCGGGCGCGCGGCTGGGCGCAGTAGCCGGCGCAACGCGGCGCTACGGCTCCGGCGCGAACAGCACCTGCGGTTCGTCCACGCCCCTGAGGGCGTGGCGGCCGAGCGAGCGAAAGCGTCCCGCGGCCCGGCGCGCGAACTCGGCCGACACCACGACGGGCTCGGCAAGGTCCTTGCAGAGCGCCTCGAGGCGCGCGGCGTAGTTCGCGGCTTCGCCCACGACGGTGAACTCCAGGCGCGAGGGCGTGCCGATATTGCCGTACGTGACTTCGCCCACGTGCAGCCCGATGCCGAAACCGATCTCCGGGCGGCCGGCGCCGCGGCGAGCGTCGTTCAGCGCCGCGACCGAGCGCGCCGCCTCGCGTGCCGCCGCGAGCGCGCGGGCACAGGCCTCGCCCGCCGGCCTCCCGCCTTCGCCGGCGATCGGGAAGATGGCGAGCGCGGCATCGCCGATGAAGCGCAGCACGTGCCCGTCGTGCCGCAGCACCGCCCCCGCCATGCAGTCGAAATATTCATTCAGCGTGGCGAGGAACTCGCGCCGGTCGCTCGCGCGCGCAAGCTGCGTGGATTCGCGCAGGTCGCAGAACCAGATCACGGCGCGAATATCCTCGCCGGCGCCGCGCCGGATGGTGCCGTTCAGGACTCGCTCTCCGGCGTGCCGCCCGAGGTAGGTGTCGAGCAGATCGGCCGCGGTGCGGCGCATCGCGTGCGCCTCGTAAAGGCGCCCGAGCACCCCGGCGATTTCGTACACATGGCCGAGATCCGCGGTCGAAAAGCCCCCGGACCGGTCGGAGGTGAGCGAGAGCACGTTGATCGTGCCGTCGGAAAACGGCATGCGCATGGCGACGTAGTCGGTCGCGCCTTCGGCATGCAGGTCTCGCAGGATGCCAAAGTCGAGCAGCGGCGCCGGTCCTTCCAGGCGCCGGCGGATGCCGCCGGCGCCTTCGAAGATTGCGCGCACCGGGCTGTTCAGGTACTCGGGCGACTCCAGCACACTGTACGGAGCGCGAAATTCCTCCACCGCCCAGGTCTTGCGCCACCAGCGATAGGAGGTACCCATCACCTCCGGATGCAGCGTGCGCAAGAGCACCGTCATGCGCCACAGCGCGATGCCCGCAGCCACCATGCGCGCGGCAAGGGCGCCGGTGAGGTCTCGCGCGGAGCCGTAGCCCGGGGCCTCGTGCAGCAGCCAGCCGAGCAGCGGATTCCCGTAGTCGGCGTAAGCGGCCGGGTCGTGGGGCGGCACCGGCGCACCGCCGTCGCGCAGCTCGTCGAGCCGCTCGCTGTAGAACGCGATGTGGCCGCGGATCGGCTCGGCCTCGGCGAGCGGCTCCTCGTAGCTCCAGGCGATGTTTTCCTCGCGCCGTGCAGGCAGTTCGGCCGTCCAGTACGAGGCGTTGCCGCGCAGCGGGCAATACGTGCGGTGCGCGCTGGGGGCGAGCAGATCCATGCGCACGTCCTCGCGCGGGAAGTAGAACACCGGCGGCAGGCGCGTCTCGCGCAGCACGACCGCGCGCGTGCTGTCGGCGATCACCGTGCCGGCGAGCACCGCCTCGACGCGCCGCGAATGTCGCTCGAAAGTGAAGCGGTAGTCCATCGTGCGCCCGGGCCGGATCGTGCTGCGCTAGCCCCAGACGCGCCGCGCGAAGCCGGGGTAGTTCTCGGCAACCAGCGCCGCCACCGGCCCGCGCAGCAACGCCAGCTCCTCGGCGCTCGGCTCGGGCGTCACCGGCACCGCCGCCGGCGCGTCGTAGTCGAACCCGGTGTGCTCGCGCACCTCCTCGGCACTGTGGCCCGGATGCACGCTTTGCAGCCGGAAGCGGCGCCGATCGGCGTCCCAGGCAAACAGCGCCCGCCCGGTGAGCAACGCCTGAGGGCCACCGCGGCGCGGGACCTGCGGCGCAGGGCAGCCTGGCGCCGAGACAAACTCGACGCGCGGCACGAGCACGCGCCGCGTGTGCTCCTCGCGAAACAGGATCGTGCGCTTTGCCGCGAAGTACATGAAAGCGGAACCGAACGAGCCCGGAAAGCGCCGCCCGCCCGCCTCGACCAGATTGATGTTCGCCTCGCCGTCAATCTGCGCGCCGCCGAGGAAGAACACGTCAATGCGCCCCTGCCCGGCGAGATCGAAAAGCTCCCTTGAACCCTCGCTGAACGGGTTGCCGCGGCGCCGGTGCAGCAGCGACACGCGCGGCCGCGCGCCGTCGCGCGCGCGCGCGAGCAGGCAACCTGCGGCCGGGATCGGCGAGGCGGCGCCCACCGCGGCGTGCGCCGCGCCCTCGACCATGCGCGCGATCGCGCAGGCAAGAAGCTCCTCGGGCGCGTAGCTCACGCGGCGACCGCGTTCAGCACGAACTCGTCGAGATAGCGCCGGAAGCCCTCTTGCGTGCGCGCGGCCTGCGCGTAGCGCGCGAGGTGCGCGTCGTCCATTGCGTAGCAGTCGGGCACGCCAAGCGGCCAGGCGCCGCGCGGCGCGGGAGCGGCCGCGGTGACGTACACCGACGAGATCACGCCCGGGGCGAGCAGCTCGTCTTCCAGCATGTCGCGCTCGCGCCGCTCCTCGAACGTGACGTAGCAAGCGCGCGAGGCGTGCGCGATCGTCGCCAGCTCGCGGCGCCGGCCGACCCAGACGTTGCCCGCGGCATCAGCCCAGCGCGCGTGAAAGAGCGCCACCTCCGGCGTGATCGCGCGCGCGACCACGAGCCGGTCCGCGCCGAAGGGATCCTCGATCACCTTCCAGTCCGCGCGGCGCGCAAGGAGATCCGAGCCGATCACCCCCGAGAGCGGCATGAACGGCACGCCCTTCTCGGCAGCCTGAAGCGCCGAGTGCACCATCGGGCAGGTGCTGTCACGTACGCGCACGAGGCCCTTCTCCGCCGCCTCGGTGAACCGCGGCGCCGGGCCGGCCTCGCCGAGCGACACCGCGCTCGATTCGACCTCGGCGACGCAGCCGGCGCCGATGAGCAGATCGGCGCACAGGCCGAGCACCGGCACGCCCAGCAATCGCAGGCCGCGCGCGCGGCGCCGGATGAGCGCGCGCACCACCGCCATGGCCGGCATCGAGTAATCGGGCGGCAGCGCCACGAGCGCGCCGTCGGGAATCGCCGCGGCGATTTGCTCCGCGTCGGCGAGAAACCGGGTCTCGTTCGCCGGCAGCCCGAGCATCAGCCGCTGTGAGGAAAGCCGGCTGCGTCGTTTAGCACGGTGATCGTCTCCGGCACCTTGGCGGCGAGCTCCGCCGCCGAGCGCGCCTGTTCCTTGCCGCAGGACGGGCACTGGTACAGGGGCGTCACGATCTCGGCCTTGAATGCCGGCACCCCCTCGAAGGCGATCTCCAGCGTAAAGGCGCCGTCGCGCCCGGGCGTGGCCGGAAGCTGCGCGCCGCAGGCGCAGTAGTACTTCTTGAACAGCAGGCCCTTCGCCTCGCCGCCGGGGATTTCGGCGGCGGCTCGCTCGCGCAGGGTGCGCAGCAGCCAGACCATGAAGTCGCGGTGCACTGGCGCCGCGTGCCCCTTGACGCATTTCAGGAGCGGAAAACCGAGCATGCTCACTCTGAGCGGAGGCTCGCCCGCCGAGAGCCGATCGAGCTGCGCCGGCTCCATCACGTTGCTGCAATGCGCGCAATGCTTCACCTTGTCCGCCATGCCCTCCTCCTTCGTCGCTACGCGGTTCCTCCCACCGTCAGACCGTCCACGCGCAGGGTCGGCTGCCCGACCCCGACCGGCACACTCTGGCCGTCCTTGCCGCAGGTGCCGATGCCCGGATCGAGAGCGAGATCGTTGCCGATCATCGTCACGCGCGTGAGCACGTCCGGGCCGTTGCCGATCAGCGTGGCGCCCTTCACCGGCCGCGTCACCTTGCCGTCCTCGATCAGGTAGGCCTCCGAGGCCGAGAACACGAACTTGCCGTTGGTGATGTCCACCTGGCCGCCGCCGAAGCTCACCGCGTACAGGCCCTTGCCGACGCTCGCGATGATCTCCTGCGGGTCGTGCCGCCCGGCGAGCATGTAGGTGTTGGTCATGCGCGGCAGCACCAGATGCGCGAACGACTCGCGCCGGCCGTTGCCGGTGAGCGGCATCTTCATCAGGCGCGCGTTGAGGCTGTCCTGCATGTAGCCGCGCAGGATCCCGTCCTCGATGAGCACCGTCCGGCGCGTCGGATTGCCTTCGTCGTCCACCGTGAGCGAGCCGCGCCGCCCGGCGAGCGTGCCGTCGTCCACCACGGTGACGCCGGGGGCGGCGACGCGCTCGCCCAGCCGCCCGGCGAACGCCGAGCTGCCCTTGCGATTGAAATCGCCCTCCAGCCCGTGTCCGACCGCCTCGTGCAGCAGGATCCCCGGCCAGCCCGGCCCGAGCACCACCGTCATCGTACCGGCGGGCGCCGGCACCGCCTCGAGATTGACGAGCGCCTGCGCCACCGCGCGCCGCGCATACTCGTCGAGAACGGCGTCGGTGAAGTGGCCGTAATCGGTGCGGCCGCCGCCGCCGGCGACTCCGGTTTCGCGCCGGCCGTTCGCCTCGGCAATCACCTGCAGCGACAGGCGCACGAGCGGCCTGACGTCGGCGGCGAGCACGCCGTCGGAGCGCGCGATCAGCACCACCTCGTACCAGCCCGAGAGGCTCGCCATCACCTGCACGACGCGCGGGTCGAGCGCGCGGCACTTGCGCTCCAGGCGCTCCAGAAGCGCGACCTTTTGTTCGGCGGCGAGCGAGGCGAGCGGATCGAGCGGCGCGTAGCGCCGCACGGCGCGCTGCCGGCGCGCCACGTGCGTCTTCCTCCCGCCGCCGGAGGCGGCGATCGCGCGCGCCGCGCGCGCGGCGTCGGCGAGCGCACGAACACTGATGTCGTCCGAGTACGCGAACGCAGTCTTTTCCCCGGCGATCGCGCGCACGCCCACGCCCTGCTCGATGTTGAAGCTGCCGGACTTGACGATGCCCTCCTCCAGGCTCCAGCTCTCGGAGCGCACGTACTGGAAGTACAGGTCCGCCCAGTCCAGCCGGCGCGAGGCGAGCGTGCCGAACACCGCTTCCAGATCGCCGGTTCCCAGCTCGTTCGGCGCCAGCAGGCACTGCTCGGCGGCGGCGAGCGCAACGTCGGTTTTCATGGCTCCATTTTCCTCCGTTTCCTGGCCCGTCTCAGCCTCCGGGCGCGGCCGGCCGCGACGGGTCCTCGTTCGCCGGCGACGGCGCCTCCGGCGGACGCACCGGCTCGACCTTCGGGTCGGACCATGTGCCGGTGATGCGGTACTCGGAGGCCGCGATCTGTCCCAGCGGATCCTTCAGGATCCTCTGCGCGAGCATCGTCGCCACGCCGGCCGCCGGATTGACCAGGCCCACCACGGTGGAGGCCACCCCTTCCATGCGCGGTACCACGCGCACGTGCAGGTTCTGCGCCTCGAGGTTGAGATCCACCAGCCCGCTCATGGTCACCTCGGCCGCCGGGCCACGCATGCGGAAATCGTTCGTCGTCATGACGCCGCGCTCGATCGCCAGGCTCGCCGAGATGGTGTCGAACTTGAATCCCTTGGAAAACACGTCGCGGAAATCGAGCGCGATGCGCCGCGGCAGCATCTGCAGGCTCATCAGGGCGACGAGCTTGCCGATGCCGGGCTCGATCTCGAGAAACTGGCCGTCCTGCACCTCCATCTGCAACTGCCCGGCGAGCGTCGCGTAGTCGAGCAGCACCGGGTCGCCCTTCCACTCGAGCTTGCCGTGGAGCCGGCCGCGACCGCCTTTCACCTGTTCCGGATAGCCGAGCCGCTCGAGCAGCCGGCCGAGATCGGCGACGTCGAGCGTGAATTCGACCGCCGTGCGCGAGCCGGCGCCGGTGTGCCAGATGCCCTTGCCCGAGAGCGACGAGTCGGGGTTGACCATGGCGAGCTTCTCGACGCGCCAATCCGCGCCCTCCAGGCGCGCGGCGACCTCGACGCGCCCGAGCTTGCGGCCGCGGTGGTTGAAGCTCTCGACGACCGCGTCCACCGCCGGCAGCGACTTCTGCCCCTCGGCGGGTTTGGCGCCCGGCGCATCCTCCGGCAGCGTGAAGTGCTTCAGGCGCGCGATCAGGCGCCCGCCGCCCTCGGCGCGATAAAGCAGGTCCCCGGCCAGCTCGGCGCTCGCGACGCTCGCCGACCAGCCGCCCGCTTCGGTCGCGCCCTTCATCGCCACCTCGCGCATGCGCTTGCCGAAGGCGTCCAGGATGCCGACACGCAGATCGAAGCTGGTGCCGCCCTCTTCCAGCCCGCCTTCTTCCGCAAGCAGCGGCAGCCAGCGGTCCAGGTCGAGCGCAGGCAGCGCGCCGCGCACCGTGATTCCGCGCCGCTCCGGGATCCGCGTCTCTACGCCGGCGGCCGGATTGAGCAGCACCAGCGCCCGTTGCGTCTGCATCGCGCCGCGCGGCCCGGCGGCGCGCAGGAATTCCGCCGCGACGATGCGCCCGCCGGGCGGCCCGAGGGCGAGCGAGACTCGCTCGCGACCCTCGCCCGGCGTCACTTCCACCCGCAGCGGCAGCGGGTCGGCCGCGCGTTTGGCGAGCGGCGGCGGCAGCGCGCTCGTGATCCCCTGCAGCGGCGACTCGAAGGAAAACCGGGGTCGGCCTTCGACCATCGTTACCGTCGCGGTGTAATCGGCGGTGCCCGACAGGCGCCGGCGCCACGGATGGTCGAACAGCGTGGCGAAACCCTCCACGCTGCCGCGGCCGCGCGCGACGATCGAGGTCGGCTCGCCGGAGCGGCCGCCGCCGGAGATCGTCACCGGGCCACCGAACAGCATCGCGCGCACGTCCTGCACCGCAAGCGAGGACTCGGTGAAGGCGACCTTGCCGCTGGCGGCGGCGAGCGGCGGCAGGCGCGGATCCACGGTGATCGTGTTCCCGGCGAACTGATATTCGCCCGCGACCCGGGTGCGATCGAGATTCTCCAGAGGCAGGTCCAGCCGCAGGCGCAGGCGGCCGCGCCCGGTCGCGCTGATGCCGTCGGTGATGCCGTCCACCATTCGCCGGACGGGACTCGCCTGGATGTAGCGCAGGAACTCCGCGGTCGGGCCCTCGGCCAGGCCGTCCACGATCAGGTGCGTCTCGCGCGCGAGCATGCTCGGGATGCTGGCGCGCACGCCGCTCAGGCGCGCGCCGAGGATCGCGCCCGAGCGCGCGGCGATCTCCATGCGGTCGCGCTCGAACAGGAGATCGGCCTCGATCGCCTCGATGCGCGGCCAGCCGTCGGCGTAGTCGAGCACGCCGCCCGAAACTTTCGCCGCGACCTGGAACTGCCCCTTGGCGGCGTCGGTGAAGGGAAAATGGCGCAGATCGCCGCTCAGGCGCAACCGCGCCTCCTTCACCGTTCCGGCGAGAACCGAGGTCTCCACCCAGCGCCGCGTCTGCGCGCCCATGAGGGAGGCGAGCGGCAGATAGCGCGCCGTGGCGCGACCGTCGGCGCGCACCAGCTGCGCCGTCAGATCCACCGCGCCCGGTCCTTGCGGCGCGCGCCGCCAGTTCCCGTAAACCGAGCCGGCCAGATCGGGGTTGGCGAAGCTGAGGCTCGCGATGCGCACCACGAGCGCGCCGCCGGGTTCGTGGTCCCAGCCGATCTCTCCGACGAGCGAATCGAACCGCAAGTGCGGCTCCGGAAATACTCGCGGCAGACTGATCTCGGCCTTCTGCGAGGCCAGATAGAGCGTGCCCTTTCTCTCGTTCGCTTCCAGGCTTCCGGACAGCCCGGCGAATCCCGGCACGTCCGCCCACGCCCTCGCTCCAAGCTCCGCAAAGCGCACGCGCGCGCTGTAGGTGGCGCGATCCGGCAGCTCCCCGGTCCAGTCCAGGCGCGCATCGAGCAGGTTGCCGCGCGGCGCCAGGTCCGCGAGCAGCTTGCGCACGTCCGGCGGCAGCGGCAGGAACTCGGCGAGGTGGGCAAGGGGCTCGAGCGCCAGCAGGTTCGCGCTGAACGAGCCGCTCTGCGGCCGGGTACCGTCGGCCGGCTCCCAGAGCAGCCGGACGCTGCCCGCGTTCATCGCCGGCGCCTGCGGCGCCGCAAGCACGAGGTTGCGCGCGCCGAATTCGTAGCCGCGGCCCGCGGTGCGCCCGTGAAGCCGGCCGCGGACGCTCGTGATCTCCAGCAGCGGCAGGTCCGCGCCGAGGCGCGCCGCCACGTCCGAGAGCGCGACGTCCGCGGTCGCGCGCACAAGCCGACCGGCCTCGAGCGTCGCCCACAGCCGCAGCGCCCCCTTGCCCGAGCGCACTTCGAGCGGATAATCCACCCAGGCGCGCCAGCCGGCGAGATCGGTGTAGCCCAGCTCCGCGTAGAGCCGGCCGTTCCATTCGGCGAGCTCGGCGAGGCTGCGCCCGAACAGTTCGGCGCGCAGCTCCACGCCCGGCCCGAGGTGCCGCGGCGGGCGCGCGCTCAGGCCGATCGCGTGCCGTTCGCCGTCGTTGCGCAGGCGGAAATTGAGCGACTGCAGCGCGAGCGGCGGCGCGCCGCGCATCTCGTCGGTCCAGGTCACCACGGCATCGCGGATCACGATCTCGCTCTGGCCGAGGACCCATTCGGAGAAGCGACCGCCCTCGTCGCCCGAAACCTCGATCCCGCCGACCGTGATCGCGCCTTTCGCGTCGCGCCGGATCGCGAGCCGCGGGCCTTCGACGACGAACGAGGCAAGCCGCAGCTCCCGTGCCGCGAGCGAGCGCCAGGACACCACGTTCTCGACTTCCGGCAGCACCAGCGCCTCGCGACCGTCGCGGTCGTACAGGCGCACATCGGAGATGAGAATCCGTGGCGCGAGGCCGGCCCAGTCGGTTTCGATCGCCCCGATCCTGACCGGCAGCCCGATCGTGCGCGAAAGCTCGGCCACGATATCCTCGCGCCATCGCTCGATGTCGGGCAGCACCCAGTAGCGCAGCGCGAGGATCGTCAGCGCGAACGCGAAGAACACCGCCCACGCGAGCGCCTCAAGCACGAGCAGGAGACGTTTGATGATGATGCGCATGCGGAGTTCGAGAGTCCCTCTCTCCTTGAGGCAGCAGGGACGGGACAACGTTCCGGCGCAGCAAGCGCCGCAGCCACCGGCATTCTATCCGTAAATGTCGGATCCGCTTCGGAAAATCGAGCTTTCGCGCGCGGCGCAACGAATGCTTTCGGCGCGCCCCGAACTGGCCTCCGAGCTCAGCGCCACCGGGCCTTTCACGCCGGCCGAGATCGCCGCGGCGGTGGCGGGCGCGGCCGGCGACGACGAGACGGCGCTGCGACGGCGCCTGCGCAGGCTGCGCCAGCGCGTGTTCCTGCGCGTGCTGGCGCGCGACCTCGCGGGCGAGGCCGATCTGCACGAGGTCTGCGCGACGATGAGCGAGCTCGCCGAGCAGGAGATCCGCGTCGCGCTCGAATGGCTCGGCTGCACCGACCTGATCGTCGTCGCGATGGGAAAGCTCGGCGGTCGCGAGCTCAACGTCTCCTCCGACGTGGATCTGGTGTTCGTGCATCCCGACGGCGCCGAGCCCGAGCGGCTCGACCGCGCCGCGCGCAGGCTGATCGCGCTGCTCAACGATGTCACCGAGGACGGCTTCGCTTTCCGGGTGGACATGCGGCTGCGCCCGTACGGGAACTCCGGACCGCTGGTGACGAGCTTCGACGCGCTGGAGGCGTACTTCCTCACCCAGGGGCGCGACTGGGAGCGCTACGCCTGGATCAAGGCGCGTCCGCTGAGCGGCGCGAGGCACGAGGCGCTCGCGGCGATCGTGCGCCCGTTCGTGTATCGCAAGTATCTCGACTACGCGATGCTCGCGGCGATGCGCCGGCTGCACGCCGAGGTGCGGCGCGAGGTCGAGCGGCGCGATCTCGCCGAGGACATCAAGCTCGGCCCGGGCGGAATCCGCGAGATCGAGTTCGTGGCGCAGGTGCTCCAGCTCATCCGCGGCGGGCGCGATCCGGCGCTCGCGGTGCGCCCGACGCTCGCGGCGCTCGCGCTGCTCGGCGAGCGCGGGCTGCTGCCGTCGGAGGCGGTGCGCGAGCTTGCGATCGCCTACGTGTTCCTGCGGCGCCTGGAGCACCGGCTGCAGTACCTCGACGACGCGCAGCGCCACCGGCTGCCCGAGAACGACGAGGACCGCGCCCGCGTGGCGCGCATGATGGCCTGCGCGGACTGGAATGCGCTCGCCGCGGAACTCGCCCGCCACCGCGACGCCGTGACGCGGCATTTCCGCGAGGTGCTGGGCGGGGAGCCGGCCGAGGCCGAAGCGCCCTGGCCCGAGCATCCGCGCGCCGAGGCCCTGCGCCGCAGCCAGCGCTACGCGCAGCTTCCGGACGATTCGCGCCGCCGCGTGGACGTGCTCGTGCCGCTGCTCGCGCGCGCCGCGCAGGCGACGGCGGATCCGCAACAGACCGTGGCGCGCGGCATTGATCTCATCGAGGCGGTGGCGCGGCGCGCGTCCTACCTGGCGCTACTCGCCGAGCACCCGCAGGCGCTCGAGCGCGTCGCGCGCATCATCGGCGCCTCGCCGTGGGCGGCGGAATACGTCACCCGGCATCCGCTGCTGCTTGACGAGCTGCTCGACGACCGCGTGCTCTACGCCGCGCCCGACTGGGAGGCGTTCGAACGGTCGCTGCGCGCCGCGATCGCCGCCGCCGCCGGCGACACTGAGCGGCAGATGAACGTGCTGCGCGAGCACCATCAGGCGCAGGTCTTCCGGCTGCTCGCGCAGGACCTCGCCGGCCTGCTCACCGTCGAGCGCCTGGCCGATCATCTGTCCGAACTCGCCGACCGCGTGCTCGGCGTCGCTCTCGAATGCGCCTGGCGCGAGGTGAAGAACCGCCACCGCGACGCGCCGCGCTTCGCCATCATCGGCTACGGCAAGCTCGGCGGCAAGGAACTGGGCTACGCGTCCGATCTCGACATGGTGTTTCTGTATGACGACCCGCACGAGCGCGCCGAGGAAAACTACGTGCGCCTTGCGCAGCGCCTGAACATCTGGCTCACCGCGAGCACCGCCTCGGGCCGGCTCTTCGAGACCGACCTAGCGCTGCGGCCCTCCGGCTCCAAGGGGCTGCTGGTGTCCTCGCTCGCCGGCTTCGAAAGATATCAGCAGGAATCGGCCTGGGTCTGGGAGCACCAGGCGCTCACCCGCGCGCGCTACTGCGCCGGAGACCGCGAGATCGGCGCCCGGTTCGAGGACCTCCGCGTGCGCATTCTCACCCGCGAACGCGACCCGGCCGCGCTCGCGCGCGAGGTGCGCGCGATGCGCGAGAGAATCCACGCCGCGCACCCGAACCGCTCGGGCCTGTTCGACCTCAAGCACGACGCCGGCGGCATGATAGACATCGAGTTCGTGGTCCAGTACCTGGTGCTCGCGCACGCGCACCGCCATCCGCGCCTCACCGGCAACCTCGGCAACATCGCGCTGCTCGGCATCGCCGCCGAGCTCGGTCTGATCGAGCCGGCGCTTGCCGAGCGCTGCCGCACCGCCTACCGCGAGTTCCGCCGCCTGCAGCACGCGCTGCGCCTTGCCGGCGAAAAGTACGCCCGCGTGCCGCTCGATCGGGTGTGCGCGCACGCCGAGGCCGTGCGCGAGCTGTGGCACGCGGTGCTCGGCGATTAGGACTCGGGCGGGTTCGGCGGCGCCGCAAGGATCCGGCGCGCGCCGATGAACCCCGCCGCCGGCGGAACGAAGACCAGCAGCGGTCCGATCACGATCGCGGCGACGATGTCGCCGGGCCCGAGCACCTGCGAGAGATCCGGCAGCGCGAGCGCGCCGACATGCAGGCCGAGCGCGGCGGCAAAGCACTTCGCCGGGCTCAAACCCGCGAGCGCCGAGGCCGCGCCGCCCGCCGCGCCGAGCGCGACGCCCACCAGCGCGAAGGTGGCGAGGAAAGTCTCCGCCGGGCCCATCGCAGCGCTTCAGATCGCCTCGCGCGGCGGACGCGCGAGCGGCGGCTCGCGCCGCAGCGGCCCGTCCACTTCCGAGGCGAAGCGCGCCAGCGCCTCGAGGAGCGCCTCGCGCTTGAGGCGATACAGCACGCGCTGCCCCTGGCGCGAGGCGGCGACCAGCCCCGCGTTCGCGAGCACCGCGAGGTGGCGCGAGACCGCCGGCGCGGTCAGGCCGAAGCGCGCGGCGAGCTCGGTGGTCGAGAGCGCGCTCTGCGCGAGCGAGGCGAGCATGCGCCGGCGCGGCGCCGAGGCGAGCGCGGCGAACACGCGATCCGGATTGTTAACGCTCATGTTAATAGTATGGCGCATCCGGCGCCGGCGTGGTTAGAATGGGGCTTCGCTTTCAGGGAGACGAATCCTCATGGCAAGGGCAAAGGCGGCGGCACAGGCGCCGCTCTCGATGGCCGACCGCGACGGCTGGATCTGGTACGACGGCAGGCTGGTGCCGTGGCGCGAGGCGACCACGCACGTGCTCACCCATTCGCTGCACTACGGCCTGGCGGTGTTCGAGGGGCTGCGCGCCTACAAGACCGCGCAGGGCACCGCGATCTTCCGCCTCAAGGAGCACACCGAGCGCCTGTTCAACTCCGCGCACATCTACCTGATGGAGATCCCGTACACGCGCGAAAAGCTGATCGAGGCGCAGATCGAGACGGTGCGCGCCAACGGCCACGAGGCCTGCTACATCCGGCCGATCGCGTTCTACGGCTCGGAGAAGATGGGCGTCTCGCCGGTCGGGGCGCGCGTGCACGTGGCGATCGCGGCCTGGCCGTGGGGCGCGTATCTCGGTCCGGAGGCGCTTTCCAAGGGCATCCGCGTCAAGACTTCGTCCTGGGCGCGGCACCACGTCAACGTCACGATGCCGCGCGCGAAGATGTCGGGCACCTATCCCAACTCGGTGCTCGCGACGCTGGAGGCGACCCTGCACGGCTACGACGAGGGGTTGCTGCTCGATGTCGAGGGCTTCGTCGCCGAGGGCGCCGGCGAGAACCTCTTCATCGTCAAGGACGGCGTGATCTACGAGCCGGAACTCACCTCCGCGCTCACCGGAATCACGCGCTCCACGGTGATCGAGCTCGCCGAGGGGCTCGGCTACACGGTGAAGTCCAAGCGCCTGACGCGCGACGACATCTACATCGCCGACGAGTGCTTCTTCACCGGCACCGCGGCGGAAGTCACCCCGATCCGGGAGCTCGACGGCCGGCGCATCGGCGCCGGGCGCGCCGGTCCGGTGACCAAGGCGCTGCAGAAGGCGTTCTTCGACGTGGTCACCGGCAAGGACCGCAAGCACCGGCACTGGCTCACGCCGGTGCCGATGGGAAAGCGCAGGCGATGAGCGACGTCGAGGAACGCGGCGGCACGCGCGTCGTCGAGGTCACCGCGAACGATCTGCCGCTGCACTGCCCGCGGCCGGGCGCGCCGCTGTGGGCGCTGCACCCGCGCGTCTTTCTCAACGTCGCGAAGCACGGTGTGGCGATGTGCCCCTACTGCGGCACCAAGTACGTCCTGAAGGGCGAGCCGCCGAAGAGCGGGCACTGAGACCGCCGCCGGGGGTCGCCGGCCTGCGCCGCATTCTCGTCGTCGCGCCGAACTGGATCGGCGACGCGCTGATGGCGCAGCCGCTGCTTGCGCGAGTGCGCGCAAGGCACCCGCAGGCGCGGCTGGAGGCGCTCGGCCCGCCATGGGTAGCGCCGGTGCTGCGGCGCATGCCCGAGCTGGACGAGGTAATCGAGGCGGATTTCCGCCACGGCGCGCTCCAGCTCGCCGAGCGCTGGCGCCTCGGGCGCGCCCTGCGCGCGCGGGGCTACGATCTGGCGCTCGTGCTGCCCAACTCGTGGAAGTCGGCGCTGGTGCCGTTCTTCGCGGCGATCCCCGTGCGCGCGGGCTACACCGGCGAGGCGCGCTACGGGCTTCTCAACCGCCGATACCGGGCGCGCGGTGCGCCGATGGCCGAGCACTATGCGGCGCTCGCCGATGCGGCGGGTGCTGCGGCCGCGGAGCCGCTGCCGCTGCCCAGGCTGCGTGCCGAGCCGGCGGGCATGGCGCGCGCGGCGAGGCGCTTCGGCATTGCGGGCGATTACTGCGTGCTCTGCCCCGGTGCCGAATACGGGCCGGCCAAGCGCTGGCCGTATTTCGCCGAGCTCGCCCCGCGCCTTCCGGTTCCGGCGGTGCTGCTCGGCTCGGCAAGGGACGCCGATGCCTGCGCCGGCATCGCCGGCCTCAATCTGGCGGGAAGGACCACGCTCGACGAGGCGATGGACCTGATCGCCGGCGCGCGCTTCGTGGTGGCGAACGATTCCGGACTCATGCACGTCGCGGCGGCGTTCGGCCGGCCGCTGGTGGCGATCTTCGGCTCCTCCAGCCCGGAGCACACCCCGCCCCGGTCGGACAACGCCCGCGTGCTCTGGCTGCGGCTCGAATGCAGCCCGTGCTTTGCGCGCGTCTGCCCCCTGGGGCACCTGCGCTGCCTGCGCGAGATCTCCGTCGAGCGCGTCCTCGCCGAGCTCGAAAATCAGGGTCAGGCCCGGGTCTGACCTGATTTTCGGCAACAATAGCGGTACGGGAGAAAAAACGGGGTCTGACCCTGATTCTGGATGGCGGGGAAGTTTTTTCCGACGGCGCAGGATGCGGAAAACGCCTTCTACGAGGCGATCGAGGCCGCCGACCTGGAAGCGATGATGGCCGTCTGGGCGGAGGACGAGGAGATCGTCTGCGTGCATCCGGGCGGGCCGCGCCTTGCCGGTGCCGAGCAGGTGCGCGGTAGCTGGCGCGCGATTTTCGCCGCCGGCCCCGGCATGCGCATCCGCGCGGTGCAGCGCGTGACGATCGCCAATGCGATGCTCGCGGTGCACAGCGTGCACGAGACGATCACGGTGCCCGGCGAATCCAGGCCGCAGCCGCCGGTGGTGGCGACGAACGTGTACCTCCGCACCGCGACCGGATGGCGAATGATCGTGCACCACGCCTCGCCCGCACCCGCCGCGGTGCCGGCCGAACGCCCCCCCGCTCCGCCGGGGCCCAAGCTCCTTCATTGAAAGCGCATCCCGGGCCGTATTGCGCGCCCTGGTGGCTGCCGGGCGGGCATCTGCAGACGATCGTTCCGGTGCTCGTGCGCCGGCCGCGCGTCGCCTGGACGCGCGAGCGCTGGGACACGCCCGACGGCGATTTCGTGGACGTGGACTGGGCGGGCGCCCCGCACGCGCCGCGGCTGCTCGTGCTCTTTCACGGCCTGGAGGGCGGCTCGGCGAGCCACTACGCGCGCGCACTCGCCGCGCGCGCGACGCGGCAAGGCTGGCGCGTCGCGCTGCCGCATTTCCGCGGCTGCTCGGGCGAATTGAACCGCCTGCCGCGCGCCTACCATTCCGGCGACAGCGCCGAAACCGCCTGGATGATCGAGCGCTTCGCGAACACCGGTCGGCGGCTTTACGCAGCGGGCGTCTCGCTCGGCGGCAACGTCCTCCTCAAATGGCTCGGCGAGTCGGGGCCGCGCGCGGCGAAGCTCGTGCGCCGCGCGGTGGCGGTGTCGGCGCCGCTCGATCTCGCCGCCTCGGCAAATGCGCTCGATCGCGGCTTCAACCGCGAGGTGTACGCGCGGCATTTCCTCTGGACGCTGCGGCGCAAGGCGCTCGAGAAGCTCCGCCGCCACCCCGGCCTGTACGATCCGGCGCGCGTGCGCGCGGCGAAGACGTTTCGCGCCTTCGACGACACGGTGACCGCGCCGCTGCACGGTTTTCGCGACGCCGAGGACTACTGGGCACGCGCCTCCTGCGGCCCGTGGCTTGCGGCCATCGCGGTACCGACGCTGGTGCTCAACGCCCGCAACGATCCTTTTCTTCCGGCACAGGCGCTGGATGCGGCCGCGGCTTCGGCGCGCGATAATGCTTTCCTGACGCTCGAATTCCCCGCGACCGGCGGCCATGCCGGCTTTCCGGATCGCGGCGATTGGCTCGTGCGCCGAATCCTTCACTTCCTCGAGCAACGATGAACGTTCCTGCAGAAATCTTCCGCGCCTACGACATCCGCGGCATCGCGGGCCGCTCGCTCAGCGACGAGGTGATGCACGCGATCGGCCGCGCGCTCGGCCGGCCCGGGCTCGCGTTCGCGGTTGGCCGCGACGGGCGACTCACCAGTCCCGCTCTCGCAGCGGCGCTCATCGAGGGTCTCCTCGCCTCCGGCGCGGACGCGACCGACCTCGGCATGGTGCCGACACCGCTTGCCTGGTTCGCGGCGCACCACCTCGGCTGCGGCAGCGCGCTTGCGGTCACCGGCAGCCACAACCCGCCCGAATACAACGGCATCAAGATGATGGTCGAGGGCAAAACCCTCGCGGGAGACGAAATCCAGGAACTGCGCCGGCGCATCGAGTCCGGAAGCTTCGCCAGCGGCTCAGGGCGGCGCACGAGCGCCGACATCCGCGAGGCGTACGTCGAGCGTATCGCCGGCGACGTGAAGCTCGCGCGGCCGCTCAGGATCGCGGTGGACTGCGGCAATGGCGTCACCGGCGCGATCGCGCCGCGCCTTTACCGGCGCCTGGGCTGCGAGGTGATCGAGCTCTACACCGAGGTGAACGGGCGCTTTCCGAACCACCATCCGGATCCCTCCAAGCCAGAGAATCTCGCCGACGTGATCGCCGCGGTGAAGCGCGAGCGCGCGGCGCTCGGCCTCGCCTTCGACGGCGACGGCGACCGGCTGGGCGTGGTGACGCCCTCGGGCGCGGTCATCTATCCGGACCGCCAGCTCATGCTCTTTGCAAAGGACGTGCTTGCGCGCAATCCCGGCGCCGAGATCATCTACGACGTCAAGTGCACGCGGCTGCTCGCGCGCTGGATCGAGCGCCATGGCGGCCGTCCCGTCATCTGGAAGACCGGGCACTCGCTCATCAAGGCGAAGCTCGCCGAGAGCGGCGCGCCGCTCGCGGGCGAGATGTCGGGCCACATCTTCTTCAAGGAGCGCTGGTACGGGTTCGACGATGCGCTGTACGCCGGCGCCCGGTTGCTGGAAATCGTCTCGCGCGAGGCCGATCCGGGCGCGGCGCTCGAGGCGCTACCCGATGCGCCCTCGACGCCGGAACTCAACTGGAAGCTC
Organism: Pseudomonadota bacterium; assembly: GCA_040752005.1. Lineage (GTDB taxonomy): Bacteria > Pseudomonadota > Gammaproteobacteria > Burkholderiales > SG8-39 > RBG-16-66-20. The sequence continues at coordinate 75,075 of JBFMFX010000009.1, read as the reverse complement.
GCCGAGGGCGAGCCGCATGCGCTGATCGCGCGCCTGCAGGAAACGAAGCCGTTCCGCAGTGCCGAGCGGATCCTCACCATTGACGGCGTGCGCGCCGAATACGCCGACGGCTTCGGCCTGGCGCGCGCCTCCAACACCACGCCGGTGATCGTGCTGCGCTTCGAGGGCGACACGCCGCAGGCTCTGCGCCGCATCCAGGAGGAGTTCCGCGCGGTGCTGCAGCCGATGAAGCCGGAAGCGCCGCTGCCGTTCTAGCCCGCGGCGGGGCGCGCGCGCACCGCGCCGTTCGGGTTTGACGCCGTACCGGCCGCCGCAGGCGGCGCCGGCGTCAGCGCGCGCAGCGCGAGCGCGGCGTGAATGCGGTGCAGGTCGCCGCGCAGCAGCGATTCGTCGAACTGCGCCAGCGGGCGGTAGCGCGCCTCGCGCGCCTCGCGCGGCACCGCCCCGGGTGCGAAGGTCATGCGAACGAGCGAGGCGGTGCCGAACCGGCCGCCGACGTAAATGACGCGGTAGCCTGCATCCGCGCGCGATCGCCGCGCGCCGCCGGCGCCATCGGCGACCACGAACAGGTTCGCTCCGGCGCACGCGGCGTCGCGGCGCGGCGCCGGCGCGCCGGCGATCGGGCAGAACGCGAACGCCGCGCCCTGGCCGCGCCTTGCGCGCTCGGCCGCCTGGCCAAAGTCGAGCAGCGGCGCGGCCGCGGCGCCCGCCGCATCCTGCGGGGCCGGCGCGGGCTCACCTCGCCGGCGCGCTTTCCCGCCGGTGCGGCGCTCGCTCGCGAACCGCGCATGGCCGCCGCCCGAGCGCTTCACACGGAACATCGCCCGGTCGGCGCTGCGCAGCAGCGTCTGCGGATCGGTGCCATCGTCCGGAAAGATCGCGATGCCGATGCTCGCCGTCAGGCGCACCTCCTGCCCCTCGACCTCGAGCGGGCGGCGCAGCGCGGCGGCGATGCGCGCGGCGACGGCGACGGCATCCGCCGGGTCGCGAAGCAGTTCGATCAGCACCGTGAACTCGTCGCCGCCGAAACGCGCGGCGGTCTCGCTCTCGCGCACCGCGGCGCGCAGGCGCGCCGCCACCTGGCGCAGGGCCGCGTCGCCCGCCGCGTGCCCGCGCGCGTCGTTGATCGCCTTGAACCCGTCGAGATCCAGATAGAGCAGCCCGACACGCTCGCCGCGGCGCCGCGCGCGCGCGAGCGCGTGCGCGAGCCGGTCGGCGAACAGCGCGCGGTTCGCCAGCCCGGTGAGCGAATCGAAGTGCGCGCGCCGCAGCAGTTGCGCCTCGGCGCGCTTGCGCTCGATCGCCATGCGGATCGCGCACGCGAGGCGCTCGCCGTCGGCTTCGCGCCTCGGCAGGCAGTCCTGCGCGCCGTGGCGGATCGCCCGGGCGGCGAGCGCCGGCGCGCCGCGCGGCGCGAGGACGATCAGCGGAACGTCCGGATACGCGAGCGCGACGCGGCGAACGCGCTCGAGGCCGGCCGTCCCGGAGAGCTCAAGGACGATCGCATCCGGCGGCCTGCGCCGCGCCGCGCCGGCGGCGGGCGCAAGCGCGCGTAGGCGGCTCACCTCGAGGCGCGCGTCGTCGCACCGACCGAGCGAAAGCCCGATCGGCGCGGGCTGTACGGCACCCTCCGCGATCACCAGCACACGAATGGCCGCCCTGCGGCGGCGCGGCGCGGGCGACTGCTCGGCAAACCGGGACATGCGCCGCGCAGCATATCCCAAGTTGGGATAACGGCAAAACGGGTCTAGACGTAGCCGGCCAAGTCCTGTTGCGGTTGCCGACCTTGCGCTCCACCCATTCGCCGCTGTATCGCGCGCTGCTCGCCCGGATGCGGGCCGCGCGGCAGGCGCGCGGCATCACGCAGCAGGAACTGGCGCGGCGCCTCGGCAAGCCGCAGTCCTACGTCTCGAAGGCCGAGTCGGGCGAGCGGCGCCTGGACGTGGTCGAATTCCTGCACTTCATGCGCGCGATCGAGGGCGAGCCGCATGCCCTGCTGAGGGATGTCGAGCGCGAGTACCGCGCCACACGCCCGCGCCCGTCCCGCAAGCGGCGCTAGCGCCCGCAGGGCGCAAAGGCTGCCGCTGGCGCGCGCCCGACGAGCGCGACGGCTGCGGCGTTCCGCGCATCTGCGCTAGCGGCGCGTGGCGTAAACTCGCCGCGTGGACAAGTTCGACCGGATCTACGAGCTGCACCGGCTGCTCGCCGGGCGCAGGACGGGGGTACCGATCGAGACCATCATGGAGCGGCTGGAGTGCTCCCGGCCGAGCGCGTACCGGCTGCTCAGGGTGCTGCGCGACTATCTCGGTGCGCCGGTGGCGTTCCAGCCCGAGCGCGGCGGCTACCTCTACACGCAGGCGCCGGGCGATGGCCCGTACGAGCTGCCCGGCCTGTGGTTCAACGCAAAAGAACTGCAGGCGCTCGCCGTCTTCGAGCGGCTGCTCGAGCAACTGGAGCCGGGCCTGCTCGCCGAGCACCTGCAGCCGATCGCCCGGCGGGTCGCTGAGCTGGTCGCGCACCGGCGCCTCGGCCTTTCGGAGGCGCCGCGCCGCATCCGCGTGCTGCCGATCGGCGCGCGCAGCGCCGGCGCGCACTTTCGCACGCTCGCGAGCGCGACGCTGCAGCGCCGGCGCCTGGCGATCGCCTACCGCTCCCGCAGCCGCGACGAATCCACCGAGCGCGAGGTCTCGCCGCAGCACCTCGTTCACTACCGCGACAACTGGTATCTGGACGCCTGGTGCCATCTGCGCAACGGCCTGCGCATCTTTTCCGTGGACCGCATCCACGCGGCGCGCGAACTCGACCGGCCGGCGCAGGAAGTGCCCGAGCAGGACCTGCGCGAGCACTTCGCCTCCAGCTACGGCATCTTCGCCGGGCGCGCGAGCCGGCACGCGGTGCTGCGCTTCTCGCCCGAGCGGGCGCGCTGGGTGGCCGACGAGCGCTGGCATCCGGAGCAGGTCGGGCAGTACCGCACCGACGGCAGCTTCGAGCTGACGCTGCCCTACCGCGACGAGCGCGAGCTGGTCATGGACATCCTGCGCCACGGCGCCGGCGTGGAAGTCGTCTCGCCGCCCGCGCTGCGCAAGGCGGTCGCGGCGCAGTTGCGGCGCGCCCTCGAGCACTATCCGGAGGGCTGAAGCGCGCCGCTATCGCCGCCTGAGAGTGGCGCGCGGCATGCTCGGCGGCGTGTTCGAAAAGGCCGGCGATCGCGAGCTTGCGGCGCGGCTCGCCTGCAACATGCTCGATCTGATGCGCCGCATCGAGGAAGGCGCGTTCGCGCGCGCCGCGCTCGACGAGCTGCTGCTTCTCGAGCTGCACGCGTGCCTGTGCGCCGGCGTCGCGCCGCCGCTCGCGGGCTGGCGCGGCGCGAACTTCCCCCGCGAGCCGCATCCGCCGCCCGATTTCACGCTCGTGCCCGCGCTCGTGAACGAGTACTGCCGCGATCTGCGGGCGCGGCTCGATGCGCGGGCGGGCGGCGCACCGTTCGACGCCCTAGCCTTTGCCGAGGGAAGGCTCCTCTTCATCCGGCCGTTCGCCGCGTTCAACGGCCGCGCGACGCGCCTGTGGCTGCGCGAGATCCTGCGCCGCCTCGGCCTGCCGCCGGTGCAACTGGCCCCGCTCAGCGCCGCCGCGCGCGAGCGATACCTCGCGGCGCTACGCGCGCACGACCGCGGGGATCCCGCGCCGCTCGCCAATCTCTGGCGCGAGCGCCTGGAGGCGGCGTGGTGCTCCCGGGCCGGCATCGAATGACGATGGCACCGCGCCCGCTCCGGTTCGCGCCACGCCTCGGCCCGGCAGCGGACCGACGATCGGCGAGCGGCCCGCGCGCGGGCCCATCGAGCCGCCGCTCCGGCGGCCGGCGCCAAGGGCGCAAATCTCCACGCCGGCAAGCCGCGCCGCCCGCCGCTTCGCCCGGCGCTGGCGAGACCGAACAGACGAGGCGACACCCGCCGCGCGCAACTTTCGGACATCGCCCCGCGCCGCGCACGCGCCGAGCGATCTCGAAACGCGATGGACGCCGCGCGAAATCCCTTATTGCACTGCGCCTTGGCCGCCCCGCAGCCCGCCGATACACTGCCCGTGGGCGCGATCGCCATTTAAGACTGCCCGGCTCGACAATCCGCGGCAGCAGCCACTGGCGCAAGGGAGGATTGCGATTCGGTCTTCGCGCGTACATCGCGGCACCCCGAACAGGGGCGCGGTACCGGAGAGGCGGCGCAGCGGGCGTCCGAGCCCTCGCCTGCGGCGAGGCAGCGCGCACGGAGCCACCTCGAGCGCCATCGTGCGATGCTTCCCCGCAGAACTCTGCAGGGGCGCAACACGCACTCGCGCCGCCTTTCGCCGCGGCACCGGGCTCCGACGATGCTCGCAGGCGCACGCGCACTCGACCCTCGGCCCGACGCAGCCAAAGCACCGGCAGCCGAGCCTGCACCCGAGGGCGAAACCGAATAACCCAAGGTCGCCGGGACTTCCGTGATGGACTACGACACTTTCTTCCGGCAGGCGCTCGACAGGCAGGCGAACCAGCACCTTCACGCATATGAGTACCAGCGCCGTCTCGCGAAAGAACCATGGCCGGATTTGCTCGAGGTGCCAACCGGTCTCGGCAAGACCGCGGCCGTCGTCCTCGCGTGGTTGTGGAAGCGCGGCTGGCGTGCCGGCGGCCGCGCGCACGAGCCGGATGCAGATACGCCGCGCCGGCTCGTTTACTGCCTGCCGATGCGGGTGCTGGTCGAGCAGACGCATCGCAACGTGAGCGACTGGCTCGCGAACCTCGGGATCCGCGGTGAGCCGGGTGAAGGCAGGGTATCGGTGCACCTGCTGATGGGCGGCTCCGAAGACGTCGAGAAAGCCATCTGGGCGGAACACCCCGAAGAAGACATGATCCTGATCGGCACGCAGGATATGCTGCTGTCGCGCGCGCTGATGCGCGGCTACGGCATGAGCCGTTACCAGTGGCCAGTGCACTTCGCGCTGCTGCACAACGACGCGTTCTGGGTGTTCGACGAAGTGCAATTGATGGGGCCGGGCCTGCCGACCAGCGCGCAGCTCGAGGCGTTTCGGCGAGCACTCGGGGTGCCGACACCGAGCCGCAGCCTGTGGGTGTCGGCGACGCTCGCGCGCGACTGGCTCGCCACCGTTGACTTCAACGACGTGCAGAAGCTCGGCGCGCACCAGCTCTCGGCGCAGGGGCGCCGGGACTCCGCGGTTCGCAAGCGCCGCGAGGCCGTAAAACGGCTGCGGCGCTGCGACGTGTCGCTCGAGGGCATCAGCAAAAGTCAGGTTGGCGAGTATGCCGCGGCGCTTGCCGAGCGCGTGCGCAAGGCGCATCTTGCGGGGAGCACCACGCTGGTCATCCTCAACACGGTCGAGCGTGCCCAGGCCGTGTATCGCGCGCTACAGACCGGCCGTGGCCGGGCAAACGGCAAACAGACCGGTTCCGTCACCGCGGCCGGCGATTCCGGCCCGGAGTTGGTGCTCGTGCATTCACGCTTCCGTGGTCCAGATCGCCGGGACCGCGAAGCGCGCCTGACCGCACCAGTGCCTGCCGCCGGACGCATCGTCATCGCCACGCAGGCGGTCGAAGCCGGAGTGGATATGACCAGTCGCACCCTCTACACGGAACTCGCGCCGTGGTCTTCGCTGGTGCAGCGCTTCGGCCGCTGTAACCGCTATGGTGAGTGTAACGACCACGGCGGTGCCGAAGTAATCTGGATCGACCTTGCCGGCGATGCGGAGGTTTCGCGTCCGTATGATTCCGGAGCGCTGAAGGCAGCGCGCGAAAAGTTGGTCAAACTTGCGAGCGCGAGCCCGGCTGCTCTGCCGCCCGCGGATGACCAGGCGCCGCTCCATCCAGTCATCCGGCGCAAGGATTTCTTGGATCTCTATAACACCGACCCCGACCTCTCTGGGTTCGACGTGGACATCGCGCCGTACGTGCGCGACGCCGACGATGCGGACGCCCTGCTCTTCTGGCGCGATTTTGGCGCTGACCCGAACGATCCGATGCAACCGCCGCCGACCCGGGACGAACTCTGCCGCGCGAGCATCGGCAAGGATGCGGTGCCGGCGTTGCTCGGCAGGCTGGAGGCAGGGCAGGCTTGGCGCTGGGATCCGCTGCTGCGCCGCTGGCAGCGACATGGCAAGAACGATCGGCTGCGCCCCGGACTGATTCTGATGTTGAGCGTCGAGGCGGGCGGATACCGCCCCGATCTCGGTTTTTCCGCCACAGAGAACGGCCGGGTCGAACCGCTCGTCTCCAACGGCCAGAGCAGCGAGGAACCCGAGGGCTATGGTGCCGATCCGCGCAGCCTGTTGCAACGTGCGATCCCGCTTTCCCGGCATCTCGCCGATGTCGAGGAGGAGGCGCGCCGCCTTTGCGAGGCGCTACTGATCCACGGGGAAGATGCGGATGCAGTCACGAACGCGGCTCGCTGGCACGATCTCGGCAAGGCGCACGATGCCTTCGACGCGATGCTGCGCGAGGCGCACCGCCAAGGAACTGGCGCCGAGCTTGGCGAAGGCTTCTGGGCCAAGGCTGGGCGCATAGCAGACAGGAAGCCGCGGCGACCCCGCTACGTCGTGCGTGACGGCGAGCGCGAGATCGAGCGCAAGCATTTCCGGCACGAACTGGCGTCGGCGCTTGCCTGGCTGCATGCACAGCGGTACGCCGACGACCCACGGATCAACCTGATCGCCTATCTGATCGCCGCCCACCACGGCAAGGTACGGCTCTCGCTGCGCGCCCTGCCGGACGAAACCGAGCCACGGGACGGCCGCCTGTTCGCGCGGGGCGTATGGGACGGGGATGTGCTGCCGCAAGTGACGTTCATGGATGGCACGGTCTTTCAGGAGACCAAGCTGAGCCTGGATTTGATGCGCTTGGGCGAAAGCGCGCAGGGGCCGTCGTGGACCACACGCACGCGTCGCCTGCTCGCCGATCTCGGGCCGTTTCGGCTCGCGTGGCTGGAAGCTCTGGTGCGCATCGCCGACTGGCGCGCCACACGCAAGGAGCAGGCATGAGGCTCGACGCATTCGAGGCAGTGACCAAGGCGCTCAACGAGGCCGGCGTGCGCTATCTCGTGGCGGGCGGTCTGGCGGTGAACGCCCACGGCTATGTTCGCTTCACTGCCGATATCGATCTCGTCGTCGCCCTAGACGCCGACAATGTCGTCGCAGCATTCGCTGCTCTTGCTAGGATCGGTTATCGCCCGAGCGTGCCCATTTCCGCAGACCAGTTCGCCAGCGAGGCGCAGCGGCGTCGCTGGGTCAAGGAAAAGGGCATGCGGGTGCTCAATTTCTTCAGCGACAATCATCCCGAGACTTCGGTGGATGTGTTCGTGTACGAGCCGTTCGATTTTCACCAGGAGATCGGGAAGGCGCTCCAGGGCGAGATCGCACCCGGGCTGCCCGTACGGTTCGTTTCCCTCCCTACTCTGATCCAGATGAAGGAGGCAGCCGGCAGGCCGCGTGACCTGGACGACATTCAGCATCTGCGCTGGATTCTCGATAACGAGGTCGGACCATGAGCGAGCAGGATCGCATCGACTGGTCGAAAACTACCTTCGACGGCAGCCGCCGCGAGCAACTGAGACGCTGGCGCGCGCTGACGCTACGCGAGCGGCTGGAAGCGCTGGACCGGCTGACAGCGCACGCCGAGCGCACACGCGCCGCCTCGGGCCGGGAGAAGGCGCCGCAGGCCGAAGAACCGCAGCAGACCTATTCCGCGAGCGGCGGCCGGAATGAAATCATCCTGCTCGGTTGCACACCGACACCACTGGCCTCCTACCTCAAGGCGCTCGCTGTCTTGCGGCTCGTTGCGGAGCAGGCCGGCGATCGAAATGCAGCCGGTTGCTGGCGTGACGATGTGTTCGTGCTGCGTACGCAATTTACTGAAGACGAGTTGTTTCGCTTCTTTCTAGAGCTGTACGAGCCGACACCGATCGTTGCGCCATGGAACGCAGGCAGCGGGTTTTATTTCCAGGAGGGAAAACTGGAAGAACGTGATCCCGTCACCGGCAAGAGGCAGAAGACTGGCGTGCGTGACCAGCCGACCGAGGCGACGCGCAGCCTCGCCGCAATCGAACGATCCACGGCGACACGATTCCGCGCCTACCGCGAAGCCATCAAGATTGCGCGCGATGCCATAGCGAGGTTTGGACTGACGAAGGCGCCGGAGAACAAGCCCGAGAGGGTCAAGGATGCTTTCATCCAGTACTTTAGAAACGTCGCCGCAGACGCGACCTTGAGGTGGGTCGATGCATCGCTCGTTTTGGCCGAAGGCGAACCCGAGTACCCGCCATTGCTGGGAACGGGCGGGAACGACGGAAACCTCGACTTCACGGCCAACTTCATGCAGAACTTGGCCAAGGTTTTGAACCTCGACCACGGTGGCGCGCAACCTGAAGCGGGTGCGCTGCTCAAGGCTGCATTGATGGGAACCCCTGTGGCCGCCCTCGACAATCGCGCCATCGGTCAGTTCGCTCCGGGTAACGCCGGCGGCCCGAACGGCAGCTCAGGATTCGAGGGCAATGCGCGCATCAATCCCTGGGATTTCATCCTGATGCTGGAAGGTGCGCTGCTTTTCGCAGCAGCGGCGGTACGTCGCTTGGAGTCTTCGAGCGGCGCGGTTCTGTCTGCACCTTTCACGGTGCGCAGCCGACTGAGCACCGAAGGCGCTGGGGCGCAGAGCGACGACGCCGACGCGCGCGGCGAGATATGGATGCCGCTTTGGCGTGATTTCTGGACGATCGAAGAGGCATTCGCACTTTTCAGCGAGGGTCGGGCGGCTCTCGGGATACGGCCGGCGCGCGACGGATTGGACTTTGCGCGCGCTGTGGCGCGGCTTGGCGTAGACCGCGGGATCCGTTCTTTCCAGCGATTCGGTTTTCTCATGCGTTCTGGAAAAGCGTTTCTCGCAACACCGCTCGCACGCGTCACTGTTCGGCGCAATGCCGACGCGGATTTGATCGACGATCTGGAGCACCGAGATTGGCTCGCTCAGGTGCAACGCTATGCGCGCGACGATAAAACACCAGGCGTATTCCGCTCGGCTGCCGCGCAGCTCGACAGGGCCTTGTTCGCCCTGACGCAACGCGCGAGCCGCGTGGCGGTCCAGCACGTTTTGCGCCAGCTCGGCCGTATTGAAGCGCTGTGCGCCACCAGCGCCGACATCCGAAAAGTGATCGGGCCAGTGCCTACGCTGTCAACGCAATGGGTGCAACGCGCGGATGACGGGAGTGCGGAGTTCCGCGTCGCCCTTGCGCTCGCTGGGCTCAGGTTGCGCAGCAAAAATGGCGGCAGCCGCAGCGTGCAATTGTCGCTGCGGCCGCATCTCGTACCCGTGAAAATGGACGGCACAACCTGGGAATCGGAGGCCGCGTCGTTGGTCTGCTGGGGTCCCGGAAAGATCGAGCGCAATCTGGCAGCAGTGTTGCACCGGCGCAGGCTTGAGGCGGTGCGTCTCGGTGCGGAGGGCGAATTGCTGTGGAGCACGACCGGCGCCAGCGTCAGCGACGTGCTGTACTTCCTCGATGGACATACCGACGACCGCTGCATCGCTGAGCTGCTGGCCGGATTGGCTTGCGCCGATCTCGCCGGAATCGAAACGCCGCGCGCTCAGGCGGAGCTGCGGCCGGCGTATGCGCTCCTCAAGGTAATGTTCACACCAGAGTCCACCCTGCGCTATCTCGGCTGGCTTCCGCCCGATCGCAACTTGCGTCTGCCGGCCGAGATTCCCGCTCGCCTGGCAGCGGGTGACGTCGACAGTGCGCTCACGATCGCCTGGCAACGCCTGCACGCGCTTGGTGCGAAATTGCCCGGTCGCCGGCCGCCCGCGGCCATCGCGCTCGAGGGGATGCGGCTGCTCGCCGCCTTGACGATTCCGCTTACCTTGGCCGAGACCAGCCGAGTGGTGCGCTGGCTGAATCTCGTGCCGGAAGTCGAAGGCTTGTCCGAGACGACTTTCTAGGCCGCTTATCGAGGAGATCTACCATGCCGCTCGATTTCACTGCTCTTGCCTCCACTCCGCGCCTGCTGCTCGAAGCCAGCCTGGCGCCGATTCAGGGAACCCGCTTTCAACCTACAGGGTTCCCGAATCTCGGGGCAGCGACCTATGACGGGCCCGATGGTCGACGGATGCTGCTCGTCGAATCGGCACAGAGCATGGCGAACCGAATGGAGGTGGTGTGCTGGAACAGTGCAACCGACGATTGGGTAGCACCGCTAAGAGGGCTGCCCGTCATCAAGGTGGTGGACAAATCCGGCAAGCCGCTGACCAACACGGTGCTCGAAGCACATCGGATCAACTCGCCGTATGTCCTTGAAGGCAAGGATACTCGCGTGCTCGCCCAGTTGAAGCGCGAGCTCGCCGCAATGGAGCAAGGCCCAGTCGACATGCGCAAACTCGCCTCTGCATTGCTGCGGCTGGACATCAACGCACTGTTGCACGGGGTTTTCCTCGCAAAGTCGGATCTCGCGGGCGGGCGCCTGCGCCTGCCCCGTGCACTGTCGGCCTTCATCGAGGCCGAAGACGTGCGCGAGGCGCAGAGTGGTGGCGTAAAAAACGATCACGTCGACCCATCCGGCGACACAGCGAGAGGTTTTGGCAACGTTCCCTTCGCACGGTCCGAATTCACTGCACCAAAGATCACGGCTTACTTCAGCCTCGATCTAGCCCAGATCCGCGGCTACGGGCTCGGCGAGGCGGTTGAACAACTTCTGATCGCCTTGGCGCTGTTCAAGATCCGGGCATTTCTGCACGAAGGGTTACGGCTGCGCACGGCGTGCGATCTGGAGTGCAAAAGCCTCGCCGTGACGCGACCGACCGGATTCGTTGTACCGGAGCGGGCTGTCCTCGAGGAGGCGTTGCCCGCCCTCATCGAGCGGACTGCAAAGAAGCAAGGCTGGCCGGAACCTAGTGCGCGCATCACAACCATCGTGTGGGAACCCTCAGGCAAGGGATCGAACAAGAACAAAGGCACGGACGCGGGACACGCGTAAGGGCAGCCCATGCTCGCAATCGGAATCACCTTCTCCGGCGGCCGATACCACGCGACACCCTGGGGACGGCACGTCAACGAAGCGGACGTGGCGTGGCCGCCAGATCCTTGGCGGCTCGTGCGCACGTTGATCGCCACCTGGCATCGCAAGCTCGATCCGGTCCGGTACCCGCGCGCGCAGCTCGCATCGCTTCTGGCGCGGATGGCTACGGCGCAACCGCCTCGCATCCGCTTGCCCGAGAACGCGATCCACGCCCACACGCGGCATTACATGCCAACGAAGGGTAACAAACCCACGCTGGTCTTCGACGCGTTTGCGCGCATCGGCCGGGACGACCCGATCGTGTTCGCCTGGCCTGACGTGCAACTTTCTGCCGAAGAAGAACGGCTGCTGGATGCGCTGCTCGAAGCTATGGGGTACTTCGGACGCGCCGAGTCCTGGGCCGAGGCAGAGCGGGTGCAGTGGCGAGATGGCTTCAACTGCTTGCCTGCCGACTCGGCAGTAGATACCGAGACGGGTGAAGTTCTGGGAGAGATCGTCCGCTTATTGGCGCCCTTGTCCCCGGATGAATACGAAAAATTTCGGCACGAGCAGCTTGCGGCGCGCAAAAAGCTGCCGGCGAAGCTCGCGAAGACGTTGCCGGCGGACTGGCTCGCCGCGCTGAGCGTGGACACCGGCGAACTGCAGGCCGCCGGCTGGAGTTCGCCGCCGGCTGCGCGGTGGCTGAGCTATCGCCGGCCGCTGCAAGCGTTGAAGACCATTGCGGTCAAGCCCGGCCCTGCCCGAGTCGAGCGCCGGCCACCAGTTAGCCTGACTACGGCTCGCTTCACGCTGTTCGGCAAACCGCTGCCGCGCATCGAGGAGGCGGTGCGAATCGGCGAGGCACTGCGGCTGGCGGCAATGGGGGTAGCGAAGCGGCTGCTCGGTTCGGAGGCCATTCCCGCCGAGCTGTCCGGCCACGAGCTGCCGCCGACCAACCGTCATGCGCATGCGTTCTGGCTGCCAGAGCCGAACGATCGCGGCGAGATCGAGCACGCGCTGATTCATGCGCCCGGCGGGTTCGGCGCCGAGGCCGTGCGGGTGCTCACCGCACTACGGCAGGTCAAGCGCGACGAGGGCGAGCCGTTGCGGTTGATGCTGGAGGGTATCGGCGGGGCGGCCTTGTTCGGGCAGGTTTCGCGTCTCGCGGGCGAATCGGACGTATGGCGCAGCGTCACGCCGTACCTGCACCCGTGGCATCTGAAGAAGCCACAATTGCGTTCGCCCGAGGCGCTTCGCGAAGCGCTGCTCGGACAGCTCCGCCGCGAATGGAAGGCGCGCGGCGAGTCGCTTCCGGAGCTCGTCGCGATTCGCGAGATAACCTCGGTGCGATCTGGAGGGCGAGAACTTCGGCCAGTGCATTTCCATCGCTTCCGTCGCAAGCGCGGCCTCGTGCAACCGGACACTCTCGGCCGCCTGCTCGAACTGCGCTTCGCCGCGCCCGTCCGCGGTCCCCTCGCCCTTGGCTTTGCCTGCCACTTCGGCCTCGGGCTGTTCGTTCCCGCCTGGGATAGCTGGTCGGCATGACGCTTCCTGATCGCCACCGGACGCCTGTCGATCCGGCGGAGATCACCGAGTATTTGCTCTCGCAATCGCATCCCGGCGGCCGCACCAAGGCGGAGTTCTTCATGCGCTTCGGATTCCGCATCGAGCGGCGGCAGGAGCTCGCCGATGCCATTCGCGAGGCCGGCGTGTCCCATCCGCTCGCCGCCGTCGTGCAGTCGCGGCACGGCGTGCGCTCCGCTGTGGACGGTTCGCTTCGGACGCCGGACGGACGGACGCCGAGAGTGCGCACAGTCTGGATCGTCGAGCCGGAAGGGCCCGGCCCGCGACCCGTTGCCGTGGAGCGCCGCGAGATCACCCACGCGCGGCGGGTAGCGTAGCGAGTACCGCCTCCGAAAGGGTGCGGTACGCTGGTTTCCGCGGACGGTCGCCGCTTGACCTCTCCGGAGCAGCCCGAGCTGCCCCTCCCCTTCCCCGAATTCACCGGGGACATGCCGCTGCTGCCCGCGCGCATGGTCAACGAGTATCAGTACTGCCCGCGCCTTGCCTATCTCGAATGGGTGCAGGGCGAGTGGGCGGACTCGGCGGACACGATCGAAGGCCGGCACCGCCACCGGCGCGTGGATACGCCCGCCGGCGAGCTGCCCGAGCCGGGAGCCGAGAGCGAGACGGAGCGAATTCACGCGCGCTCGGTAACGCTCGCCTCGGTGCGGCTCGGCCTGATCGCGAAGATAGATCTGATCGAGGGCACGGGCAATGCGGTGACCCCGGTGGACTACAAGCGCGGCAAGCGCCCGCACGTCGCGAAGGGTGCCTACGATCCGGAGCGAGTCCAGCTTTGCATCCAGGGAATGCTGCTCGAGGAGCACGGCTACGAGGCGAGCGAGGGCATCCTCTACTTCGCCGAGAGCCGCGAGCGCGTGCGGGTGCCGTTCGACGAGGAGCTTCGTACCCTCACGCGCCGCGCGGTGGACGGGCTGCGCCTGATCGCGGCCGGAGGCCAGATTCCACCGCCGCTCGAAAACAGCCCCAAATGCCCGCGCTGCTCGCTCGTCGGCATCTGCTTGCCCGACGAGGTCAACTTCTTTCGCAGGGCGGGCGAGCCGCCGCGCCCGCTCGCGGTGGCGCGCGACGAGGCGATGCCGGTGTACGTGCAGGCGCAGCGCGCGAAGGTCTCGCGCGACGGCGAGACGCTCGAGGTGAGCATCGAGGACAAGGTGGTGAGCCGCGCCCGGCTGGGCGAGGTCTCGCAGCTCGTGTTGATGGGCAACGTGTACCTGACGACGCCGTGCCTGCAGGAGCTGATGGCGCGCGGCATCCCGGTCACCTGGACGAGCTACGGCGGCTGGTTCTTCGGCCACACCATCGGCACCGGCCACAAGAACGTAGAGCTTCGTGCCGCCCAGTACCGCGCCAGTTTCGACGAGGCGCACTGCCTGCGCATCGCCAAGGGGCTGGTCGAGGCGAAGATCCTCAATGGGCGCACGCTCCTGCGGCGCAACTGGCGCGAGGACCCCAAGCCCGAGGCCCTGCTCGATGCGCTCAAGGAAGATGCACGAGCAGCGCGGCGGGCGCGAACGCTGGCGGAGTTGCTCGGTGTGGAGGGTGCTGCCGCGGCGCGCTACTTCGGAGCGTTCGGCAGCCTGCTCAAGGCCGGCGACACGAGCACCGGCGAGTTCGACTTCACGGCGCGCAACCGCCGCCCGCCGACCGACCCGGTGAATGCGCTGCTTTCCTTTGCCTACGCGCTGCTGGTGCGCGCGTTCACCGTGACGCTTGCCGCCGTCGGCTTCGACCCCTACCGCGGCTATTACCACAAGCCGCGCTACGGCCGGCCCGCGCTCGCCCTGGACCTGATGGAGCCGTTCCGCCCGCTCATCGCCGACTCCGCGGTGCTGATGGCGATCAACAACGGCGAGCTGCGGCCCTCAGATTTCGTGCGCTCGGGACGCGCCGTCGCGCTCGCGCCCGACGGGCGCAAGCGATTCATCGCCGGCTTCGAGCGCCGCATGAGCCAGGAAATCACCCACCCAGTGTTCGGTTACCGGGCGAGCTACCGGCGGCTGATCGAGATCCAGGCGCGGCTGCTCGGGCGGCACCTGCTGGGCGAACTCGAGGACTATCCCAATCTCGTGACGAGGTAGCGATGGACGAGCACCTCTACATCGTCGCCTACGACATCAGGGACCAGAAGCGCTGGCGGCGCGTGTTCAAGCTGATGAACGGTTACGGCGAATGGCTCCAGCTCTCGGTTTTCCAGTGCCGCCTGAGCCGGCGCCGGCACGCCGAGATGGTGCAACTGCTTGACGGCATCATCCATCACAAGGAGGATCACGTCATCACGATGGAGCTCGGCCCGGCCGACGCGATCCGGCCGAAAGTGGTGAGCCTCGGAAAGGATTTCCGGCCGATCGAGCGCGAACCGCTCATCGTGTAGGACGCGGGCGCAGGCGGTCGAGGCGGGTGTGCGACTCGCCGCGCCAGCGCGAGCGCTGCAGTGCCGGGGCACTGCGCGATCAGCGCTCGCGAAGCGCCAAGTTCTTTAACAATCTGGACTAAATCGGCCTGCCGCGTGATACTGCGGCGGGCGGCGCGCCAGAAGTTCCGCGCTCGCGCCGAACCTCTCGCGCGGCTGGCCGAACAGCGACGCCGGATGCGCCATCGCGAGAAGTCAGTTCTCCGCGGCGAAAAGCCGCGGCCTCATTGAAGCGTCGGTGCGCGGCACGCCGAGCGCATCGCCCACCCCGTTCTCCGCGGCGAAAAGCCGCGGCCTCATTGAAGCAGGCGCTGTTCGTCGTGGTGCCCGTCGGGCTCGCGCTGTTCTCCGCGGCGAAAAGCCGCGGCCTCATTGAAGCGTCGCGGGCTACCTGTGCGGCGAATACCAGCCGGCGATGTTCTCCGCGGCGAAAAGCCGCGGCCTCATTGAAGCGGCGCATAGTCGTCCGGCACGAAGCGGATGTCCCGAGGTTCTCCGCGGCGAAAAGCCGCGGCCTCATTGAAGCTCTACGGGAGGAAGCCGATGAGAACCGACACCGCGACGTTCTCCGCGGCGAAAAGCCGCGGCCTCATTGAAGCCTATCGCCACCTCGCCGGAGAACCACGTCTCCGCGTTCTCCGCGGCGAAAAGCCGCGGCCTCATTGAAGCCGGCCGATGAGCCCGTTGCGCGCTTGCGGCCCGAGCGCGGTTCTCCGCGGCGAAAAGCCGCGGCCTCATTGAAGCGATCGTGCGTAGCGCGGAATTCCTCTAGAGACCTCCGTTCTCCGCGGCGAAAAGCCGCGGCCTCATTGAAGCATGTGCTGGAAGCGCGCGAGCTTGTGTGTGTAGTCCGTTCTCCGCGGCGAAAAGCCGCGGCCTCATTGAAGCATGGTCATCAGATTCGCGGCTGGGCTGGCGTGCCGTGTTCTCCGCGGCGAAAAGCCGCGGCCTCATTGAAGCGTTTTCCGCACCGGAAAACTTTTCGTAGAGTGAGCGGTTCTCCGCGGCGAAAAGCCGCGGCCTCATTGAAGCGCTGCTGGGCTATGGAATCATCGCGCTGGCGGTACGTTCTCCGCGGCGAAAAGCCGCGGCCTCATTGAAGCATGCCGCAACCCTCTCACGCATGAGCAGCCGCCACACGTTCTCCGCGGCGAAAAGCCGCGGCCTCATTGAAGCCCGTGAGAGATGCCGCTAAAGCCGTTCCGCTGCTGGTTCTCCGCGGCGAAAAGCCGCGGCCTCATTGAAGCCCAAGATGGCACACCGATACGCGCGGGCGGCGAGCCCGTTCTCCGCGGCGAAAAGCCGCGGCCTCATTGAAGCGTCAGGTGGCGGCTCTCACCCTCACCGGCAACACCACGTTCTCCGCGGCGAAAAGCCGCGGCCTCATTGAAGCCACAAGGCGCCAGCGGCGGCGCTCCATCTCGCCGAAGTTCTCCGCGGCGAAAAGCCGCGGCCTCATTGAAGCTAAGGGCCTCGAAAAGCGCTTCTTTCTCATCGCGCGTTCTCCGCGGCGAAAAGCCGCGGCCTCATTGAAGCAGGAGGGCGAGATTCGCGGACTTAAAGACTACCGCGTTCTCCGCGGCGAAAAGCCGCGGCCTCATTGAAGCTAGCGTCTCGCTTCTTGACACTACCGACAAGGCGCGGTTCTCCGCGGCGAAAAGCCGCGGCCTCATTGAAGCGGAGGAGTTCAGGGCGACGCACGATCGAAGCTACGTGGTTCTCCGCGGCGAAAAGCCGCGGCCTCATTGAAGCGCGAAGAAGGTGTTCGCAATCGCTGCCGCTGTCGAGGTTCTCCGCGGCGAAAAGCCGCGGCCTCATTGAAGCCTGCTTGCCAAGAGCGAGCGGTATTACTTTGACGCGTTCTCCGCGGCGAAAAGCCGCGGCCTCATTGAAGCCTGAAGATTCCTCATCCTGGAGGCGACGCTCCACCTACGTTCTCCGCGGCGAAAAGCCGCGGCCTCATTGAAGCTCTTCGGTGGCGCGCATGGCCGCCTGGCGCGCCGGCGTTCTCCGCGGCGAAAAGCCGCGGCCTCATTGAAGCCCAGATGGCGACATCGGCCCGGTCGCGCACCCAGGCTGTTCTCCGCGGCGAAAAGCCGCGGCCTCATTGAAGCTCGCCGCCGCACGAGACGATCGCGTAGGCGGCGTGGAGGTTCTCCGCGGCGAAAAGCCGCGGCCTCATTGAAGCGTGAACTGGCCGAAGAAGAGATCGGGCCGCTTGAGCCGGTTCTCCGCGGCGAAAAGCCGCGGCCTCATTGAAGCGTGAACTGGCCGAAGAAGAGATCGGGCCGCTTGAGCCGGTTCTCCGCGGCGAAAAGCCGCGGCCTCATTGAAGCCAGATGTCGCTCTCAGGGCGGCGAGCTTGCGGCGGGCGTTTTCCGCGGCGAAAAGCCGCGGCCTCATTTAAGCCCCATCTTGCCGGCATAGACGAGGTTCGCCAGCCGGTTCTCCGCGGCGAAAAGCCGCGGCCTCATTGAAGCTCGCCGCCGCACGAGACGATCGCGTAGGCGGCGTGGAGGTTCTCCGCGGCGAAAAGCCGCGGCCTCATTGAAGCCCGGGCGATCTACAAGAGCTTCACAGCCGCGTCCGGTTCTCCGCGGCGAAAAGCCGCGGCCTCATTGAAGCAGCGGCTCCTGCGCGGACACTTTGGCCAGCTCTTCGAGGTTCTCCGCGGCGAAAAGCCGCGGCCTCATTGAAGCGAGCGCCATCCGGAGGATCCGCAGGCCTGCCTCGGCGGTTCTCCGCGGCGAAAAGCCGCGGCCTCATTGAAGCTTCATGCGCAGACGCGCGGCAGCGAGCGTCGTCGCATGTTCTCCGCGGCGAAAAGCCGCGGCCTCATTGAAGCGATCCCGCGCTCTATGCCGCCGTGGTCGAGACCGAGCTGTTCTCCGCGGCGAAAAGCCGCGGCCTCATTGAAGCTCGCCGCCGCACGAGACGATCGCGTAGGCGGCGTGGTGGTTCTCCGCGGCGAAAAGCCGCGGCCTCATTGAAGCCGCTCATAGAGATGAGCAGCCCGCAATTCCCCCGCCGGTTCTCCGCGGCGAAAAGCCGCGGCCTCATTGAAGC
>JBFMFX010000009.1:0-56890 GCA_040752005.1 Pseudomonadota bacterium | reverse complement strand
GGTTCTCCGCGGCGAAAAGCCGCGGCCTCATTGAAGCCGCTCATAGAGATGAGCAGCCCGCAATTCCCCCGCCGGTTCTCCGCGGCGAAAAGCCGCGGCCTCATTGAAGCAGGGCCGGAAGGGCTTCCTGCGCTATCGCATACTTAGTTCTCCGCGGCGAAAAGCCGCGGCCTCATTGAAGCGAAACGAGCGTCGAGTAGGCCGCGTTCACGTCCGGCGTTCTCCGCGGCGAAAAGCCGCGGCCTCATTGAAGCCTCGGGATCCGAGAGCGTCACCTGGTTGTCCGGGCCGTTCTCCGCGGCGAAAAGCCGCGGCCTCATTGAAGCGAGATCTTCGCCGACGTGCTTGCAGTGCGATTGATGTTCTCCGCGGCGAAAAGCCGCGGCCTCATTGAAGCTTCATGCGCAGACGCGCGGCAGCGAGCGTCGTCGCATGTTCTCCGCGGCGAAAAGCCGCGGCCTCATTGAAGCGATCCCGCGCTCTATGCCGCCGTGGTCGAGACCGAGCTGTTCTCCGCGGCGAAAAGCCGCGGCCTCATTGAAGCTCCGACCGTGGGCTCGATGTTCTCCAACGACAAGGTGGTTCTCCGCGGCGAAAAGCCGCGGCCTCATTGAAGTCCGCCGAGCGACGGACTCTTGATCCGTGGGTCGGTGGATCTCTTGAGCGAGCGGCCTGGGGCGCGAAGCGCCGAGGCTGCGTGCCGCTCGTTGCGGCCGCGAGCTAGCGCTTCAGTCCGCCGAGCAGCGCCGGCACCTGGCGCTCGCGCCGCCGGGGCTGGGGCGCCGAGGCCGCCGATGGCGCGGAGGCCGGTGCGAGGCCCGGCTCGTAGGGCCGCGAGAAGATCGGATCCCTGGACTCCGGCGCCGGGGCCTGGGCGGGGGCGCGCGCCGGGGCGATGTGCGCCGGCTTGTCGCGCCGTTCGCCGCGCGGTGCGTCGCGCCGTTCGGAGCGCGGTGCGTCGCGCCGGCGCCGGTCGCGCTCGCCGTCGCGGCCGCCGGCGCCGCCCATCATCGCGGCGAGCGCGCCGGCATTGGGCTCGAAGCCGGGCACGAGCACCCGCTCGATGCGGCGCCCGATCAGCTTCTCGATCGCTTCCAGCGCCTCCTGGTCCTCCGGGGCGACCAGCGAGATCGCCTCGCCGGGCAGGCCGGCGCGGCCGGTGCGGCCGATGCGGTGCACGTAGTCCTCGGGCGAGCGCGGGATGTCGAAGTTGATCACCTGCGGCAGGCCCTCGATGTCCAGGCCGCGCGAGGCGACGTCGGTCGCGACCAGCACGTTGATCCTGCCCGCCTTGAACGCCTCCAGCGCCGCCTCGCGATCGGCCTGGCTCTTGTCGCCGTGGATCGCGTCGGCGTGGATGCGGTCGCGCCGCAACTGGTGCGCGAGGCGGTTGGCGCCGATGCGCGTGCCGCAGAAGACGAGCACCTGCCGCAGTTGCCGCGTCTGGATGAGGTAGGCGAGCAGCTCGCGCTTTTTCTCGCGCGCCACCGGATGCACGACGTGCGTGACCAGCTCGGCGGGGGCGTTGCGCGGCGAGACCTGCACCTCGGCCGGGTTCTTCAGGATGGTCTTCGCCAGGTTGCGGATCTCGTCGGGGAAGGTCGCCGAGAACATCAGGTTCTGCCGCTCGGGCGGCAGCAGGGCGATGATGCGCTTGATGTCGGGCAGGAACCCCATGTCGAGCATGCGGTCGGCCTCGTCGAGCACCAGCACCGACACCTGGTTGAGCATCACGGTGCGGTTGTGCACGTGATCGAGCAGCCGCCCCGGCGTGGCGACCAGGATCTCGACGCCGCGGCGCAACTGCGCGATCTGCCCGTCCATGTCGGCGCCGCCGTAGACCACGGCGCTCCGGAGCGGCAGGTGCCGGCCGTAGGCGCGAAAGCTCGCCTCGACCTGGATCGCAAGCTCGCGCGTCGGCGCGATCACCAGGGCGCGCACCGGATGGCGCGCCGGAGATGCGGAAGTGTTCGCGAGCGGCGCGAGCCGCTGCAGGATCGGCAGCGCGAAGGCCGCGGTCTTGCCGGTGCCAGTCTGGGCGCCGGCCATGACGTCGCGCCCCGCCAGGATGAGCGGGATCGCCTGCTGCTGGACCGGCGTGGGCTGCTCGTAGCCTTCCTCGCGCACCGCCTGAAGGAGCGGCGCGATCAGGCCGAGCGTGTCGAATCCTGAACTGATGACGTTATCCGTGGATTGCCGAAGGGCGGCGCATTATACGCCACGGGGCGCCGCGCGCCCGCGCGCCGGCTCAGTTGATCGTGCGGCGCGTGCGCTCGGGCGCCTCGCGCGCATCGGCCCCCGGCAGGCGCAGCTCCATGTCCCAGTCGCTCTTGCTCACCGCCGCCTGCAGCAGCCGGCAGATCGAATGCAGCAGCACCGCGTCCAGCGTCAGCGTCACGCCCTGGCCCTGCGCCGGGTGCATCGCCAGCACCGGCTGGCCGTTGCGGTCGTGCCCGGTCTCGATGCGCGCAAGAAGCAGCGGCGCCTCGCCGAGCGGCATCGAGCGCGGCACCTGCTCGAACGGCTTGGAGAAGTCCGCGCGCGAGATCGCCTGCTCGTGCTCCAGGCCGAGCAGCGCGCGCCGTGCCTCCGGATTCGCCTGCGTGCGGATGCGCGGGCTCACCTGCTCGGCGAGGCTGACGAGCAGCGGCCACAGGAGCTTCACGAACCGGCGCGTCATCCACAGCCGCACCTCGACCGCCTCGCTCGCGGCGATCAGCATCAGGATGCGGTCCTGCTCGGCGACGTAATCCACCTTCAACTGGTGCAGCCGCATGCGCGATAGTATAGAGGGGTGAACCGCGCCGCGCCCGAGATCGTCCCTGCCCGCTCTGCCGCGGAGCTGGACGAGGTGCGGCTCCTTTTCCGCGAATACGCCGCGGAGGTGGGCGACTGCCGCTGCTTCGCCGGGTTCGAGGCGGAGCTGGCGGGCCTGCCCGGTGACTACGCTTCGCCCGCCGGGGCGCTGCTCCTTGCGCGCGCACCCGGAGGCGCCGCCGCCGCAGGCTGCGTGGCGCTGCGCCCGATCGCGCCGGGCGAGGCCGAGATGAAGCGGCTTTACGTGCGGCCCGCATCGCGCGGCACCGGACTCGGCCGGGCGCTCGCGCTCGAGGCGATCGCCGCGGCGCACCGCGCCGGCCACCGTACCTTGCTCCTCGACACTCTGCCAGCGATGGCCGAGGCGATCGCGCTCTATCGCAGCCTCGGCTTTCGCAGCCGCGGGCCGTACTCGCCGCGGCCCACGCCGGGAGCGATTTTCTTCGAACTCAGCCTTTCCTGATCCGCTCGAGCAGCGCGCTCGTCGAGCGCTCGTGCTCGAACGGGATCGAGACGACGCGCCCGCCGCGCGCGCGCACCGCGCTCGCGCCGGCGATTCGGTCTACCGGCCAGTCGCCGCCCTTGACGAGCACGTCGGGGCGCACCCGCTCGATCAGCGCTTCGGGCGTGTCCTCGTCGAACCAGGTGACCGCGTCCACCGATTCGAGCGCCGCAACGAGCGCCATGCGGTCTTCGAGGCAGTTGACCGGGCGGCCGGCACCCTTGCCCAGGCGCCGAGCGGAGGCGTCGCTGTTGAGCGCGACCAGGAGCGCCGCGCCGAGCGCGCGCGCCCGCGCGAGGTACGTCACATGCCCGCGGTGCAGGATGTCGAACACGCCGTTGGTGAACACCAGCGGGCGCGCAAGCTCCGCCACCCAGCGCGCCGCGTCGGCCGGCGCGCGGATCTTGCGCTCGAACGCCGGCGGCTCGCTCAGCTTCCGGCCTTCGACTTCGCCTCGCCGCTCGCCGCCGGGCGCGGCCGGCAGATCTCGTCGGTCGGCTTGCAGTACTCGAACACCTTGACCACCTTGGCGACGCCGCCGGTCGTGCGCGCGATCTCGACCGCCGCGTTCGCTTCGGCCTCGGTGACGATGCCCATCAGGTACACCACCGCCGCCTCGGTGACCACCTTGACGTGCAGCGCGCTCACCTGCTTCGCGTCGAGCAGGCGCGCCTTGACCTTGCCGGTGATCACGGTGTCGTTCGCGCGCGCCTGCAGCGAGGACAGCCCGGCCACGCGCAGCTCGTTGACCACCGAGCGCGGCGGATTGGGCAGCTCGCGCACGATGCGCTCGACCGCCTCGCGCGTCTTCGCGTCCGGCACCTCGCCGGTGAGCAGCACCAGGCGGTTGAACGAGGTGACGTTGACGTGCACCTTGTCGCCGAAGCGCTCGCCGATGCGATTTGAGGCGCGCAGCTCGATCGCCTCGTCCTCGACCTGCATGCCGGTGCTGCGCCGGTCCTGGACCGACACCACCGCGGCGCCGACGCCGATCGCCGCCATCTCGACGCAGCCCGAAAGCAGCGCGCCGGCGCCGAGGGCGCAGGCCAGACCCATCACCCGGATTCGTTTCATCCCGTCTCCCCGAAAAGTTCCCGGTCAATTCCGTCGCACAGGCAGTGCAGCGCGAGCAGGTGCACCTCCTGGATGCGCGCGGTCTGCGCATGCGGCACGCACACGTGCACGTCGTCCGCGCCGAGCAGCGCCGGCATCGCGCCGCCGCCGCGGCCCGAGAGCGCGACGATCGCCAGGCCGAGCGCTCTCGCGGCGCGCATGGCCGCGAGCACGTTCGGCGAGTTGCCGCTGGTCGAGATCGCGAGCAGCACGTCGCCGCGGCGCCCGAGCGCGCGCACCTGCTTCTCGAACACCTGCTCGTAGGCGTAGTCGTTGGCGATCGAGGTGAGCGTCGAGGAATCGGTGGTGAGCGCCACCGCGGCGAGCGGCGCGCGCTCGCGCTCGAAGCGGTTGACGAGTTCGGCCGCGAAGTGCTGCGCGTCGGCTGCCGAGCCGCCGTTGCCGCAGGCGAGGATCTTGCCGCCGGCGGAAAGCGCACGCGCCATCAGGCGCGCGGCCTGCGCGAGCGGCGCGCAAAGCTCCGCCGCCGCCGCGAGCTTGAGGCTGGCGCTTTCGCGAAAATGCGACGCGATCCGCTCTTCGAGCGCGCCTCGCGCGGCCGCAGCCGCGGCGCCGGCCGCGTTCTTCACCGCCTCCTGCATCGCGCGGATTCTACACCGTCATTCGAGGAACACCTCGAACTCCAGCCGCCGCGCCGGGTTCGGGTGCTCGCGCATGCGCGCGATCCTCGCCCGCACCGGCACGCCGCGGTCGAGCGCCCAGGCGAGCGCGGCGTTCTCGCGCCGCGGCACGTAGCCGAGCTTGTGGCCGCGCCACTCGACGCGCACCGCGCCGGCGTCATGAGGGTTTTCCGGCTCGCGCACCAGCTCGAGCGCGTCGCCCTCGCGCATCAGCGGCCAGACGGCGGCCGCCTCCGCGTAGCGAAATCCGGCGAGCGGCGAGTTCTGCACCAGCAGGCGCACGCCTGCGCCGTCGGCGAGCGCCGCGGCAGCGGCGAGCGCAAGCGCCACTCCCGCAAGGCCGGCGGCGTCAGCCTTCGAACGCATCGCGGATCCACCGCACGCGATCGCCGCTCGGGGATTCGACCAGCAGCACGTCGAAGCGGCAGGGTGCTTCCGGGCGGTCGGCGAGCCAGGCGCGGGCGGCGGCGGCGACGCGGGCGCGCTTGGCGGCCGTGATGCTTTCGCCGGCGCCGCCGAACGCGGCGCCGCTGCGATAGCGCACCTCGACGAAGACCAGCGTGCCGCGCTCCTCGGCGATCAGGTCAATCTCGCCGAAGCGGCAACGCCAGTTGCGCGCCAGCACCTTGAGGCCCGCGCGCACGAGCAGCCGCTCGCACAGGTCTTCGGCTCGCGCCCCGGCCGGGTTCATGGCAGGCTTAACGGCGATGCGCGCCCCCGGTTGACCCGTGCCCGGCACCCTCTACGTCGTCGCCACCCCGATCGGCAACCTCGCCGACGCGAGCCCGCGCGCGCTCGAGGTGCTTGCCGGCGCCGATCTCGTCGCCTGCGAGGACACGCGCACCTCGCGCACGCTGTTCGCGGCGCACGGTATCGCCGCGCGCACCGTGGCGCTGCACGCGCACAACGAGCGCGCCGCCACTGCGCGGCTGATCGCCGCGCTGCGCGAAGGCAAGAACGTGGCGCTCGTATCCGACGCCGGAACGCCCGCGGTCTCGGACCCGGGGGCGCTCGTCGTCGCCGCGGCGCATCGCGAGGGCATCCGCGTGGTGCCGGTGCCCGGGCCGAGCGCGGCGATCGCCGCCTATTCGGCCGCCGGGTTCGCCGGCGGCAGGTTCCTGTTCGCCGGATTCCTGCCCGCGCCGCCCGGGAAGGCGCTCGATGCGCTCGACCTGCCCTGGCCGGTGATCCTGTACGAGGCGCCGCACCGCATCGCCGCGACGGTGCGGGCGCTGCTCGAGCGCTTCGGCCCAGAGCGCGAGATCGTGATCGCGCGCGAGATGACGAAGAAGTTCGAGGAAGTGGCGCGCATGCGGCTCGGCGACGCACCGGCCTGGCTGGAGGCCGAGCCGCACCGCCGCCAGGGCGAATTCGTGCTCGTGCTGGGACCCGGCGAGGCGAAGGCCGCGGCGAGCGCGCCCGACCCCGAGCGGGTTCTCGACCTGCTCCTCGAAGCGCTGCCGGCGAGCGAGGCGGCGCGGCTCGCCGCGCGTATCACCGGCGCGCCGAAGAACGCGCTGTACCGCGCCGCGCTCGCGCGCGCGAGGAAAAAGTAGAATCGCCGCCGTGGACCGTCTCACGCTGCGCCGCCCGGACGACTGGCATCTGCACCTGCGCGACGGGCCGGCGATGGGCTCGGTGCTCGCCGACTCCGCGCGGCGCTTCGCGCGCGCGATCGTGATGCCGAACCTCAAGCCGCCGGTGACGACGGTCGAGCAGGCGCTCGCCTACCGGGAGCGCATCCTCGCGGCGCTGCCCCCGGGCATGTCGTTCGAGCCGCTGATGACGCTGTACCTGACCGACGACACCTCGCCGGAGGAGATTTCGCGCGCGAAGCTCTCGGGCCGCGTGCACGGCGTCAAGTACTATCCCGCCGGGGCGACGACGCATTCGGAAGCGGGCGTGACGCGCATCTCGCGCTGCTTTCGCGCGCTCGAGCGCATGGAGGAAGTCGGCCTGCCGCTGCTCGTGCACGGCGAGGTGACCGATCCCGCGGTGGACGTGTTCGACCGCGAAAAGGCGTTCATCGAGGAAGTGCTCGGACCGCTCGTCGAGCGCTTTCACGGCCTCAAGGTGGTGCTCGAGCACATCACCACGCGCGAAGCGGTGCAGTACGTCGAGGTGACCGGCGCCAACATCGCCGCGACCATCACCGCGCACCACCTGCTCATGAACCGCAACGCGCTGTTCATGGGCGGGATCCGGCCGCACCACTACTGCCTGCCGGTGCTCAAGCGCGAGCAGCACCGCGAGGCGCTGGTCGAGGCCGCGACCTCGGGCAATCCGAAGTTCTTCCTCGGCACCGACAGCGCGCCGCACGAGCGCGGCGCAAAGGAGGCAGCCTGCGGCTGCGCCGGGATCTACACGGCGCACGCGGCGCTCGAACTCTACGCCGTCGCCTTCGAGGAGGCGGGCGCGCTCGACCGGCTGGAGGATTTCGCCAGCCGCTTCGGCGCCGCCTTCTACGGCCTGCCGCAGAACGAGGGCACGGTGACGCTCGTGCGCGAGAAGTGGACCGTGCCCGAGACGCTGCCCTTCGGCGACGGAACACTCGTGCCGCTGCGGGCCGGCGAGGAAATCCCCTGGAAGTTGATCTAGCGCATCCGGTGTACGACGCGGTGCGGCCGTGGTTCGCGCGCCTTGCGGCGCCGACGCCCGCCGCGCTCAACGCACTGGCCGAGGAGCGCGGCCTGGTTACCGAAAGCGGCCGCCCGGTGAGGTTCGTTCCGCCCCGGCCCGCCGATCCGTATTACGAGATCCGGGTGTTCGAGACCGGCGAGGTGCCGACGCGGCCGGCAAACCGCCACGACCTGTTCAATGCGCTCGCCTGGCTCGCGTTCCCGAAGACGAAGGCGCGCATCAACGCGCTGCACGCGGCCGAGATCCCGCGCGAGCGCGGCCGGCGCGGGCGGCTGCGCGACCTGCTCACGCTCTTTGACGAGGGCGGCGCGATCGTCGCCTGCGAGGACGCGCGACTGGAGGCGATGGTGCGTGCCCATCGCTGGAAGGAGCTTTTCTGGGAGCGGCGCGCTCAGGTTCTCGCGCACATGCGGATCCACGTCATCGGCCATGCGACGCTCGACATGGCGGGCGCGCCGTGGCCGGGGATCACCTGCAAGACGATCTTCATCCCGGCGGGCGCGGATCCGGATGCGGCCGCCTGCGCGTGGCTCAATCCGGCGCGCCGGCCGGAGGAGCTCGCCGTGCTGCCGATCTTCGGCTATCCGGGATGGTTCCCCGGCAACGACGCCGAGGCGTTCTACCACGACACGCGCTACTTCCGCCCCTTGCGCCGAAATCAGGGTCAGACCCGGGTCTGACCCTGATTTTCAGGGGAAAGCGGGGAAGCGCGATTCCTGCCCGCCGGAGACGGCTTCGGGATGGCGGCCGAGCACGAGCTCGCGCACCTTCTCGACCATCTGGTAGGGCACGTCCACCATGAGCAGGACCTTGCCCTTCTCGATCTCCTCGTGGAACTGCTTGAGGCGCGAGTTGGGCACCGCGGCGGCCGCCATGCTCGCCATCCACGCGCCGAGCAGCGCCCCGATCACCGCCGCGATCAACACGGTGACGAGCTGCGGATTGCCTGCCGGTGGATACGCGACGATCACCGCCCCGAGCACCATGCCGCCAAGGCCGCCGACGGCAAGGCCGATGCCGGCACCGTGCAGGATGTCGGTCTTCTGCAGGTAGCTCGCTTCGCGCAGTTCCCCCAGGTCGGTTCCCCGCCTGGCGAGGAAATGCATGTGCCGGTCTTCGATGCGCGCAAGGAGCAGGTCGTTCGCGGTGCGGCGGGCGCTTTCGACGTCAGGAAGCAGGAAGTACAGGCGTCGGCGCATTTTCGACCTCCTTTCCTTCGGTGAAACTGCCGCTATTCAGACCTTCTACGCCTCGCCGGAGTGCCATGCAACGCTGCACTGCGGTAAAATGTTCTCGGGAGCCGGCCAGGCAGCCGCTGCAACCTTCCGGTGCAGAGGAAAGTCCGGGCTCCGCAGAGCGGGATGCGGGGTAACACCCCGGCGCGGCAACGCGACGAACAGGGCCACAGAGACGAGTCCCGCCGGACTTGGCGCGACGCGCAAGCGGCGCGCCAAAGTCTCGCAAACCGAACGGGATGCGGGGCGGCACGACGCCGAAGCGGCGCGCCAAAGTCTCGCAAACCGAACGGGATGCGGGGCGGCGCGACGCGCAAGCGGCGCGCCGGATCCGGCGGGGGTGAAACGCGGCAACCTCCATCCGGAGCAACACCAAGTAGGCAGGCGTTCGAGGCCGGCTCGGCCGAGCCTGCGGGTAGGTGGCTGGAGCCGGGGGGCGACCCCCGGCCAAGAGGAATGGCTGCCGCGGGCCGCGCTCTCGGGCGCGGCTCGGCACAGAACCCGGCTTATCGGCCGGCTCCCGAGTTTCATCGGCCAGGGCGAGGGGCGGACGAACCGCTTGCCGGGCCGCCGGCGGCGGACCGATAATTCTCTTTCGCCCCCCTCCCTCCCCTTCCTTGCAGAACCGCCTCAACCAGAACGACGTCAGCAACCGCGTCAACGTCGAGAGCCCGGCGGCGGTGCGCGACGCGATCGTCTCACTTTACGCTGCGCGCTATCCCGGCGCGGACCTCGCGCCGCTCGCGCGCGCGTTCGCCGACATCGAGGCGCTGTTCGCTGGCAACTATCCCGGCTACCTCGCCTGCGACACGCTCTACCACGATCTGCGGCACACGCTGGACATGACGCTCGCCACCGCGCGGCTGATCGAGGCTCACGATCGGGTGCACCGCGAATCCGAGCGGCTCGGCGCGCAGCGCGCCGTGCTCGGAGTGGTGATCGCACTGCTGCACGACTCCGGTTACTTGAAGCGGACCAGCGAGGCGCACATCGAGAACGGCGCGGTGTTCACCAAGATCCACGTCACGCGCAGCGGCGAATTCCTGCGGCGCTACCTGCCGACGATCGGCTTCGCCGCGGAGGCCGAGCTCGCCGCCGAGCTGGTGCACTTCACCGGCTACGAGCGCGAGATCGACGACATCCGGGTGGACAACGGCCCGGACCGCCTGCTCGGCTGCATCGTCGGCACGGCCGACCTCATCGGCCAGATGTCCGACCGCATGTATTTGGAAAAATGCCGCGAGTTCCTCTACGAGGAATTCGTCTGGGGCGCGGTGGCGCGCGAGCGGCTCCCCGACGGGCGCGAGATCGTGCGCTACGCCTCGCCCGATGACCTCATTTTCAAGACCCCGGGTTTCTACGAATACGTGGCGCGTGAGCGCATCCTGAAGAAGCTCGGCGCCCCGGATCGCTACGCCGCGGTTCATTTCGGCGGACCCAACCTGTACCAGGAGGAGATTGACCGCAACATGCGGTACTTGCGCGAGACCCTGGACAGCGCCGACCTCACCCGGCTGCGCCGCGCCTGCTACTCGCTGTCGCAGCGCCAGCGCAAGGCCGCCTGAAAGCGTGGCGTTTTTCACGTTTTTCTGAAGAAAGTGCGCTGCTGCCCGGCCGCGCCGCTTGCCAGGAGGTCCGGTCGCATGGCAAAAGCGGGCCATGACGAACTCTGACAACGGTGCGAACCGGCGCAACCAGCCGGCCCCGGCGCTCTTTCGCCTGCTTTCCGACAGCGCGCTCAGCCGCGCCGCGCTCGACGCCTGCGGCTTTCCGGTGGCGCTCGCCGACGCGCGCGCCAAGGGCCATCCGCTCACTTACGCCAACGCCGCGTTCGAGGCCACATTCGGCTACCGCCGCGACGAACTCGCCGGCCGGCCGGCGATCACGCTGCTCTTTCCCGAAGACGAGTCGGCAGCGAGCATGTTCCGGCAGGCGCCGGCGCGGGTCGAGATGCGCATCCGGCGAAAGGACGGCAGCGCCGTGCTGGTCGAACTGTCCATCGGGATGGTGAACGACGCCGACGGGCGCCTTAGTCACTGGGTGCTCGCCTTCGCCGACCGCTCGGAGCTTGCGCGGCTGCGCGAAGAGCTGCGCTTGCTGCGCGCGCTCGCCGCCGCTCCCTAGGAAGCCTTCGAAACCTTCTCCACCAGCCAGCGCGCGGTGCGCAGCAGCCGCGCGTCGAAGCCGCGCCGACCGACGAGCTGCACGCCGATCGGCAGTCCGTTCGCGCCGCGCGCAAGCGGCAGCGTCACCGCCGGCAACCCGGTGTACGTCCAGAGAGTGCAGAACGCGGGATCCCCGGTCGAATCGAGGCCCCTGGGAGCCGGCCCGGGCGCCGCCGGAGTGAGGATCGCGTCGTAGCGCTGCATGAACAGCTCGTCGAAGCTCTCCACCACCGGCCGGATCATCGCGAGCGCCCGCTGGTACTCCACCGCACGGACCTCGCGCCCGCGCTCAAGGAGCGCGCGCAGCTTGTCCGAAAGCCGGTCGCGCCCGGTTCGCCACTCGCGTTCGAGGTTATGCGCCATCTCGGCTTCCATGATCGTGCGGTGCCAGTCCCACGCTTCGCCGGCCGAGGGGAAAAGCTCCACCTCCTCGCACTGCGCGCCGAGCGCCGCAACCAGCTCGGCGAAGGCTTCCCGCGTGTCCGGTTCGGCGCGATCCCAGAGCGGCGTTTTCACGAAGGCGAACATCGGCGCAAGCGGCGGCTCCTCGGCGAGCGCCGCGCCGAACGGCACGCGCGCGCGCGGTCGCGTATCCGGGTCACCCTCGTCCCAGCCGACCAGCTCCTCCGCCACGAGCGCGAGGTCCTCGAGCGTGCGCGCGAAGACGCCGACGTGATCGAGTGTGCGCGAAAGCGCGAGGATGCCGGTGCGCGGAATGAGGCCGTGGCTGGGCTTGAACCCGTACACGCCGCAGAAGGACGCGGGCCGGATCACCGAGCCGTTGGTCTGCGTGCCGAGGGCAACCGGCACCATCGCCGCGGCGACCGCTGCCGCCGAGCCCGAAGACGACCCTCCGGGGGTGTGCTCGGGGTTGTGCGGGTTGCGTGTTTTGCCCGGATGGAAGTACGCGCACTCGGTGGTGACGGTCTTGCCCATGATCACCGCGCCGGCGGCGCGCAGCCGCGCCACCACCGCCGCGTCGCGCCGGGGCGTGCGGCCGGCGTGCAGGACGGTGCCGTTCTCGGTCGGCATGTCGGAGGTGTCAATGATGTCCTTGATGCCGACCGGGATGCCGTTCAGCGCGCCGACCGGTTCGCCCGAGCGCCGGTGCTCGTCGGCCGAACGCGCCTGCGCTAGCGCGTGCGCTTCGTCGAGGAACTGCCAGGCCTGCACCCGCGGTTCGAGTTCTCGCACGCGCTCGAGGCACGCGCCGACCAGCTCCTCCGCGGTGAGCAGCCCCTCGCGCATGCGGCGCGCGGCCTCGACGGCCGAAAGCGTGCTCGGATGGATGTGGTTCATCTCAGCGCCCGTAGAGCACGCTCGGCAGCCACAGCCCGAGCGAGGGCCAGGCGTAGAGCACGAACATCGCGACGACCTGCAAGCCCATGAAGGGCATCATGCCGGCGAAGATCGCATTCAGCGATACATGCGGCGGGGAGACGCCCTTCAGGTAAAACGCCGCCATCGCCACCGGCGGCGACAGGAACGCGGTCTGGAGGTTGAGCGCCACCAGCAGGCCGAAAAAAAGCGGGTCAATATTGAAGTGCGGCAGCAGCGGAATGAAGATCGGCATGAAGATGATGATGATCTCGGTCCATTCCAGCGGCCAGCCGAGAAGAAAGATGATCACCTGGGCGAGGATCAGGAACTGCACCGGAGTGAGGTCGAGCGACAGCACCCAGCGCTCGACCAGCTCCTGGCCGCCGAGCAGCGCGAACGCCGCCGAGAAGATCCCCGAGCCGACGAACAGCCAGCACACCATGGCGCTCGTGCGCGCGGTGAGGAAAGACGACTCCTTCAGGATCCCGCCGAGCTCCTTGAGCGCGCCGCCGATCCACGCACCGGACAGGCGCGTCGTCGGCGCCGCCGCGCGCCAGTGCGCGACGAAGCGGTAGATCACCACCAGCACGAAACCGCCGAAGGCGCCTACCGCCGCCGCCTCGGCGGGCGTGGCCAGGCCGGCGACGATCGAGCCGAGCACCGCAAGGATCAGCAGCGACAGCGGAAAGAACGAGGTGAGCAGCAGCTTGAACACCTCCAGCCGCTCCCAGTTCCACAGCCAGTAGATGAGCACGAGCACGCCGAGCCCCACCGCAAGCATCGCCCAGAACCACGTCGGGGCCGGCCGCCGCTCGGCAGGCGTCTGCGTCTGCGGGCCCGGCGCCTGCGCCTCTTCCCCGGCCGAGGCCGCCTCCTGCGGCGCTTGCGCCTGCTCGTCGTCTTGCGGCTCCTGCGCAGCGCTCGCCTGCTCCTCCTGCTCCTCGCCCGCCTCGGCGAGGCCCACCGGACCGGCCGTCTGCTGTTCCTCTTCGGCGAGCGAGACGGCGAGCCCGGTCGCCTGCGCTCCCGCGGCGCTCGATTCCACCTCCGGCGCCGTCGCCGCGCGCCAAGCGACGATCAGCACAGCGGCGATCGCGAGCGCGGGAATCAGCGAGATCAGGAAATGGCCGAATGCGGTGCGCCGGGGCACGCCGAGATCGCCACGCAGCGCGCGCCAGAGTCCGCCGAGCGCGTGGCCGCTGCGCTGCGCGAGCGCCTGCAGCGGCGCGGGCAGCGGCACGCGCTGCTCGCTCTCCGGCAGCGGCGGCATCAGCTCCGGCTTCAGTTTGGCGAGCACGATGATGTAGCCGACGTACAGGGCCGCGAGCATCAGCCCGGGAAAGAATGCTCCGGCGTAGAGCTGCACCACCGAGACGCCGGCGGTCGCGCCGTACACGATGAGCAGCACCGACGGCGGGATCAGGATGCCGAGGCAACCGCCGGCGGTCACCGCGCCCGCCGCGACCTTGACGTTGTAGCCGGCCTTGAGCATCGCCGGAAACGCGAGCAGTCCCATCAGCGTCACCACCGCGCCGACGATGCCGGTGGCGGTGGCGAACACCGCGCAGGTGACAATGGTCGCCACCGCGAGCGAGCCGGGCACCCGCGAGGTGGCGAGGTGCAGGCTGCGGAACAGCCGGTCAATGAGCTGCGCGCGCTCGACCAGGTAGCCCATGAACAGAAACAGCGGGATCGCGATCAGCACGTCGTTCGACATCACGCCGTAGGTGCGCTGCACGAACGCATCGAACACCTGCTGCACCGCGCGGTCCGGGTCCACGCTGCGGTAGGCGAGCCAGGCGAAGAACACGCCCATCCCCATCAGCGTGAACGCCGTCGGAAAACCGAGCATGATCGCCACCACGATCAGCGCGAGCATCAGCAATCCCAGCGTTCCCAGGTCCTCCTTGCCGAGGTGGCCGTCCATCAGGTTGCCCCAGGGGGTGATCACGGCGACCGCGACGAGGATCAGCGCCATCAGCGCGAACCCGAACCACAGCTCGCGGCGCAGCTTCATTTCGCCGGCTCCTTGCGCACCACGTATTCGTCGAGCTTCTGGATGTCCTCGTCCTTCACGTGCAGCTCTTCCTTCAGCTTCTCGACATCCACCTCCTCGACATCCTCCTCGCGCGAGGGCCAGGACCCCTGCTTCAGGCAGATCACGCAGCGGACGATCTCGACGATGCCCTGCAGCAGCACCAGCGCGCCCGCCACCGGGATGACGGTCTTGAAGGGGTAGATCGGCGGGCCCTCGGCGGTGATGTTCGAGCGCTCGCCGATCGCCCACGATTCGGCGGCGTAGAAGTAGCCCGCCCAGGTGAGCGCGATCACGCCGGGCAGAAAGAACACCAGGTAGAGCGCGAGGTCAATTGCCGCCTGGGTGCGCGGGCTGAAAAAGCCGTACAGGATGTCGCCGCGCACGTGGCCATTCTTCGCCAGCGTGTAGGCGCCCGCCATCATGAACAGCGTCCCGTACAGCATGATCATGCCGTCGAACGCCCAGGCGCGCGGCGAATCCAGCACGTAGCGGCGGAAGACCTCCCAGGTGACATGCAGGGTCAGGGCGATGATCAGAAACGAGAACGCGTGGCCGACCCACGTGCTGATCTTGTCCACGAAAAGCAGAACTTTTTGCATCACAGACCCCTGCGTGCCCGCGCCCGCACATTCTGCCATTGCGCGCGCTCCGGCCGCGAAAAAAAACACCACCCGGGCGCGTTCCCGGATGGTGTGCGTGGCGTCAGGCTTTCGTCAGGATTTCTTCGCGGCGGGCTTGGCGGCGGGCTTGCGCCCGAAATAGTGGTTGTAGGCCATTTCCCGCCTCACGTTGGTGTCGAGGTCCCACTTCACCGCGCGCTCGGCAAAGGTGCGCTGCGAGGCCGCGACCTCCTTGAACAGCGGGTTGTCCGCAGACTTCTTCGCCTCGACGCTATCGAAGATCTCCAGCTGCTTCTGCAAGATCGAGGCGGGTGTCTTGTATACGCGCACCTTGTCCTTGGTCTGCAGCTCGATGTAGTCCTTCGAGTAGCGGTCCACCGCCTTCCACGACATGTCGGCCGAAGCCGCCTCGACCGCGTTCTCGATGATCGCCTTGATCTTGGCCGGCAGCGCGTCGAACTTCGTCTTGTTGAACATGATCTCGAACTGCTCGGCGTTCTGGTGGTAGCTCTGCAGCATGTACACCTTGGAGACATCCGGGAAGCCGAGGATGCGGTCGGAGGTCGCGTTGTTGAACTCGGCGGCGTCAATCAGCCCCCGGTCCATCGCCGGCACGATCTCGCCGCCGGGCAGCGCGTTCACCGCGCAGCCCAGGCCGGTAAAGAGGTCAATCGAGATGCCCACCGTGCGGAACTTCAGCCCCTTCAGATCCTCCGGCTTCGTGACCGGCTTCTTGAACCAGCCGAGCGGCTGGGTCGGCATCGGGCCGTAGGGGAACGAGACGACATTGGCGCCGATCGAGGCGTAGATCTTGTTCAGCAGCTCCTTGCCGCCGCCGTACTTGTGCCAGGCGAGCAGCATGTTCGCGTCCATGCCGTAGGCCGGGCTCGAACCCCAGAGCGCGAGCGCGTTCTGCTTGCCGTAGTGGTACACCAGCACCCCGTGGCCCCCGTCTAGGGTGCCCTTCGATACCGCGTCGAGCAAACCGAAGGCCGGCACCACCGCGCCGGCGGGCAGCACCTCGATCCTGAGGTCGCCCCCGGTCATGTCGTTCACCTTCTTGGCGAAGTCGAGCGCGTACTCGTGAAAGATGTCCTTCGCCGGCCAGGTGCTCTGCCAGCGGAAGCTGATCGGTCCCTGGGCCTTGACGATGGCCGGGAAGCCGAGCGTCGCCGCGCCGGTGGCCGCCGCGGCCGCGCCGGTCAGGAACCTGCGGCGCGATGCTGTATTCGTCTGCGTGCTCATGCGTGTCTCCTCCTTGAAATGAAAGCCGGCGCGGAGCCGGGGCCCGATCGGAAATGGCGGGGAGATTTTACTCCGCGCGTTCCGGTGCCCGCAAGGCGACTTCGCATCGTGAAATGGCGCACTCCCAGGCAAGCGGCGGGGCTTCGGCGAGCGCCTGGCCGCGCTTGTCGGTGGGGTGCCAGCCGACCATCGCGAGCATCACGAAAAAACCGGCCACGTAGGCAAGCGTCACGTGCCACCCGGCGGCGAGCCAGCGCCCGACCGATCTCGCCTCCGGGTACATGTTCGAGATCGCCACACCCGCGGAGGAGCCGAACCAGATCATCGAGCCGCCGTAGCCCACGGCGAACGCGAGCATCCCCCAGTCGTAGCCCCCCTGTTTGAGCGCGAGTGCGGTAAGGGGAATGTTGTCGAATACCGAGGAGATGAACCCGATGCTGAGGGTCGTCTGCCAGCTCGCCGGCGGCAGCTTCTCGACCGGCATGAGCGAGGCGCAGGTCACGAGCGCGAGCAGAAAGATCGAGCCCTTGAACGATTCGGGCAGCAGCGACCATTCGGGCCTGCGCCAGGGCGCGGTCGCGAGCAAGGCCACCCAGACCGCAGCCCCGATCACCGGAAACCGATCGAGCAGCGCGGGAAACTTCAGGTTCGCGATCACGTTGGCCGCGATCGCCGCAAGCAGGATGATCGCCACGATCGCCACGCGCGCCCAGTCCACCTCGTGCGCGGTGCTCGCGTCCTTGACGATGGGCGAATGGCGCTGCTGCTGCAGCGAAGCGGGCACGCCGCAGACGACGAGCGCCACGATCGCCGCGACATAGGCGTCCAGCACCACCAGCGGGTTCACGCCGTCGATCCACATCATGGTGGTGGTGGTGTCGCCGACCACGCTGCCGGAGCCGCCGGCGTTCGAGGCGGCGACGATCGCCGCGAGGTAACCGATGTGCACCTTGTGGCGGAACACGGCACGCGCCATCGTTCCCCCGATCAGCGCCGCCGCGATGTTGTCGAGAAACGAGGACATCACGAACACGATCGCGAGCAGCGCGAAGCCCCCTTTCCAGTCATCGGGCAGATAGCGCGGCAGCACCTCGGGCACGCGGCTGCGCTCGAAGTGGTTGGAAAGGAGCGCAAATCCGAGCAGCAGCCCGAGCAGGTTGGCGAGGATCACCCACTCGTGCGCCATGTGCAGGGCGAACCCCGCCAGCCCAGGCCCGGTCTTGAAACCGGTGAAGCCGAGCTTGTAGAGCACGATCACCGCCAGGCCGGTGAGCGCGACCTGCAGCGTGTGGTGGTGAAAGAGCGCCACGCCGGCGAGCGTGAGCGCGAACAGGACAAAGTCCACCGGCACGCCGAGCGAGCCGGCGACGACCGCGGCGATCAGCGCGCCGAGAAAGAGCCCGCGCTCGCGCGAGAGGAGGCGCAGCAGCACGCTCCGCACCGGGGCGCGCGCCTCAGTGCAGCGCCTTGACGATGTCCTCGACAACCTTTTTTGCGTCGCCGAACACCATCATGGTGCGGTCCATGTAAAAGAGCGGGTTGTCCAGCCCCGCGTAGCCCGCCGCCATGCTGCGCTTGTTGACGAGCACCGTGCGCGCCTTGTGCACGTCTATGATCGGCATGCCGTAGATGGGGCTGCCCTTTTCGTAGGCGAGCGGATTCACCACGTCGTTGGCGCCCAGAACGAGGGCGACGTCCACCGTACCCATCTCGCCGTTGATGTCCTCCATCTCGAACACCAGGTCGTAGGGCACCTCGGCTTCGGCGAGCAGCACGTTCATGTGCCCCGGCATGCGCCCGGCCACCGGATGGATGGCGAAGCGCACCTGGACACCCTTGTCGGTGAGCAAGTCCACCAGTTCCTTCACCGCATGCTGCGCGCGGGCCACCGCCAGCCCGTAGCCGGGCACGATCACCACCGACTGCGCGTTCTCCAGCAGGAACGCGGCGTCCTCGGCCGAGCCCGACTTCACCGTCTTCTGCCCGGCGGCGGCTGCGCCGGCGCCCTCCTCGGCGCCGAAGCCGCCGAGAATCACGGAGACGAACGAACGGTTCATCGCCCGGCACATGATGTAGGAGAGGATCGCGCCGGAGGAGCCCACCAGCGAACCGGCGATGATCAACATCGCGTTGCCGAGCGAAAAGCCGATGCCGGCGGCGGCCCACCCCGAATAGCTGTTCAACATCGAGATCACCACCGGCATGTCGGCACCGCCGATCGGGATGATGATCAGCACCCCGAGCATGAAGGCAAGCCCGGTCATCAGGATGAACGCCGTCCAGTTGGGCTCTTCCGACAGGAAGAACGCGACGCCGAAGCCGATCATGACCAGCGCGATGGCGAGGTTGAGCCAGTGCTGCCCGGGAAAGACGATCGGTGCCGAGGAAAAGAGGCGCAGGCGCCGCCCGAGCCCCGCCAGCTTGCCGAAGGCGATCACCGAACCGGAGAAGGTGATCGCGCCGACGAAGGTGCCGACAAACAGTTCCAGCTTGTTGCCGGCCGGAAGCGGATCCGGCACGCCGAAAGAGGAAGGGTTGTTCACCGCCGCGATCGCGATCAGCACCGCGGCCATGCCGACCAGCGAGTGCATCGCCGCCACGAGCTCCGGCATCTGCGTCATCTGCACCCGGCGCGCGACGAACGCCCCGACCGCGCCGCCGGCGATCATCGCGAGCACGATCAGGTCCACCCGCCCGCGCGCGACCACGGCAAGCGTCACCAGCACCGCGATCGCCATGCCGGTCATGCCGTAGAGGTTGCCGCGCCGCGCCGTCGTCGGCGACGACAGCCCCTTGAGCGCGAGGATGAACAGCACGCTCGCCGCGAGGTACCAGAGCGTCACCTGGTTGGCGGTCATGGTGCGCGCCTCCTCAACCATCGCTCTTGCCGCCGGAGCGGTCCTTCTTGCGGAACATCTCCAGCATGCGCTGGGTGACGAGGAACCCCCCGGCGACGTTGACCGAGGCGAGCGCGACCGCGATCACGCCGAGGATCGAGCCGAAGTCCGGTTCAGGCGGCGAGGCGGCGAGGATGGCGCCGACGATGATCACCGAGGAGATCGCGTTGGTGACGCTCATCAGCGGCGTGTGCAGCGCCGGGGTCACGTTCCAGATCACGTGATAGCCGACGAAGACGGCGAGCACGAAGACCACCAGGTTGATGACGGTCGGGTCGGCAGTGGCGCCCATGTCTCAGGTCCTTTTCACGACGGCGCCGTCGGCGCAGACGAGCGTCGCGGCGAGGATCTCGTCTTCGCGGTTGATGCGAAACTCGCCCGTCTTCAGATCGAGCATCAGCGCGAGCATGGCGAGCAGGTTGCGGGCGAGCAGCGCCGAGGCGTCGGCCGGCACCGTCGCCGGCAGGTTGGCGATGCCGATGAGCGTCACGCCGTGCTTTTCCACGATCCGGTCGCGCTCGGTCAGCGGGCAGTTGCCGCCCTGCTCGACGGCGAGGTCCACCAGCACCGATCCGGGCCGCATCGCGCGCACCGTCTCCTCGCGCACCAGCACCGGCGCCGGCCTTCCCGGGATGAGCGCGGTGGTGATCACGATGTCGGAGGCGAGCGCCCGCTGGTGCACCGCCTCGGCCTGGCGGCGCATCCAGTCCGGCGGCATCGGCCGGGCGTAGCCGCCGACGCCCTCGGCGATCTCGCGCTCTTCCTGCGTCAGATACGGAACGTCGAGGTATTTCGCGCCGAGGGATTCGACCTGCTCCTTCACCGCCGGGCGCACGTCGGACGCTTCGACCACCGCACCCAGGCGCCGCGCGGTGGCGATCGCCTGCAGCCCCGCCACGCCCGCGCCGAGCACCAGCACCCGCGCCGCCTTCACGGTGCCGGCGGCGGTCATCAGCATCGGAAAAAAGCGCGCGTAGTGCGCGGCGGCGAGGATCACCGCCTTGTAGCCGGCGATGTTCGCCTGCGAGGAAAGTACGTCCATCGCCTGCCCGCGCGAGATCGTGCGCGGCAGCAACTCCATGGCGAAACCGGTCACGCCGCGCCGCGCGATCGCCTCGAGGCGCGCCGAATCGTACGGATCGAGCAGGCCGATCAGCGTCGAGCCGGACCGCAGCAGGCCGATCTCCTCGTCCTGCGGCGAGCGCACCTTGAGCACGACGTCGGCGTCGAACGCCTCGGCCGCCGTCGCGACGACGCGCGCCCCGGCGCGCTCGTATTCGGAGTCCGGGAACCGCGCCCGCGCCCCCGCGCCCGCCTGCACGCGCACTTCGCACTTCGCGGCGAGCTTCTTTACCGTCTCCGGCGTCGCGGCGACGCGCGTCTCCCCCGCCCGGGTTTCGGCGGGAATCCCAATTCGCATCCGGCTGCTCTCCCTGAGGGGGCGAATGATACGACACGGGCCGCGCAGTGCCTACTGCGCGCGCGGCTCAGCGCCGCCTCGCCCGTGCGCTCCAGGCAAAGCGCCGCTCGCCGGCGGCGAAGGCCCACTCGACCGCCAGCGCGAGCACGGCGGCCGGCACCGCACCCGCAAGCAGCAGCGCGTGATCGTTGAGCGCGAGGCCCTGCACGATGCGCTCGCCGTAGCCGCCGGCGCCGACGAACGCGGCGATGGTCGCGGTACCGACGTTGATCACCGCCGAGGTCTTGATGCCGGCGAGGATCGCGGGCGCCGCAAGCGGCAGCTCGATGCGCGCGAGCCGGTCCGTCGCCGAAAGTCCGAGCGCCATCGCCGCCTGGCGCATGTCGAGACCGATCGCCTCCAGCCCGGCGTGGGTGTTTCTCACGATCGGCAGCAGCGCGTACAGAAACAGCGCCGCGAGCGCCGGCCAGGTACCGATCGTGTCCATCGCCGCGATGAGGAACGCGAGCAGCGCAAGCGACGGGATGGTCTGGATGACGCCGACCGCGCCGAGGATCGGCGGCGCGAGCGCCGGCACCTTCGCGGCCGCGACGCCGAGCGGCACGCCCGCCGCCACGCTCGCCGCGAGCGATGCGAACACGAGCAGCAGGTGCTCGCCGGTGAGGCGCGCGAGATCGGATGCGAACAGCGCGCCGAGAAAGCCGCGGCGCGCGCCCGGCGCGGCGCCGGCGGCGTCGAGCAGCGCGGCCGCCTCCCTGAAGCTGCGGCCCTCCAGCTCGGCCGCCGCGTTCATGCGGATCATCGCCGCCTCGTCAATGCGCCGCTCCAGCTTCGCGAACTCGGCCCACGCGGCGGGAAAGCGCCGCGGAACGTCCAGCCGGTACACCAGCACCGCGTCGTAGCGCGGAAAGAAGCCGCGGTCGTCCGCGAGCGCGCGCAGCCGGTAGCGCGCGATCTTCGCGTCGGTGGTGTAGATGTCCATCACGTCTATGCGCCCGGCGCCGATCGCCTCGTAGGCGAGGCCGTGATCCAGGCCGGTCGGATCGGCGCGCAGGCCGTAGGCGGCCCTCAGCCCCGGCCAGCCGTCGGCGCGGCCGAGGAACTCGTGCGACAGGCCGAAGCGCAGTCCGGGGTGGCGCGCGAGATCGGAGAGCGTGCGCACGCCGAGCCGCTGCGCGTCGTCTTCGCGCAGCGCGAGCGCGTAACCGTTGTTGAAGCCGAGCGGCACGCCGATGCCGATGCCCTCGCGCGCAAGGCGCCGGGCGAGCTCCTCGAGCGGCGGATTGCCCTCCAGCTTCAGGATCTCGCGCGCGACGGTGCCGGTGTAGTCCGGATAGAGATCAATCGCCCCCGCCCGCAGCGCGCCGAACACGATCGCGGTGTTGCCCAGACCCTGGCGGTGCTCGGCACGCACGCCGGCGCGTTCGGCCGCGGCGAGCAGGATCTCGCCCAGGATGTAGGACTCGGTGAAGCGCTTGGAGCCGATCCTCAGCGCCTGCGCCTCGGCCGCCGCCGCGGCGACGAGCAGCGCGACGAGGACGGCGGCTCTCATGCCGCGCGTTCGGCGCGCCGCGTGCCCGAGTCGAGAAACTGGAGCGCCGCCAGGCTCGCGTACAGCCCGCCCTGGCGCATGAGCTCCGCGTGCGTGCCTTCGGCGACGATGCGGCCGCGGTCCATCACCACGATGCGGTCGGCGTGCTGCACGGTGGCGAGACGATGGGCGATGACGAGCGTGGTGCGGCCGCGCTCGAGCGCCTCCAGCGCCTGCTGCACCATGCGCTCGCTCGCCGCGTCGAGCGAGCTGGTCGCCTCGTCGAGCAGCAGGATCGGCCGGTCGGCGAGCAGCGCGCGCGCGATCGACAGGCGCTGGCGCTGGCCGCCGGAGAGGGTGACGCCGCGCTCGCCGAGCGGGGTGTCCAGCCCCTGCGGCAGGCGGTGGATGAACTCCAGCGCGAACGCCTGCTCGCAGGCGCGCTCGACCTCGGCGCGGCTCGCCTGCGGCCTGCCGTAGCGCACGTTCTCCAGCACCGAGGCGGCGAAGATGACCGGCTCCTGCGGCACCACGGCGATCAGGCGCCGCAGCTCGCGCGGGTCGAACTCGCGCAGGTCGGTGCCGCCGATCCGCACCGCCCCCGATTGCGGGTCGTAGAAGCGCACGAGCAGCGCGAACACGGTGCTCTTGCCGGCGCCCGAAGGACCCACGAGCGCGACGCGCTCGCCCTGCGCGACGCGCAGCGACAAGCGCTCCAGCGCCGGCTGCGTGGGCCGCGTCGGGTAGGCGAAGGTGACGGCGTCGAACTCGATGCCGAAGTGCGGCGGGCGCGGGGCCGGCAGCGGCGGGGCGACGATCGTCGGTTTGGCGTCGAGGATCTCCATCAGCCGCTCGGTGGCGCCGGCGGCGCGCTGCAGCTCGCCCCAGACCTCCGACACGGTCGCCGCCCCGCTCGCGGCAACGAAGGCATAGAACACGAACGCCGACAGCTCCCCCGCCGTGAGCCGCCCGGCCAGCACGTCGTGGCCGCCCGCCCACAGGATCACGCCGACGGCGCAGAACGCGATCAGCATCACCGAGGCGATCAGCATCGCCTTCTGCGAGATGCGGGCGAGGCCGCTCTGGTAGGCGGCTTCGGCATGGCGCGCGAACGCGGCGCAGTCCAGCGCCTCGTGCGCGTACGCCTGCACGGTGCGGATCTCGTGCACCGCCTCGTCCACGTACGCGGCGACCTCGGCGACGCGATCCTGGTTGTCGCGCGACAGCCGCCGCACCCTGCGGCCGAGCAACAGCAGCGGCACCAGCGTCAGCGGGATGCCGGCGAGCACGAACGCGGCGAGCTTCCAGCTCGTCACGAACATCATCACGACCGCGCCCGCCATCATGAGGAAATTGCGCGCGAACATCGAGACGCCGTAGCCGATGACCTGCTGCAGCAGCGTGGCGTCGTTGGTGAGCCGGGAGATGACCTCGCCGGTGCGCCCGGCGTCGAACCACGCCGGCTCGAGCGTCATCAGGTGGTCGAACACCGCCCGGCGCAGGTCGGTGACCACGCGCTCGCCGGTGCTCATCATGAGGTAGAAGCGCACCCACGTGACGGCCGAGAGCAGCAGCGCGACGCCGATCGTGGCGGCAAGCGCGGCATCGAGCAGCCGCGGATTGCCGCTGCCGAAGCCGCTGTCCACGACGAGCTTGAGGCCGTGCCCCAGCGCGAGCACGCAGCCGGCGGCGACCACGAGCGCCGCCAGCGCCACGATGACGCGCAGCCGATAGGGCGCGAGAAAACGCGCCAGGCGCAGGAAGCGGTTCATCCGGGCGCCACTTTACCGCAGCGCGGCCGCCCTCCGGCTAGCCCCGGTAGAACGCGCAGGCCCGGCGCCCGGACTGCTTGGCGCGGTACATCGCGACGTCGGCGTTCCTGAGCAGCGCCTCGGCGTCGCCGGCGTCGCCCGGAAACACCGACACGCCGATGCTTGCGCCGATCGCGAACTCGCGCCCCTCGACGGTGAACGGCGCCGCCAGCTCGCCCAGGATCTTCTGCGCGACGATGCGCGCCTCTTCGGCCGCGCGCGCGCCGGCGACGACCACCACGAATTCGTCCCCGCCGTGGCGCGCGAGCGTGTCGGCGCGGCGCACGCAGGCGAGCACCCGGTGCGCGGCCTCGATCAGCACCGCATCGCCGGCGCGGTGACCCAGCGCGTCGTTCACCTGCTTGAAGTTGTCGAGGTCGATCATCATCACCGCGACCGACTCGCCGCGGCGCTCGGCGACGTAAAGGGCCTGTCGCAGGCGGTCCTCCAGCAGGCGCCGGTTGGGCAGCCCGGTGAGCGTGTCGTGATGCGCGAGGTAGCGCGCGTGCTCCTCCTGGCGCTTTCGCTCGGTGATGTCCTGCGACACGCCGATCATGCGGTACGGCCGGCCCGAGGCGTCCGCGATCGTCCTGCCGCGCGACGCGATCCATGTCACCCGGCCGTCGCGGCCGACGACACGATACTCGCTCGCGCATGCGCCCGGGGTCTCCCACGCCGCCGCCACCGCAGCGAGGTAGCGCTCGCGGTCCTCCGGATGCACCAGGTCGCGATAGTCGCTCCAGCGCGTCACGTGGCCGGCGTCGGCGCCGGTAAGCGCGAGCGGCCGGCTGCCCCACTGCAGCGAGTCGCTGTCGCGATCCCATTCCCAGTACACCAGATCGGCCAGCTCCATCGCGAGGCGCAGCTTCTCGACGCTCTCGTGCAGCGCCGCCATCGTCTGCTTTTCGCGGGTGATGTCGCGCGCGGTTCCGGTCGCGCCGATCACCGCGCCGCCGGCGTCGCGCAGCGCGACCGCGTTGACGGCGAGGTCCACAGGGCTGCCGTCGCGGTGCAGGTGGCGCGTCTGATGATCGAACACCGGCTCGCCGGCGAGCACGCGCTGGAACACCGCCCAGTCGCGGCTGCGGAGCGGCTCCACGGTAACCTCGCGAAAGTCGCGCCCGACCAGTTCCTCGGCGGGCAAGCCGTAGATGCGCTGCGCGGCGGCCGGATTGACGTAGGTCCAGCGACCGGCCGTATCCATGGACCAGATCAGATCGTTCGACGTCTCGACGAGATTGCGGTACATCGCCTCGCTCGCGCGCAGCGCCTTTGCCGCGGCGCGGGCGTCCGACACGTCGGTGAAGGCGACGATCGCGGACCGCTCGGGCCGCTCGGGATCCAGGGCCCGGGTCGTCAGCCGGCACCACAGGCGCGAGCCGTCCTTGCGCGCCAGTTCCACCTCGCCCTCCAGCAACTCGCCGCCGCGCATGCGCGCGTAGCCGGCGCCGGCGCGCCGCCAGGCCTCTTCGCTCGGGTAAAGGCGCCGGCTGCTCGCGCCCTGCAGCTCGCCGTTCTCGTAACCGAGCATCTGCTCCAGCCGCCGGTTGCAGCGCACGATGGTCCGCTCCGAGAGGAACGCGACGCCGACCGGCAGGGTGTCGAGAATCAGATTTTCCTCGGCG
This sequence comes from Pseudomonadota bacterium, assembly GCA_040752005.1. Taxonomy (GTDB): domain Bacteria; phylum Pseudomonadota; class Gammaproteobacteria; order Burkholderiales; family SG8-39; genus RBG-16-66-20. The sequence goes on along the minus strand of JBFMFX010000009.1, from coordinate 31,270 downwards.
AGAACCCGCCGATAGGCCTCCTGTGCGCGCGCAAGCTCGGTGACGTCGGTGAAGACGCTGACGATGCCGCCGCCGCGGCTGCGCACGAACCGGCCCTGCAGCGCGCGGCCGTCGCGCGTGCGGTAGTGACGCACCGCGCCCGCTGCGCTGGCACGGCGCGCCAGGCGCTCGGCGAGCCAGTCGTCGAACCGGCCCTCGTACTCCGGCGGCAGCTCCTCGCCGTGCCAGGCGTTTTGCGCGATCTCGCGATATGTCGCTCCGATCAGTTCCGCCGCGGACTTGCCGCCGCCGTAGACCGCCGCGTACGCCTCGCTGCACATGATCAGGCGGTCAGCGGGGTCGAACACCGCGATACCTTCCGGATGGCTCTCGATCGCATCGCGCAGCCGCGCTTCGCTCGCCGCCACGCGCGCCAGCAGTTCCTCATTCTCGACGTGGGCCGCGAGCTGATCGAGCACGGCGCGCCGCATGCCGCGATGCACGCGGATCATCGCCGCGGCGAAAACCAGCGCCAGCAGCGCGAGCAGCTGGTACGTGCGGCCCGGCTGCAGGGCGAGCTGCGTCAGCACTGCGAGCATCGGCAGGGTCGCGTAGCCGAGGAACGCCGCGGTGCTCGCCGCGTACACGCCGGCGGCGCCGATCACCGAACCGACGACGACCACCAGCAGCGCCATTTGCACGAGCGGATCGTCCTCGGGAAAGAACAGGAACGGCGCTCCCGCCCAGACCGCGCCAGCGGCGAACGCCCCGAGCGCAAAAGCCGCCTCCCAGCGCTGCGGCCGAAACCGTCCCGGCGTCCGGCGGTAGGCGATATGAAGCACAATGCGCGCAGCGGTCACCGCGGCCAGAGCGGCGAGCCAGCCGCGGAGCGGCCGGGCGAAGGCCGCGTCCCAGAGAATCGCGACGAGAAGCGCGCCCGCGGCGAGCGAGGTGACGTAGACCGTAGGCGCGACATCGAACAGCGCGCGCACGCGCGCCGCGTGCACCCGCTCGGGCATCGTCGCAAGCGGCAAGGACGCCGACGCGGTCACCGGGCGCAGAATACCGAAGCGCCGCGGACCCGGGCAGTCGCGACCGAGCGCAACGCGCTGGCAGCCGGCGCGCAAGAGTGCTGCGCCCGGGCGGGGCGGCCCGGGCTTACGCGAGTGCCTCCAGCACCGCGCACCAGGCCAAGCCGATGTTCTCGAGGTTGTAGCCGCCGCCCCCGAAGGCCATGAGGCGGCCGCCGGCGTGACGCTCGGCGAGCAGCACCAGCCGCTGCGCCGCATGGGCATGGGCGGCGCTCGTGAGGCGCAAGTCCGCGAGCGGGTCGCCGGCGAGCCCGTCGGCGCCGCACTGCAAGATCACGAACTCCGGCGCGGCGCGCTCGAGGAACCGCTCGACCTCGTCCCACGCGCGCAGGAACTCCGCGTCCCCCGCGCCGGGCGCGAGCGGCACGTTCAGCTTCGTGCCCTGCGCGCCGCCCCGGCCCGTCTCGTGCGCGAAGCCCGTGCCGGGATAGAGAAACTCGCCGCTTTCGTGGATGTCGGCGATGAACAGGTCCGGGTCGTCCTCGAACTCGTAGAACACCCCGTCGCCGTGGTGCACGTCAATGTCCACGTAGGCGATGCGCCGCACGCCGTGCTCGGCGCGCAGCGTCTCGATCAGCACGCCGAGATCGTTGAAGACGCAGAAACCGGCCGCCCCCGAGCGCCGCGCATGATGCAGCCCGCCGATCGGCTGGAACGTGCGCCGCGCCTCGCCGGCCATGATGCGCCGCGCGCCTTCGAGCGCCGCGCCCACCAGGTGCGCGCTCACCTCATAGCAGCCCGGGAAAGCGGGGGTGTCGCCGTAGTCGAGGTAGCCCGAACCGTGGCGCGAAGCCTCGATCACGCGCGCGACGTAGCGCGGATGGTGAAAGCGCTCGATCGCCTCGCGCGGCGCGGGGCGCGAGGCGGCGACGGTCACCCGCGCGTGCAGCCCGTGCCCGCACGCGGCGCGCCAGAACGCGCCCTGACGGTCCACCGAGAGGGGATGGCCCTCGGGAAAGCCGTAGCGCCCCAGCGCCTCGGAGAGAAAGACGTGCGTGCTGCTCAGGCGATGCGCTCGACTTCGACCAGGCAATCGTAGAAGGTGGCGCCGCCGCCCAGATCGGTGATGCGCTGCCCGGTGACGTTGTTCGCGTTGCCGCCGTCCGGGGAGTATTTTTTCCACCAGACCGAGGGCGCCACCACCACGCCGCGGCGCGGCCTTCCGTTCACCCGCGCGCTCAGCGTGAAGCTGCCGCGGTCGTTGAACACGCGCACGGTGTCGCCGTCGCGGATGCCGCGCGCGGCCGCATCCTCCGGGTGCATCTCCAGGCGCGGGCCGCCTTCCAGGTCGCGGAACCGCTTCAGGTTCGCGAAGCTGGAGTTGAGGAAGTTGCGCGCCGGAGGCGACAGGAACGCAAGCGGATAGCGGCGCGCCAGCGCCGGGTTGCTCGAGGCCGATTCCGCCGGCGGGTTGTAGAACGGCAGCGGATCGAGACCTTGCCGGGCGAGCGCCTCGCTGTAGAACTCGCACTTTCCCGAGGGCGTCGGAAAACCGCCCTCGGCGAAGGGCGCGAAGCGCTCGGGCACCGAAAGCCGCTGCCAGCCGGACTCCTTCACCGCGTCCCAGGCGATGCCGCGCATGCGCGGGCTCGTCGAGGCGAGCGCCTGGCGGCAGAGATCCTCGTCGCTGTCGCGAAAGCACGGTTCGTCGAAACCCATCTTCGCGGCCAGCCGCCGGAATACCTCGGAATTGGGCAGCGACTCGCCCACCGGCGCGATCGCCGGATTGTTGGCGAGCACGTACAGGTGCCCGTAGGACTTGTGCACGTCGGCATGCTCGAGCTGCGTGGTCGCCGGCAGCACGATGTCGGCGTAATCGGCCGTGTCGGTGAGAAACGAGTCCATCACGACGCAGAACAGGTCTTCGCGCCGGAAACCAGCGATCACCTTGGCCGATTCCGGGCACACCGCCACCGGGTTGTTGTTGTAGACGATCACCGCCTTCACCGGCGGCTGCGCCGAGACGAGCGCGTCGCCCAGTTGCGCATGGTTGATGACGCGCGGCCGGCGCTCGCCGAGCAGATCCGGGCGCTCGAGCGCGGCGTGATCGAAGGCGTAGAAGTCGGCGGTGGTGAGCACGATTCCTCCGGCCGGATCGCGCCAGGCGCCGGTGAGCGCAGGCAGGCACGCGATCGTGCGCGCGGCGATGCCGCCACCCGCATGGCGTTGCATGCCGTAGTTGAGCCGGATCGCCGCCGGCTTGATGGTTCCATACGCGCGTGCGAGCCCGACGATCTCCTCGGGTCTCAGCCCGCAGACGCCGGCGGCCCATTCGGGCGTGTACCGCTGCACCCGCTCGGCGAGCTGCTCGAAGCCGACCGTATATTTGGCGACGTAATCGCGATCCACCAGGCCGTCGCGGAGGATCACGTGCATCATCGCGAGCGCGAGCGCGCCGTCGGTGCCGGGAAGGAGCGCGATGTGCTGCGTGCATTTTTCCGCCGACAGGCTGCGGTAGGGGTCAATCGCGACGACCCTCGCGCCCCGGCGCTTCGCCTCCTGGACGCGCGACCACAGGTGCAGGTTGGACACCACCGGATTCGCGCCCCAGAGCAGGATCAGTTTCGCCTCGGCGAATCGCTCCGGATCCATGCCGACCGAGCCGCCGAGCGTGAATTTGAGGCCCATCTTGCCCGCGCTCGAGCACAGCGTGCGGTCGAGGATCGAGGCGCCGAGCCGGTGAAAGAACCGCCGGTCCATCGAGCTGTACTGCACCATTCCCATGGTGCCGGCGTAGCTGAGCGGCAGGATCGTCTGCGGGTCCTCGGCGGCGAGCGCCTTCAGCCGCGCGGCGATCTCGTCGAGCGCTTCGTCCCACGAGATGCGCACGAACCGCCCGCTTCCTTTCGGGCCGGCGCGCCGCATGGGATGGAGCAGCCGCTCGGGCGAGTAGGTGCGCTCCAGGTAGTACGCAACCTTGGTGCAGAGCGTGCCCTGGGTGAACGGCATCGAGGGATCGCCCTGGATTTTCACCGCGACGCCGTCCTTCACGGTGACGAGCATGCCGCAGGTGTCCGGGCAGTCGTGCGGGCAGGCAGCGCGCACGACCTTCAGCTCCGGATCGGCGCGGGCCAGATCTTTGGCCGCGGACGGGGCGTTCATCGTGCGCCGATTCTACCGCCGCGGGATTTCGGCCAGCGCCTCGTCCAGCAGCTCGATCCAGTGCCGTACCGGCAGGTGCGTTCCGGCCTGCAGGTGCACGAGGCAGCCGATGTTGGCGGTGGCGATGGCCTCGGGCGAGCCGCCCTCGAGCGCCGCCAGCTTGCGGCGGCGCAGCGCGTTCGCGATGTCGGGCATGAGCAGCGAGTACGCGCCCGCCGAGCCGCAGCACAGGTGCGCCTCGGGCACCGGCGCAAGCTCGTATCCGGCCCGCTCGAGCAGCCGCTCAACCGTGCCGCGGATGCCGAGCGCATGCTGCAGCGTGCACGGCGACTGGAACGCCACCCGGCCGCGCCGCGGCGCTCCGGCGAGCAACTTGTCCAGCGCGCTCGCTTCGGCCGCGACCACCTCGGCGAGGTCGCGCGCCGCGAGCGTCACGCGCGCGGCGCGCCGCGCGTACGCCGCATCGTGCTCGAACAGGTGCGCGTACTCGCGGATCATGGCGCCGCAGCCGCTCGCGGTGACGACGACACCCTCGACGTGGCCCTCCTCCAGGTGCGGCCACCACGCGTCCATCAGCGCGCGCATGTCGCGCTTGCCGCCGTCCTGATCGTTGAGGTGAAAGCGCAGCGCCCCGCAGCAGCCTGCGTTCTGCGGCTCGACGAGCGAGATGCCGATGCGATCGAGCACGCGCGCGGCGGCCGCGTTGATCTGCGGCGCGAGCGCGCTCTGCACGCAGCCCGCGAGCGCGAGCAGCCGGCGCGCGTGCCGCGGCGCGGGCCGCGGCCCGGGGTCGCGCCGTGGCGGCACCTTTGCGCCGAGCGCCGCCGGCAGCAGCGGCCGCAGTGCGCGCCCGAGCGCGAGTAACGGCGCGAACCAGTCGCGGCGCGGCAAAACGGCCCGCAGCGCCGCGCGCCGCAGCCGGTCGAGCGCGCCGCGCCGGGTCTTCTCCTCGACGATGCGGCGGCCGATGTCGAGCAGGCGCGCGTACTGCACGCCGGACGGACAGGTCGTCTCGCACGAGCGGCAGGTGAGGCAGCGGTCCAGGTGCAGGCGCGTGCGTTCGGTGGGTACCTCGCCCTCGAGCACCTGCTTGACAAGGTAGATGCGCCCGCGCGGGCCGTCGAGTTCGTCGCCGAGCAACTGGTATGTCGGGCAGGTCGCCGTGCAAAAGCCGCAGTGCACGCACTTGCGCAGGATCGCGTCGGCTTCGCGTCCCTGGGGCGTGTCGCGGATGAAATCGGCGAGCCGGGTCTGCATCGCTATACTGTTTTCATGCGGCAGGTGGCATGGATCCTCGCGCTCGCCATCGGCGCGGGCCTCGCGTACTGGGTGTGGCACGGCATGCGCCGGTATCGCGAGAAAAAGGAGGCCGAGGCCGCGCGCACGGCCGAGTTCCTCGCGCGGGCGGCGGCGCTCGCGGCGGCGAAGCCGGCCGGCAATCCTGCGCCGGCCGCGGCGAACGCCGCTCCGGGCGCCGGCGTCGCGCAGACGCTCGCGCAGGAGCAACTCCTCTTCGATGCCGCGACCAAGGCGGGCGAGGCCGGCGAGCCGGCGCTCGCCATCCAGTTGTACGCGCGCTTGATCGCGCGGTATCCGGCGAGCGCGCTCGCGGGACAGGCGCGCGCGCGGATCGAGGCGCAGAAGAGGCTCGTCAAGGCCTAAAGCTCCGGATACAGCCGCCCGGGACCGAGGATCCCGGCCGGATCGAACGCCTGTTTGAGCGCGCGGTGCAGCCTGAGCAGCTCGGGCGCAAGCGGGGTGAATGCGCCGGCGGACTTGTCGGCGGCGCGAAACAGCGTCGCATGCCCGCCGGCGTTCGCCGCCGCGGCCCGCACCTCGGCGGCCGGCGCGTCGGTCTTGTACCAGCGCAGCGCCCCGCCCCACTCGATGAGCTGCCGGCCCGCGATCGCAAGCGGCGGTGCGGCCGAGGGCACCGACAGCCGCCAGAGCGGCGTCGTGTCCGCGAAGAAAGAATCGGTGTGCTCGCGCACCGCCTCCCAGAATCGGCGTGCCTCGTCTTCGGCGAGCGGCTCGCCTCCGATTCGAGCCGCGGCGGCGCGCACCGCCGCCTGCGCCCCCGACAGGCGCACGGTCAGTCGCCCGCCGCACCATGCGGTTGCCGAGATGGGCAGCGGCTCGCCCGCCCAGCGGTTCATCGCCTCCAGCGCCGCAGCCTCGTCGCTCTCCAGCCGGAGCGAGCGCTCGGCGGCCGGGAGCGGAAGCACCTTGAGCGAAACTTCCAGCAGCACCGCGAGCGTGCCCATCGAGCCGACGAGAAAGCGCGAAACGTCGTACCCGGCGACGTTCTTCATCACGCGCCCGCCGAACGACAGATCGCGGCCGCGGCCATCGAGCACCCGCATCCCAAGGACGAAGTCGCGCACCGCGCCGGCCGCGGCGCGCCGCGGCCCGGACAGGCCCGCGGCGACGCACCCCCCCAGCGTCGCACCCGGTCCGAAGTGGGGCGGCTCGAAGGCGAGCATCTGCCGGCTCTCGGCGAGAATTCTCTCCAGCTCCGCAAGCGGCGTGCCGCAGCGCGCGGTCACGACCAGCTCGCTCGGCTCGTAGGCGACGATCCCGGCGTAGCCGCGGGTGTCGAGCACTTCGCCGGCGAGCGCGTTGCCGTAAAAATCCTTCGTGCCGCCGCCGCGCGCTCGCAGCGCGGTGCCGGCCGCCGCCGCGGCGCGAATGCGCTCGGCGAGTTCGGCTGCGCTCAAAATCGGGGCAGCTCCGGATGCGGCAGCGCGCCGCCGCTCACCCGCATGCGTCCGTACTCGGCGCAGCGCGCGAGCGTCGGCACCGCCTTGCCGGGGTTGAGCAGTCCCGCCGGGTCGAAGGCGCGCTTGATCGCATGGAACGTCTCCAGCTCGGCGGCGCCGAACTGCACGCACATCTGGTTGATCTTCTCCACCCCCACGCCGTGCTCCCCGGTGATGGTGCCGCCCACCGCGACGCATTTCTCCAGCACTTCGGCGGCGAACGCCTCGGTGCGGCGCAGCTCGTCCGGATCGTTCGCGTCGAACAGAATCAGCGGGTGGAGATTGCCGTCGCCGGCATGGAACACGTTCGGGCAGCGCAGACCGTACTTTTTCTCCAGCGCGCCGATGAAGCCGAGCACCTCGCCCAGCCGCTTGCGCGGGATGGTGCCGTCCATGCAGTAGTAATCGGGCGAGATGCGCCCGACGGCGGGAAACGCCGCCTTCCTGCCCGACCAGAAGCGCAGCCGCTCGGCCTCGTCGCGCGATACCGTCATGCGCGTCGCCCCGGCCGCTTTCAGCACTTCCTGCACCCGCCCGATCTCCTCCTCGACTTCCTCGGCGGTGCCGTCCGCCTCGCACAGCAGGATCGCCGCCGCCTCGGTGTCGTAGCCGGCGTGCACGAACTCCTCGGCGGCGCGCGTCGCCGGCCGGTCCATCATCTCCAGGCCCGCGGGCACGATGCCGGCGGCGATGATCGCGGCGACCGCGTTGCCCGCCTTCTCGACCTCGTCGAAGGAGGCCATCACGACGCGCGCGGCCTGCGGTTTCGGCAGCAGCTTCACGGTCACCTCGGTCACCACCACGAGCAGCCCCTCCGATCCGATCGCGAGCGCGAGCAGGTCGTAGCCGGGCGAATCGAGCGCCTCCGAGCCGAAGGCGACCGGCTCGCCCTGCATCGTGAAGCCGCGGATCTTCAGCACGTTGTGCACCGTGAGACCGTACTTGAGGCAATGCACGCCGCCGGAGTTTTCGGCGACGTTGCCGCCGATCGTGCACGCGATCTGGCTGGAGGGGTCCGGCGCGTAATAAAGGCCCCACGGCGCGGCGATGTCCGAGATCGCCAGATTGCGCACCCCCGGCTGCACCACCGCAATGCGCGCCTTGGGATCCAGCCGCACCACGCGCATGAACTTCGCCATCGAAAGCAGCACCGCGTCGGGCCGCGGCAGCGCACCGCCCGAGAGCCCGGTGCCGGCCCCGCGCGGCACCACCGGCACCTGCATCTCGCTGCAGGTTTGCAGGATTTTCTGCACCTGCGCCTCGGTTTCCGGCAGCGCGACCACCATCGGCAGCTCCCGGTAGGCGGTGAGCCCGTCGCACTCGTACGGGCGCGTGTCCTCCTCCCGCCAGAGCACCGCGCGCTCGGGCAGGAACGCGCGCAGGGCGCGCACGACCTCGCGCTGGCGCGCCGGGTTCAGGACAGGTAGCGCTTCGCCCATGCCAGACCCTCGATCGTATCGCCGGCCGGCACGTACTCGCAGCCGATCCAGCCCGAGTAGCCCAGACGATCAATGTGCGCGAGCAGCCACGGAAAGTTGATCTCGCCGGTGCCCGGCTCGTGCCGGTCCGGAACGTCGGCGAGCTGCATGTGGCCGATGCGCGCGAGCAGCCGCTCGATCGTCCTCGCCAGGTCGCCTTCGGCGATCTGCATGTGGAAGATGTCGTATTGCAGCTTCAGGTTCGCCGCCCCGACCGCGTCGAGCACCTCGATGCCCTGCCGCGACGTATTCAGGACAAACCCGGGAATCGAGCGCGCGTTGATCGGTTCGATAAGCAGTTCGATTCCCTCGCGGGCCAGCCGCCCGGCCGCATGACGCAGATTTTCCACCAGTGTTTCGATCAGCCGCTCGCGCGGCACGCCCGCCGGCGCGACTCCGGCAAGCGCGTTCAGCCGCGGGCAGCGCACGGCGCGCGCATATTCGATCGCGCGCTCGACGCCCTCGCGAAACTCGCTCACCCGGTCCGGCAAGCAGGCGATGCCGCGGTCGCCGCGCGCCGGATCGCCGGCCGGCAGGTTGTGCAGCACCACCTCGACGCCCGCGGCGCGCGCCGCCGCCGCCACCTCCGCGGCGCTGCCGTGGGAGTACGGAAACTGATACTCGACATAGCGGAAGCCCGCGCGCGCGGCCGCCGCGAAGCGCTCCAGGAACGGCAGCTCCGGAAAAAGCAGCGAGAGGTTGGCGGCAAGCCTGGGCATCGGCGACATGTTAGCCAAGATTGGACCGTGCGCGGCACCGCGACGCCGACTTCACCGGCGGCCGCTGCGCGCGCAACCATGCCGTGCTGCGGCCCCGGCGCGCAATCCCGCTTAGGCGCCCATAAGAATTCCGGCGCCGGGCCTGCGCAGCGCGCATGCCAAAATCCGCTGGCAGCTCCCCGTCCATGCGCCTGCGCCTTCTGCCTGCCGCCGCCTTCCTCCTCGCTTGGTGCGCCCCGGCATTCGCCGCTGACGCAGCCGCCACGGCCTGGTGGGTGTGGCCGCTCGCGCTGTTTGCGGTTTCCTTTGCGCTGGGGATCGTGGCGGTGCTGGCCGGTGTCGGCGGCGGGGTGCTGTTCGTGCCGATGATCGCCGGCTTCTTTCCGTTCCACCTCGATTTCGTGCGCGGCGCCGGACTGCTGCTCGCGCTGTCCGGTTCGCTTGCGGCGGCGCCGGCGCTGCTGCGCATCGGCATGGCGAATCTGCGGCTGGCGATGCCGTTTGCGCTGGTCGGCTCGCTCACCTCGATCGTCGGCGCGCTCGCGGGGCTCGCGCTCCCGACCGCGATCGTGCAGACCGCTCTCGGCACCACCATTTTGGCGATCGCCGCGCTGATGTGGCGTTCGAAGCGCTCCGAGTACCCGGAAGTGGCGCAACCCGACCGCCTCTCCGCGTTGCTCGGACTGCGCGGCGTGTTCCATGATCCTGCGACCGGCCGTACCGCCGAGTGGCGCGTGCACCGCTCGCCCGCTGGCCTCGCTGCGTTCGCGGGCATCGGATTTCTTGCCGGCATGTTCGGCCTCGGCGCCGGCTGGGCGAACGTTCCCGTGCTCAACCTGCTGCTCGGGGTGCCCCTCAAGGTGGCGGTCGCGACCTCCGGACTGATGCTTTCCATCATCGATACCTCCGCGGCATGGGTCTACGTGCACCGCGGCGCCGTGCTGCCGATGCTCACGGTGCCTTCGATTGTCGGCGTCATGCTCGGGGCGGGAATCGGCGCGCGGCTGCTGCGCACCGCGCGCGCGGCCGTCATCCGGCGGTTCGTGATCGCTTTGCTGGCCGCGGCAGGTCTGCGCGCGCTGATGAAAGGACTCGGCATATGGCCGTAAAACCCCGGGATCCGCAGGAGGCGAAGCCCGATCGGGTCGCCGAGCAGCAAGAGGCGTACGCAGCGTGGCTGACGGCCGGTACCCGGCTCGGTCTCGCATTGCTGGTGGCGACCTTCCTTGCGTATGTCCTGGGCGTGCCCGCACCGCACGTTCCGATCGAGCATCTGCCCCGCCTGTGGACTCTGCCGGCGCACGAATTTCGCAGCGCCACCGGGGCCCCGTCGGGTTGGGGCTGGGTCGCGCTGCTTGGCAAGGGCGATTACCTCACCTACCCGGGCATCGCCGTGCTCGGGCTGACGAGCCTCGCCTGCTTCGTGCGCGTGGCCGCGGCCCTCGCCGCCCGCGGCGAGCGGCTGTTCGCCGCGATCGCGCTCGCCCAGACCGCCGTCATCCTGCTCGCCGCCTCGGGATTGGTGTCGGGTGGGCATTGACCGGCGCCCGCGCCTTCCGCGCCGGTTGCGGGAACTGCGCCCGCCGACATAGACTGGCCCGGCTGGCGCACCGTTCGGAGGAGGAGACCATGAGAACGTCGTTCGTGTGGGCCGGGGCGATCGCGCTCGGCATCGCGGGACCGGCCCTGGCCCAGTCCACGCTGGAGGCGGTGAAGGCGAAGGGGTTCGTCCAGTGCGGAGTCAACACCGGCCTCGCTGGTTTTTCGCAACCGGACTCGCGCGGCGTCTGGCGCGGCATTGACGTGGACCTGTGCCGCGCGGTCGCGGCGGCGGTGTTCGGCGACGCCTCGAAGGTGCGCTTCACCCCGCTCACGGCGCAGCAGCGCTTCACCGCGCTGCAGTCCGGAGAGGTGGACGTGCTCTCGCGCAACACCACCTGGACGATCACGCGCGACACCAGCCTGGGGCTCAACTTCGTCGGCGTCAATTTCTACGACGGTCAGGGCTTCATGGTGCACCGCAAGCTGAACGTGAAAAGCGCGAAACAGCTCAACGGCGCGACCATCTGCGTGCAGCCGGGCACGACCACCGAGCTCAACCTCGCCGACTACTTTCGCGCCAACCGGATGACGTTCAAGCCAGTCGTCATCGAGAAGCTGGAGGAGGTACTGAACGCCTACTTCGCCGGCCGCTGCGACGTCTTCACCACCGACGTCTCCGGCCTGGTTTCCGTGCGCGGCTCGCGCGCACCGAACCCGGCCGACCACGTCATCCTGCCCGAGGTGATCTCGAAGGAGCCGCTCGGCCCGGCGGTGCGCCACGGCGACGACCGCTGGTTCGACGTGGTGAAATGGTCGCTCTTCGCCATGATCGAAGCCGAGGAGATGGGCCTGACCTCGAAGAACATCGACAAGGCCCTGGAGAGCAAAGACCCGGCGGTGCAGCGCTTCGTCGGCGCGACCGGCGACATCGGCAAGATGCTGGGACTGGACAACCGATGGGCATTCAACATCGTCAAGCAGGTCGGCAATTACGGCGAGAGCTTCGAGGCGAACCTCGCGCCCCTCGGCTTCGAGCGGGGCCTCAATCAGCTCTGGACGAAGGGCGGCATCCTCTACGCGCCGCCGATCCGCTAGCCGCCCGGGCCGGTGCGACGCGGATTGATCGCCCAGGCCGCGCTGGTCGCGGCCCTGGCGCTGGTGCTCGGCTGGCTGTGGCAGAACGCGGCGCATAACCTCGAGACGCGCAAGATCGCGAGCGGCTTCGCGTTCCTGTGGCGCGAGGCCGGCTTCGAGATCGGCGAGACGGGCGGGCTCGCGTACAGCGCCGCCGACTCGTACCTGCGCGCGCTCGCGATCGGGCTGGCCAACACCTTCCGCGTCGCCGCGATCGGCATCGTGTTCGCCACCGTGCTCGGCGCCCTCCTCGGCCTCGCGCGCCTGGCGCCCAACTGGTTGCTCGCGAAACTCGCCGCCGCTTACGTCGAGTTCGTGCGCAACGTGCCGCTGGTGGTGCAGCTCTTCTTCTGGTACGCGCTGATCTCGGAGAACCTGCCCGGCCCGCGCGAGGCGCTGCAGCCGCTGCCCGGCGTGTACCTGTCCAACCGCGGCATCTTCTTTCCGCTTCCGGGCAGCGCGCCGCAGCTCGCCGGCTTCAACTTCACCGGCGGCGCGTCGCTTTCGCCCGAGTTCGCCGCGCTGCTCGCCGGCCTCATCACCTACACCGCGGCGTTCATCGCCGAGATCGTGCGCGCCGGAATCCTGTCGGTGCGGCGGGGTCAGCTCGATGCCGCGCGTTCCCTGGGCATGACGCGCCGCCAGGCGCTGCGCCACGTGGTGCTGCCGCAGGCGCTGCGCGCGATCGTGCCGCCGATGACCAGCCAGTACCTCAATCTCGTCAAGAACAGCTCGCTCGCGGTGGCGATCGGCTATCCGGACCTGGTTTCGATCGCCAACACCACGATCAATCAGACCGGGCAGGCGATCGAGGGCATCGCGATCATCATGGCGGTGTACCTCACGGTGAGCCTCGCGATCTCCGCTTTCATGAACTGGTACAACCGGCGCGTGGCGCTGAAGGGACTGCGCGCATGAGCTGGCTGCGCGCGAACCTGTTTTCGAGCTGGCCGAGCGCGCTCGCCACGGTCGCGATCGCGCTGCTTGCCTGGAAGCTCGTGCCGCCCTTCGTGGACTGGGCGTTTCTCGACGCCGTGTGGCAGGTACGCGATTCCCGCGAGTGTCGGCAGGCCGCCGGTGCCTGCTGGGCTTTCGTCGCCGAGAAACACCGCTTCATCCTGTTCGGCACCTATCCCTACGAGCAGCACTGGCGGCCGGCGATCGCGACGCTGTTGCTTGTCGCGCTATGGGGCGTGAGCGCGCTGCGGCGGCTGTGGCGCTGGTGGCTGGCGCTGGTGTGGCTTGCCGGGCTTGCCGCAATCGGGGCGCTGATGTGGGGCGGCTTCGCCGGGCTGCCCTACGTCGAGAACGAGCGCTGGGGCGGGCTGATCCTCACCCTCCTTCTGGCGACTTTCGGCGTCGCGTTCGCGTTTCCGCTCGCGATCCTGCTCGCGCTCGGCCGGCGCTCACGGCTGCCGGCGGTGCGTTGGGTCTGCGTTGCGTACATCGAGCTGATCCGCGGCGTGCCGCTGATTTCGCTGCTTTTCATGGCGTCGGTCATGCTGCCGCTCTTTTTTCCCGAAGGCGTCAGCGTGGACAAGCTGCTGCGGGCGCAGATCGCGCTGGTGATGTTCGCCGCCGCCTACCTCGCCGAGGTGGTGCGCGGGGGTCTGCAGGCGATTCCGTATCACCAGTACGAATCTGCCGAGGCGCTGGGCCTTGGCTACTGGAACCGCACGCTCTTCGTCATCCTGCCGCAGGCGCTGCGCGTCGCCATTCCCCCGCTCGTCAACACGTTCATCGGCCTGTTCAAGGACACCTCGCTCGTTGTCATCATCGGCCTGTTCGACCTGCTCACCTCGCTCAAGGTGTCTCTGCAGGAGCCCGCCTGGACCGGATTTGGCGTCGAGGCGTACCTGTTCGCCTCGGCGGTGTATTTCGCTTTCTGCTGGGCGATGTCACGCTACAGCCAGCGGCTGGAGCGGGATCTCGCGCGACCCGGGACAGGGCTTGCGCTGCGTGAGAACTGAGCCGGCGACCCGGGCGTGTCGCCCCGACGGGAGCGCTGTGCTAGACTTTTTTTGGTCGCAAAGCAACAAGAACAGGAGGGTTTTCATGGGCGCCATCTTCCAGTCCCTCGGCCGCACCGTCACGGCGGGCGTCGTCATCCTGATCGTCATCGCCCTGATCGCCGGCACGTTCAGCAAGATGGGCGAGCTCACCTGGTGGGCCTTCTTCATGCGCTGGCTGCACGTGCTCTCGGGCGTGATGTGGATCGGCCTGCTGTGGTATTTCAACTTCGTGCAGATTCCCTCGATGCCGAAGATCCCCGACGAGCACAAGCCGGCGATCTCCAAGGTGATCGCGCCGGAAGCGCTGTTCTGGTTCCGCTGGGCGGCGCTCGCCACAGTGGTGACCGGGCTGATCCTCGCCCACCTGAACGGCTACCTTGGCCAGGCGCTCAGCCTCGGAGCGCCTTTCCACGCGATCGGCGTCGGGATGTGGCTCGGGCTCATCATGGCTTTCAACGTCTGGTTCATCATCTGGCCGAACCAGAAGAAGGCGCTTGGCATCGTGCAGGTGGACGCCGACGCCAAGGCAAAGGCCGCGCGCATGGCGATGCTGACCTCGCGTTTCAACACCATGCTCTCGATCCCGATGCTCTACTGCATGGTGGCGCAGCAGAACAGCGGCCTGTGAGCTAGCGCGGCGCGAGCTTTTCCAGTCCGCGCACTCTTGCGCCGGGGCCGATTCCGCGCTCGGCGAACCAGCCACGGTTCATTTCCAGCGCGTAGCGCGCCGGGCGCGCCGCGCAGTGCGGCCGCTCGCTGAGCGGCTGCATGTCGGCGATGTTGATGATCTCGCCGCTTCGGTCAAGGAACGCGACCGAGAGGGGAACCAGGGTGTTCTTCATCCACATGCAGTGGATGGCGTCCTCGTCGAACACGAACACCATCCCGGCGTTGCGGGCGAGCGTTTTGCGGTGCATCAGCCCCTGCATGCGCGCCGGCACCGTGTCGGCGACCTCGGCGCGCACGACATGCATGCCGAGGCCGAGCTCGACGACCGGAAGTTCGGCTCGGGCGGTCGAGACGAGCCCGGCAAGAAACGCGATGATGGCGAAGCGCATCCGGAAAGGAAAAGGCAGGGCAATGCCCTGCCTTTTCCGGTGAGTCTCCGAACGGAGCTTACTTCTTCTTCTCTTCCGACTTTTTCTTGTCGTCAGCCTTTTTCTCGGTCTTCTTCTTGTCGTCCTTCTTGTCCTGCGCGATCGCGTTCACGCTGCCAACGGCGAACAACGCCGCAAGGACCATGGCCAGATACTTCATCATTTCGTCTTCTCCTGAGTGTTGTTGAATGGACGGGGTGGCGCGACGTTGCCGCCGCCCCCCGGTGCCGAGTAACGCGCTCGGTCCCGGCCGGTTGACGGCCCGTCGGGGAAATCCCGTCCGCCCTCCCTGTGGGAACCCCACGCAAGGCATTGTAAAAAAATGGGGAATCGCCCGCAAACCTACGCAACGCGTTGTTTTTTCTGCGAAAACAAGCCTCCGGGGACGCCGGGTCGGATATAATTCTCACTTTTCCCTCCACAAAAACCAGCAGGAGCACGCATGGCGTACACCCACATCAAGGTCCCCGCAGACGGCGAGAAGATCCGCGTCAACCCCGATCTCTCGCTGTCGGTCCCGGACAACCCCATCATCCCGTACATCGAGGGCGACGGCACCGGCGTCGACATCACCCCGGTGATGCTGAAGGTGGTGGACGCGGCGGTGAAGAAAGCCTACGGCGGCAAGCGCCGCATCGTCTGGATGGAGATGTACGCCGGCGAAAAATCCTGCAAGGTGTACGGCGAGAACGTCTGGCTGCCGGACGAGACGCTCGAGGCCGCCCGCGAGTTCGTCGTCTCGATCAAGGGTCCGCTCACCACGCCGGTGGGAGGCGGCATCCGCTCGATCAACGTCGCGCTGCGCCAGGAACTCGATCTGTACGTGTGCCTGCGCCCGGTGCGGTGGTTCCGCGGCGTGCCGAGCCCGCTGAAGGAGCCCCACAAGGTGAACATGGTGATCTTCCGCGAGAACTCGGAGGACATCTACGCCGGCATCGAATGGGCGGCGAACACCGCCGAGGCGAAAAAGGTGATTGATTTCCTCGTCAACGAGATGAAGGTGACCAAGATCCGCTTCCCGGCCACCTCCGCCATCGGCATCAAGCCGGTCTCCATCGAGGGCAGCGAGCGGCTGATCCGCAGGGCGCTGCAGTACGCCGTGGACAACAACCGCAGGTCGGTGACCCTTGTGCACAAGGGCAACATCCAGAAGTTCACCGAGGGGGGGTTCCGCGACTGGGGCTACAGGCTCGCGCAGCGGGAATTCGGCGCCAAGCCCCTGGACGGCGGCCCCTGGTGCAGCTTCCGCAATCCGAAGACGGGGCAGGAGATCGTCGTCAAGGACGTGATCACGGACGCCTTCCTGCAGCAGATCCTGCTGCGGCCCGACGAGTACGACGTTATCGCGACGCTCAACCTGAACGGCGACTACATCTCGGATGCGCTGGCGGCGGAAGTCGGTGGCATCGGCATCGCCCCTGGGGCGAACCTGTCGGACACGGTGGCGATGTTCGAGGCCACCCACGGCACCGCGCCGAAGTACGCCGGCAAGGACTACGTGAACCCGGGCTCGGAGATCCTGTCGGCGGAAATGATGCTGCGCCACATGGGCTGGACCGAGGCGGCCGACATCATCATTCGCGCCATGGAGAAGACGATCGGCGACAAGATCGTCACCTACGATTTCGCCCGCCTGATGGAGGGCGCGAAGCAGGTTTCCTGCTCCGGCTTCGGCCAGGCGATGATCGAGCGGATGTAGGGGTGCGCCCGGCGGCGCGGCGCCTCGCGGCCCGCGCCGCCCCGTTGCGGCTTCCGACCCTCGCGTGCAGCGCCCTCGCGCCGCGCGCTCAGATCTTGCTGATGTTGGCCGCCTGCTTGCCCTTGGGGCCCTGGACGACGTCGAAGGTGACCTTCTGGCCTTCCTTCAGCGTCTTGAAGCCCTGCATGTTGATCGCCGAGAAATGGGCGAACAGGTCTTCGCTGCCGTCATCCGGCGTGATGAAGCCGTAGCCCTTGGCGTCGTTGAACCACTTCACGGTGCCTGTAGGCATTCAGGATCCTCCCGTTCTTCGGGCACTCCAGGCGGTTACCCTTGGCCATGCTGGAACTCAAGACTCCTCCGCCCGTCCCAAAGAAACGGCGCAACCGGCAGCCTGACTCCAAACACCCGCAGGCTTTTACGCGCCTTCCCGGCCCCCGTCAAGAGGCCGGCGGACACGCCATCCCCGTGAAAAGAGGCGTTTTTCCGGGCCGGCGGGGTTTGCGCCCGGCCTGCGCATTGTTTAGGATAGAAACGACACGGACAGCGACGGAGCGCAGCACACGGAAAGCGGGCATTGCCTATGCAACACAGGGAAGATGCGGTCATCGAGGCGAAGAAGGGTAAGGTCAAGCCTCCGCCCATGTACAAGGTGATGCTGCTCAACGACGACTACACGCCCATGGAATTCGTCGTCATCGTCCTGCAGAAGTTCTTCGGCATGAGCCGGGAGCGCGCCACGCAGGTGATGCTCAAGGTGCACCGCGAAGGCATCGGCGTGTGCGGGGTGTTTCCGCGCGACATCGCCAGCACCAAGGTCGCGCAGGTGGCGGGCTATGCCCGCAAGCATCAGCACCCGCTGCAGTGCATCATGGAGGAAACGTAGCGTGATCGCCCAGGAACTCGAGGTCAGCCTTCACATGGCGTTCGTCGAGGCGCGCCAGAAGCGCCACGAGTTCATCACCGTCGAGCACCTGCTGCTCGCGCTGCTGGACAACCCGACGGCGGCCGAGGTCCTGCGCGCCTGCGGGGCCAACATGGACGAGCTGCGGCGCAATCTCACCCAGCACATCACCGAGCAGACCCCGCGCATCGCTCCCGACCGCGAGGTGGACACGCAGCCCACGCTCGGGTTCCAGCGGGTCATCCAGCGGGCGATCCTGCACGTGCAGTCTTCCGGCAAGAAGGAGGTCACCGGCGCGAACGTGCTGGTGGCAATCTTCGGCGAGAAGGATTCGCACGCGGTGTACTTCCTGCAGCAGCAGGGCGTGACGCGCCTTGACGTCGTCAACTACATCTCGCACGGCATCACGAAGGCGCCGCAGGTGCACCACGGCAAGACCGAACAGGAAGAGCAGGACGGCGAGGCGCAGAGCGCCAACAGTCCGCTCGACAGCTACACGGTCAACCTGAACGCGCTTGCCCTCGCCGGCAAGATAGACCCCCTGATCGGCCGCGAGAAGGAGCTGGAGCGCGTCATTCAGACGCTGTGCCGCCGGCGCAAGAACAACCCGCTGCTCGTCGGCGAGGCGGGCGTGGGCAAGACCGCGATCGCCGAGGGGCTGGCGCGCCGCATCGTCGAGGGCAACGTTCCGGAGCTGCTGGCCAAGTGCACGGTGTACTCGCTCGACATGGGAGCACTGCTCGCCGGCACCAAGTACCGCGGCGACTTCGAGCAGCGTCTGAAGGCGGTGCTCAAGCAGCTCGTGGACAATCCGAACGCGATCCTGTTCATAGACGAGATCCACACCGTGATCGGCGCCGGCGCGGCCTCGGGGGGGACGCTCGATGCGTCCAATCTTCTCAAGCCCGCGCTCAACTCCGGGCAGCTGAAATGCATCGGCGCCACCACCTACGCCGAATACCGCGGCGTGTTCGAAAAAGACCATGCGCTCTCGCGCCGCTTCCAGAAGATCGACGTCGTCGAGCCCTCGGTCGAGGAGACGGTGGAGATCCTGAAGGGCCTCAAGAGCCGGTTCGAGGCGCACCACAGCGTCAAGTACACCGTGAGCGCGCTCACCAGCGCCGCGGAGCTGTCGGCCAAGTACATCAACGACCGGCACCTGCCCGACAAGGCGATCGACGTCATTGACGAGGCCGGTGCGGCGCAGCGCATCCAGCCGAAGGGCAAGCAGAAGAAGGTGATCGGCAAGCCGGAGATCGAGGAGATCGTGGCCAAGATCGCGCGCATCCCGCCGCGCAGCGTGTCCTCCGATGACCGCAGCGCGCTCGCCAATCTCGAGCGCGACCTGAAGTCGGTCGTGTTCGGCCAGGACCGGGCGATCGAGGCGCTCGCCAGCGCGATCAAGATGGCGCGCTCGGGCCTCGGCAACCCGCAGAAGCCGATCGGCTGCTTCCTGTTCTCCGGCCCCACCGGGGTGGGCAAGACCGAGGTCGCGCGCCAGCTCGCCTACTGCATGGGCATCGAGCTGATCCGCTTCGACATGTCGGAGTACATGGAGCGGCACGCGGTGAGCCGCCTGATCGGCGCGCCGCCCGGCTACGTCGGCTTCGAGCAAGGGGGGCTCCTCACCGAGGCGATCACGAAGAAGCCGTACTCGGTGCTGCTGCTCGACGAGATCGAGAAGGCGCACCCGGACATCTTCAACGTGCTGCTGCAGGTGATGGACCACGGCACGCTCACCGACAACAACGGCCGCAAGGCCGACTTCCGCAACGTGGTCATCATCATGACGACCAACGCGGGCGCCGAGTCGCTGGCGAAAAACCCGATGGGCTTCACTCCCTCGGCAAAGGCGGGCGACGAGATGGAGGCGATCAAGCGCCTGTTCACGCCCGAGTTCCGCAACCGGCTCGACGCGATCATCTCGTTCCGCGCCCTCGACCACGACATCATCCTGCGCGTGGTGGACAAGTTCCTGATGCAGCTGGAGGAGCAGCTCGCCGAGAAGAAGGTCGAGGCGCAGTTCACCCCGAAGCTGAAGGAATACCTGGCGCGCAAGGGCTTCGATCCGCTGATGGGCGCGCGCCCGATGGCGCGGCTGATCCAGGACACCATCCGCCGCGCGCTCGCCGACGAGCTGCTGTTCGGGCGGCTGCAGCATGGCGGCCGGGTCACGATCGACGTGGACGACGGCGAGCGGATCGTGCTGCGCTTCGCGGAGCAGGCGTCAGCCGCGCCGCCGTCGGCCGCCGAGCCGGTGACCTAGCCGGCGCCGAGTTCGCGTCTCGCGGACGCGAACGGGAAGCGCCGTAGGTTCGTCTGCGCGCTGCCGACGCCTTCGCGTTCTCATCCCTGCGGATGAGTGTAGGCGGCTTCGCCTCGCAGCCGTTATCTCGCGACCGGGTCTGTGGCGCGCGCTGCGCGTTCCGCCCGCTCGCCGCAGGCACACGCGCGCGCAGCCATGCGTGCCCGGAAAGGCTTCCAGATCGCCCCCATGAGCTCGTGCGATCGCGAGGCCGCTGGCCAAGCCGAGGCCGGCTCCTTTCGGCTTGTCGGTGAAAACGGGTTCGTACGGTAACAACGTGATCAGCGTCCTGGATGCCCACAGCCTCGCGGTGTAAAAGACCTCGCGATCGGCAAGGGGCGGACGGGCCACGTCGCCTTCACGAAAGACGGGCGCTATGGCTACGTGTCGAACGCCGGCGACGGCAACCTGCACAAAGTGGACATGCAGACCCTGCAGGTGGTCAAGGAGATCCCGACGGGCAGAGCGGCCGGCGCCTCGCAGGTGCTCAGCACGTGTGGACCAACGTGTTCGAGGAGTTGCCGCGCTGATTGCTCGAGACGGCACAGCCAGGCTTGACAGCGCCCACGCGCGCAACTGAAACTAGCCGATACCTTCAGGTGTTTTGGGAGGAGGCCTTGATGCGAGTCGCTCTTGTCTGTGCAGCGGTGCTTGTTGCCGCACCCGCCATCGCCCAGGACACGCAGGGCCGCAACCTCGCGGCGGCCTGCGCGATCTGCCACGGCACCGACGGCCGGCCGGGAATCGAGGGCAGCCCCCTCATTCCGCTCGCCGGACTTCCGAAAGATCACATCGTGACGCAGATGCGGCTGTTCCGCGACGGCAAGCGCCCGGCGACTGTGATGCACCAGATCGCCAAGGGCTACACCGATGCGCAGATCGAGGCGATGGCGGCGTATTTCGCCGCGCAGAAGCGCTGAAGGAGGCCAACATGACGCAGATTCGCAGGCGAGACTTTCTCGGGCTTGCCGCCGCTGCGGCGCTCGCTCCGCTTGCCGGGCTGTCCGGTTGCGCGACGGTGCCCTCCAGGGCGCGCGTCGTCGTGATCGGTGGCGGGTTCGGCGGGGCCACCGCAGCGCGCTACATCCGGCTGTGGGATCCTTCGGTGGACGTGGTGCTGGTCGAGCGCGAGAGCGCCTTCGTCTCCTGTCCGATCTCGAACCTCGTGCTCTCGGGCGACACCGGTATGGACACCATCCGCCGCGGCTATGACGGTCTGCGGCGCGTCGGCGTGCACGTGGTGCAGGATGAAGCGACCGCGGTTGATCCGGGCAGGCGCGTGGTGCGCCTTGCGCGCGGCGGCGAGATCGCCTACGAGCGCCTGATCGTCTCGCCCGGGATCGATTTCCTGTTCAACGAGGTCGAGGGCTACGAATCGGCGATGCAGGCGGGCCGCGTGCTGCACGCCTGGAAGGCAGGTCCGCAGACCGAGATGCTGCGCCGGCAGCTCGAGGCGATGCCCGACGGAGGCGTGTACGTGCTTTCGGTGCCGACGCTGCCCTACCGCTGCCCGCCGGGGCCGTACGAGCGCGCGAGCCTGATCGCCGCGTACTTCAAGCGCGCCAAGCCGCGCTCCAAGGTGCTGCTGCTTGACGGCAATCCGGATGTCGTCTCCAAGGGGCCGCTGTTCAAGCGGGCGTGGGCCGACCTCTACAAGGGGATTCTGGAGTACCGCGGCGGCGCCCGGGCGATCGGAGTGGACGCCGCGCGCGGGATCGTCAAGCTCGATGTCGAGGACGTGAAGGGCGATGTCCTCAATGTCGTGCCGCCGCAGCGCGCCGGTGACATCGCCCGGCAGGCGGGGCTGATCACCGGGGCCGAGCGCTGGTGCGAGGTGGATTGGCGCACGATGGAGTCGAAAAAGGTGCCGGGCATCCACGTGCTCGGCGACGCGACGCTCTCGGCCCCAGGCATGCCCAAGTCGGGCAGCATGGCGAACAACCACGCCAAGATCGCGGCCGCGGCGATCATTGAGCTGCTACGGGGCCGCTCGCCTGCGCCGCCCAAGATCCTCAACACCTGTTACAGCTTTGTGTCGGAAAGGGAAGCAATCCGCGTCTCCTCTGTCCACGAGTGGGATCCGGGACAGCAAACGCTGATCGCGGTGAAGGGCGCCGGAGGCGTGTCGGCGGCACGCAACGCTGAGGAGGCGACGCTCGCCTGGACTTGGGCGCGGACGATCTGGGCCGACATGCTCGGCTGACCGCCGGGCCCGGAGCGTCCTATGCCTGTCCGGTGCTGCCGAAGCCGCCAGCGCCGCGCGGCGACGCTTCGAACGACTCGACCACGTTCAGCTCGACCTGTAGTACCGGCACAATCACCAGTTGCGCGATCCGGTCCAGCGGCTGGATGGTGAAGCTCGCCCCTCCCCGGTTCCACAGCGACACCATCAGCTCGCCCTGGTAGTCGGAGTCGATCAGCCCGACCAGGTTGCCGAGCACGATACCGTGCCTCGCGCCGAGCCCCGAGCGCGGCAGCACGATCGCGCAGTAGCCGGGGTCGGCGATGTGAATCGCGATACCGGACGGGACCAGCCGGCTATCGCCCGGCTCGAGCGTCAGCGGGCGGTCCAGGCAGGCGCGCAGGTCGAGTCCCGCCGCCCCGGGCGTGGCGTAGCGCGGCAGCATTTCCCGCATGCGCGGGTCGAGCACGCGGATGTCCAGCCGTCGCATCAGCGCTTTGGCTCGAGCATCGCCGCGACGTGGCCGACGAGGCGGCGCGCCAGCTCCAGCTTGGAGCCCCGCCCGAGCGGGTGCGCGCCGCGCGCGTCGTAGAGCGTGATCTCGTTGTCGTCGGCACCGAGCGCCTCCTGCGCGAGGTTCGCCGCAAGCAGCGGCACGCCCTTCTTCCGTCGCTTGGCTTCGGCGTTCGCTTCCAGGTCCTCGCTTTCGGCGGCGAAGCCGACGCAGAACGGCGCATCCTTGCGCGCCGCCACCCATGCGAGGATGTCAGGGTTCGGTTCCAGCTCCAGCGTGAGCGCGCTCCGGCCTTCCTTCTTGATCTTTGCGCCGGAGGACTGCTTCGGCCGGAAGTCGGCTACCGCGGCCACCGAAAAGAAGATGTCGCAGCCGTCGAGCACTTCCTTCACGGCCTCGAACATCTCGGCTGCGGTGCGCACGTCCACGCGGCGGACACCCCAGGGCGCGGCGAGCGCCACCGGACCGCTCACCAGGACCACGTCCGCGCCCGCCTCGTGCGCCGCGCGCGCGACCGCATAGCCCATCTTGCCGGAGCTGCGGTTGGTCAGCACGCGCACCGGGTCTATCGGTTCCTCGGTCGGGCCTGCGGTCACCAGCACGCGCCTGCCGGCGAGCAGCTTGGGCTGAAACGCCGCCTCGATTTCGCCGAGCAGATCGGCCGGCTCCAGCATCCGGCCCATGCCGGTTTCGCCGCAGGCCTGATCGCCGGCGGCCGGCCCGGCGATGAGCACGCCGTCGGCGCGCAACCGGTCCACGTTACGCTGCGTCGCCGGACTCTGCCACATCTCGACGTTCATCGCCGGCGCGAGGAGCAGCGGGCAGCGGCGCGCGAGCACCAGCGCCGACAGCAGATCGTCGGCGAGGCCGTGCGCCGTCTTCGCAAGGAAGTCGGCGCTCGCCGGCGCGACCGCGATCAGGTCGCGGTCGCGCGAGAGCTCGATGTGGCCCATCGCGTCGGGCACGCGCGCGTCCCACAGGTCGGTCCAGACCGGCCGCCCGGTGAGCGCCTGCAGCGTCGTCGGCGAGATGAAGCGCGTCGCCGACTCGGTCATCGCCGCGCGCACGTCGGCGCCCGCCTTCACCAGCAGGCGGGCGAGCTCGGCCGCCTTGTAGGCGGCGATGCCGCCGGTCAGGCCGAGCAGGATCTTCCTTCCGTTCAGTGTCATCGCGTCGGCGCCAGCGGCGTTATGTGAGGCAGGGGCGATTCTACGGCAAGGGTTCTGCGATGGCGATTTCGGACTGGCCGGCGGCCGAGCGGCCGCGCGAGCGCCTCGCCGCGCACGGCGCGCAGGCGTTGAGCGACGCAGAGCTGCTGGCGCTTTTTCTGCGCACCGGCGTGCGCGGCAAGAGCGCGGTGGCGCTCGCGCGCGATCTGCTCGCGGCCGGCGGCGGGCTCTCGGGACTTTTCAACACACTCGGCCGGACCGCACGAGTGCCGGGACTCGGGCCGGCGAAGCGCGCGCAGCTCGCGGCGGTGCTGGAGGTCGCGCGCAGGTGCCTGGCGGAGGAGCTGCGCGCGGGCGTGGCGCTCACCTCTCCGAGCGCGGTTCGAGACTACCTTCGCATGCTGCTCGGCGACCGGGCGCAGGAAGTCTTCGTCTGCCTGTGGCTGGACGCGCAGCACCGGGTCATCCGCTGCGACGAGCTGTTTCGCGGCACGCTCACGCAGACGAGCGTCTATCCGCGCGAAGTCGTGAAGGCGGGGCTCGCCGCGAACGCGGCCGCGGTGATCTTCGCCCACAACCATCCGTCCGGGGTGGCGCAGCCCTCGCAGGCCGACGAACTGCTCACGCGCACGCTAAAGGAGGCGCTGGCGCTGATCGAGGTCAGGGTGCTCGACCATTTCATCGTCGCCGGCCGTGCGGCGCTGTCCTTCGCCGAGCGCGGCCTGTTGTGAAGTGCCTGTTTCCGCGTATAATTCGCCGCTTTCTAAAAGTCCCTGCGCCATGTCCCGAGTCTGCGAAGTCACCGGCAAGAAGCCCATGCGGGGCAATTTCGTCTCGCACGCCAACAACAAGACCACGCGCGTTTTCCAGCCCAACCTGCACTACCGCCGGTTCTGGCTGGAGAGCGAGAAGCGCTGGGTGCGCCTGCGCGTCTCGACCGCCGGCCTGCGCCGGATCGACAAGCTGGGGCTGGAAGCCGTGCTCGCCGAGATCAAGGCGAAGCGCAGGTCCGCCTAGAAGGGGAAGCCGCCGCCATGCGCGAGAAGATCAAGCTCGAATCCACCGCCGGAACCGGGCATTTCTACACCACCACGAAGAACAAGCGCACCACTCCGGACAAGCTGGAGCTGAAGAAATACGATCCGAAGGCGCGCAAGCACGTGCTCTACAAGGAGACGAAGCTCAAGTAGCGCCGCGTCACCACCCCGGAAAACAGAAAGCCCGCTGCGCGCGGGCTTTTTTGTCGTTGCGGCCCGAGGGGGCGCTCAGGCGTAGGAGCGCAGTCGCAACGAAAACGCGACCAGAGGGGCGACGCCGCTCGTCTCGGCGCGGTGGCACCAGTCCTGGAGCTGGCGCACGAGTTCCGCGCGCGTCGCGGTTGACCGCGCCCAGATCGCCGCCAGCTCGTCGCGCATCGCGATCGCCGTGGCAAGCGCACGCGAGTTCCTCAGCGCCGCGGCGAGGCGCGCCCGCTCGGACTCGGAGGCCGCCTGCGCGCGCACCAGATAATCCTTGAGCGATTTCAGCACCTCGGCGTCGCGCGGCGACCACCGCTTCAACCGCGCCACCTCCGCACGGTACGTCTTTCGGATCGAGCGCGCATAGTGGGCAAGGACGTCGTAGCGATTGGCGATCACCGCCTGAAGCGTGCGCTCGCAGACCGGCTTGGGCGCCTCGATGCGCGGCGTCGGCGCGACTTTCTTCACGGTCGCCAGCCCGAGCAATTCGAGGCCGCGGATGTAGAGCCAGCCGATGTCGAGCTCGTACCATTTCATCGAGAAACGGGCGGACGCCGGATAGGCGTGGTGATTGTTGTGCAGCTCCTCCCCGCCGATGACGATGCCCCAGGGCACGATGTTGCGACTGGCATCCGGCGCCGGCACGTCCCAGCTGCGGTAGCCCCAGTAGTGTCCGATGCCATTGATGACGCCAGCCGCCCAGAACGGGATCCAGACGATCTGCGTCAGATAGATCAGCGCTCCGGGAACGAGGCCGAACAGCGCGAGATCGGCGGCGGCGGTCAGCGCCAAGCCGAGGAATGAGTGGCGGGAATAAAGGTTGCGCTCGATCCAGTCGTCCGGGGTGCCGTGACCGAAGCGCTCGACGGTATCCCGGTTGGACGCTTCGCGGTGGTACAGGAACACCCCGCCCCACAGCACGCGCTTGATGCCGTACACCTGTGGGCTATGCGGATCTTCCGCGGTTTCGCACCGGGCATGGTGCTTGCGGTGCACCGCTGCCCACTCTTTCGTGACCTGCCCGGTCGTCAGCCAGAGCCAGAGGCGGAAGAAGTGCGAAACGAGCGGGTGCAGGTCCAGCGCGCGGTGCGCCTGGTGGCGGTGCAGGTAAATCGTGACTGCGGCGATGGTGACGTGCGTGAGGCCGAGCGCGACCAGCGCGTACCCCCACCAGGGGAGATCGAAGTAACCGGAGAAGATCATTATTTCCTTGTTTGGAGCGATTGCGGTGGCGCCGTCCACGTGGGACGGACGAGCGGGATTGTACGCGAACCCCCCGGCGCCGCAACCGACCCGCGTCGCCGCACGACGGAAGGAGCGCAGCCCTCTAATCGCCGGCGCGATCCTTCGAGAGCCTAACGTCCCGTTTCGGAAAGGGAATTTCAATGCCGCGCGAGGCCAGCTCGCGCAGCACCTGCACCAGCACCTCGGAGCGTATGTTCTGCGACCCGTTTTCCGGATCGCCGATCCAGAACCCCAGTTCCAGCTCGATCCCGTTGTCGCCCAGTGCGACGATGTGCGCGGCGGGCGCGGGAACGCGCAGCACGCGCGCCGAGCGCAGCGCCACTTCCTCCAGCAGCCGCAGCACCGCCGGGACGTCGGTGCCGTAGGCCACCTGTAGCCGCGCGGCCAGGCGCACGTTCTTGTCCGAGTACGAGTGATTGAGCACCGTGCTCGTCACCAGCGTGTCGTTCGGAATGATCGCCTCGACGCCGTTCGGCGCACGCACCACCACGTGGCGCGTCGTGATTCCGGTGACCACGCCGTGCTGGCCGTCGGCGGTAATGACGTCGCCGATCCGGATCGAGCGCTCGAGCAGCAGGATGAACCCGGACACGTAGTTGGAGGCGATCTTCTGCAGCCCCAGTCCGAGGCCGACGCCGAGCGCGCCGCCGAACACCGACAGCACCGTCAGGTCCACTCCGACGAGTGGCAGCGCGACGAACACCGCCGCCACCAGCAGTGCGGCTCGGCCAAGGCGCGCAAACACGACCCGCAGGCTGCTGTGCAGCTCCTCGGCACGCATCAGGCGCGCCTCCAGCGCCGCGCCCGCCCAGAGCGCGACGAGCAGCGTGACGGCGACCCAGAACGCGGCGCTTGCAAGCATCCAGAGCGAAATGCGCGCCTTGCCGGCGGGCAGCTCGACCTGATCGAGCCAGCGCACGATGTCGGGCAACACGCCGAGCAGATGCAGCGCCACCACCGTCCAGATCACAACGGCGAGCGAGCGCTCGAATGCGTCGAGCCACCGGCCCGAGGCAAAGGCGATGCGTACCGCGTAGATGGCGAGACGGATGAGGGCGAGCGCCGTGAACAGCGGGATGGCGACCGAGAGCAGGTTGGTGCTCTGCAGGGGCGCGAGCGCGGCGCGCGCCGCAAGCAGCAGGATCACCGCGAGCAGCGGAAACGCGATGCGGCGAAACGCCGCGGCCCCGCGCTTGAGCGCGGCGGCGCTCTCCTCCGGCGCCCGCCACTGCACGCGGCGCGCCAGCCACCAGGCCGCGCCGACGCAGAGCGCCACCGCCGCGGCCTGCCACACGATCGAGGGGTCCCGCAGATCGCGCCAGAGGTCGCCGAGCAGACGGCCGAACGGGTTCCCGGTCATGGCGGCCGTAGTTTACTGGCGCGCAAACGCCGCCGCGAAAAAACCGTCGGTGCCATGCCGGTGCGGGCGCAGCCTGAGCCGGGCGCCGGTGTCGAGGGCGATGCGCTGCGCGGCGAGCAGCTCGCCGCAATGAAGCGGCGCAAAAGCGCCCGCCGTTTCCTTCAGAAATGCGTCGGCCACGTCATCGTTTTCCTCGCGCAGCAGGCTGCAGGTCGCGTACACCAGACGCCCGCCGGGCTTCACCAGGCGCGCCGCCGCCCGGAGGATGCGCAACTGCTTGGCCGCCATTTCCGCGACCGCGGACTCGGCGTGGCGCCATTTCAGGTCGGGGTTGCGCCGCAGTGTGCCGAAGCCGGTGCACGGTGCGTCCACCAGCACGCGGTCGAGCTTGCCGGCGAGCCGCTTCACCCGCACATCGTTCTCCCCCGCAAGCACGATCGGGTGGATGTCCGAGACGCCGGCGCGCGCGGCACGGGGTGCCAGTTGCGCCAGGCGCCGCGCGGACACGTCCATCGCATACACCCGCCCGGTGCCGCGCATCAGCATGGCGAGCGCGAGCGCCTTGCCGCCGGCCCCGGCGCAGAAGTCGGCGACCATCTCGCCGCGCCGTGGCGCGACGAGGTACGCAAGGAGCTGACTGCCCTCGTCCTGCACCTCGAGCGCGCCTTCGAGAAACAGCGGATGGCGGTTGATCGCCGGCCTGCCCTGCACCCGCAAACCGGCGGGCGAATAGGGCGTGGGTACCGCCGGCAGACCGAGGCGCGCCAGCGCCTCCTCGCGCGAGAGCCGCGCAAGGTTCACCCGCAGATCGAGCGGCGCCGGATCGAGCAGCGCGCGCGCGAGCGCAGCCGCCTCGGCCTCGCCTTCCTGCGCGACCAGGCGCGCCCAAAGCCAGTCCGGAAGGTCGTACCGCTCGGCCGGCGGCAGCGACCGCGTGTCGAAAGCACGCACCCGGGCGAGCAGTTCGGCTTCGCCGCCCTCCAGCACGCCAGCGAGTGCGCGCGCCGAATAGCCGCGCTCGCGCGCAAGCGCGGCAAGAACGAGGGCGCGCGGCGCGGCCGACCCCGCGGCCCGCGTCAGCGAGCGCAGGCGCCGCAGCACGGCGTATACCGTGTCGGCGACGAACGCCCGCTCGGCGGGCCCCAAGCCGCGACGGGCGCGAAAGAAACGCGACACCACGCGGTCGGCCGGCTCCGCAAAGCGCAGCAGCTCGGCAAGCAGCTCGGCCGTCCGCCCGACGAGCGCGGCTCGCAGCGTCACCGGAGAATGCGAACCGCGACCTGCTCGACCGTGGTGCCGTCGCTTTCGGTGATGCGCAGGCGCACCGGCAGGTTGCCGCGGTCCGTGGCGAGCCATACCTGCACGCGCCGGTCCGGGCCGCTGCGCACCAGCCGCAGCGCGTCGAAGTCGCCGGCCGGCGTCTTCACGCGCTCGCGGCCGTCGGGCTCGTAGGCATGGGTGGACACTCCCTTGTGATCGGCCACGGCGACGCTCACCCGGGCGGCGGGTGGATTGAAGGCGAAGTGCCACAAAACGCTCAGGCGGTCCTGACTGTGCGCCGCGACGCGAATGCGTTTCGCCTCGCGCCCGGGGCGACGCTCCTCGAACTCCTCCGGACGCAGGCCGTCGCCGGCGACCGCGCCGCGGCTCGAGCGCATCGCTTCGCCGCGCAGCGCGTAGACCCCCTTGCCCTTCCAGGTTTCGATCAGACGGTAGCTGCGGCCGTCGTGCTCCAGCCGCTCGCGCACCTCGGCGACGGCGGCGCCGTCGCGCAGCACCTCGTAGGCGATTTCCACGCGCCCGGGGGGTGCGGCGTGCGCGCCGAGCGCCGCGCTAAGCGCCAGAAGCGAAGTAAGCCTGCGCATCTCCGCCCTTCACGCGCACGATTCCGCCGCTCACCGACAGGCGGTCGTCCAGAAACCAGCGCACCGCCAGCGGATAGATGCGGTGCTCCTGGCGCAGAACGCGCGCGGCGAGAGTCTGCTCGGTGTCGTCCGCGTGCACCGGCACCGCCGCCTGCACGATGATCGGACCGTGGTCGAGATCGGCGGTGACGAAATGGACCGTGCAACCGTGGACCTTCACGCCGGCGGCCAGCGCGCGCCGGTGCGTGTCCAGCCCAGGGAACGCCGGCAGCAGCGACGGATGGATGTTCATCAGCCGGCCGTCGTAGCGCGCGACGAAGCCGGCGCCGAGAATACGCATGAAGCCGGCGAGAACCACCAGACGCGGTGCATATTCGTCCACCGCGCGCGCGAGCGCCTGGTCGAACGCCTCGCGCGTCGCGAAGTCCCGGTGCGGGATGGTGCGCGCCGGAATCCCGGCGGCCGCCGCGTACCCCAGACCCGCGGCGCCAGCGACGTTGCTGATCACGGCGCAAACGGGGATGCCGGCCTCCATCAGCGCCTTCAGATTGCTGCCGCGTCCCGAGATGAGCACCACCACCGACATGGTGCGGCAAGTGTAGCAGCGCTCGATGGACCCGCTCGGGCCGGTAGCCCTGCTTCTCGAAGAGCGCCAGCAGACCCGAGCGCCCGTACAGGTGCGCGGCTCCCATCGCGACCAACGCGCCGCCGGCGCGCAGCGGCAGATCCAGCGCCTGGATGCGCAGGCGCGCGGTGCGCGCCGCGGCGAGCAGCCGCTCATCGAGCGTCTCGCCTTGGTACCCGGCGGGCGTGACCGCAATGTTGGCGAGTGCGGCCCACGGCCTGATGCGCTCGATCACCTGCTCGGCGATGCGGCGCGCGGCCAGCAGCGCACGCACGCGCTCGAACGTGTCTTCGTCCATCTGCTCGCGCAGGCGCCGGCCATCGTCGTACTGGGCGGCCTCGAACATCCGGTGTAGCGGCAAGGGACATCCAGCACGGCGCGCTCGGAATCGAGATACGATCGCACGCGAAACTTGGAGCCGAAACGAGGTATCCCGAACATGACTGGCAAGCCGACAATCGAGGAACTGGACTCCTTGATGCCACCGTTGCCGGAGGACGACCCGATCTACGAGCAAGGCTGGATCGTTGGGCAGACCTTTTCGCGCAGTGCGCCGAGCGCTACGCGCACGCTCGGAGAGCCGAGCGAGAAGGCGGAGAAAAGCCGCGCGTCTCCAGAACCGAGCCGAGAAAAACCACAGGTCCGCCGCAGCGGGATGTTGCCGCACCAATATCCGTGGATAGACTCGGAGGACGAGAACTCCAGCGAGACATCTACGGACGGTTCGGAGAACTCGAAGACGAAGTAGATACCACCGAGCGGCTGAAGATTTACGACTTTTCGCCGCTCACCGCCAACCCCCGCAAGACCGAGCGGCGGCTTGCCGACCTCGGATTCTCGGTCGAGCATTTCAGCTTCGAAGAGAACCCCGACAAGGGCGTGAAGTGGCGCGTGCCCGACCTCAAGCGTCGCGCGGCTACGATCGTGTCCCAACGCGCGGTGTAGGTCCACAGGCCGGATGCGCCGAGATGCACGCGGTGCTCAGCGCTGCATGGCAGACAGCCGAGCCGGGGCAGTATCGCTCAGGGCCTGCAGGCCTTCAAGCTGCATGTACCGCCGCCACAGGGTCCACTTGTCGTTCTGCTCGAGCAGGATCGCGCCATAATGGCCACCAGTTCTTTCGGCTAGACAGAATGGCTTCCCGAAAGCGGGCGGCCTGCCTCCGCTGTACCGTGGATTGCGTGGCGAAGCACGCCGAGCCACACGTTGAGCACGCAGGCGTCAACTTTGTCGAGGAGGCAGGCCATGAGC
>JBFMFX010000008.1:0-153320 GCA_040752005.1 Pseudomonadota bacterium | reverse complement strand
CGCTTCGGGAGGTCGGTGAGGCGATGAGGCCTTGCTTCGATAGTTCCGCCGCGACGAGGTATACGCCGCGCATTCCTGTCATTTGGCCTGTGGATGCCGTGACGCCTCCCCTTAGCGCAAACTAACGCCGCACTTCAGCCGCCGCCGAGGCGCAGAATGCGCCAAGGGTACTGCAAACGACGCTTGCGGCAGTCCGCTGCAAGTGCCGTTAGCCCTCAGCATTTGGTGGGGCGCCGGAACGAAGCACGGCGCCTCCGCTGCCTAGCGATCGGATGATTTCGAGCAACTCAACGCTCGGCGTTGTAGCAACGCGCTTCTCCTCGACTACTTTTTCAACGAGCTCCTTCTCGGCATCTTCCTCCTGCGGTGAAATGGCTAGAGCGAAATGCTTCAACGCCTCCGACAGGCGTGTGTAAAGCAGAAGTTTCCGCTTGTGACTGACGCGTTCACTGAACTCCTGTTTCAGGTGGTCGTTGATATACGCCTTGTTCTCGAACACAACCCCGTAGTCCGAGTCGCGGCTGACAATGACAAGCTCGGCTTTGTTTTCGGTTGCACACTGAATCATCCATTCCCAATTCAACGCATCGCCAATGGACGTGTCATTCTTCTTCCGCGGCGGGCAGCCGTGGAGAAAGCGGCGTAGCGCCTTACGGCGGATCAAATGACGAATCTTGTTGTCTCGAGTAAGGACGAGGTTGTCCTTCTTATGAAAGATGCGCTGGCACGCCTTATATACTGGGTCATGAACCGCAGGGTTATCCAGCGCACGAGTGAGCCGCGCTTTCAGATTCTTGACGCGTTTATCGGCCTCCTTGAGGCTCTTATTAAGAACCTTCGTCGCCTTGGCATCAGAAAAGATGCCGGGTCTTGCGATTTGCGCTGGAGCCTTGAGCTCTTGCATTCCCTCAAGAATCGCCGTTTGGCGGTTCTTCTTGAACTCGCTTTCCAGCTGATAAGTGACAATGATTCGGTCGGCGACAGCCTCAGCGTGATTCAGCAGCGCAAGCCCCGCGTCGTTTCGTGCGCGGTAGAAATCCAGCCAGATGTTCGTGTCAATGAACAGTAGCTTCTTGATCGACGTCGCCATATCTGCTGGGGGCTAACGTTCTCAATCACCGGCGGGCCGCTGCAAAGTCCTCGCAATGCACGACGGCTCACGGCCCGTCCGCTGCATTGAGGGGTTAGGCTGCACCGACTCGAAGATGCGGCTTAAGTTCCTCTGTGATCTTGTAGCACTCGTCTCGAGTTGCTCTCATGAGTTCGTGCCGCTGCTTTACAAAAGCTTTGGCCTGTTCTTCATTATGGCGCCGGGCTTCCTCCCATTCATCATTGAGCGATAGTAGCTTCAGTGCGTCTTCAAATACCTTGTTCAGACGCGGATAGAGGGTAGACGGAAAATAGAACTCGCTCAGCTCGACGATCTCCGAAAAGCGCCAGACCTCCTCTTCTTTGATGCTTGTGCCCCGTGCAGAGATATGCGCCCGGAAACGCGCAAGGCCCTTGTATACAGTGAGCCGGTTTTCGTGGAGTGCAATCTCGTTTGCTCGACCCGCCGCTATTGCCTGCCATCGTGCGTAAAGCGCTGATAGCGCCGCTACAAATGCTGCGCCGATGGCGACCATGGTCGATGCGTCCTCAATCACTGCGGCCTAACCGATAGTTACCTGCGTAAATGCCCAATTATTAGACTCCCGATCGACCCGGGTTGTCATCCCTGCCCACGAATCAAGCGTGTAGCTGGACTGGCCGGATATACAGGTGCCGATCGAAGCTCGGCTGGCGCCTGCGTATGAGGCGTTATCCGGCGGAGGGACGGAACATGACCGACAAATCAACCGCTTGCGAACCGGCGGCTCGGGGCGCGCCTCGGCTGCTCGATCGGGTCGCGGCCCGGATCCGCGAGAAGTACTACAGCCGCCGTACCGGCGAGGCCTATGAGCACTGGATCCGCCGATTCATCCCGTTTCACGATCGAAGGCATCCGCGCGAGATGGGCGAAGCGGTCCCGTTCCTGTACAAGGAAGTGCTCGGCCTTGAGCTGGGCTGACTCGACGGGCTGGTGCGCGCTTCGCGCCCGCCGCGGCTGCCCGTGGTGCTCACGCGCGCCGAGGTCGAGCGGCTGCTTGCCCTGCTCACCGGCGCGAAGTGGCTGATCGCGAGCCTGCTCTACGGCTCCGGATTGCGGGCGATGGAATGCCCGCGGCTGCGGGTGAAGGACGTGGATCTGTCGTACCGCCAGATTCTCGTTGCGCGACGGCAAGGGCGAGAAGGACCGGGACTCATTCACGACGCACTTGCTGGAGGCCGGCTACGACATCCGCACGGTGCAGGAGCCGCTCGGGCACTCGGACGTCTCGACGACGATGATCTCCACGCATGTGCTCGACCGGGGCGGCCGCGGCGTGGCGAGTCCGCTCGACCGGCTGTAGCGGCCGGCTACACGAAGAGGTTGAGCACCCCGTCCAGGCCGCAGTAGTCGAGCGCGTGCATCGCCGCGTCGCGCACTGCGGGCTTGGCGCGGTAGGCGACCGAGACGCCCGCCATCGCCATCATCGGGATGTCGTTCGCGCCGTCGCCCACCGCCACCGCCTGGCGCGCGGAAATGCCCATCGAGGCGATCTCCTGCACGAGGCGCGCCGCCTTCGCCTCGCCGTCCACGATACTGCCGAGCACGCGGCCGGTGAGGCGGCCGTTTACTATCTCCAGCCGGTTGGAGTACACGGCATCGAGGCCGAGGCGTTCCTTGAGCCACTCGGTGAAGAAGGAAAACCCGCCGGAGACGAGCAGCGTGCGGATGCCGAGCGCGTGACAGCGCAGCACCAGCCGCTCGGCGCCGGGCGAAAGATGCATGCGCTGCTCGCAGATGTGCTCGAGCTTTTCCTCTTCCAGACCGGCAAGGAGCGCCACACGCCGGCGCAGCGACTCGGAATAGTCGATCTCGCCGCGCATCGCCTGCGCGGTGATGGCGGCGATGCGGTCCTTGATGCCGAGCGCATCGCCCATCTCGTCAATGCTCTCGATGGTGACCAGCGTCGAGTCCATGTCCATCGCGATGAGGCGCACCTCCGAGAGGCGCCGGTCGTCCGGCACCCAGGCGAAGTCGAGCGCGTTCTCGGCGCAGTAGCTCGCGACGAGCGGCGTTTGCTCGGCGGCGGTGATGCGCACCGCCTCGGGACCGAGCACGATCACGCCGGCGCCGTTGACGAGCTGAACGAGGTGTTTCAGCTCCTCGCGGCCGATCGCGCGCCCCTGGAGGACGAGGTTCACTTGGCGGCCTGCGCGCGGGCGCGCCAGGCGCGCGCCTTTTCCGGGTCGGCCACGGTGCCGAGGCCGTTTTCGTAGGCGCGCGCCAGCTCGAGCATCGCCAGGCGATGCCCGCGCACCGCGGCGCGCTCGAGCCACCGGAGCGCGCGCTCCAGGTCGCGCGCCGTGCCGATGCCCTTCTGGTACAGGAGCGCGAGGAAGAACTGCGCGCCCTCGTGGTCCTGCTGCGCGGCGCGCTCGAACCAGCCGAGCGCGGTGGTCGCATCCGCCGCCACGCCGTCGCCGTCGAGGTACATGCGCCCGAGCTGCGCCTGCGCGCGCGCGTAGCCTTGCGAGGCGGCGGCGCGAATGAGCCGCTCGGCTTCGACCGGATCGCGCGGCACGCCCGCGCCTTCGAGGTACATCAGGCCGAGATTGGTCTGCGCGATCACGTTTCCCTGTTCGGCGGCGGCGCGATACCAGCGCGCGGCTTCCTTCGCGCTCTTCTCGGCACCGCCGCGGCCGTCGTAGTGCATGGCGCCGAGGTTGACCTGCGCCGGGGCGTGGCCCGCCTCGGCCGCGCGCCGGTACCAGCCGTAGGCGGCTGCGGGATCGCCAAGCGGCGGCGCGGCGCGCTCCAGCGCCGTGGCGAGCAGGTACTGCGCCTCGGTGTCGCCGCCCTGCGCGAGGGGCTTGAGCACGTCAATCGCCTGCGCGTAGTCGCCGCGCTCGATCGCGCCGAAGGCCGGCACGAGCTGCTCGCTTTGCGCGAGGGCCGCGCCTGCCATGGCCGCGAGCGCGACGATCGCGACGCGCCTCACGCGGCCAGTTCGACGAGGATGGCCCGCGCCGCCTTGGCGCGCTCCTGCCAGGTGGGCGCACGCGCGGGAACGCGCAGCTTTTCGGGGCCGGCGAGGCGCGCCTCGCGCCGGCGGTGGACGAAGTCCACGATTTTTGCGGCGCCGATCGGTGGGTCTTTTTCGAACTGGAGCTGCACCGTTTCGTGGGTGGCATCCAGCCGCACGACGCCGACGCCGCGCGCGAGCACCCGCAGCTCGTGGCAGCGCAGCAGCGCTTGCGCGGGCTCGGGCAGCGGGCCGAAGCGGTCCACCAGCTCCTCGGCGAGCGCCTCTAGCTCGCCGAGCGTCTCGCAGTGGGCAAGGCGCTTGTAGAGGGTAAGGCGCGCGTGGACATCGTTGCAGTAGGACTCCGGAAGCAGTGCCGGCACGTGCAGGTTGATCTCGGTGCCGGCATCGAGCGGCTGGTCGAGGTCTATGGCCTTTCCGGCCTTGAGCGAGCGCACCGCGCGCTCGAGCATGCGGTGGTAGAGGTCGAAGCCGATTTCCTGGATCTCGCCCGACTGCGCCTCGCCGAGGATCTCGCCCGCGCCGCGGATCTCCAGGTCGTGCATCGCCAGGTAAAAGCCCGCGCCCAGCTCGTCCATCATCCGGATCGCCTCCAGGCGCTTCTTCGCCTGCGCGCTGAGCGCCTCCTCGGGCGGCGTGAGCAGGTAGGCGTAGGCCTGGTGGTGCGAGCGGCCGACGCGGCCGCGCAACTGATGCAGTTGCGCCAGCCCGAACTTGTCGGCGCGCTGGATGACGATGGTGTTGGCGGTCGGGATGTCAATACCGGTCTCGATGATGGTCGAGCACACCAGCACGTTGTGCCGCTGCTGGGTGAACTCGCGCATCACCCGCTCCAGCTCCCGCTCGCGCATTCTCCCGTGCGCGACCGCGATGCGCGCCTCCGGCACGAGCTTCTCCAGCCGGTCGCGCGCGTGCTCGATCGTGTCCACGTCGTTGTGCAGGTAATAGACCTGCCCGCCGCGGCGCAGCTCCCGGAGCACCGCCTCGCGCACCAGGCCGTCGCTGGCGCGCGCCACGAACGTCTTGATGGCGAGGCGCTTCTGCGGCGCGGTGGCGATCACCGAGAAGTCGCGCAGCCCTTCGAGCGCGAGCGCGAGCGTGCGCGGGATCGGCGTCGCGGTGAGCGTGAGCACGTCCACCTCGGCGCGCAGGGCCTTGAGCGCCTCTTTTTGCCGCACCCCGAAGCGGTGCTCCTCGTCAATGATCACCAAGCCCAGGCGCGCGAACTTCACGCCGCGCGCCAGCAGCTTGTGGGTGCCGATGACGATGTCAATGTCGCCCGAGGCGAGCTTCGCCAGAACCTCGGCCGACTGCTTTGCGGTCTTGAAGCGCGACAGCTCGGCGATCCGCACCGGCCAGTCGGCGAAGCGGTCGGTGAAGGTCTGGAAATGCTGCTCGGCAAGCAGCGTCGTGGGGCAGAGGATCGCGACCTGGCGCCGGTCGGCCACGGCGACGAACGCGGCGCGCAGCGCGACCTCGGTCTTGCCGAAACCGACGTCGCCGCACACGAGCCGGTCCATCGGCCGGCCGGCCTTCATGTCGGCGATCACCGCCTCGATCGCCGCCTGCTGATCGGGCGTCTCCTCGAAGCCGAAACCTTCGGCGAAGGCGTCGAGGTCGCGGCTGCTGACGTTGAACGCGTAACCCTTGCGTGCCGCGCGGCGCGCGTAGAGCGCAAGCAGTTCGGCCGCGGTGTCGCGCACCTGGCGCGCGGCGCGCGCGC
The DNA here is from genome assembly GCA_040752005.1 of Pseudomonadota bacterium. Classification (GTDB taxonomy): domain Bacteria; phylum Pseudomonadota; class Gammaproteobacteria; order Burkholderiales; family SG8-39; genus RBG-16-66-20. The sequence goes on along the minus strand of JBFMFX010000008.1, from coordinate 147,485 downwards.
GCGCGCGGTCCCACTGGCCGCTGCCGAGTTTGTGAAGCGGCGCCGATTCCGGCTGCGCTCCGGCATAGCGCGAGATCACCGCCAGCTGCGTCACCGGCACGTAGAGCTTGTCGCCGTCGGCGTACTCCAGGTGCAGGAACTCGGTCGCGCCTTCGCCGAGGTCGAGGTTCACGAGCCCCAGGTAGCGGCCGATGCCGTGCTGCGCGTGCACCACCGGGTCGCCGGGGCGCAGCTCCGAGAGGTCGCGCAGCATGCCCTCGACCGAAGAGGTCTTCTCGCGCGCGCCGCGCGCGCGGCTGCGCGCGGTGCCGGCGTAGAGCTCGGCTTCGGTGACGATCGCCCAGCCCTCGCGCGGCACCTGAAAGCCGTTCGCGAGCGGCGCGACCGTGATCTGCAACGGCCTTGCCGAGGCGAGAAACGCCGCGAACCCCTCGCAGGGCTCGGGATGAAGGCCGTACTCGGCGAAATAGGCGAGCATCGTCTCGCGCCGGCCGGGCGAGTCGGCGGCGACGAGCACGCGAAGCTGCGAGCCAGCGAGAAAGTCCTTCAGGCCGGCGAGCGGATCGCGCGCGCGCCGGTCCACGGCGAGCGCCGGAAGAGACTGCGCCGCGACCGGCTCCTCGGCCCCGTCGGATTCCCCGCTCGCCAACGGCGCGACGTCCACGCGCGGCCAGGCCCGGGCGCGCAAGTAAAACTCCTCGGCGGGGACGAACACGCGCGCGGGCGCGATGAGCGGCCGGTCCGGATCTCCCCCGAGCAGCCGGTAGCGCTGCTGGACATCGCGCCAGAAGGCTTCGATCGCGCCGGCGACATCGCAATGCAGCGCGAGCAGCGCGGTTTCGGGCAGGTAGTCGAACAGCGTCGCCACCCGGTCGAAGAAAAGCGGCAGGTAGTACTCGATGCCCGGGGAGGGCACGCCGCTGGAGACGTCCTTGTAGATACGGCGCGCCGAGGGATCGCCTTCGAAGGTCTCGCGAAAGCGGCTGCGAAAGCCTGCGCGAGCGGCCTCGTCGAAAGGGAACTCGCGCGCCGGCAGAAGCCGCACCTCCTTCACCGCGTAGAGCGTGCGCTGCGAGTCCACGTCGAAGGTGCGGATCGCATCGAGCACGTCGTCGTCCAGATCGAGCCGGTAGGGCAGCGCGCTTCCCATCGGAAAGAGGTCCACGATGCCGCCGCGCACGCAGAATTCGCCGGGCGAGACGACCTGCGTGACGTGGCTGTAGCCGGCGAGCGCAAGCTGGCGCCGCAGCGCTTCGAGATCGAGGCGCTCGCCCTGCTTGAGAAAAAACGTGTACGCGGCCAGGTATTGCGGCGGGCACAGGCGCACGAGCGCGGTCGGCGCGGCGACCAGGGCGACATCAAAGTCGCCGCGCTGGATCGCGTACAGCGTGGCAAGGCGCTCGGAGACGAGGTCCGGGTGCGGCGAGAGGTTGTCGTACGGAAGCGTTTCCCAGTCCGGCAGCAGCCGCACGCGCAGCGGCGGCGCGAACCAGGCGATCTCCTCGGCAAGGCGCTGTGCGTCGGCGGCCGAGGCCGCGATCACCGCGACCGGCGCGCGCGAACCCGCCAGGCGCGCAAGCGCGAGCGAATCCGCCGACCCTGCGAGGCGGCCGATCCGTGTGCGTGCGGGCAGGGCGTCCCGGTGCATGAGCGCGCCTATAATTTTACGGGTTCTCACCACCGGAAAACCGGAATGGCCACGTTTGCGCTCATTCCCGCGGCGGGAAGCGGAACGCGGATGGCGCGCGGCGGCGCCGATTCCGCACCGAAGCAGTACCAGCGGATCGCTGGCCGCGCGATGCTCTGGCACGCGGTGCGCGCGGTATGCGTCGCGCCGGTGGAGACGGTGTTCGTGGTGCTCGCGCCCGACGACGCCGAGTTCGCGCGCCTGGACTGGAGCGAATTCGGCGGGCGAATCGAGCCGCTGTACTGCGGCGGCGCGACGCGCGCCGACTCGGTGCACAACGGACTGGTCGCGGCGATGGCGGCGGTGGACGCCGACGACTGGATGCTCGTGCACGACGCGGCGCGGCCGTGCCTGCCGCGCGCGGACCTGGCGCGGCTGCTCGCCGAGTGCGGCGGCGATGCGATCGGCGGCCTGCTCGCGCTGCCGGCCGCCGAGACGGTGAAGCGCGCGGCCAAGGACGAAGCGGGCACGGTGCGCGTCGCGGCGACCGAGGACCGCGCGGAACTGTGGCTCGCGCAGACGCCGCAGATGTTCCGGGCGGGGCTGCTCGCGCAGGCGCTGGCCGCCGCCGACCGGCGCCGCGTCACCGACGAGGCGAGCGCGGTGGAGCTCCTCGGCCTGAAGCCGCGCCTGGTCGCCGGCAGCCGCGAGAACATCAAGGTGACGTACCCGGAAGACGTGGCGATCGCGGAGGCGATTCTCCAGCGGCGCGGGAGCACGCAGACATCATGAGGATCGGGCAGGGGTTCGACGTTCACGCGCTGGTGGCCGGAAGGCGGCTGGTGATCGGCGGGGTGGAGATTCCGCACGCCAAGGGGCTGCAGGGCCATTCCGACGGGGACGTGCTGCTACACGCGATCTGCGATGCGCTGCTCGGAGCCGCCGGCCTCGGCGACATCGGCCAGCACTATCCGGACTCCAGCCCCGAGTACCTGGAGATCGACAGCCGGGTGCTGCTGCGCGAGACGGCGAAAAAAGTGGCCGCCGCAGGCTACCGCGTCGTCAACGTGGACGCGACCGTCATCGCGGAGGCGCCGCGCATGGCGCCGCACATCTCGCGCATGATCGGCAACATCGCCGCCGACCTCGGCGTGCCGCCGGCGGCGATCAACGTCAAGGCGACCACGACCGAGGAGCTCGGGTTCACGGGGCGGGGCGAGGGCATCGCCGCGCAGGCGGTCGCGCTGCTCGACGCCATCGCGTAGCCGGTGCGCATCGTCGTTCTCGGCGCAGGGCTCGCCGGCGTCACGACGGCGTGGTTTCTCGCGCGCGACGGGCACGAGGTGCTGGTCATAGACCGCGAACCGGCGGTCGCGGCCGCCGCGAGCTTCGCCAACGGCGGCATCATCGCCGCGAGCCGCCCGTTTCCGTGGCCCGGCCCGCACATGGCCGGGCAGTTCCTGAGAGCGCTCTGGCGCAACGATCAGGCCGTGCGCCTGCGCTGGCGATGGGATCCGTCGTTCTGGCTCTGGGGTTTGAAGTTCCTCGCCAACTGCACCGCGCGCCGCTACCAGGCGATCCTCGAGCGCAAGGCGCGCCTGGTACGGTACTCGCAGCAGGTGCTTGCGCGCCTGGTCGCCGAGACCGGCATCGAATACCGGCGGCTCACCAACGGCGTGCTGTACGTCTATCGCGATGCCGCAGCGCTGGACAGGGGTTGGCGCAGAGCCGAGGGCGCGCGCGCGCTCGGCATCGCCGTCGAGCGGCTGACGCCACAGCAGGCGGGGGCACTGGAGCCCGGCCTGGCCGCCGACCGGATCGCGGGCGCGCTCCTTGCGCCGGGCGACGAGGCGGGCGATTCGGCGCTCTTTTGCCGCGAGCTTGCGCGCCGCTGCGAGAGCCTCGGAGTGCGATTCCGTCTGGAGACGGAGATCCGCGCGGTGGACGCCCTCGACGCGGTGGTGAAGTCGCTCGTCTCGCGCCACGAGCGCTTCGTCGCCGACGCCTTCGTGTGCGCCGCGGGCGTCATCGAGCCGCGCCTTGCCGAGCAGCTCGGCGCCGATCTCTCGGTCTATCCGGTGAAAGGCTACTCGGTGACCGGGCGGATCGTGACGAAGGAGCGCGCGCCACGCCGCGCCGGCATGGACGAGTCGAAGCTGATCGCCTGGTGCCCGATGGGCGAGCGCATCCGCGTCACCGGTGGGGCGGAGTTCGCCGGCTACGCGAGGACCGGCGCGCCGGAGGATTTCGCGCGCCTGTACCGGGCGTTCGACGAGCTTTTTCCCGGCGCGGCGGATTTCACCGCCGCCGGGCAGTGGGCCTGCCTGCGGCCGATGACGCCGGAATCCACACCGCGCTTCGGCAAGGGCCGGTTCATCAACCTCTGGTTCAACGTCGGCGGCGGGCACATGGGCTGGGCGATGGCCGCAGGATCCGGGAAGATCACCGCCGATCTGGTGGCCGGCCGCGAGCCGGAAATCAGTCTGGAGGGGCTGCGGGTGCGCGAGGCGCGGCTCACGCCCCCGGCCATTTCGCCGTGACCGCGGCTTGAGCGCCGATACGACCGGGCGCCTGCGGCTTTTCTTCGCGCTGTGGCCAGCGCCGGAGGCGGCGCGAGCGCTGCACGAATGGGCCGTGCGCGCGCAGCGCCAGACCGGCGGCCGTGTCACGCGTGCCGAGACGATTCATCTCACCCTCGTCTTTCTCGGCGAGCTGCCCGCCGAGCGCCTGCCGCGCGCCGTCGAGGCCGCGCGCACCGTGCGCTTCGCGCGCCACGAGCTGCCGATTGACGAGGCGCGCTACTGGCCGGACAAGCGGATCGTATGGGTCGGACCGCGAAGGACGCCGGCCGAGACCGTCGCGCTCGCCGACCGGCTCCGGCTCGCGCTCGCGGCCGCCGGTTTCGAGATCGAGCGGCGGCCGTTCACGGCGCACGTCACGCTGCTGCGCAAGGCGAGCCGCCGCGGCGAGCTGCCGGCGCTCGGTCCGCTCGCATGGCCGGTGGAGGAGTTCGTGTTGGTGCGCTCGCGCCTTTCGGCGCAGGGCGCGGACTACGAGGTGCTGGAGCGGTTTCCCGCCGTCTGAGCCGGGCGGGCGCGCTGTGGGCCGCGGTTCACCAGCCAGGCGTGCTGCTGGCGCAGGAGATAGTCCACCAGCGCGAACTGGTCTTCCATCGCTTCGCGGATCGCGCCGCCGTGCAGCGCGCGGTCGAGCGCCAGATGCGCGTCGGCCTCGCCGGCGCGGACCACGGTCCTCAGTCCCGCCTTGCGCGCCAGATGAAGCATCGCCGCGTTCTCGGCGAGGCAATGCATCAGCAGCGCGCGGTAGCCGCGGTTGGTCGCGTGCAGGACCGCCCGACGCAGCAGTGCCGTGCCGTAGCCGTGCCCGCGCAGCACGGCGTCCACCGAGAGCCCGAGCTCGGCCTGGCCCGTCGCATCGTCCATCGCCAGATGCGCGACGCCCGCGAGCTCGAAACCGTCGCCGAAGATGCCGAACGCCCGATCGCGGGTGAAATCAATGCCGCTGACGTAGGCGTCGATCGCCTCGTCGCGCATCGCGCGGCCGAAGCGCAGGCGGCGGTCCTCGGGGTCGAGTCGCAGAAGGTGCCGAGCGATGGCCGCGGCGTGCCGCGGCCAGAGCCGGTGCACGGCGAGGGCCGCCTTCGCCGTCATCAGCGAATCGCGGCTGCGATCCGTTGCCAGGGCCGGCTCAGGGCGCGCGTCGCACCGCGCACCGATTCGATCGCACGCGCGAGCAGATCGGCGATCGCCTCGGCGCGAGCGAGGTGCGCTTCGGCGATCAGGCGCTCATGCTCGCCGATGCGGATGTCGCGCAGCCGATCGCGCACGGCATCTCCACTGAACGGCTCGACTTGAAAAGGGTTACTTTTTTTCATCTCGTGGCTCATAATCTGATTTCACCTCCTATTGATGAAAGCCTTCTGTTCTGCACTGCAAAAGGAAAGTTGCTTTTGATCCAAGTCCATGTGCGTAAGGCAGTTGATGCTTCACTTTCAGACCGTATCTAAGGTGAAAAGTTGCGGTGCAGCAAGGCATGATTTCTACGCCTGGAGATGAACAGAGCTAAGCCAGAGAGGAGCCCGGCCCGAAGGCTTCCCCCGCTCAATGCCCTGAGGGCGTTCGAGGCCGCCGGCCGTCACCTCAGCTTCGTGCAGGCGGCGCGCGAGCTGCACGTCACGCCGGCGGCGGTCAGCCACCAGGTGAAGGCGCTGGAAGAGTTCCTCGGCGTGAGCCTTTTTCGCCGCGGGCATCGCGGGCTGGAGCTGACGGCCGCGGCGCGCGCCTGCCTGCCGAGGCTCAGCGAAGGCTTCGACCGGATCGCCGAGGCGGTGGAGCGCCTGCGCGCCGAGGCCGACGCGGCGACGCTGACGGTCAGCTCCGCGCCGTCGTTCGCGACCAAATGGCTCGCGCCGCGGCTGCATCGCTTCGCCGCCGCGCACCCGGAGGTGGACGTGCGAATCAACGCGAGCACGCGCCTCGTGGACGCCAGCCGCTCCGGTCCCGGCGCCGCCGGCGAGGCGAGTTCGACGCTGGACGACGCCGACGTCGCCATCCGGTTCGGCACCGGCGTGTATCCCGGCTACCGCGTGGACAAGCTGATGTCGGTGGCGGTGAGTCCGGTCTGCAGCCCGGCGCTGCTCGGCGGCAGGAACCCGCTGCGCACGCCCGAGGACCTGCGCCGCCAAGTCCTGATCCATGACAACCTGGTTACCGACGACGGTCGCCCGCTCTGGGAAGCGTGGCTGGAGCTCGCCGGCGTGCGCGGCGTGGATCTCTCCCGCGGCATGCGCTTCAACCATTCGGCGCTCGCGCTGGAGGCCGCGGCCGACGGTCTGGGCGTGGCCCTCGGCATCACCGCGCTCGCCGCCGCCGACATCGCTGCGGGACGCCTCGCGCGGCCGTTCGATCTGGCGCTATCCCTGAGCGCGGCTTACTACCTCGTCTGCGCCGAGCGCGCCTGCGAGCGTCCCGACGTCGCCGCCTTCCGCGACTGGATCCTGGCGGAGGCGAAGGCGGCTTCAGCGCAGTGAGAGCACGAGGCGGGCGGCGAGCCCGCCGCCTTCGCGCGGCGCGAGCTCGAGCCGCCCGCCGTGGGCGCGCGCGACGCGCTCGGCGATCGCAAGGCCGAGGCCGGCGCCGCCGCCGCCGCGTGCCGCGTCGAGCCGCGTGAACGGCCGTTTGATCCGTTCGATCTGCGCCTGGGGAATTCCCGGGCCCCGGTCGAGCACTTCCACGATCGCGCAACCGTCCTGCGCGCGCGTGACGATCTCCACCGGCGTGGCGGCGTGGGCGAGGGCGTTGTTCACCAGATTGGTCAGCGCGCGGCGCAGCGCGAGCGGCGCGAACGCGAAGCGCGGCACGCCGCCGGCGCTAAAGCGCACCGGCTCGCCGCGCCGGGCGCAGGCCGCGGCGATCTCGGCGACCACGCCGTCGAGGTCGCCCTCGGTGCGCGGTTCGTCCTCGCCGCGCGCGTAATCGAGAAACTGCCCGATCACCCGGTCCATCTCCTCGATGTCGGCCGCCATGCCGGCGGCGATCGCGCGCGGCGCGCCGCTCATCTCGAGCGCGAGGCGCAGGCGCGAAAGCGGCGTGCGCAGGTCGTGCGAGATTCCGGCGAGCACCATCGCCCGCTCGCGCTCCAGCGCCTCCAGGTCGGCCGCCATGCGGTTGAACGCCGCCGCGACGGTCGCCAGCTCGCGCGGACCGGTTTCGGCGAGCGGCTCGTGGGCCTCGCCACGCCCCAGGCGCGCCGCAGCGCGTGCCAGCGCCGCGAGCGGCCGCGCGATGCGCGAGGCGATCAGCCAGGCGCCGGCGAGCGCGAGCGCGAGCAGCGCCGCGCCCCAGCCGAACCAGCCGGCGCCGAACTGCGGCTCGAAGCGCTCGCGCGGCAGCATCACCCAGTACTCGTCCTCGTCAATGGCGAAGCTCACCCAGAAGCCCTCGACGCCGTCGCGCGCGAAGGCAAAGCGGGTGCCCCGCCCGAGCGCCGCGCGCACCCGGTCGGCGACGCGCTCGAACAGGGGATCGGCCGGCAGCGGCTCGAGCCGCTCGGCGGCGCCGAGCGGCGCGATGCGGATGCCCTCGCGCTCGTTGAGTTCCAGCAGCAGCTCGCGGCGCAGAAACGGATCGGCGTTGACGAGCGCGGCGCGCGTCAGGTTCACGGTGCTCACCGTCTGCTGCGCGAGTTCCCGCGCGCGCGGTTCGCGCTCGTGCAGGCGGTAGAGCTGGAACGACGCGGCCGCCGAGACGACGAGCAGCAGCGCGATCAGCAGGAACGCGCGGGCGAACAGGCTCATGCGCTCAGGCCGCGCCGCGCCCGTCGCCGCCGGGCACGAACACGTAACCGAATCCCCACACCGTCTGGATGTAGCGCGGGTGCGAAGCGTCCGGTTCGATGAGCTTTCGCAGCCGCGAGATCTGCACGTCTATCGAGCGGTCGAACGCCTCGTACTCGCGCCCGCGCGCAAGCTCCATCAGCTTGTCGCGCGATAGCGGCGTGCCGGCGTGCTCGATGAGGACCTTCAGCACCGCGTACTCGCCGGTGGTGAGCGGCACCGGCTTGCCGTCCTTCTCCAGCGAGCGCGCCGCCGCGTCGAACGCGAACGGGCCGAAACGGAAGACGCCCCCTTCGGCGGCGGGCGCCCCCGGCGGGCCGGGCGGGCGGCGCCGGCGCAGCACCGCATGGATGCGGGCGACGAGTTCGCGCGGGTTGAACGGCTTCGGCAGGTAGTCGTCGGCGCCCATTTCCAGTCCGACGATGCGGTCCACGTCATCGCCCTTGGCGGTGAGCATCAGGATCGCCGGGGCGCCGGGTGCGGCGCGCAGTCGCCGGCAGATGGCGAGCCCGTCCTCGCCCGGCAGCATCAGGTCGAGCACCACCAGATCGAAGCGTTCGCGCGCGAGGCTGCGGTCCATCGCGGCGCCGTCTGGTACCGCCTTCACTTCCAGCCCCTGCTCGCGGAGATAGCGCACCAGCAGCTCGCGCAGGCGCGGATCGTCGTCCACCACCAGGATGCGCGTCTTCAGCGGGGCCACGGCCGGGAGGGTAGCAGGGCGATCGCGCGCATGAGGCAACAACGTGTTTCGCGCCGGTCTCGCCGACACGGATTGTTACAAATTGCACGCTCGCGCGCGCGCCGCTTCGTAAGATGGGAGGCCATGAACAGGGTGCGCCTCGTGTTGCTCGCGCTCGCCGGTCTTGCTGCTGCGGTGCCGGCACTCGCGCAGCCGGAGGAGTGGCGCAAGCGCGACGGCCCTCCGCGCCTCGAGCGCGCCGCCCCGCCGCCGCACTGGCGCAGGCCGATGGACGCGGAAGAGCGACGCCTCCTGCGTGAAGACCTGGTCGCGCCGCCGCAGCGCGGCGCCGATGGCGGGGCCGACGCGCAAGCGCGCCGGCGCGAGGCGTGGCGGCTGCGCGAGGAGGTGCGAAGCGGGCGCCTGTCGCGCGAGGAGGCGATGCGCGAGTACCGCGAACGCTACGGCGCGCACCCGGGAGGGCGCGCCGCGCGGCTCACGCGCGAGGAACGCGAGCAGCTCCGGCGCGACGTGCTGGAGGCGAGCCGCGACCTGGAGCGCCGCTAGTCGAACAGGTACTCGCGCGCGAGCCGGTTCAGGCGCTCGCGGTAGTGGTCGAACCGCAACGCCAGGCGCAGGAACACGTCCTCCAGCCCGTAGGCCCGCGCGAGCCGGCTCGCGGCGGCGTCGCGGTAGCCGGTGCGGCCCATGTCCGCGACGTAGCGCGGACTGACCGGTCGGCGCCGGTAGCGGTGCGCGTACTCCAGAGCGTCGCGGAACACCCCGCTCAGATAAAGCGCGTAGTTGCCGATGTGCGCGTTGAGCAGAAAGCTCTCGCGCTCGTCGCCGCTCGCCGCGGCGGCGGCCGCGAGGTCCACGAAATACTGGTAGCTGCGCCGTTCGCCCGCCTCGGGCCGGTGCACGCGCTCGGCGCGAACGAAGAGCGCGAGCAGGTTGGCGAGGTAGTTCACGACCGCGCGCTCGGTCGCGGTGCGTGTCCCCTCCAGGCAGCGGCGCAGCAGCACGTTGAACAGCAGGAAGGGCGAGATCTCGAGCAGCTCCCGGCGCTGCTCGAAGATCGCGCGGTACACGTACTCGGCCTCGAGCAGCGACTCCAGCGTCGAGGGCATCGCACCGAGCACGCGCGCCATCTCGTCGTAGGTGGCCGCCGGCTGCGGGAAGTGCTCGGCGAGAAAGCGCAGGTCCGCCGCGCTCAGCCGCTCCAGGCCGCGCGTCGCGATGTCGGGCCGTTCCCCGTCTCTCATGTGCCTGCCGCCGCCGGGCGCCTCAGCTCTTGCGGCTGGTCTTGGCGTAGAAATGCGGGAGCACCGGGCTCACGTCCTCGCTGCCGCACTTCGGGCAGCGCGCCTTGTGCGCCTCGTGCTCCTTGACGCTTTCTTCCTTTTCGAACGTCTGCCGGCATTTGCCGCAACGGTATTCGTAGATCGGCATGAGTCTCCTCCGCAGTACGACGCGGAGTTAGACCGGCGCCGGCGGCCGCGGAGTTCCCGGGGGGGCCGCCCCGCTAGACGTGACGGGCGAAGTGCACCCGAGGGGCGTCGCCGAGCAGGCGCGCGAAGTCCGCCTGGGCGACGTGCACGAGATGCTCGTGGTCGCCCGCCTCGAAAAACACGTCCGGCTCGCGGGTGAGGTCTTCCTCGACCACCGCCGGAAGTCCGTAGGCGCCGCCCACCGGGGGCACGGCCCCGGTTTCGCAGTCGGAAAAGAGGTTCTTCAACTCCTCCTCGCTGGCGAGGCGCAGGCTGCGGCGGTTGAGCTGCTTGCCGAGATCCCCCAGCTTGACGTGGTATGTCGAGGGCACGACGGCGAGCAGGTAGCCCTGCTCGTCCTCGACCACCACGCCCTTGGCGAGGCGATCGCCCGGCACGTGCGCCGCCGCGGCCGTCTCCATGCTGCTCATCGTGTGGCGGTGGGCGACGAGTTCGTAGGCGACCCGGTGACGGGCAAGGTAGTCCTGGAGCTTCGGGGCGATGCTCATGGCGTCCTCCGTGCGTTGCGGATCAGGCTTCGAGCTCGATCTTGTCGCCGCGTGCGTCGACGGTGGCGAGGCGTACCGGGCGGCGCCAGACGCGCTGCACGTACTTGAGCACCGTGCGCGCGCGCGTCTGATCCAGGCCGCGGCCGTCGGTCTTCGCGTCGTGCTCGAGCACGAGCGTGCCGTCGAGCTTGAGCTCGACCACCGCGACCCGCGGCGCGCCATAGTTGTATTTCGGCGCGAGGATCGCCTCGCGCACCGCGGCGAGGTCGCGGCTCTTGACCCGGATCTCGCCGTCCTTTTTTTCCTCCCAGGCGAACAGATCGAGCTTCTCGGCGATCTCGCGGTCGAGATAGTTGCGGATGAAACCGAAGTCGTCTTCCTCCCGGCACACGCGCCGCGCGTGCGCCAGGCCCTCGCGCTCGACGATGCGCTCCCACAGCGTGAAACCGAGGTGATAGGGATTGACCGCCAGCGCCACCTGCTCGTCGGCGGCAAACGGGCGCACCACGTCCGAATGCGCCTTGATCGCCGACACGTACAGGTCCTGCGGCAAAAAGTCCGCCTCGCGCAGCAGCCGGGCGTGCCAGTAAGAGGCCCAGCCTTCGTTCATGATCTGGCAGGCGAAGACCGGGTAGAAATACAGCGACTCGGCGCGCACGGCGAGGAACACGTCGCGTTCCCACTGCTCCAGGTCTGGGCCGTACTGCGCGATGAACCACAGCAGGTCCGGCTCCGGATGCGGCGGCACCGGCAGCCGCTGCGGCGGCGCGGGCCGCTCGCGCGCCGGCGCCGCCGGCAGCCGCTCGAAGCGCTCGCGGAACGCGTCGGGCGCGCGCGCCTTCTTCTCCGGCGCCCTGGTCGGGTACGGCTCGCGGTGCAGCGGCCGCGTCACGTCCACGTGCGATTCGAGCGCGAGCGCCGCATCGAGCACCGCCTCGACGCGGGCGAGGCCGTGCTCCTCGATCGCGCGATCGATGCGCCGCGCGTGGGTGGCCGCCATCTCGATGATGTTGCCGCCCGCCATTTCGTGAAAGCGCGCAAACAGCGCGTTGTTGCGGGCGAAATCGGCGTGCCCGAGCACGTGCGCGGCGACCAGCGTGTTCTCCGCCAGCGTGTTGCCGTCCATGAGGTAGGCGTGGCACGGGTCGCCCGGAAACATCACCTCGAAGATGCGCGAGTGTCCCATCGCCTGGCGCACGAGCTGGTGGATGTAGCGCACGCCGAACGACCAGTGCGGCATTCGCACCGGCAGGCCGTAGACCGCGATCTCGGTCATGAGCGAGGAGGGCACCAGCTCGAAGTCCACCGGGTGGTAGTCGAGCCCGAGCCGGCGGGCGAGCGCCTCGAGGCCGGAGACGTAGTCGCGCAACGCGTCGTTCATGCCGGTTCCTCGTCGCGGAAGAACAGCCGGATCGCGCCCCAGACGTCCTCCAGCGAGGCGAGCCGCGCCGCTCCGACCGGCAGCCCTTTCTCCTGCAGCGCGGCGAAGATTTCCGACATCTCGGTCGCCTTCGGCCGGAAGCGCGAGCCGTCGGTCTCGACGTAGCCGATGTAGTTCATGTCCGCGGCGAGATCGGCGAGCAGCTCGCCGGCGCTGGCGCGATCCTCGGCGGCGTTCTCGCCGTCGGAGGCGTAGAACAGATAGGCGTTGTAGCGCGACGGATCGAAGCGCGCGTCGAGCTGCGCGCGCGCGAGGCGAAAGGCGCTGGAAGCCATGGTGCCGCCGCCGCCGCTCACCTGGAAGAACTGCTCCTCCTGGAACTCCCAGGCGTCCACCGCGTGCGCGACAAAGACGGTCTCGACCTTGGCGTACTGGCGTCGCACGCCCTGGAGCGCGAAGAAAAAGAAGGTCTTCGCGAGCCGCCGCTGCGCTTCCTGCATGCTGCCGGAGACGTCGAGGGCGAAGATGACCACGGCGTTGATCGCCGGAGTGGAGCGGCGCACGAGCTGGCGAAAGCGCAGGTCCTCGTTGGTGAACGGCAGCGGGGCTTCCTGCATCGCGCGGCGCTTGACCGCCTCCTTCACCGTGCGCCGGCGGTCCAGCCGCGAGCGCGCGCCGCGCTTGTCCCAGCCTTCGCGCACGTAGTCGGGTTCGTCGAGCGTCGCGCTCCTCTTGGGCTTGAGGTCGGGCAGCTTCAGCTCCTCCCACAGCCAGTCCACGATCTCGTCCACCCTGAGCTCGAGGACGAACCGGATCTCGTTGCCCTCGGTGCCGGCCTCGCCGGCGGCGCGCTCGTCCCCGGCCTGCGCCGGCCGCAGCACCTCGCCCGGCTCGCCCTTGCCCTGGCCGGCGCCGGTCTGGGCGTCGGGATCGGCGAGGCGAAAGCGCGCGTGCTCGAGGAACCGCACCGGCACCAGCACCGTCCGGTTCTGCGGGTTCGTGATCAGGTCGGCGCCGGCGAGCAGCTCCGGCAGGTTCGCGCGCACCGCCTCGCGCACCTTCTGGTTGTGGCGCAGCCAGTCGCGCGCGCCGCGCGAGAACAGCTCGTACCACGGCGTCTCCGCCGTCATGCGCGAAGGCCGCTCGCTCATGGCCGCTTATTCCTGCGCGAGCAGGGTCGTGACGTAGTTGAGCGCCTCGCGCGCGCTGTGCGCGTCGTAGCCGTACTCCTCCACCAGGCGCTTTTCCACTACCGAGATCTTCTGCTTGGTCTCCTCGTCCGGCCGGGTGGTGGAGTTCACCAGCCGCAGCACGTCGCGCCGGCTCTCGAACAGGTACTGCTCGATCGCCTCGTGCAGCTGCGCGTGCGAGTCGAGCGTGAACTTCTCGCCGCGCTTGTAGGCGCCCATCGCCTTGCGCACCACCTCCTGGCGGAACGAGCCCTTGCCGGACTCCGAGATGCGGATCTTGTCCTCGACCGAGCGCAGGAAGCGCTCGTCGGGCTTGCGCTCCTCGCCGGTGATCGGGTCCTTGACGGTGCGGTTGTCGAGCGTCGCCTCGACCTCGTCGAGGTACTTGTCGAGCAGCTGCTGCGCCTCCTGCTCGAAGGACACGAACAGCGCCTTGTGCACGTCCTCCTTCACCCAGCGGTTGTAGAAGTCCTTGCGCGCGATGACGAGGAAATCCACCCACTTGCGCTTCTTCTTCGCGTCCATGCGGGCGTCGGACTCGATCGCGTCCTTGAGCGCGAGCAGCACTTCCATGCTGGTGAGGCTCCTCGCCTGCGACTGGATGATGGCGTTCGACAGCGCGTTGATGACGAAGCGCGGCGAGACGCCGGCGGAGCCCTCCTCGGGATACTTGGCGCGGATCTTCTCCACCTCGCTGCGCGGCACGCCCTCGACCTCCTCGCCGGCGTACAGGCGCACCTTCTTCACCAGCTCGCCTTCCTTGTCCTCGCCCTCCTGCAGCCGCGTGAGGATCGCGAACACCGCGGCCACGTGCAGCGCGTGCGGATCCAGGTGCACCTCGCGGAACGCCTGCGTGCTCGAGGTGAGCTTGCGGTAGATGCGCGCCTCTTCCTTGTACGACAGGGTGTAGGGCACCTGGATGATCACCATCCGGTCGAGCAGCGCCTCGTTTTCCGCTTCCTGGAGGAACTTGCGGAACTCGGCGAGGTTGGTGTGCGCGATGATGGTCTCGTCGAGGTAGATGAGCGGAAAGCGCGATACCTTGACGTTCTTTTCCTGGGTGAGCGTGAGCAGCAGGTACAGGAACTCGCGCTTGACCTTCAGGATCTCGATCATCTCCAGCAGCCCGCGGCTGGCGGCGAACACCGCCCCCGACCAGGACCACGCGCGCGGATCGCCCTCGTCGCCGTACTGCGAAACCTTCGACAGGTCCACCGAGCCCACCAGGTCGGCGATGTCGGCGGTGGTGGGGTCGTGCGGCGCGTAGGTGCCGACGCCGACCCGACCCGCCTCGGAGATGAAGATCCGGTGCACCGGCATCTGCATGAAATCGCCGGAGAATTCGTGGCCGAGGCGCGTGACGCAGAACGGGCACAGCTCACCGGTGATCTCGACGCCGTAGGTCTCGCGGAACTGCGGCCGCATGGTGTGCGGTATCAGGTGCAGCGGCGACTCGTGCACCGGGCAGCCCTGGATCGCGTACAGGGCGCCGGCGTCGGTGTGGCTGTACTCCTCGAGCCCGCGCTTGAGCAGGATCACCAGGCTCGATTTGCCGCCCGAAGGCGGCCCCAGCAGCAGCAGCAGCCGCCTGCCAACTTCACCGCCGGCGGCCGCGGCCTTGAAGTAGTCCACCAGGCGGTGCAGGGTTTCCTCGATGCCGTAGAGCTCGTCCTCGAACAGCCGGCAATGGAACACGCCCTTCTCGTCCGTGCAGCCCTCGGCGCGGATCATGTCCCAGATGTACTGATGGCTGGAACGCGTCAGGCCCGCCGGATCGTGCGGGAAGATCGTCTCGAGGAAGCTGCCGAAGGTGCCGGACCATTGCGCGGCGCGGTGGTCCTTGCTGAAGGCGGCGAGCGAGCGCAGGAAGTTCGAATGCCGCTCGGTGCTCTCCGGTCCCGTGACGTTTCTCATCGTCTCGCCTCCATCATCCTCCAAAAACGAAACGGCTTCTTCTGTTCCGGCGTCCGCCTGGTCGCCGGAGCCGGCATCGCCGCCCGAGGGCCGCGTCCTGCCTGGCAGGGAATCCCGGAAGCCCATGTTTTCCAAAGGTAATCAGCCGCCTATGGCCTCTCCTTGCGCTCGTGTTCGCCTCTCACCTGCGTTGGAGTAACAAACGCGCCAAACGTTCGCGGCGATGACAAAACCTGGCGAATTCCGGGCGCGCGTCCTCATGCGCGATAGTGTGCCACCGGATCGCGGCGATTTGCAGCATGACGCGCACTTCGAACCCGGCGGCCGGTCACTGTCGCAGCGCGGCGCTTCCTATCCGGGCGCCAGCAGGTGCGCGATCGAGTTGGCGTAGTAGCCGAGCAGCGGCAGCTCGTGCGCGGCGGCGCGGTACAGACCCTCGCGCTCTTCGACGAGGCGGCGCAGCACCAGCATGCGCAGGCCGACGCGCATCGCGTAGTCGAAGTCCTTGCGCGGGATGTAGACGCGCGCGCCGGCCGCATCGAGCGCATCGAGCGTCTTCTTCGCCTCGGCCTTGAGCTCGATCTCGCTCCAGGCGCGCCCGGGCTCGCGCAGGAACACCGCCGCCATCAGCGGCACCGGCACCACCGGCACGATCCGCCCGACCGCGTCCATGAGGTGGCGGCCGAGCTCGGCGACCGCGGCCTTGCGCTCCTCGCCCGCCAGCCGCTGGAAGTCGAGCCCGCGCGCGCGGCAATATTCGCGCATCGAGACCGGCGTGCCGAAGTTGACGCAGGCGTAGCCGAACCGGTGCCACTCGCTCTTCAGCATCAGGGCGAGGTTGTGGCCGGCGAAGGCGAGGGTGTTCCACAGCGCCCGCACCCGGCCGGGCTTCGGTGCCGCCGGGTCGGCGGCCAGAAGCAGCGAGCGGTCCTCGAGCACCCGGTCGTAATTGAGCCCGAGGGGGATGAAGACGAGGTCGCGCTCGCCGTCCAGCCAGAAGCCGCGCAGCATGTAATCCAGCACTCCCAGGCGCGGCGCGCGCATCCGGCCGTCGCGGGTGAGCCCGCCTTCGGGGAACACGGCCTGCGGCACTCCGGCCTGAGTCGCCATGACGATGTAGCGCTCCAGCACCCGCCGGTAGAGCACGTCGCGCGAATCGCGGCGCACGAAGTAGGCGCCCATCGCACGGATGAGCGCCGACAGCGGCCAGACGCGGGCCCATTCGCCGACCGCGTAGGACAGCGCAGCCTGGTCGGCCGCGAGGTAGCCGGCGAGGATGTAGTCCATGTTGGAGCGGTGGTTCATGACGAACACCACCGTCGCGTTTTCCGGCACTCGCGCAAGTCCCTCGGCATCCACGTGGCCGAGACGCACGCGGTACAGCCCCTGCGCCACCTTGCGTCCGATCCAGTAGCCGACGCGGAAGTAGAGCCAGGCGTTGAAAGCCGGAACGATCTCGCGCGCGTAACGCTCGACGATCGAGAGCGCGAGCGGCACCGGGATGCCGTGGTCGCGCGCGAACTGCTCGGCGGCGGCCTGCACCCGGGGGTCGCCGAGCAGGCGGTGGATGAGCACCTGGCGGCGCGTGCGCTGAAACGGCCGCACGCCGATGCGCAGGCGGCTCTGCACTTCTTCCAGCACCCGATTCGCTCGCCCGGCGATGAACCAGCGCAGCGCCGGCACGAGCAGCTTGTCGTACGCCGCCCACGCGGCGAGCGCGCCGCCCACGACCGCGAGCCAGACGGGAATCGAGACCAGTCGGCTTTCTCCTCCGGCAGGCAGTCTAGCTCAGCGCGCCGGGTGCCGGCGCCGTTCGCGGTGAAGGAGGTACGCGCCGCTGGCGATGACGATCGCGCAGCCGGCGACCACCGGCGCATCCGGCAGATCGCCGAAGACGAGGAACCCGAAGAGCACCATCCACAGGATCTGCTGATAGAGGAAGGGCGCGAGCACCGAGGCGGGCGCGTAGCGATGCGCAAGCGCCAGAAAGTAGTGGCCGAGCCCGCCGGCGATGCCGATCGCCGCAGCCACCGCCCACTCGACCCACGAGGCGGGCGATTGCCACACCGCGAGCGCGAACGGCATTACCGCGAGCGTGGCGACGATGCCGGAGATGAACTGCGTCGTTTCCGCCGAATCGTAGGCGGCCAGATGCCGCGTGAGGAGGTTGAACAACGCGTAGAGCGCGGCGTTGGCGAGCGCGATCAGCAGCGCCGGGTGAAAGCCCTGCATGCCCGGCCGCAGGATGACGAGCACGCCGGCGAATCCGGCGACGATGGCGATCCAGCGCGCCGCATCGAGTCGCTCGTTGAGGAGCGGTGCGGCGAACAGCGCGATCAGGATCGGCACCGAGAACTGAATGGCGCCGGTCTCGGCGAGCTGAAGGTACTGCAGCGCCCAGAAGTTGAGCGCCGTCATCGTCGGCAGGAACGCGGCGCGCAGCAGCTGCAAGCCCGGCCGACGCGCGCGCATGAGCTCCGCGCCGTGGCGCGGCGCAAGCAGAAGCGTCGTGAAGACCACGTGCGTGAGAAAGCGCAGGAACACCACCTCGGCCACCGGCAGCGTGCGCACCAGCCACTTCGCGCCGGCGTCCAGCAGCGCAAAGCAGAAGAACGTGATCGAGATCAGGCCGATGCCGATGAGGCGCGCGCGGGCGGAGTCGGGGTGCATCAGGCGTCCGGAAGAGGCGGGCAGTGTAACGAAACGGCGGATCCTGGCGCGGAGCGATACAGCCCGAGGTCGAGGGCGGGCGTACAGGGGCCGCTTGGCGGCAGGCGCCGGGTGTCAGAGCTTCACCGTTCTCCGCGACCACTCCTTGAGCGCGTGCAGCACGGCAAGGTCAGGCAGCTTGCCGATGCCGTCGCGCGGACTGATGCCGAGCGGGTCCACTTCGAGAGCTTCCTTGAACAGGAAGGCGGCGAGCGCGGGCTGGCCGAGCTCGCCAAAGCACAGAGCGGCCATGTGCCGCCCAATGGCGCTCGCCGGCGGACCCAGCATGCCCGCGATCACGTACGCTTCGGCGGCAAGCGCCCATTCCTTTCGCGCCCGGTGCACCTGTCCGAGCTCGACCCAGGCCTTTGAATCGTACGGGTCCAGTTGCGTCACTTCGAGGGCGCGGGCGAGGGCGAGCTCCAGATCCCCCAGCCAGAGCGCCTCTTTGGCGCGGCTCTCCATCACCGGGTGCAGGTTCTCCAGGTACATCAGGTCCTGCGCCGGGGTCGCCGGCCTGAGCGCGCGCGCGTGCCGCTCCGCAAGATCCATCAGACGCACGGCCTGCGCGCGCCTTCCCCGTCGCTGGGGAAGGAGCGCCAGTGCCCGGTAGAACCGGCTGGTCAACAGATCGGCCGTGAAGTCGTCGGCCCGCGCGACCGTGTCCGCGTGGATGCGCTCCATGCGCGCGGCCCGCCGTTCGAGCACGTCGAGCGGCGCACCCACCTTGGCGCTGTGCACGAAAACCTTGACGGCGGCATTGAACGCCGCCGGAACCGCATCAGGCCGTCGCTCGGCGATCGCCTCGAACACCGACATGTCGGCGGCGCGATAGTCGGCGACTCTGTTCGGCAGGCCGAGGACGTAGCGCGCGGACGCGCGCCAGTAGGCGAGTTCGACCGCGTCCGGGCCGGCGCGCCGCTCCGGGCTCCGCGCCGGAACGTGCGCCAGGACCGGCTCGTACAGACACAGCGAATGCAGCAGCATGACCAGGCGCAGCCTGTGTTCATCGGGCAGCGACCGCCAGCGCCCGAGCGCGTCGCACACGGCCTGCCAGCGCGGCGTGCGAAGCGGCTTCGGGAGCTGCCGCGGATCGGAAACTGCGTACTCCGGCCGACCCGCTTCCTCGACGAGTTGCAGTCTGAACCCGACCGGCAGGGTGCGCTGCAGCGAAAAAACCGGCGTTTCAGGCTGCGCGAAGGCGCGCCAGTACTCCTCGATGCCGCGCGCATACAGCGGCCCCTCGCTGAAGCGCCCGAGATCAAGGAACGGGCGCAGCATCCACGACGCAAGCCGCTCGCCGAACCGCTGCGTGGCGAAGTGCGAGTCTGCGCCCAGGCGGGCGCCGGCCGCGCGAACGCGCACCGGCCCGATCGGCCGCGCGCCTAGCCGAACAGCGCCTGGATGCCCCCGAGCGCCGCGGTCTGATAGTCCGCGGGTTTGCCGGACAGCCACGCCGTGTACTCGTCGTCGAGCAACTGGAACTGCCGGGCGTACAGCCGGCCGAGTTTTCTCGTGATCCGCCGCTTGCCCTTCATCACGGTAACCGTCCTGCCGCGAACGATCTCGATCGCCGGCGCCAGAGCCTGCCACATATGTCCGACCGGATTCACCTTGTAGAAAGGTTCCCGCAACTCCGGATTCGCTCGCACGAGCGCGGCGATCGTCTCCCAGGTACCGATCAGCAGATGGATGTTGGCGAACGCCTCGCTCCCCGCCGGCGAATTCGCCATCGCTGTCTCGCCGATCTCGCGCCGCATCACTTCCGCCGCGTGATAGGCCGGGCTGTTGCGCAGCTGCAGGATCTGAAGCAGCGCGATGTTCACTTCCACCGGCGTCATGTTGCCCCCTTTTCGCCGCGATGCTCGCGTCCGGCCGCGGAGTGCGACGGTGCGAGGCGACGCCCGGCCATGCTATCCGATGCGATCGTCGGCCACAAGGCGGCGCGCGCCCGAAGCCGGGCGCAAGGAGGGCTACGCGCCCAACCGGGTGGATCGATTACGGCGCGAGCGGATTCGCGACGTTTGTCAACCAGATCGGTGTCCGGGCATCCCGGGCTCGGGCTACCCGGCTCCAGCGTCCGAGCAGCAATGGAACGACTGGTTCGCGGCACCGGGCGACAGCGGGTCCGTGATCGTGGAAAAAAGTTCGCGGCGCGCGATTGGCCTGCTCGCCTGGGGCGACTCTTTCGGCTTGGGCGGCTGGGCGAGTCCGATGACGGACGTCTGCCATCTTCTCCGAATCGCGATTCCCTGAGCGGGGCGTGCATGGGTCGAGCCGGCGCGCGCGGCCACGTGGCGACCTTCGCCTTTCGGGCGCCGAGCTATCGAGACGCGCCGCGGCTCCTCATCCCCACGAATAAGCGCCCCGTTGGATCCGCGGGCCCCACGGTGCGAGGTCCATCGCCCGGAACATGGCCGTGGCGGTGCCACGGTGCGCGGCGGTCTCGCCCCCCCGCCCCCCGGCCTCGAGCACGCCGGCCAGCGCATGATGACACTGCGCAACAAGCGGGCACATTTCGAGCCGCTGCGCGAGGTCAAGCGCTTCCGTCAGCCGCGTCTCGGCCTCGCGCGAGTCGGCGCCCTGGGCGGCGACCAGGCCGAGGACGCGCAGCGCATAGGCTTCGTTCGCGCGCTCGCCGTGCTTGCGCGCAAGCACCAGCGCGCGCTCGGCCGTTTTCGCGGCCTGGTCGGTTCTGCCGGCGATGAGCAACACCTCGCCGAGGTAGGCGAGCCGCAGCGCATGGCGCGCGACGAATCCGCTCGATTCCGCCAGAGCGACCGTCCTTTCCAGGATGGACAGGCCTTCGGCGACGCTGCCGCCGAGCGCGAGCGCGTAGCCGAGGTGAAAGGCGACGTAGCTGTAGCCCACCGGGATGTCCGCGAATGCGCCGAGGCCGAGCGCGCGCTCGAACTCCACCGCCGCCCGGGCGACGTCTCCCTGCCGCAGATGCGCCACGCCCTTGCCCAGGCGCGCGTAGCCGATGCTGAACGAATGCCCCGCCTCCTCGGCGATCCGTACGCCTTCGTCCGCGAGCACGGCCGCCTCGGAGAACTCGCCGAGCTCCGCGTGCGTCCAGGCGAGGAAGCTCCGGGAAAAGGACGAAGGGAGCACGAACAGACCGAAGCGCTCGCACTCAAGATCGCCGCGCAGCAGATCCACGTTGTGGCGGAAATATTCCATCGCGCGGCGGTATTCGCCGCTGGTGTGATACAGCAGCCCGAGCGGCAGATGCGTGACCACCTGCAGCGGAAGGTCCGCGATCTCGCGGGCGATCTCGAGCGCGCGCGCGGCAGCGGCGGCGGCGTCCTGCGCGCGGCCGAGGATCCAGTAATGGTCGGCGAGATACGACTGGATCCATCCAAGGCGGCGCCGGTCGCCGAGGCGCTCGGCGAGCTGCTCGGCTTCGCGCAGCGACTCAAAAATCCGCTCGCGCTCGCCGAGGGGCTGGAGCGCGTTGCGCAGGTCAAAGCGGATGTCGATCGCCTGCTCGAGCAAGCCGGCGTGCTGCGGCAGGCGCTGCAGCGCGGCGAGGGCGCGCTCCAGCAGCGCCGCCGCCTCCCGGTACGCAGGGCGCTCCACCGCCTTGTGCGCGGCTTGCCGCAGGTAGGTCACCGCCCGGTCCCAGACCTCGCCGTACCAGGCGTGGTGCGCCAGCCGTTCGACCCGCTCGGCCATGCGATCGGCGTAGAGCGTTTCCATCGCCCGCAGGACGCGGGCGTGGATCTCTCGCCGCCGCGCGTGCAGCAGCCCCGCGTAGGCGACCTCATGGGTGAGCGCGTGCTTGAACGTGTACTCGACGTCCGGAAAGACGTGCGTTTCGTAGATGAATTCCGCGCCACGAAGCCGCGCGAGGCGAAGATCGAGCTCTTCGCTGGAGAGATCGGCGATCGCGTGCAGCAGCGCGATCGGAACGGTGGTGCCGATCACCGCCGCCTCCTGCAGAAGGCGTTTCTCGTCGGCCGGCAGGCGATCCATTCGTGCCGCGATCACCGCTTGCACCGTCGCCGGCACCCGCGCCTCGGCGAGCGGCTTGACGACGCGATAGGCGCCTTTCTGGCCGGAAAGAACGCCGGTCTCCACCAGCGTGCGCACGATCTCCTCGAGGAAAAAAGGGTTGCCGCCGACGCGTTCGACGAGGATGCGCCTCAGGGCGGCGACGCCGGCATCGGCCCCGAGCAGCTCGTGCAAAAGCTCCTCGCTATTTGCCCGCGACAGTGGCTCGATCAGCAGCCGCCGGAAACGCGCTTGCGGGGCCCATGGCTCGTCGAAATCCGGACGGTGGCTCGCCAGGAGCACGGCGCGAGCATGCTCCAGGGCGCCGACGAGATTTTTCAGCAGTCCGAGGGTGAGCGAGTCGGTCCAGTGCAGGTCCTCGAATACGATGAGCAGCGGTTGCACGCGGCTTTCGGCGAGCAGCAGCCGCGCTACCGCGCGCTCGGTCTGCAGTCGGCGCTGCAGCGGCTCGAGCGTCCGGAACGCGTGGTCCTCGGGCAGCGCATCGAGCAGTTCGAGCACCGGCGGGATCGCGTCCTGCAGCGTGCCATCGAGCCCCAGCACCTTCGCGGCGACCTTTTCCCGGACCAGCCGCGGCTCGTCCGGTGCCTCGATCCTGAAGTAGTGCGTCAGAAGATCCACCACAGGCAAATAGGGGGTCGCCTTGCCGTACGAGACCGCATTGGCTTCCAGGAGCAGCCAGCCACGCGCACCGGGGGAGTGGACGAACTCGTGCAGCAGCCGCGATTTGCCGACTCCGGCCTCGCCGGTGATTGCCACCATCTGCATGCGTCCCGCCGCGGCAGCCTCCAGCGTCTCGCGCAGCGTCGCCAATTCGGAGGTCCGTCCGACGAAGCGCGTAAAACCCCGTGCCGCGGCCGCCTGCAGGCGTGATCGGATCGAGCCCGCGGCGAGCACCTCGAACGCGTCCACCGGCGAAGCGAGCCCGCGCACCGGCACCGCGCCGAGGGCCTTTACCTGCACGTAGCCCTCGACGAGCCGCAGCGTCTCGGCGGTGATCAGGATCGAGCCGGGCGCGGCCATCTGCTCCATGCGACCCGCCAGGTGCGTCGTCTGGCCGACCGCGCTGTAATCCATGTGCAGGTCGTTGCCGATGGCACGCACCACGACCTCTCCGGAATTGACGCCGATGCGGATCTGCAGCAAGACGCCATCGGTGCGGCGCAGCCTCTCGGCATAGCGCTCGATCCGGCGCCGCATCTGCAGCGCGGCATAGCAGGCGCGCACGGCATGATCCTCGTGCGCCACCGGTGCGCCAAACATCGCCATGATGCCGTCGCCGAGCACCTGGTTCACCGTGCCCTCGTAGCGGTGCACCGCGTCCATCATTCGCCCCAGCACGTCGTCGAGCAGCTTGCGCGCGTCCTCCGGATCGCGGTCGCTGAGCAGCTCGAGCGAGCCCTTGATGTCGGCGAACAGGATCGTGACCTGCTTGCGCTCGCCTTCCAGTTCGCTCCGGTAGCGAAGAATCCTCTCGGCCAGGTGTCTGGGCGTGTAGCGGTCGGGAGAGGCGAAGCGCGCGGAGGTGCGGTCTGCCGCGAGCGGTGCGCCGCACTGGCCGCAGAAGCGCTGCCCGAGTGCATTGGTGGCGCCGCAGGCAAGGCACGCTCCGGGCAGACGCGCCCCGCACTGGCCGCAGAATTTGGTGCCCGCCGGACATTGCGCGCTGCACTGGGGGCAACGGATCGCCGGGGCGTCGGCCAGCATCAACGCATTGTAGTCGTCTGGCCGCCCGGCAAGGTATACACCGGCACCGCCTCTCCGTAGCCCCGGATCTCAGCGTCGGCCACCTTGACGAGGGGGAAACCCGGGCAGCGCTCGGCGGTCTTTTCAGCGAGGAGGATCCGGGTGCCGTACTCCTTGTTCAGCGCCTCGATGCGCGCGGCCAGATTGACCGCGTTGCCGTGCACCGTGTAGCTCATGCGTCCGCTCGAGCCCACCGCCCCCGCCACCACGCGGCCGGTGTACAGGCCGACGCGGTTGCGCACGCGCACGCCGGCGAAATCGCGCTCGTCGGCGGCGCGCACCAGCTCGATCGCCGCGCGCAGCGCATTCGCACCGTGGTCGGGATCCGGGATGGGCAGGTTGAAGACGGCGAGCACCGCGTCGCCCTGGAACTGGGTGATCACGCCCCGGTAGCGCCGCACGATCTCGTCCACCACCTCGAAATAGGCGTTGAGAAACTCGACCACACCACGCGGCCCGACCGAGTCGGTGATGCGGGTGAAGTCCTCGATGTCGGCGACCAGCACCGTCGCTTTTGCCTCCACCGGCTCGAGCTGGCCGCCGCCGGCGAGCAGCTCGCGCGCGACCTCCTCGGGGACAAAGCGGCCGAGCGTCTCGCGAATGAGGCTGCGCTCGCGCAGGCCCTCGACCATCTCGTTGAACGAGCGGCTGGCGTCGTCGAACTCGCGGATCGGGCTGCCCGGGAGCTTGGGCACGCTGTCCAGCCTGCCCTGGCGCACCATGCGCGCGGCACGGGCGAAGGCCTCGATCGGGCGGCTGAGCCAGCGCCCGATGAGCGCGGCGGCGAGCACTGCGACGGCGAGCACCGCGAGTCCCGCGGCGAGCGACAGGAGCAGGCGCCGGATCTGGGCCTGCTCGCCGCTGTGTTCGGCGGTGTGGTAGATGCCGAGCTTCCACGGGGTTGCGCCGGTGCCGGCGATGTCGCGCACGACGTACAGATAGCGGGCGTCCCGTACCACGGCGGTCCAGCCCTGACTGCGCTTGAGCGCTCGCAACGCAAGCGGCGTGCGCAGCTCAGTGCCGCGCAGCGCCTCCAGCACCGGGTCGCCGATCTCGGCGACGAGCGGCAGGGGATTGGGGCGCGGCAGTCCGCCGGGGCCTGAAGCGAGCGCCGGGTGTGCGAGCACGCGGTCCTCGCCGTGCAGGACGAACGCGGTGACGCCGTACTCGGCGCCGAAAACGGCGAGCACCGCCGAGAGCTTCGCCACCGGCACCACCTGTCCGAGCATGCCGATGAAGCGGCCGCCGGAGCGCCTGAGCGGCGTCTCGTATACCAGCGCCGCCGCCATCTCGCTGCTCGCCCACAGCGGCGGCAGCCAGCCCGAAGCGCCGAGGGCCCGCCCCCGGTCGATCCAGTCCATGATCGGTTTCCTGCCCGACCAGTCCTCGGTGCGGCCGCGGCGCTCCTCGCGCGTCCAGCGCCGCACGCGGCCGGCGGTGTCCACCACGCCGAGTGCCGTCACCTGCGGCAGCGCGCCGACCGCGCCGAGCATGAAGGCATCGAGCGCCTCGCGCCGCTCCAGCTCGACACGGCCCTCGGCGAACGCGGCGGCGATCCACGCCGACTGCTCGCGCACCGGCGCAAGCTCCAGCTCGAGGCGTTGCTCCAGATGATCGAGCAGCGCCTCCTCACGTTCGGCAAGGAGCGCTTGCGTGCTACCGAGGCCCGCTGCGCCGCTCACCGCCAGCGTGACGCCGACGGCGGCGGCGACGAAGGCGCCGGCGCCCGAGACCGCGATGGTGGCGAAGCGGACCGGGCCGAGCGCCATCCGGCCTACAGGCTCTCCAGCACCGCCGCGGTCACGTCCGCCGTGCGTGCCGTGCCGCCGAGGTCGGGCGTGAAGATCCTGCGCGCGGTGCTCGCCTCGATCGCGCGCATGAGGCGCGCGGCCGCGCGCGACTCGCCCAGGTGCTCCAGCATCATCGCGCCGGTCCAGAAGGTGGCGATCGGGTTGGCGATGCCCTTGCCCGCGATGTCGAACGCCGAGCCGTGGATCGGCTCGAACATCGAAGGGAACCTGCGCTCCGGGTCGAGGTTGGCGGTGGGGGCGATGCCGAGCGAGCCGGAGAGGGCCGCCGCCAGGTCGGAAAGAATGTCGGCATGCAGGTTCGAGGCGACGATCGTGTCGAGCGAGGAGGGTTTGAGCACCATGCGCGTGGTGACCGCATCCACCAGCACCCGGTCGGTGGCGACGTCGGGGAATTGCTGCGCCACCTCGAAGAAGATCTCGTCCCACAGCACCATGCCGTGGCGCTGGGCGTTCGACTTGGTCACGAGCGTCAGGTGCCGGCGCGGGCGGCTGCGCGCGAGCTCGAACGCGAAGCGATGGATGCGCTCGACGCCGCGGCGCGTGAAGGTGGATACCTCCACCGCCACTTCCTCGGGGTGCCCGGTGTGCACGCGGCCGCCCGCGCCGGAATACTCCCCTTCGGTGTTCTCGCGCACGATCACCCAGTCAATCTCGGCCCCGCGTGCAAGCGGGCTTGTCACGCCGGGAAGCACGCGCGCCGGGCGCACATTCGCGTACTGGTCGAATCCCTGACAGATTGGCAGCCTCAGGCCCCAGAGTGAGACATGATCGGGAACGTCCGGCGCGCCCACCGCGCCGAAGAAGATGGCGTCGTGGCGCTTGAGCTCGTCCAGTCCGCCTTCCGGAATGTAGCGGCCGGTGCGCAGATAGCGCTCCGAACTCCAGTCGAAGGCGGTGAATTCGAGCCCGAAGCCTTCGCGCGCGGCGAGCGCCTGGAGCACCTTGACGCCCTCGGCGATCACTTCCGCGCCGATGCCGTCGCCAGGGATGCATGCGATCCGGTACGATTTCATTATTTCAGGATAGCATCCGGCCGATGGCGATGAATTTCCGAGGGCCGCGCGGCGCGGTGGCGTGGCTGCTCGTCGTGCTGCTCGTGGCCGCGCTTGCGCTGTGGTGGCTCGCGCCGCTCGCGCAGACGCTGCTCAAGCCGCGCGCCGAGCCGCGACCGGTCACCGCCCGCGGCGCGCTCGCCGAGGACGAGCAGAACAACATCGCGGTGTTTCGCGCCGCCTCGCCCTCGACGGTGCACATCACGACGCTGGAGACGGCGCGCGACCTGTTCTCGCTCGACGTGTTCCAGGTGCCGCGCGGTACCGGCAGCGGCTTCGTGTGGGACGAGCGCGGCCACATCGTCACCAACTTCCACGTCATCCAGGGCGCGAGCGGTGCGCGCGTCACACTCGCCGACCAGTCGGAGTGGAAGGCGGAACTCGTCGGCATCTTTCCCGACCGCGACCTGGCGGTGCTGCGCATCGCCGCGCCGCGCGAAAAACTGAAGCCCATTCCGATCGGCACCAGCCGCGACCTGCAAGTGGGGCAGAAGGTGTACGCGATCGGCAACCCGTTCGGCCTCGACCAGACGCTCACCACCGGGATCGTCAGCGCGCTCAACCGCGAGATCGAATCGGTCACCCAGCGCAAGATCCGCGGCGTGATCCAGACCGACGCCGCGATCAACCCCGGCAACTCGGGCGGGCCGCTGCTCGATTCCGCCGGGCGCCTGATCGGTGTCAATACCGCGATCTACAGCCCGAGCGGGGCTTCCGCCGGCATCGGTTTCGCGATTCCGGTGGACGAGGTGAACCGCGTGGTGCCGCGGCTCATCCGCGACGGCCGCATCGTGCGCCCGGCGCTCGGCATCCAGGCCGCGCCGCCGCAGGTGCACGCCGCGTTGCGCCTGCCCAAGGGCGTCGCGATCGTCGGGGTGGTGCCGGGCAGTCCGGCGGCGGCGGCGGGGCTGCAGCCGTACCGCCGCGCAAGGAGCGGGGAGATCGTGCCCGGCGACATCATCACCGCGATCGCCGGCAAGCCGGTCGCGAACACCGACGAGCTGCTGGAGGCCCTGGAGCAGCACCAGCCGGGTGAGACGGTGACCGTGACGCTGCTTCGGGGCGGCAGGAAAGTGGACGTGCCGCTCAGGCTCGCCGCGGGCGACTAGCTACGCCGCCCGGCGCGAGGCGCCGCGCACGGCGTTCGCCACCGCCGCCCCCACTTCCGAGGTCGTCGCGCGCCCCTTCATGTCGGGCGTACGGGGGCCGTCGCGCACCACCTGCTCGATGGCGCTCACCACGTCGGCCGCCGCCTGCGGCTGGCCGAGATGCTCCAGCATCATCGCCCCGGACCAGATCTGCCCGATCGGGTTGGCGATTCCGCGTCCGGCGATGTCAGGCGCCGAGCCGTGCACCGGCTCGAAGATCGAGGGCGCGGTCCGCTCCGGGTTAATGTTGCCCGAGGGCGCGATGCCGATCGTGCCGGTGGTGGCGGGTCCCAGATCCGACAGGATGTCGCCGAACAGATTGGAAGCGACGATCACGTCGAAGCGGTCCGGGTTGAGCACGAGCTGGATCGTGAGGCCGTCCACGTGGTACTGGTCGGCGCGCACCTCGGGATAGCGCTTTTTCATCTCCGCAAAGCGCTCGTCCCAGTAGGGCATGGAGATCGAGATGCCGTTGGACTTGGTGCACGAGGTGACGTGCTTTTTCCGCGTGCGCGCCAGCTCGAAGGCGTAGCGCATGATGCGGTCCACGCCCTTGCGGCTGAAAACGGCGGTTTGCGTCACCAGCTCGCGCTCGGTGCCCTCGTAGATGCGCCCGCCGATGCCGCCATACTCGCCCTCGGTGTTTTCGCGCACCACCAGGTAATCGATGTCCCCGGGCTTGCGGCCGGCGAGCGGCGGGGCGATGCCCTCGAACAGCCGCACCGGCCGCAGGTTCACGTAGAGGTCGAACCAGCGCCGGAAATTGATGAGCAGCCCCCACGCCGAGACGTGGTCCGGCACGATCGCCGGATTGCCGACGGCGCCGAAGTAGATCGCGTCGAAAGCGCGCAGGATGTCGGGCGCGTCCTCCGGGCACATGCGGCCGTGCGCCTTGTACCAGTCGCAGCTCCACGGAAACTCCTGCCAGCGGAACGAGATGCCGTACTTGGCGCCGGCAGCCTCCATCACGCGCACGCCCTCGGGCATCACTTCGCGGCCGATGCCGTCGCCGGGGATCACTGCAATGCGGTATTCGGTCATGCGCCGAGTATATAAAATGCAGCGATGGTCTTCGCGGCCTTCGAGACGGCGACCGAGTGGTGCTCGGTGGCGCTGTGGCTGGACGGCGAGATCCGGTCGCTGGAGCGCCGCGCGCCGAACGAGCACGCCGAGCTCGCGCTGCCGATGTTCGAGCGCCTGATGCGCGCGGCAGGGGTGACGGTAGAGGATCTGGACGCGGTCGCCTTCGGCGCCGGGCCCGGCGCGTTCACCGGGCTGCGCATCGCCTGCGGCCTTGCGCAGGGCATCGCGCTGGCGCGCGACCTGCCGGTGCTCGGCGTCTCGACGCTGGAGGCGATCGCCGAGGAATCCGGCGCGCCGCGCGTGGTGGCGTGTCTGGACGCGCGCATGCGCGAGGTGTATTGCGCGGCGTTCGAGCGCGCGGGCGAGCGCTGGCGCGAGCGGATCGCGGCGCGCTGCGCAAGACCGCAGGCGCTGGAGCTGCCTCAGGGCGATGACTGGATCGGCTGCGGCGGCGGCTTCGCCGTGCACGGCCCGATGGGGCTGGCGCGCGTGTTTCCCGAGGTCCACCCGACGGCGGCGGCGGTGGCGCGTCTGGCGGCGCCGCGCCTTGCAGCGGGCGAAGGCGTGGACGCCGCGCAGGCGCAGCCCAACTACGTGCGCGACAAGGTCGCCTGGACGCGGGCCGAACTGGAACGGCGATGAGCGCGGTCCCGAATGACGAGCTGCGCCTTGAGCGCATGACCGAGGCGGACCTGCCGGAGGTGCTCGCCGTCGAGGCCGCGATCTATTCGCACCCGTGGACGCCCGGCAACTTCGCCGACTCGCTGCGCGCCGGCCACCACTGCTGGACGTGGCGGCGCGGGGCGGAGCTGGTCGGCTATTTCGTGCTCGCCTCGGGCGCCGGCGAGGCGCATCTGCTCAATCTCTCGATCGCGGCGCGCTGGCAGCGGCAGGGGCTCGGGGCGGTGCTGCTCGGTGAGGCGATGCGCATCGCGCGCGCCGAGGGCGCCGAGCGCCTGCTGCTGGAGGTGCGTCCGAGCAACCTCGCGGCGCGACGGCTCTATCTTAGGCTGGGCTTTCGCCAGATCGGGCTGCGGCGCGGCTACTACCCGGCGCACGAAGGGCGCGAGGACGCGCTCGTGATGGCGATCGCCCTGTGAGCCGCAGGAGCGAGATCCTCAAGGAGATGGGCCTTGCCCCGGTGTGGGTGCTGCGCGAGCGCGCCCGGGCGAGCGCGCGGGAGTCGCGCGCCATGGCGGCGCCGCCGGTGGCCGACGCGCCGGCGGCGCAGGCAGGGGCGGTCGCGGCGCCGAGCCGCGCCGAGCGGATCGCGCGCATGGGCTGGGAGGAACTCAAGGCGAAGGTGAAGGACTGCACCGACTGCGGCCTGCGCGCCGGCTGCACGCAGACCGTCTTCGGGGTGGGCGACGAGAACGCGCGCTGGCTGCTCGTCGGAGAGGCGCCGGGCGCCGAGGAAGACCGCCTCGGCGAGCCGTTCGTCGGCCAGGCCGGCAAGCTCCTGGACAACATGCTGGCGGCGATCGGCTTGAAGCGCGGCGACGACGTTTATATCGCGAACGTGGTCAAGTGCCGGCCCCCCGGCAACCGGAACCCGGCGCCGGAGGAAGTGGCGGCATGTTCGCCGTACCTGCTGCGGCAGGTGGCGCTCATCCGGCCGAAGCTCATCGTCGCGATGGGGCGCTTCGCCGTGCAGACGCTGCTCGGGACCGACGCGAGCATCGCGAGCCTGCGCGGGCGGCTGTTCCGTTACGCCGGCGTGCCGCTCATCGTCACCTACCACCCCGCCTACCTGCTGCGCAACCTGCCGGACAAGGCGAAGGCCTGGGCGGACCTCGTCTTCGCGAAGCGGACGATGGCGTCGGCGACCGGCCGCTAGTGGGGGCTCTCGGCGCGGGCGAAGGCGAGCAGCCGCTCCACTTCCTCCCGATGGCTGCGCCGGGTGTGCCGGTACCACCACAGCACCGCGACCATCGTTCCGGCGACGAACAGACCGAACAGCGCGATCACCGTGTAGATCGAGAGCCCGATTCTCAGCAGCAGCGAGTACACCCCGATCATGACCAGGATCGAGAGGTTCTCGTTGAAGTTCTGCACCGCGATCGAGCGCCCGGCACCGACCAGGTGATGCCCCCGGTGCTGCAGCAGCGCGTTCATCGGCACGACGAAAAAGCCGGCCAGCAGGCCGATGAGCACGATCAGCGGCACCGCGATCCACACGCCCGTCGCGGCGTTCATCAGGATCACGGCCAGGCCCATGGCGATGCCGAGCGGGATGACGCGCACCGCGCGGTCGAGCTGCACCAGCACGGACGCGGCGATCGCGCCGGCGGCGATGCCGATGGCGCACACGCCCTGCAGGTAAGACGCCTGCGACAGGTTGAAATCCAGCGCCGCGCGCGACCAGTCTATGACGATGAACTGCAACGTGGCGCCGGCCCCCCAGAACAGCGTCGTCACGGCGAGCGAGATCTGGCCGAGCTTGTCCTGCCACAGGCGCGCGACGCAGCGCGCAAAATCGCGCAGGGTGTCGAGCGGGTGCACCGGCAGCGGCTTGAGCGGCACGCCGGTGCGCGGCACGTACAGGTTGATCAGCGCGGCGAGCGCGTACACGAACATGATGCAGAAAATCGCCGCCTCCGCGGGCGTGGCGATACCCGGCGGCGCATGCGCGAGGAGCGCCGGCGACACCTTCTGGTCCACCAGCGCGCCGCCCAGCACCACCCCGAGGATGATCGAGGCCACTGTCAGGCCCTCGATCCAGCCGTTGGCGGCGACCAGCTTGGAGTGGGGCAGGTACTCGGTGACGATGCCGTACTTGGCCGGCGAGTAGGCGGCGGCCCCGAGTCCGACCAGCGCGTACGCGGCGAGCGGGTTGACCTCGAACAGCATCAGGGCGCAGCCGGCGATCTTGATCGAATTGGAGACGAACATCACGATGCCCTTGGGCAGGCGATCGGCGAACGCGCCGACATAGGGCGCGAGCAGCACGTAGGACACCACGAAGAAGAACTTGAGGTACGGCGTGAGCCACGACGGCGCGCTCGCCTCCATGAGAAGCGCAATCGCCGCGACCAGCAGCGCATTGTCGGCGAGCGACGAGAAGAACTGCGCCGCCATGATGATGTAGAACCCGCGTCCCAATCCCGCTCCCGAGGGCGCCTGCGTGAAGGCCCGGCTTTATAGCATGGCCGCGGCGCGCGCGCCGCAGCCCGGAAATATAATGGCTCATGCACGTGCACCTGCTGCCGCGCCGCTGACGCGAGCTGATGCCGCGCCCGATCCGCGCCGCGATCAGCGCCTCGGCGCTCGCGCACAATCTGGCGCTCGCCATGAAGCACGCCGCGCCGGCCAGGACCTGGGCGGTGGTGAAGGCGAACGCCTACGGCCACGGCCTGCTGCGCGCGGCGAAGGCTTTCGCCGCCGCCGACGGCCTGGCGCTCCTCGACCTCGCCGACGCGCTACGGCTGCGCGCGGCGGGCGAGACGCGGCCGCTGCTGATGCTCGAGGGCTTCTTCTCGCCGCAGGACATCGCGCTCTTCGCCCGCTACCGCCTGACCCCGGTGGTGCACTGCGCCGAGCAGATCGCGATGCTGGCGAAGACGCCGTTTGCCGGAACGATGGAGGTGTATCTCAAGGTCAACAGCGGCATGAACCGGCTCGGCTTTGCCAACGAGGGCGTCGCCGCGGCGTGGGCCGCGCTCAAGGGCATGCCGCAGGTCGGCGCGATCACGCTGATGACGCATTTCGCCGACGCCGAAGGTGAAAGCGGCGTCGAGCCGCAGCTCGAGTGGTTCGAGGTGCTGGTGCACGGCATCAACGCGCCGCGCTCGCTCGCCAACTCGGCGGCGCTGCTGCGATTTCCCGAGCTGACGCGCGCCGACTGGGTGCGCCCCGGGATCATGCTCTACGGCGGCACGCCGTTCGCATTCCGCACCGCCGCCGAAATCGGCCTCAAGCCCGCGATGACGCTCGCCTCGGAAATCATCGCGGTCCAGAACCTGGAGCCCGGCGAGCGGGTGGGCTACGGCTTTACCTACGAGGCGCCGCGGCCGATGCGCGTCGGAGTCATCGCCTGCGGCTACGCCGACGGCTATCCGCGCCACGCGCCGACCGGGACCCCGGTGCTCGTCGCCGGCAAGCGCACGCAGATCGTCGGCCGGGTGGCGATGGATATGATCTGCTGCGACCTGACCGACATCCCGGAAGCCGGTCACGGCGCGCCGGTGGTGCTCTGGGGCGAGGGGCTACCGGTGGAGGAAGTGGCGGTCGCGGCCGGCACGGTGAACTACGAGCTGCTGTGCGCGCTCGCCCCGCGCGTGCCGGTGGTCGAGGCGCCCTGATGGCGCGCGCAAAGACCGCCTACGTGTGCAGCGAGTGCGGCGCGAGCGCGCTGCAATGGTTCGGCGCCTGCCCTTCGTGCGGGGCGGCGGGCACGCTGGTCGAGACGCTTGCCGAGCGGCCGGGGGCGCGGCGCACGGCGCACGCCGCACCGCGCGCGCTTGCGCTCGATGCGATCGAGGCGCGCGAGCGCGAGCGGCTGCCGACCGGCGTTGGCGAGCTCGACCGCGCCCTGGGCGGCGGCCTGGTCGCCGGACAGGCGGCCCTCATCGGCGGCGATCCCGGGATCGGCAAGTCCACGCTGCTGTTGCAGGCGCTCGCCGCGATGGGGGCGGCGCACCGCACGCTGTACGTCTCCGGGGAGGAGTCCGCCGAGCAGGTCGCGCTGCGCGCGCGGCGCCTCGCGCTCGATGCGCGCGCGGTGCGCCTGATCGCCGAGACGCAGCTCGAGCGCATCCTCGCCGCGATGGAGGCCGAGCGCCCGGAGGTGGCGGTGGTGGACTCCATCCAGACGCTATGGACCGAGGCGCTCGCCTCGGCGCCGGGATCGGTCGCGCAGGTGCGCGAGTGCGCCGCGCACCTCGTTCGCCAGGCGAAGCGCTCGGGAGCGGCGGTGTTCATCATCGGCCATGTCACCAAGGAGGGCGCGATCGCCGGCCCGAGGGTGCTGGAGCACCTGGTGGACACGGTGCTCTATTTCGAGGGCGAAGCGCATTCGGCGTTCCGCGTGGTGCGCGCGGTGAAAAACCGCTTCGGCGCGGTCAACGAGATCGGCGTGTTCGCGATGACCGAGAAGGGCCTGCGCGGGGTCGCGAACCCTTCGGCACTGTTCCTCGCCGGCCGCGACCGGGGCGTCGCCGGCTCCTGCGTGCTCGCCACCGTCGAGGGCACGCGGCCGCTGCTGGTCGAGGTCCAGGCGCTGGTGGACCCGGCGCACACGCCGAACGCACGGCGGCTCTCGGTCGGGCTGGAGGCGAACCGCCTCGCGATGCTGCTCGCGGTGCTGCACCGGCACGCGGGAATCGCGACGTCGGAACAGGACGTGTTCGTGAACGCGGTCGGCGGCGTGCGCATCGCCGAGCCCGCGGCCGACCTGGCGGTCGTGCTCGCGGTGGTGTCCTCGCTCACCGACCGGCCGATTCCGCCGAAGGTGCTCGCCTTCGGCGAGGTGGGGCTCGCCGGCGAGGTCCGGCCGGCGCCGCGCGGTCAGGAGCGGCTGCGCGAGGCGGCGAAGCTCGGCTTCGAGCGCGCGCTCGTGCCGCGCGCCAACCGGCCGAAGGCGAAGATCGCCGGCCTGGAGGTGCTCGCCGTCGAGCGGATCGAGGAAGCCGTGCGGCTGCTGCGCGAGCTCTGAGCCGGGTCAGCCCGGCGCGCGGCGCTCCTCGAGCGCCAGCTCGGCTGCCCGCACGCCGCTGCGCACCGCGGCCTCCAGCGTCGGCGGATATTCGGCCTCGGTGTAGTCGCCGGCGAGGAACACGCCCGGGATGGCGGTGCGCGCCGCCGGTCGGGGGAGGTCGGGCGTGCACGCGACCGTCGCCCGTTTCTCGGCGATCACGCGCCACCAGCGCGGGGCGGGAAGCGCGCCCAGCGCCGCGGCAAGCTCCGCGTGACAGGTCTGCGCGAGCGCCTCGTGGGTCATCTGCTGGTGATCGCCCTGCGCGCTGATCACGCAAGCGATGCGCCCGCGCTCGCCGCCGAGCGCGCCGCGGTCGAAAGCCCACTGCACCAGTCCGCCCGCCAGACCGAGCATCGGCAGCGGCAGCTTCGCCGTCTGCGGGTACTGGAGATAGCAGGTGTAGATCGGCTGGTATTCGTACTCCGGCGCGAGCCCGGGCGCGAGCGCCTTGAGCTGGTGCGGACCGACGGCGACGATGACCGCATCGTGAGTCGCGCGCAGCGCCGCGAGGTCGCGCACCGTCTCGCCCAGGCGCACCTCTCCGCCATGCGCGCGCACGAACGCACAGGCGGGCTCCGGGAACAGGCGCGAGAGATCCACGCGCGGCAGCAGCAGGTCGGCTGCGCCGGCATCGCCGGCGAGCGTGTCGCGCAGCACCGCGAGAAAGATCCGCGCCGAGGCGCGCTCGGGAGGGGTGTTGAGCGCCGATACGCACAGCGGCCGCCACAGATAGTGGCCGGCGCGCCCATCCTGGCGGTGCTCGGCGAGAAGCGCGGCGACGGTCTGGTCGCGCTCGATCCGGTACCCCTTGCGGCCCATGCGCCAGAGAAAGCGGATCGCCCCCATCGCCTCGCGCAGCGGCAGACCGCGCGCGGCGAGCAGGCCGCCGGCCAGTCCCAGCGGCGCCGGCAGCCACAGCGCGCGCAGCGCGAAGCCGTCGGCGTAACGCAGCTCCAGCGGCATGCGCAGCAGCGCGCCGTCGGGCACGCCGACCAGGCGCATCAGGCGCGCGAGCCCGGTGTAGGCGCCGACGAGGATGTGCTGGCCGTTGTCCAGCTCCGCCTCGCGCACCCGCACGCGCCGCGCGCGCCCGCCGGGGACCGCGCCCGCCTCGAACAGGGTGACCCGCGCGCCGCGCGCGGCGAGCGTCACCGCCGCGGCGCAGCCGGCGTAGCCGGCCCCGACGACGGCGACGCGCGGCATCGCCGCGCTAGGCCCGCGCCCAGGTGGCGCAGGCAAGCCAGAACTTGCGCAACGGCGTGAGCGAGGTGCGGTGCGTGAGCACGCGGAAGCCGTCGCGCTCGATTTCCTCCAGCAGCGCGCGGTAGATCCGCGCCATGATGAGGCCGGGAAGCTGCGCGCGCCGGTCCTCTGGCGGCAGGGCGGCAAGCGCTTCGTCGTAGTACTGGATAGCGCGGCGGTACTGGAACTCCATCAGGCGCTCGAACGCCGTGCCCCCGCGCGCGCCGAGGATGTCGGCGGCGGTGACGCCGAAGGCGCGCAGCTCGTCCATCGGCAGGTAGATGCGGTTGCGCCGCGCGTCGTCGCCGACGTCGCGGATGATGTTGGTGAGCTGGAACGCGGTGCCCAGGCGCCGGGCGTACTCGAGTGTCTGCGGATTCGTGTAGCCGAAGATTCCGGCCGCGAGCATGCCGACCGCGCCGGCGACGTGGTAGCAATAGCGCTCCAGCGCCGCGAAGTCGGGATAGCGGGTCTGCGTGAGGTCCATTTCCATGCCGGTGATCACCTCGTTCAGGCGCTCGGCGCGGATGCCGAAGGGGCCGAGCGCGGACGCCAGCGCGCGCGTCACCGGATGCTGCGGCCGGCCGGCGAACAGGTTCTCGATCTCGCCGCGCCACCAGGCCAGGCGCGTGCGCGCGAGGGCGAGATCGGTCGCCTCGTCCACGACATCGTCCACCTCGCGGCAGAACGCGTATAGCGCCGTGATCGCGCGCCGGCGCTCCGGCGGCAGGAACATGAACGAGTAGTAAAAGCTCGAACCGCTCGCCGCCGCTTTCTCGCGGCAGTACTCGTCAGGGCTCACCGTCCCCCCGAAAATCGGGGTCAGACCACGTTTTCGGCAGCGAAAAAAACGTGGTCTGACCCTGTTTTTGCGGTGCAGGCGTCACAGCGCTCTCCAGGCAAGCAGCGGCCAGTCGGCCCAGGCGAGCGTCGGCCGGCGGCGGAACACGTCGTAGCCGGCGGCGGCGATTTTCTCCAGGACCCGCAGCCCGCCCTGCACGGTGAGCGCGATCTCCCAGCGCACCCGGCCCTGCAGCGCGCGCGCGAGCGGCGCGCCCTGCATCATGAGCGCGCGCGTGCGCTCGCACAGCGAGGCGAGCAGTGCCCGCCAGGCGGCGTCGCAGCGCGCTTGCGCAAGATGCGATTCGGCGACGCCGTGGCGGCGCATCTCGTCCTGCGGCAGATAGACGCGCCCCTTCGCCCAGTCGAGCGCGATGTCCTGCCAGAAGTTGACGAGCTGCAGGCTGGTGCAGATCGCGTCCGACTGGCGCAGCTCCGTTTCAGACGTGCGTTTGAAAAGGTGCAGCAGCAGCCGGCCGACCGGGTTCGCCGAGCGCCGGCAGTAGTCAAGGACTTCGCCGAAATCGGCGTAGCGGTTCTTCACCACGTCCTGCGCAAACGCATCGAGCAGGTCCTCGAACAGGCGTATCGGCAGCGCATGCTCGCGCGCGACGCGCGCCAGCGTCGCGAACAGCGGATCGTCGGGCTCGCCGCCCATGCGGATCATGACGAGCTTTGCCTGGTATTCGGCGAGCTTCTCCAGGCGCAGCGCCGGCGGGTCGTCGCCCTCGTCGGCGAGGTCGTCGGCGCTGCGCGCGAAGCGATAGATGACCTCGATCGGCGCGCGCAGCCGCGCCGGCAGCAGCAGCGACGCCACCGGAAAGTTCTCGTAGTGGTCTACCGGCACGGAAAGGCTGATTCGCAAGGAAAATCCGGCTGCTTGCCGCAGGGGAGAGCCGCGTTCCGACGTATAATAGTGCGCTCTGAGGGCTTCTGCTTCACGCGCGCGAAGGTGGCGGAACTGGCAGACGCACTGGATTTAGGTTCCAGCGCCGCGAGGCGTGTGGGTTCGACTCCCACCCTTCGCACCCGCAACCGGCCCGGCTGAGGCAGGCGGGCTTCCTGTTTCGGAGCAAATCAGGCAATGGCGGTCAACGTGGAAACGCTCGGCGCGCTTGAGCGGCGCCTGTCAATGTCGCTGCCGGCGGCCGAGGTCGACCGGCAGGTCGAGGAGCGCCTGAAGAAGCTCGCGCGCAACGTGAAGATGCCCGGCTTCCGGCCCGGGAGAGTGCCACTCAAGCTGGTCGCGCAGCAGTACGGGCCGCAGGTCCGGAACGAGGTCATCGGCGACGCGGTGGAGAAGGCCTTCAGCGAGATGGTGCGCGAGGCAAACCTGCGCGTCGCCGGCTTGCCGCGCATCGAGAAGAAGGAGGGTGCGGCCGACCGGCTGGAGTTCAGCGCCACCTTCGAGGTGTTTCCGGAAGTGAAGGTGGGTGACCTCTCCGGCGTCGTGATCGAGCGGCCGGTGTTCGCGGTGGACGAGGCGGCCGTGGACAAGACCATCGAGATCCTGCGCCGGCAGCGTGTGCGCTACGAGGCGGTGTCGCGCCCGGCGACCGACGGCGACCGGGTGACGCTCGACTTCGACGGCCGCATGGACGGCCAGCCGTTCGAGGGCGGTTCGATGACCGGATTCGTGACGATCCTCGGTGAAAAGCGCCTGCTGCCCGAATTCGAGGAGGCGGCGCGCGGCATGGCTCCCGGCGAGACGCGCACGTTCGACGTGAAGTTCCCGGACGACTACCACGGCAAGGACGTGGCGGGGAAGACGGCGCGCTACGAGCTGAGGATGGTCCGGGTCGAGGCGCCGGTGCTGCCCGAGGTGGACGCCGACTTCGCCAGGCAGCTCGGCGTCGCCGACGGCGACCTTGCCCGGATGCGCGCCGAGATCCGCGCCAACGTCGAGCGCGAGGTGAAAAAGCGCATCGCCGCCCGTCTCAAGCAGCAGGCGCTGCAGGCGTTGATCGATCGCACGCCG
The DNA here is from genome assembly GCA_040752005.1 of Pseudomonadota bacterium. Taxonomy (GTDB): domain Bacteria; phylum Pseudomonadota; class Gammaproteobacteria; order Burkholderiales; family SG8-39; genus RBG-16-66-20. Next base: position 109,019 of record JBFMFX010000008.1, on the reverse strand, counting down.
CTCGAGCTGCCGAAGGCTCTGGTGGGCATGGAGCTGCAGCGGCTGGTCGAGGCCGCGGCCGCGGACCTGAAGGCGAAGGGGATCAAGCTGGAGACCCTGCCGCTCGACCCGCAGGCGTTCGAGGCAGCGGCGCGCCGCAGGGTGGCGCTCGGGTTGATCATCGCCGAGGTGGCGCGCGCCGAGAACCTGAAGCCGAAGCCGGCCGAGGTGCGCGCGCTGATCGAGGCGGAGGCCGAGGCCTACGAGAACCCGGCCGAGGTGGTAAAGTGGTTTTACATGCAGCCGCAGCGGCTGTCGGAGATGGAAAGCCTCGCGCTGGAAGGCAACGTCGTCAACTGGGTGCTGGCGCGGGCGAAAGTGGCGGAAAAAGAGGTAACCTTCGAGGAACTGATGGGCGCGGACGCATGAAAGGCCTGAGCGCGATGTCAACAATGCCGGAGCCCCGCGACCTGGGGCTGATCCCGATGGTCATCGAGCAGTCGGGGCGCGGCGAGCGCGCCTACGACATCTACTCGCGCCTGCTCAAGGAGCGGGTGGTGTTCCTCGTCGGTCCGGTGAGCGAGGTGAGCGCGAACCTGATCGTGGCGCAACTGCTGTTCCTCGAGTCGGAAAACCCGGACAAGGACATCTTCTTCTACATCAACTCGCCCGGCGGCTCGGTGTCGGCGGGGCTCGCGATCTACGACACCATGCAGTTCATCAAGCCCGACGTCTCGACCTTGTGCATCGGCCAGGCGGCGAGCATGGGGGCGCTGCTGCTCGCCGCCGGCGACAAGGGCAAGCGGTTCATGCTGCCCAACTCGCGGGTGATGATCCACCAGCCGATGGGCGGGTTCTCCGGCCAGGCCTCGGACGTGGAGATCCACGCGCGCGAGATCCTGTACCTGCGCCAGCGCCTGAACGAGATCCTCGCCCGGCACACCGGCCAGCCGCTGGAGGTCATCCAGCGCGACACCGACCGCGATTTTTTCATGGGAGCCGAAGAAGCGGTAAAGTACGGGCTGGTGGACAAGGTTCTGGTTTCGCGGGAGTCGGTCTAGATGTCGGACAAGGGCGCCTCGGGCGAGAAGCTCCTGTACTGCTCGTTCTGCGGCAAGAGCCAGCATGAGGTGAGGAAGCTCATCGCCGGCCCGTCGGTGTTCATCTGCGACGAGTGCATCGAGCTGTGCAACGACATCATCCGCGAGGAGACGGCCACCGAGAAGGGCGGCAAGGGCGCGCGCTCGGACCTGCCCACGCCGCGCGAGATCCGCGCCATCCTCGACCAGTACGTCATCGGCCAGGACCGCGCCAAAAAGATCCTTTCGGTCGCGGTCTACAACCACTACAAGCGGCTCAAGCACCTGTCGAAGAACGACGAGGTGGAGCTGGCGAAATCCAACATCCTGCTGATCGGCCCGACCGGCTCGGGCAAGACGCTGCTCGCGCAGACGCTCGCGCGCCTGCTCAACGTGCCGTTCGTGATCGCCGATGCGACGACGCTCACTGAGGCCGGCTACGTCGGCGAGGACGTCGAGAACATCATCCAGAAGCTGCTGCAGAACTGCGACTACGACGTGGACAAGGCCAAGCGCGGGATCGTCTATATTGACGAGATCGACAAGATCTCGCGCAAGTCCGACAACCCCTCGATCACGCGCGACGTCTCCGGCGAAGGCGTGCAGCAGGCGCTGCTCAAGCTGATCGAGGGCACGATCGCGTCGGTGCCGCCGCAGGGCGGGCGCAAGCACCCGAACCAGGACTTCGTCCAGGTGGACACCACCAACATCCTGTTCATCTGCGGCGGGGCGTTCGACGGGCTGGAGAAGATCGTGCGCAACCGCACCGAGAAAACCGGCATCGGCTTCGGCGCCGAGGTGCGCAGCCCCAACAACTCCAGGGCCACCTTCGATCTGCTCAAGATCGTCGAGCCCGAGGACCTGATCAAGTACGGCCTGATCCCGGAGTTCGTCGGGCGCATGCCGGTGGTCGCGGCGCTGGAGGAACTGGACGAAAAAGCGCTGGTGCAGATCCTGGTCGAGCCCAAGAACGCGCTCATCAAACAGTACCAGCGCCTGTTCGCGATGGAAGGCGTCGAGCTGGAGGTGCGCCCGGCGGCGCTCAACGCGGTGGCGAAGAAGGCGCTCGCCCGCAAGACCGGCGCCCGGGGGCTGCGCTCGATCCTGGAGCACGTGCTGCTCGACACCATGTACGAGCTGCCGACGCTGGAGAATGTCAGCAAGGTCGTGGTCGACGAGCAGATGATCCTCGCCGACGGCAAGCCGCTTCTTATCTACTCCGACCAGCCGCAGAGGATCGCCGGCAGCAACCTGTAGCCGGCAATTGATTTTTTGCCGGGGAACCCCTAACTTCGGGGAGCGTCCTACGGCTTTAGAGGCCTCCACAATGTCCGATATCCAGCCCTCCGGGGCACCCGCACCCGCCGCCCAGTATCCGCTGCTCCCGCTGCGGGACGTGGTGGTGTTTCCGCACATGGTGATTCCGCTCTTCGTCGGCAGGCCCAAATCCATCAAGGCGATGGAGACGGCCATGGAGAGCGGCAAATCCATCCTCCTGGTGGCGCAGAAGTCCGCCGCCAAGGACGACCCCGGCCCGCAGGACATGTACGCGATCGGGTGCGTGTCCAGCATCCTGCAGATGCTCAAGCTCCCGGACGGCACGGTGAAGGTGCTGGTCGAGGGGGTGAGCCGGGCGAAGATCGTGTCGGTCACCGACATGCGCACGCACTGGGTGGCCGAGGCGACGCCGGTGCGCGTCGAGCCGCTCGCCGACGCCGAGGTCGAGGCGATGCGTCGCGCGCTGCTCTCCAGCTTCGATCAGTACGTCAAGCTCAACAAGAAGATCCCGCCCGAGATCCTCACCTCGCTCGCGGGCATTGACGACGCCGGGCGGCTCGCCGACACGGTGGCCGCGCACCTGCCGCTCAAGCTCGAGCAGAAGCAGCAGGTGCTGGAGATGTTCGACGTGCGCAAGCGCCTCGAGCATCTGCTGGCGCAGCTCGAGACCGAGATCGACATCCTGCAGGTGGAAAAGCGCATCCGTGGCCGCGTCAAGCGGCAGATGGAGAAGAGCCAGCGCGAGTACTACCTCAACGAGCAGGTGAAGGCGATCCAGAAGGAGCTGGGCGAGGGCGAGGAGGGCGCCGACCTGGAGGAGATGGAAAAGCGCATCAAGCGCGCGGGCATGCCCAAGCACGCGCGCAGGAAGGCCGAGGCCGAGCTCAAGAAGCTCAAGCTCATGTCGCCGATGTCGGCCGAGGCGACGGTGGTGCGCAACTACATCGACACGCTGGTCAGCCTGCCCTGGCGCAAGCGCTCGAAGATCTGCAAGGACCTCAAGGTCGCGCAGGAGATCCTCGACCAGGACCACTACGGGCTGGAGAAGGTGAAGGAGCGCATCGTCGAGTACCTGGCGGTGCAGGCGCGGGTGGACAAGATGAAGGCGCCGATCCTGTGCCTGGTCGGGGCGCCGGGCGTCGGCAAGACCTCGCTCGGGCAGTCGATCGCGCGCGCGACCAACCGCAAGTTCGTGCGCATGTCGCTCGGCGGGGTGCGCGACGAGGCCGAGATCCGCGGCCACCGGCGCACCTACATCGGCTCGATGCCGGGCAAGATCCTGCAGAGCATGATCAAGGCGGGGGTGAAAAATCCGCTGTTCCTGCTCGACGAGGTGGACAAGATGGGCATGGACTGGAGGGGCGACCCGTCGTCGGCCCTGCTGGAGGTGCTCGATCCGGAGCAGAACCACACCTTCACCGACCACTACGTCGAGGTGGAATACGACCTCTCGGAGGTCATGTTCATCGCCACGGCGAACACGCTCAACATTCCGCCGCCGCTGCTCGACCGCATGGAGGTGATCCGGCTCTCGGGCTACACCGAGGACGAGAAGCTGAACATCGCCACGCAGTACCTGCTGCCCAAGCAGATGAAGAACTCCGGCCTGAACGAGGGCGAGCTTTCGGTGTCGGAGGCGGCGATCCGCGACATCATCCGCTACTACACCCGCGAGGCGGGGGTGCGGGGGCTGGAGCGCGAGATCTCCAAGATCTGCCGCAAGGCGGTGAAGCAGCTGCAGTCGGAGCCGGCGAAGGACGGCAAGGCGCGCCGCATCACGGTGACGCCGCGCAACCTCGACAAGTACCTCGGGGTGCGCAAGTACACCTTCGACATGGCGGAGAAGACCAACCAGGTCGGCCAGGTCACCGGGCTTGCCTGGACCGAGGTGGGCGGCGAGCTGCTCACGATCGAGGCCGTCACCATGCCCGGCAAGGGCAAGACGATCACCACCGGCAAGCTCGGCGAGGTGATGCAGGAGTCCATCCAGGCGGCGCTGTCGGTGGTGCGCAGCCGTTCGCGCAAGCTCGGCGTGCCGGACGACTTCTACCAGAAGCACGACATCCACATCCACCTGCCCGAGGGCGCGACGCCGAAGGACGGCCCGAGCGCCGGCATCGGCATCGTGACGGCGATGGTGTCGGTGCTCACCGGCATCCCGGTGCGCTGCGATGTGGCGATGACCGGCGAGATCACCCTGCGCGGCGAAGTGCTGCAGATCGGCGGCCTGAAGGAGAAGCTGCTCGCGGCGCACCGCGGCGGGATCAAGACGGTGCTGATTCCGGAGGAAAACGTCAAGGACCTCGCCGAAATCCCGGACAACGTCAAGAACCGGCTCGAGATCATCCCGGTGAAGTGGATTGACAAGGTCCTCGAGGTGGCGCTGGAGCGCCGGCCGGTGCCGCTTGCGGAGCCGGTGGAGGTGGCGCCGCTTCCGGCCGCCGAGTCCGATAAGGCGACCACCGCCGCGATCAAGCACTGACGCGAAGCGGCCATGAACAAGGCCGATCTCGTCGAGCACATCGCGCGTTCCGCCGATATCTCGCGCTCGGCGGCCGAGCGCGCGGTGGACGCGCTCATCGCCGCCGTGAAGACGAGCCTCAAGCAGGGCGCCGACGTGACGCTGGCCGGCTTCGGCACGTTCTACGTCGCCGAACGAAAGGCGCGCACCGGGCGCAATCCGCGCTCGGGCGAGCCGCTCGCCATCGCCGCCACGCGCGTGCCGCGGTTTCGCGCTGGCAAGGGCCTCAAGGAAGCGATAAACTAGCGGCCCTTTTGCGAGCGGGCTTGCGCTCGCGGCGGGGGTGCTTAGCTCAGCGGTAGAGCGCTGCCCTTACAAGGCAGAAGTCGCAGGTTCGACCCCTGCAGCACCCACCAGGGCACGTACGGAGCGGTAGTTCAGTCGGTTAGAATACCGGCCTGTCACGCCGGGGGTCGCGGGTTCGAGTCCCGTCCGCTCCGCCAATCCCTTTCTTTTTCCGCCTCCATGTTCGATTTCGTCGCCAAGCACAAGCGCCTGCTGCAAGTCTTGCTGGTGCTGATCGTCATTCCGTTCGCGTTCTTCGGGCTGGAGGCCTACACGCGGGCAGTCGGCGGGCGCGACGAGGTGGCGAGTGTGGACGGCGACACGATCACGCGGCGCGAGCTGGAGGAGGCGCTGCGCGAGAGAATGGATCGGCTGCGGCAGATGTTCGGGCGCGACTTCGATCCGGCGAGCGTGGACACGCCGGAATTCCGCCGCCAGGTGCTGGAAGGCCTGATCACCGAGCGCCTGATCACGCGCGAGGTGGCGCGGGCGTGGATGGTGCTGCCGCGCGAGACGGCGATCGCCGAGATCACGCGCATGCCGGAGTTCCAGGTGGACGGCAAGTTCTCGCCCGAGCGCTACGCGGCGTACCTGCGCGCGCGCGGCATCTCCGACGAGTACAACGTCGAGACGCTGCGCGTGCGCGTGCCCGCCTCGCGGCTGATCGCGGCGGTCGCCGGTACGGCGATCCAGCCGCGCACGGTCGCGGCGCGGCTGCTGGCGCTTGAGGGCGAGCGCCGCGAGGTGAGCGAGGCATTCTTCGCCGCGTCCGATTACGAACCGCAGGTCAAGCCGGACGAGGCGGCCCTCAGAGCCTGGTACGAGGCGAACACCGCCGAGTTCCGCGTTCCGGAGCGCGTGCGCGCCGAGTACGTCGTGCTGTCGGTGGAGGAGCTGGCAGGCGCCGAAAAGGTGGACGAGCAGGAGCTGCGGAAAGCCTACGAGGAGCGCCTTGCGACCGGAAAGCTCGGCCTGCCGGAGCAGAGGCGCGCGAGCCACATCCTGCTCAAGACGAAGGAGGAGGCCGAGAAAATCGCGGTCGAGGCGCGCAAGAACCCGCAGCGCTTCGCCGAGCTGGCGAAGAAGCATTCGCAGGACTCCGGCTCGGCGGCCAAGGGCGGCGACCTCGGCTTCTTCGGCCCCGGCGACGTCGTGCAGGAATTCGCCAACGCGGTGTTTGCGATGAAACCCGGCGAGATCGCCGGACCGGTACCCTCCGAATTCGGCTGGCACATCATCCGGCTCGAGGCGGTGCAGCCGGGCAAGACGCGCACCTTCGAAGAGGTGCGCGAGGAGCTGCGCGCCGAGATCGCGAAGCAGAAGGCCGGTCGGCGCTTCGCCGAGTCCGCCGACGCGTTCAACAACCTGGTGTACGAGCAGTCCGACAGCCTCAAGCCCGCCGCCGAGCGATTCGGGTTGAAGGTCCAGACGAGCGGCTGGATCGCGCAGGGCGCGCCCGCGGACGGGCCGCTCGGCCATCCGAAGGTGCTGGCGGCGCTGTTTTCGGCCGACGCCATCCAGCACCGGCGCAACACCGATGCCGTCGAGGTCGCGCCCGGGACGCTCGTTGCCGCGCGCGTCGTCGAGCACCAGCCGGCGGTGCAGAAGAAGTTCGAAGAGGTGCGCGAGGAGGTCGAGCGGCGCGTGCGGCGGCAGGAGGCGGCGGCGCTCGCTCGCAAGGAGGCGCAGGCGAAACTGGAGAGCCTGAAGGCGGGAACCGATCCGGGCGTCAAGTGGGGCGCGGCGCTCGTCGTCTCGCGCCGCTCGCCGGCCGGCCTCGGCAGGGACGCGCTCGCGAAGGTGATGGCGGCCGACGTCTCGAAGCTGCCGGCGTACGTCGGCGTGGACCGCGGCGAACGCGGCTACGCGATCCTGCGCATCCAGAAGGTGCTCGCGCCGGAGCCGCTGCCGGATGCGCAGAAGGCGGCGGAGCTGGAGCGCATCGAGCGCGAAGCGGGCTCGGCCGAGGTGCAGGCCTGGCTCGCGAGCCTGCGCGAGAAGGCGAGAATCGAGGTCCGGGCCGCGGCGCTGGAAAAGAAGCAGTAGCGGCGCTTCACGCGCCGATGCCGCCCACGACGCGGGAAAAGCCCGCGTCCACGTACAGCACCTCGCCGGTGATGCCCGCGGCGAGGTCCGAGAGCAGGAACGCGGCCGCGTTGCCCACGTCCTCGATCGTGACGTTGCGCCGCAACGGCGCGTTTTCTTCCACGAACTTGAGGATCTTGCCGAAACCGGCGATGCCGGCGGCGGCGAGCGTCCTGATCGGCCCGGCCGAAATCGCGTTCACCCGGATGCCCTGCGGACCGAGGTTGGCGGCGAGGTAGCGCACCGAGGACTCCAGGCTCGCCTTGGCAAGGCCCATGGTGTTGTAGTGCGGCACCACGCGCACCGCGCCGAGGTAAGTGAGGGTGAGCAGCGCCGCGCGCCGGCCCTGCATCAGCGGCAGGAGCGCCTTGGCGAGCGCCGGAAAGCTGTAGGCGGAAATGTCATGCGCCTCGCGGAACGCCTCGCGCGACAAGCCGTCGAGCAGCTCGCCCGAGATCGCCTCGCGGCTCGCGAAGGCGATCGCGTGCACGAAACCGTCGAGCGCTCCCCAGCGCTCGGCGAGCGCCGGCGCGAGCGCTTCGATCTGCGCGTCGCTCGTCACGTCGCACGGCAGCACGACGTCCGCGCCGAGTTCGCCGGCCAGGGCCTCGACGCGCTCGCGCACGCGCTCGCCGGCATAGGTGAAGGCGAGCTGCGCGCCCTCGCGTTTCGCCGCCTGCGCGATGCCCCAGGCGATCGAGCGATTGCTGAGCACGCCGGTGATGAGGAGTTTCTTTCCGCTGAGCATCGGCATCGGCGCATTATACTTTCGCGCATGCGCGCGGCCCTGCTTCTTGCGCTGCTCGTCGCAGGCTGCGGCGAGGTCTGGAACGATCCGTATCCGGCCGCCGAGCGCGGCCGCCCGATCCTGTATTCGGTCTTCTCCGAGCGCCCGAAGCATCTCGATCCGGCGCAGTCCTACACCTCCGACGAGGCGGTGTTCACGCGGCAGGTGTACGAACCGCCGCTGCAGTACCACTACCTCAAGCGCCCCTACGAGCTGATACCGCTCACCGCCACCGAAGTGCCGCAGCCGCGCGCCGTCGAGGGCGGCCGCTTCACCGTCTACGAAATCCGCCTCAAGCCCGGCATCCGCTATCAGCCGCATCCCGCGTTCGTCGAGGAAAACCACCGGCTCGAGCGCGCGCGCATCCGCGCGCTCGCCACTCCCTACGATCTTCCGGCCGGCACGCGCGAACTGGATGCCGACGACTACGTGTATCAGATCAAGCGCCTTGCGCATCCGCACCTGCATTCGCCGATCTTCGGCCTGATGGCCGAGTACATCGTCGGCCTGCGCGAGTACGCCGACACCCTGAAGCAGGCGGCTAAGCCGGGCGAGTGGCTCGATCTGCGGCGCTATCCCCTCGCGGGCGCCGAGCGCGTGGACGCGCGCACCTTCCGCGTGACGCTCAAGGGCCGCTATCCGCAGTTCGTCTACTGGCTGGCGATGCCGTTTTTTGCGCCGGTGCCGTGGGAGGCCGAGCGCTTCTACGCCCAGCCGGGCATGGCGGAGAAGAACTTCACGCTCGACTGGTGGCCGGTCGGCACCGGACCTTTCCTGCTTGCCGAGAACAACCCGAACGCGCGCATGGTGCTCGCGCGCAACCCGAACTTCCGCGGCGAGCCGTATCCGTCCGAGGGCGCGCCGGGCGATGCCGCGCGCGGACTGCTCGCCGACGCGGGGAAAATCATGCCGTTCCTCGAAAAGGCGGTGTACACGCGCGAAAAGGAGTCCATTCCGCTCTGGAACAAGTTCCTGCAGGGCTACTACGACATGTCGGGCATCAGCTCCGACAACTTCGACCAGACGGTGCGCGTGACGCTGGAAGGCGAGGCGACGCTCTCGCCCGAGATGGAGGCGAAGGGCGTGCGCCTGGACACCTCGATCGCGCCGGCCATCTACTACCTCGGCGCGAACTGGCTCGACCCGGTGGTCGGCGGCGCCCAGGGCGGCGAGGCGGCCGAGCGCGCGAGGAAGCTGCGGCAGGCGCTCGCGATCGCGGTGGACTGGGAGGAATACCTCGCCATCTTCGCCAACGGCCGCGGGGTTCCGGCGCACAGTCCGCTCGCGCCGGGCATCTTCGGCTACCGCGAGGGACGCGAGAGCATCAACCCGCTGACGCACGTGTGGAAGGACGGGCGCGCCGAACGCCGGCCGATCGAGGAGGCGAAGAGACTTCTCGCCGAGGCCGGCTACCCGGACGGGCGCGACGCGAAGACCGGCGAGCCGCTGGTGCTGGCGCTCGACTCGGTGCAGCGCGGGCCGGGCGACAAGGCGGTGACCGACTGGTGGCGGCGCCAGTTCGCCAAGCTCTCGATCCAGTTCGAGCCCCGCCAGACCGACTGGAACCGCTTCCAGGAGAAGCTGAGGAAAGGCAACACCCAGCTCTTCATGATCGGCTGGATCGCCGACTATCCCGACCCGGAGAACTTCATGTTTCTGCTGCACGGGCCGCAGAGCCGCGCGCTCAGGCAGGGCGAGAACGCGGCCAACTACTCGAACCCGGAATTCGACGCGCTGTTCGAGCAGATGCGCAACATGCCCAACTCGCCCGAGCGCCAGAGAATCATTGACCGGATGGTCGAGATCTTCCGCCGCGACGCGCCCTGGATCGGCGGCTTTCATCCGAAGAACTTCGCGCTCTTTCACGGCTGGCTGGCGAACGCCAAGGTGAACGAGATGTCGGGCAACGCCCTCAAGTACCTGCGCGTGGACGCGCAAAAGCGCGAGGCAATGCGACGCGAGTGGAACCGGCCGGTGCTCTGGCCGCTCGCCGCGGCCCTCGCACTGCTCGCCGCCTCGGTGATCCCGGCGTTCGTCCTCTACCGGCGCCGCGAGCGCGCCGCCGCGCGGCCGGCGCCGCGCGCCGCCTGATGCTCGCCTACATCGTCCGGCGGCTGCTCTACGCGGTGCCGATCCTGCTCGGAGTCAACCTGCTCACCTTCGCGCTGTTCTTCGTCGTCAATTCGCCCGACGACATGGCGCGCATGCAGCTGGGCGCCAAGCGCGTCACCCCGGAAGCGATCGAGAAGTGGAAGGCCGAGCGCGGCTACGACAAGCCGCTGCTGTGGAACGAGGCCGCGCCCGGCCTGGAGAAGGCGACGCGCACGATCTTCTTCGAGAAGTCGCTGCGCCTGTTCGTCTTCGACTTCGGATTTTCGGAGGACCGGCGCGACATCGGCCGCGAGATCGCCGCGCGCATGTGGCCGAGCCTCGCGCTCGCGGTGCCGGTGTTCGCCGTCGGCCTCGCGGTGTGCGTGACGTTCGCGCTGCTGCTCGCCTTCTTTCGCGCCACCTACCTCGACTTCTGGGGCGTGGTGGTGTGCGTCGCGATGATGTCGGTCTCGACGCTCTTTTACATCATCGGCGGGCAGTACGTGTTCTCCAAGCTCTGGCGGCTGGTGCCGATCTCGGGGTACGCCGAGGGGCCGGACGCGCTCAAGTTCCTGGTGCTGCCGGTGGTGATCGGCGTCGTCGCCGGCATCGGCGCGAACACCCGCTGGTACCGCACCCTCTTTCTGGAAGAGATGGCGCGCGACTACGTGCGCACCGCGCGCGCCAAGGGCCTGTCGGAGCCCGCGGTACTGTTCGGCCACGTGCTGAGAAACGCGCTCATCCCGATCCTCACCGGCGTGGTCGCCGTCATCCCGCTGCTCTTTCTCGGCAGCCTGCTGATGGAGTCGTTCTTCGGCATCCCGGGCCTGGGCAGCTACACCATTGACGCGATCCAGGCGCAGGACTTCGCGGTGGTGCGCGCGATGGTGTTCATCGGCTCGGTGTTCTACATCGCGGGCCTCATCCTCACCGACCTCTCCTACACGCTCGTGGATCCGCGGATCCGCTTCGAATAGCATGCCGGTCGTCCTCGCCACCGATGTGCTGCTGTGGCTGCTCGTCGCCGCCGGAATCGGCTACGCGCTGTACTGCCGCGGCCGGGCGCATCTTGCCGCGCCGTGGGCGCGCGTCTTCCGCAGCCCGGCCGCGGTCGCCGCCGCGGTCGTTCTCTCCGCCTACCTCGCGGTGGCGCTCGCCGATTCGCTGCATTTCCGGCCGGCGCTCGCGCGCAACGCGGAAGGCGGCGCGCGCGGCTACAGCGTCGAGGTGCTGTCGGTGCTCGACGCGCTCGTGCCCGGACTTCGCACCCGCACCGAAAAGACCTACTCGGCGCCGCTTGCCACGCGCTCGTTCGCGAAGGAGCAGATCGAGCTGCCCGGAGGCGGAATCACGCGCGACTTTCCGCGCCTGCGCTGGGGCGGAGCGCATCTGCGCGACGAATCGGAATGGGCGCAGGACGTGGCGTGGCGGACCGCGAAAGGGCTCGGCCTCGCGGCGGTGCTGATCGGTTTCGCGGCGCTCGCGCTGCGCGCGCTTCGCAGGCGCCGCCCGGAGGTCCCGTGGCACGCGGGTTTTCTGGCGTTCGCGGTGCTCGCAGTGATCTTTTGCCCGGCGTTCGCGCTCGCCGGGGGCTACCACGTGCTCGGCACCGACAAGGTCGGCAACGACGTCTTCTACATGGCGCTGAAGTCGGTGCGCACCAGCCTCGTCATCGGCACGGTGACCACGCTGGTGCTGCTGCCGGTCGGCGTCGCGCTCGGGATCATGGCGGGCTACTTCAAGGGCTGGGTGGACGACGTGATCCAGTACGTCTACACCACCCTCAACTCGATCCCCGGCGTGCTGCTCATCGCCGCCTCGGTGCTGATGATGCAGGTGGCGATGGACCGCCATCCGGAATGGTTCGCCACCGCCGCCGAGCGCGCCGACGCGAAGCTGCTCGTGCTGTGCGCCATCCTCGGCTTGACGAGCTGGACGGGGCTCGCGCGGCTGCTGCGCGGCGAGTCGCTCAAGCTCTCGGAGCTGGAGTACATCCAGGCGGCGCACGCGCTCGGGGTGCGCCACGGACGGATCCTCGCGCGCCACATCCTGCCCAACGTGGCGCACATCGTGGTGATCGCCATGGTGATGGACTTCTCCGGCCTGGTGCTCGCCGAGGCGGTGCTGTCCTACGTCGGCGTCGGCGTCGATCCCTCGACCAGCAGTTTTGGCACCATGATCAACGCGGCGCGCATGGAGATGTCGCGCGATCCGGCGGTGTGGTGGACGCTCGCCACCGCGTTCGTCTTCATGCTCGCGCTGGTGCTGGCGGCGAACCTGTTCGCCGACGCGGTGCGCGACGGCTTCGATCCGCGCGTGCGCGTGGGCGAGGTCGCGCCGGCGGGGGCCCGGTGAGTCACCCGGCGCTCGCGATCGAGGCGCTGGCGACGCGCCTCGACTCGCCGCAGGGCGAGGTGCGCGCCGTGGACGGCGTGGACCTCGAACTGCGCCGCGGCGAGTGCCTGGCGCTGGTGGGCGAGTCCGGCTGCGGCAAGTCCATGACCGCGCTCTCGGTGCTGCGGCTGCTGCCGGAGACCGGCCGCATCGCCGACGGGCGCGTGCTGCTCGAAGGCGAGGACCTGCTCGCGCTGCCCGAGGCGGCGATGCGCGCGGTGCGCGGACGCCGGATCGCGATTATTTTCCAGGAGCCCTCGACGGCGCTCAATCCGGTGCTCACCGTCGGACGGCAGATCGTCGAGGTGATCCGCCGCCACACCGCGTTGCGCGGTCGCGCGGCGAGGCGGCGCGCGGCCGAGCTGCTGGCGCAGGCGGGCGTGCCCGATCCGGCGCGCCGCCTGGACGAGTTCCCGTTTCAGCTCTCCGGCGGCCTCAAGCAGCGGGTGATGATCGCCGCGGCGCTCGCCGCCGATCCGGAGGTGCTGCTCGCCGATGAGCCGACCACGGCGCTGGATGTCACCATCCAGGCGCAGATCCTGGACTTGCTCGCGCGCCTGCAGAGCGAGCGCGGGCTCGCGGTGCTGCTCATCACCCACGATCTCGGCGTGGTGGCGCAGATGGCGCAACGGGTTGCAGTGATGTACGCCGGGCAGATCGTGGAGACGGCCACGCGCGAGCAGTTCTTCCGCGCCCCGCAGCATCCGTACTCGCGCAAGCTCTTCGACGCGCTGCCCGGGCCGGAGAAGCGCGCCGCGGCGCTCGCGGTCATCCCCGGGCAGGTGCCGCCGCTCGTGGGAGAGTTCCGCGGCTGCCGCTTCGCCGAGCGCTGCGACGAGGCGATCGAGCGCTGCAAGTGGGTCGCCCCGCGCATGGTGGAGCTTCCCGGCGGCCACCGTGCGCGTTGCCTGCTGCGCGAGAAGGGTCCGGCGGCGGCGCCCGGCGAGCCGACGGTGGTCGCGTCCCGGCGCGCCGCGGCCGCGGCCGCCGGCGCGCCGTTGCTGGAGGTTCGCGACCTCAAGGTCCACTTTCCGATCCGGCGCGGGGTGTTGCGGCGCACCGTCGGCTGGGTGAAGGCGGTGGACGGCGTCTCGCTCGACATTGCCGCCGGGCGCACGCTTGCGCTCGTGGGCGAATCCGGCTGCGGCAAGACGACCGCGGGCAAGGCGATTCTGCGGCTTTTGCCGCTCGCCGGCGGCTCGGTGCGCTTCGACGGGGCGGACCTCGCCGCGCTCGGCCGAGAAAAACTGCGGCGCCTGCGGCGGGCGATGCAGATCGTGTTCCAGGACCCTTACGCCTCGCTCAACCCGCGCCTGCGCGTCGCCGACATTCTCGCCGAAGGCATGCGCGCGCTCGGGGTGGGCGCAAGCGAGGCCGAGCGAGAGAGCCGCGTCGCCGCGCTGCTCGAGCAGGTCGGACTTCCGGCCGAGGCGGCGTCGCGCTACCCGCACGAATTCTCCGGCGGCCAGCGGCAGAGGATCGCGATCGCCCGCGCGCTCGCGGTCGAGCCGCGGCTCATCGTCTGCGACGAGCCGACGAGCGCCCTTGACGTGTCGGTGCAGGCGCAGATCCTGAACCTTCTGCGCGAGCTGCAGGAGCGCCTCGGCCTTGCGCACCTTTTCATCACTCACAACATCTCGGTGGTCGAGTACCTCGCGCACGAGGTGGCGGTGATGTATCTCGGGCGGATCGTCGAGCGCGGCACCGCCGACGAGGTGCTCGGCGCGCCGAAACATCCCTACACCGAGGCGCTGCTCTCGGCGGTGCCGCGAATCTCCGGGCGGCGCGAGATCGTGCGCCTTGCGGGAGAGCTGCCCTCGCCGGCGAATCCGCCCGCCGGATGCCACTTCCATCCCCGCTGTCCGCAGGCGAGGGCGGAGTGCCGCGAACGCTGGCCGGAGGCGGTGCGTCTGTCGCGGACGCGGACGGTGGCCTGCGTGCTCTACCGCTCGAGCGCGGCGAGCAGCATCTGACCGAGATCGTCGGGTACCGGCAGCAGACCCTGGCGCAGCGCGTCGCCGAACCGGTCCTGATCCTCGGGGGCCATCGCGGCGAGCGCGGCCCGGAACTCCGCCGCGACGCGCTCCTTTTCCTGCGGCGAGAGCTGCGCCAGGCGCTCGCGCACCGCGCGCACGGCGAGCGCGCGCTGTGCGAAGTACTCGATCATCGAGCCGCGGATCGCGGCGTTCCTCGGATCGAGAATTCCGGCGTGCAGCGCGGCGAAGATCTCGCGGCGTTGCGCTTCCGAGAGGTAGGCAAAGCACTCGTCAATCAGCCGCTTCAATTGCGCCGGCGCGACCGTGGTGCCCGGATAAACCTCCACCGGAGCGATCGCGGGAGCGCCTTCGGGCGCAGGATCCCGCATCGCATGGGAAATCACCATCTCGCGCGCGACGCCGAGCAGGAACATGAGCAGTGGATCGCCCGCCTGTGCGCGCAGCGGCAGACTCGTCGCGAGAACGAGCCCTAGGAGGGACGCCCGCCACAAGACCGCGCGCATAGGCTCATTCTAGTGAGGATCGTGCGCGCGCGGTCCCGCACTGCGGAAGAATTTAAGCTCGATTCTCCGAAACGAGCTTCAACCGCCTGAAGATTTGATCTTTTTCCTGATCGGTTTCGGCTTGGGCTTGCCGGATTGCGGTTTGCGGACCTGCTTCCCGGCGGGTGCCGCGCGGGTCTGGATCTTGAGGATCTGGCCGGGTTGCAACCGACCGATCGGGTTCCAGCGCCGCAAGTCCTCGACGCTCACCCGATAGCGCGCCGCGATCGTCGCGAGGGTTTCTCCCTGGCGCACGCGGTGCGTGGTTGCGCGGCTCGGGGCAAGCGGAATCGGCGGCGCGTACATGATCGGCAGGCGCGCGAAGCTCGCCGCGCCGTTCATCGGCACGACCAGCAATTGCGGCACGCCACGGGTGCGCGGGCCGATGCCGTTCACCTCCTTCAGTTGCGCGACGCTCACCTTGAAGCGCCGCGCGATCGCTTCCAGCGTCTCGCCCTTCTTCGGGTGATACGTCTGCCACGACACCAGCGTCTTCTCGTCGTATTTCTGCAGGTTGGCGTGGAACACCTCGACGCGGTCCGCCGGCAGCACGATGCGCGGGTTCTCGCGCACCGCGATCAGTGGCCGGTTGAATCCCGGGTTGAGCGCGATGAACTCCTCCACCGGCATCTCGGCAAGCCGCGCCGCGAGCCGCACGTCTATGTCGCGTGTCTTGGTGACAGTGGTGAAGTAGGGCCGGTTCGGGATCGGCTCGAGCTCGATGCCGAACACTTCGGGACTGGAGATGATCGCCTTGAGCGCCTGCAGCTTGGGCACGTAGTGGCGGGTCTCCGGCGGCATCGTCAGGCTCGAATAGTCGAGCGGCAGCCCGGCGGCGCGGTTCTTCTCCAGCGCGCGCGCCACCGCGTTCTCGCCCCAGTTGTACGAGGCGAGCGCCAGATGCCAGTCGCCGTGCATGTCGTACAGATCCTTCAGGTACTCGAGCGCCGCCGCGGTCGAATCCACGATGTCGCGCCGCGCGTCGTACCACCAGTTCTGCTTCAGCTCGTAGCGCTTGCCGGTGTCCGGGATGAACTGCCACAGGCCGGAGGCGTGCGCGCGCGAATACGCCATCGGGTTGAACGAGCTTTCCACCATCGGCAGCAGCGCGAGCTCCGTCGGCAGGCCGCGGCGCTCGATCTCCTCGACGATGTGGAAGAGGTACAGGCGGCCGCGCTCGAACATGCGCCTCAGGTAGTCGGGCCGGGCGAGGTACCAGGCGATTTTCTCGCGCACCAGCGGGCCGTCGAGGTCGGGCATCGCGAAGCCGTCGCGGATGCGCTGCCACAGGTCGTCGTGGCGGACCGTGCGGTCCACCGTCGCCACGCGCGGCGGGCGGCGCAGCTCCTCGCGGGCGCCATCGAAGGGCGGCAGGCGGGACGCGTCGAGCGGCGCCGCCGGCGCCGCGCGCGGTGGCTCGGCAGCGGCGGGCGCGGGCTCCAGAACCGGGGAATGCGGCTGCGCGCGCGCCGCGGTGCTCTGCGGCGGCTGGGGTGGCTCGGGCGGCACCGCGGCGCAACCGGCGAGCGACGCCGCGGCGAGCGCGAGAACCGTCGTCCACGCGCGGCGCGCCTTTGCGCTTCGGGGCTTTGCGAACTTCAGGCGCGGTTCTTCCATTCGCGGATCGCGGCGAACACGCGCACCGGATCGGAGACGCGCGCGCCGAGATACTTGTTCGCCGATTCGACCACCGCCGGTTCGGCGCAGCGCAGGAACGGGTTGGTCGCGCGTTCCTCGGCGAGCGTGGAGGGAAGCGTCGGCTTTCCCTCGGCGCGCAGGCGGCGCGCGCGCGCCTCGCGCTCGGCGAGCAGCGGGTTCGCCGGATCCACCTTGCGCGCGAACTCGATGTTGGCGAGCGTGTACTCGTGCCCGCAATAGACCCGGGTGTCGTCCGGCAGCGCGGCGAGCTTTTCGAGCGAACGCACCATCTGCTGCGCGGTGCCTTCGAACAGCCGCCCGCAGCCGCAGGCGAACAGCGTGTCGCCGCAGAACAGCGATCCTGCGCCATAATAGGCCACATGAGCGCGCGTGTGGCCCGGGATGTCGAGCACCGAGAACGTCACGCCGAGTTCGCGAAGCGCGACCGAATCGCCTTCGCCGACCGGATGCGTCATCGCCGGGATCGGCTCGCCGCGCGGCCCGTACACCGGGACCTTGTGCTCGGCGACGAGTTCGGCGATGCCGCCGACGTGATCCGGATGATGGTGCGTGGCGAGAATGGCGACGAGGCGCAGCCGCTCGCGCGCGAGATAGTGCTTGACCGGCTGCGCATCCCCGGGATCCACCACCGCGGCCGCGGCGCCGGCGCGCAGGGTCCAGATGTAGTTGTCGCGAAACGCCGGCAGCGGAACGATTTCCAGCATGGATCGGCAATCCTTCGTCTCGACTGGCCCGGCGAAGTATAACGGCGCCCGGCACGCCCGCTCGCCGCAGCTCGCCGAGTGGTTTGCGACCGCGCACGGCCGGCATGTGCTGGAGTGGGAACTGGCGCAGTTCGCCGCCGCGACCGAGGACGTGTTCGGGTTCCGCGCGCTGCAGGCCGGCCTGCCGCACATAGACTTTCTCGCCGCCAACCGTATTCCGTTTCGCTTCACCGTGGCGCTGGAGCCGGGAGCGGCGATCGCCGCCGACCCGCAGCAGCTTCCGCTTGCCGACAAGAGCGTGGACCTGGTCGCCTTGCCGCACGCGCTCGAAATTGCGGGCGATCCGCATCTGGTGCTGCGCGAGGCCGAGCGCGTGCTGATGCCCGAGGGGCAGATCGTGATCTCCGGGTTCAATCCGCTTTCGCTCTGGCGCGCGCGGCAGGCGCTGATGAGCAAGCGGCGCCGGCGCGCGGCCGGCGCGCCCTGGGACGGGCGGTTCGTCAGCCTCTTGCGGTTGAAGGAATGGCTCAAGCTGCTCGGCTTCGAGCTGAACGGCGGGCGCTTCGGCTGCTACGCCCCGCCGATCGCGAGCGCGGCGTGGCTCAAACGCCTCGCCTTCATGGAAAAGGCAGGCGCGCGCTGGTGGCCGATCCTGGGCGGCGTGTACGTGGTACGCGCGGTCAAGCGCGTGCACGGCATGCGCGTCATCACGCCGGCATGGCGGCAGGAGCGCGCGCGGCGCCGTGCGCTCGCGGCGATGCCGCATTCGCGCAACGGGCAGGCGCAGGGCACGCGGCGCGCGAGCGATGAGTGAGCCGGAGGTGGAGATCTACGCCGACGGCGCTTGCCGAGGCAATCCCGGCCCCGGCGGATGGGGTGTGCTGCTGCGCGCCGGCGGCCGCGAAAAAGAACTCTGGGGCGCCGAGTGCGCGACCACCAACAACCGCATGGAGCTGCGCGCCGTGATCGAGGGCCTTGCGGCGCTCAAGCGCCGCAGCCGCGTGCGCGTCTATACCGATTCGCAGTACGTGCAGAAGGGGATCTCGGAGTGGATCCACGACTGGAAGCGGCGCGGCTGGCGCACCGCGGCGCGCCAGCCGGTGAAGAACGCGGAGCTGTGGCGCGCGCTCGACGAGCTCGCGCGCGCGCACGAAGTCGAATGGCACTGGGTGAAGGGCCACGCCGGCCATCCGGAGAACGAGCGCGCCGATGCCCTCGCCAACCGCGCCATAGACGAACTGCAGCAGCGAAAACAGGGTCAGACCCGGGTCTGACCCTGTTTGTAGACCGGACCGCATGGCGGCGCGACAG
This sequence comes from Pseudomonadota bacterium, assembly GCA_040752005.1. Taxonomy (GTDB): domain Bacteria; phylum Pseudomonadota; class Gammaproteobacteria; order Burkholderiales; family SG8-39; genus RBG-16-66-20. The sequence goes on along the minus strand of JBFMFX010000008.1, from coordinate 90,307 downwards.
ATCGTTCTGGATACCGAAACGACCGGGCTCAACGCGCGGCTGGGCGATCGCATCATCGAGATCGGCTGCGTGGAGCTCGTCAACCGGCGCGTGAGCGAGCGGGGCTTTCACCGCTACCTCAACCCGGAGCGCGAGATAGACGAGGGCGCGCTCCGGGTCCACGGCATCACGCAGGAGTTCCTCGCCGACAAGCCGCGCTTTGCCGACATCGCCGACGAATTCCTGCGCTATGTCGCCGGCGCCGAGCTGATCATCCACAACGCCGAATTCGACGTCGAGTTCCTCGACGCCGAACTCGCGCGCCTGGGCCGGGGCCGGATCGCCGAGCATGTCGCCGCGATCGTGGACACGCTGGCGATGGCGCGCGAGCTGCATCCGGGGAAGAAGAACTCGCTCGATGCTCTGTGCGAGCGCTACGGGGTGGACAACTCGCACCGGCATCTGCACGGCGCGCAACTGGACGCGCGGCTGCTCGCCGACGTGTACCTCGCGATGACGCGCGGGCAGGACAGCCTGGTCATCGAGATGGATTCGCCCGCCGAGGCGGCGCAGGCGGTGGCGCGGGTGGATGTTTCGCGTCTCGTGGTGCTGCGCGCAAGCCCCGAGGAGCTGGCCGCGCACGAAGCCTATCTCGACGAGCTGGACCGGGCGGCGGCCAAGGCGGGCGGAAGCGTCTGGCGCCGGGGCTGAGCCGCACGCAAGCCCTTGAAGGATGCGCCTCGGGCACTGCGGGCAGTGGCACGGATCCTCCGCCAGACCGGAACACCCCTTCGGCCGCAAGCGCATGCACGGGCGGATTGAAGTTCGCAGGTCCCCGAGGGGCTGCACGAACAGGATGAGCACCGGCCGCGTGCCCACTGCCGCCTCGGCGCATGACAAGGAGCCGGACGGTCATCTGTAAAGCTCGCCCAGCCGCTCGCGATCCCGGCCGAAGAGCGGGCGCACCGGCCGCGGCACGGCGAACCCGTACCGCCGGCGCGCCACGGACGCGAGGACCTTGTGCTCTACCCACTCGCCGCAGAGGAGCAGGCGCTTCCGGTGGCGGCTCGGGCAGAAGTGGCGCGCCTTGCAGCGGAAGGCGAGCAGGGAGTCGTGCCCTCAGGTACTACCGCCTGCCGTCCATCTTCAGCGCGCCGAACAATCCCCGCCCGGTCACCATCGGCAGCGTGTTGCCGGGCAGCGGCATCTCATGTTCCATCGCACCGCCGCGCTCGCCCATCACCTGAGGCCCCCTGCCCCTAGCGCGGTCGCGCTTCTCGTCGCCGACGGTACGCCGCGTCCCGTAGCGCGCGGCGAGCAGAGGTTGCCCACGCGATCGCGCTAGAGATAGACTTCTGCGGAAGGGGTTGGAAGGCCTTAGGTGAAACACGGCGGACCGACGGCGGTGGCACGGGCGGCTGAGAACGAAGCGTTGCGCTTGCTGCTGGTCGAGGATTCGCCGGCTGACGCGGAGCTGCTTCTTGCAGAGCTGTGCCGAGGCGGGCTCACGTGTTCGTCATGGTTGCGCGTCGATACCGAGGCGAGTATGGCGGATGCCCTCGCGCGCGAACGCTGGGATATCGTGCTTGCGGACCACGCGATGCCAAGCTTCAACAGCGTTCGCGCGCTGGAGCTCTTGCGCCGCGCCGACGACGACACGCCCTTCATTATCGTCTCGGGACGTATCGACGAGGCGGACGCGGTCGCCGCGATGAAGGCCGGCGCGCAGGACTACATCTGGAAGAACAACCTCGCGCGCCTAGTCCCCGCGGTGCGCCGCGAGCTGCGCGAGGCGGGACTTCGCCGGGAGCGGAAGAGAACGCGCGAGCTGCTGCGCCGCAGCGCGATGCAGTACCGGAAGATCATCGATCTGTGCCCTGAGGCGATCCTGGTCGAGTCCGGGTCGCGAGTCACGTTCGCCAACCCGGCGGCTGCGCGGCTGCTGGGGGCTGATGTCGCCGATCAGCTTATAGGACGGGAGCTGATGACGCTGGTAGCCGAGAGTTCCCGGGCGACCGTCGCAGACCTGACGCGCCCGCACGCCGAGGGGGCGGCGAACCGGAGGCTTTCGGCGCGCTGGCTTCGTCTCGACGGCGCGAGCGTCGAAGCCGAAGTCTCCGCAAGCCCGTTCTTCACCGACACGGCGCCGGGCACGCAGCTCGTGCTGCGACCGGCGCTCGCGCTCCACGGTGCGGCGCAAGCCGACGGGGACGATGACGCCGGGCCGTCGCCGCTCCAGAAAAGCACGCGGCGCCACGGGGATCTCGCGCAGGCGTTGCTGATTGGCGCGCCGGTATTTGCAGCAGTGTTCGCGGTTACGGAACTTGAGGCGCTGCTGTCGGACTTGATCTCGAGAGAGCGGATGCATCTGGGCATCGCCGGTTTCGTTACGGCAGTGTCGGTTCTCGCGGCGTACGTGGTGTTGTGGCGCCGCCGGCAGGTTCTCAAGCTTCTGATTTCCGAGAATGCGCTACGCAGGAAGGCGGAAATCGAGGTTAAGCGGGCGAACAGCGAACTCGAGCGCCGCGTTTTCGAGCGTACGCAGGAGCTGGAACGTGCGAATGAGAGCTTGCGGTCGGAGCTGCAGCAGCGCCGGCGCGCGGAGGAACGGCTCGATCGCATGGCGCATTACGACAGCCTCACCGGCATTCCCAATCGCGCGCTGTTCTTCGATCGCTTGAGCGCCCAGATCGCCACCAGCCGCCGCGACGCGACTTTGTTTGCGGTTATGTTCCTGGACCTGGATCGCTTCAAGAGCATCAACGACACGCTCGGCCACGAGGTCGGCGACGGGCTCTTGCGGCAGGTCGCCGCGGTACTGCGCGCGGCGGTGCGCGATAGCGACACCGTCGCGCGACTCGGCGGGGACGAGTTCGCCCTGATCCTGCCCGCTTTGAAGCACAGCGAGGATGCCGCGCTCGTGGCGCGCAAGATCCTCAATTCCGTCTCCCGGCCCGTGCGCGTGCGGGCGCACGAATTGTTCGTGACTCCCAGCATCGGCATCAGTCTGTATCCGGCCGACGGCGATTCGCCAGAGCTCCTGGTAAAGCACGCCGACACCGCGATGTACAAGGCGAAGGAGTCCGGTCGCAACGGCTACTGCTTTTACTCGGCTGAAATGAACGCGCATGCCCGCGAGCGGCTGGAAATCGAGACCGCGCTTCGCCGGGCGCTCGACAGTTCGGAGTTTGTGCTTCATTTCCAGCCGAAATTCGAGTTGCGCAGCCGCCGCGTCGCCGGCGGCGAGGCGCTGTTGAGATGGCAGCGTCCCGGACGCGGCCTCGTGCCTCCGGCCGAATTCGTGCCGCTGCTCGAGGACACCGGCCTGATCCATCCGGTCGGCGCCTGGGTGATGCGCACCGCCTGCCGGCACATCGAGGGCTGGCGGCGCGCGCGCCTGATGGCCGGTTCGATCGCGATAAACGTCTCTGCGCGGCAGTTTCAGCACGAGTCCGTGCTGTTCGATCTTGCCGCGGCGTTGGAGGATAGCGGTGCCCCGCCAGGGCTGCTGGAGCTCGAAATCACCGAGGGTGTCCTCGCCAGCCAACATGACGCGGCGCTTGACACGTTGCGCCGGATAAAGAGTCTCGGTGTCAGGATCGCGATCGATGACTTCGGCACCGGGTACTCCAGCCTTGCCCGCCTGAAGGAGTACCCATTCGATTCGATCAAGATCGACCGCGCCTTCATCCGGGGCATCGCGCGGGACCCGACCGACCGCCATATCGTCAAGATGATCATCGAGCTGGCGCGCGCAATCGGAAAGGAGGTCGTCGCCGAAGGTGTGGAAACCGAAGAGCAACTCGCCGTACTCGAAGAGCTCGGCTGCGAATACGGGCAGGGCTATCTCCTCGGCAGGCCGATGCCGGCCGACGCCTTCGACGAAGCTTTTCTCCGCCCGGTCGAGCGTCCGGCCGTAGATACCGGGCGGCGATACCTTCTATGACGACGACTCCGAGTTGTCGAGGAGCCCCTTAAGGGGTATCCTGCGCTCTCCCGAGCGCCGGCCTCGGCCCTTGACGACCGCGTCTAGCGTTCCTGGCCACGCCCGATCCTGTCGAGCTTCCCCACCGCGCTCCGGCATTGTGGCCCGACACGCGGACTCGAGCCCCCGACCACAAATTCCAGATCGAGCATGTCGAGCACCTCGCGCACTACGCCGTCCTCGGAAAACTGAACCCACAGGACGCGGCGCTCGTAGTCCGGGTACTCGCGGAATCTGTATGCCGTCATGGTTTCGCCGGGCCAAAGTTCGGTCACGCCGAGCGCTTCCGACTCCGGGCGCGCGTAGCCCGGTTTGCCGGCGGCGATTGATGCGCCGAGCCTTTTCAGGGTTCTCCGGAAAGGCGCACCGCCTCGCGGCATCAATAGGAGGAGCAAGCCCGCGGCTCATTCTCGGAAGAGTTGGAACGTCTTCTCCGCCAGCTTACGGGCGGAGTCGTTGGGGTACCCGACCTCGCCGGTTGTCTTGAGCACGCACGGGGTCGAGGATCTCAGGATGACCTTGAGATCGCCAACGCCGCCGGGCGGCGTTCCGCGCGCGACGAATGCAATGCCATAGGAAAGGCCGGGCCGACAAGGAATGCGGTCTGTCTGCCGCGCGATTCGCAGAGCGCGCGCACGGCCGATGCGCGCACCCACCGAAGACGGGGCGTCGGGCTCGAACCGGGCCTCGTCGAACCCCAATATCCCGAACCCGACGATATCGATCGAGTCCGCGCGGACGTCCTCGCCCGTAGAACACGCGCCCGCCACGGACAATCCGGCCGCGACCGCGGTCCATCCCTATACGCGTCGCAGCTCGGCGCGGCGCATATTACATACGCATGGTGTACGTTCAGTGCTGATGAGTATCCCCGGGAAACTGCGATCCGCCATGCGCATCCTTGATAGCGCAGGCGGCCGCTTCGATCTGCAGTGTAATATGGTGGATCGAGAAACGAGCGGCCAGCATTTCAGTGGCGGCACCCAGGACGCTCTGCTCGTCTCCACCCGCGTCAAGCACGAGGTGAGCCGTAAGGCTGTTCTTTCCGCTGGTCAACGCCCAGACATGCAGATCGTGAATCTCGCGCACCCCCGGGACGGCGAGCAGCGCCTGCTCGATTTTGTCGAGTTCGACATCGAGCGGGACGCCTTCCAGCAGAATGTTCAGGCTTTCCCTGAGCAGCTTCCAGGTGCGCGGCAAAACCCACAGGCCGATCCCGACCGCGACCAGCGCATCGACCCAGGCCCATTGGGTGAAATAGATGACGACGGCGGCGAGGATCACGCCGAGCGAGCCGAGCATGTCGCTCCACACCTCCAGGTATGCGCCCTTGACGTTCAGGCTCGCGTCGGCGCCGCGTTGCAGCATGCGCATGCCGGCGAAGTTCACGGCCAAGCCGATCAGCGCGATGACGAGCATGCCGGCCGACTGAATTTCGGGCGGGTGGCGGAAGCGCTGATAGGCCTCGTACAGAATGTAGCCCGCGACGACGAACAGCACCATTGCATTGAAAGCGGCGGCGAGGATCTCGAACCGGTAGTAGCCGAACGTGCGCTTGTGGTCCGCCGCGCGCTTGCCGATCTTGATCGCCGCGAGCGCAATCGCCAGGGCGGCGGCGTCGGTGAACATGTGGGCCGCATCGGAGATGAGCGCGAGGCTGCTCGTCAGAATGCCGCCGGCGACTTCGGCGGCCATGAACGCCGTCGTGAGCGCAAGCACCATCCAGAGGCTGCGCTCGTTCGCGCCGGCAATTCCGTGGGCACGGCTTGCGCTCATATTTCCCGCCTTTTGCGTTTTTCGCGCCGCGCCTCGACCCACTCGTACATCAGCGGAAGAAGAAGCAGCGTGAGTGCCGTGGAGCTGAAGAGTCCGCCGATGACCACTGTGGCAAGCGGACGCTGCACCTCCGCACCTACACCCCGGGAGAGGAGCATCGGCAACAGGCCGAACATGGCGATGGATGCCGTGATGAGCACAGGACGCAATCTGAGCAGAACGCCCTCGCGTATCGCGTCGCGCAGGCCCCGCCCCTCGTCGCGCAAGTGGTTGATGAATTCGACGAGCACGATGCCGTTCAGCATCGCGACGCCGAACACCGCGATAAAGCCGACGGCGGAGGGCACGGACAGATACTGGCCTGACAGCCATAGCGCCAGCACGCCGCCTACGGTGGCGAACGGGACGTTGGCGATGATCAGGCCGGCGTAGACCAGCGAGTTGAAGGCGGTGTAGAGCAGCACGAAAATCAGTGCGATCGTGATCGGCACGATGATGGCGAGTCGGGCGAGCGCCCGGCGCTGGTTCTCGAACGCGCCGCCCCAGTCGAAGCGATATCCCTCGGGGATCTTGATCGCTTCTCGCAGCCTTGCGTCGGCCTCCCGCACGAAGCCGTCAACGTCGCGTCCGCGGACGTCCATCTGCAACACCGCATGGCGCGAAAGCTGCTCGCGACGCACGAACGTGTAGCCCTCGTCGAGGGCAACCGTCGCCACGCGCGAGAGCGGCACCAACGCGCCGCCCGAGGTTCGGATCGGAATGCTTTCGATTGCGTCCACGCTCGCGCGAAACTGCGGCGCGAACCGGACCTGGATATCGAAGCGCCGCGTGCCGTCGATTACCGCGCTCACCCCCTTGCCGCCGATGCCCGCCTGCACGACCTCCAGGATCTCGTCCGCATTGATACCGTAGCGCGCCGCCTCGGCACGGTTCACCCGCACGACGAGCTGCGGCTTGCCCTTGTTTGCCTCCGCGGAAAGATCGGCCACGCCCGGAATCTTCTCCAAGATCTTCCGCGCTTCCTCGCTCAGGCGGTCCAGGGTACCGAGGTCCGGGCCATAGATCTTCAGCGCAAGTGTCGCGCGCACGCCGGAAATAAGCTCCTCGACGCGCGACTGCACCGGCTGCGTCGCGGCGAAGACTACGTTGGGCTGGGTCTTTTCGAGCACTTCCTGCATCTGCCGCGAAAGCTCGTGCGTCTCCAGTTTCTCGGGCCACTTCTCGGGCGGCTTGAGATCCACGAGCACCTCCATGTAGTTGACATCGGTGGTCTCGCCGCGCTCGGCGCGCCCGATCATCGCGAGCACCGCCTCGATCTGCGGGAACTGCTTGCGCAGGGCAGCCGCCATGCGCTGCGAGATGCGGACGGACTCCTCAAGGGAGGTCGACGGAATGCTGGTGACGCGAAACATGATCTCGCCTTCACGCAAGGTGGGCATGAACTCCTTGCCGAGAAAGGGCAGCAGCGCCGCGGACGCCGCAAGCAGCGCCAGCGCTGTGCCCGCGACGAGGCCCTTGTGCGCGAGCGAGCGGTCGAGTAGCGGCGTATAGGCGCGCTTGAGCACGCGCATCAGCCACGTGTCGCGCGTCTGGCGCGTCGTGAGCATCAGCGCCGAAAGCACAGGGACCAGGGTGAGCGTGAGCACGAGTGAGCCGGCCATGGCGAGCGAGATGGTGATGGCCATCGGCTTGAAGAGCTTGCCCTCGAGTCCGGTGAGCGCAAGGAGCGGCAGGAACACGATGACGATGATCAGAATCGCGAAGGCGACCGGCTTCGCTACCTCCTTCGCGGCGATATGCACCAAATGGCCGCGGCCGATACCGGGCGCGTGGCGCTGCGACAGCAGACGGAAGCTGTTCTCCACCATGACGACCGCGCCGTCGACCATCATGCCGATGGCGATCGCGAGGCCGGCGAGCGACATCAGGTTTGCGGACAGGCCGATCTGCTGCATCAGGGTGATTGCGATCAGCATCGCGACCGGCAGCGAAAGGATCACCACCAGCGCAGATCGGATCTCGCCGAGAAACAGGAATAGAACAATGGCTACGAGCACCGCGCCTTCGGCGAGCGCGCGTACCGCGGTGGCGACCGCCTTTTCCACGATGCCGGTGCGGTCGTAGATCTGCCGCATGGTTACACCGGCCGGCAGCCCCTTTGCCGCTATCCGGAGCTTCTGCTTTACCGCGTCAACGACCCGCTTGGCGTTCTCGCCGACGCGGGCGAGGGCCATGCCGAGGACTACTTCCTGGCCGTCGAGCGTCACGGCGCCGAAGCGCACCGCGCCGCCTTCTCTCACTTCGGCCACGTCGCGCAGGTAGATGGGAGTGCCCTCGCGCTGCGCGAGGACGATGCCACCGATTTCCGCAGGCGTGTTGACCAACCCGTGGCCGCGCACGAGGTACTGCTCGTGGCCGATGTTCACGTACTGCCCGCCGACCTGCCGGTTGTTCGCCGCGATCGCCTCCATCACGGCGCGAAAGCCGATGCCGTACTTGACGAGCCTCTCAGGGTTAACGAGCACCTGGTACTGCTTCTCGTAGCCGCCCCACGAGGTGACGTCGTCCACGCCGGGCGCCGTGCGCACGAGCATGCGCACCGAGAAATCGTGCAGCGTGCGTAGGTCCTCGAGCGAAAGCTTCTTGTCCGCCGCCTCGAGCGTGTACCACAGCACCTGGCCAAGGCCCGAGCTGTTCGGCCCGATCTGCGGCTCTCCGTAGCCCTGCGGCAGACGCGCCTTCGCCTCCGCGAGGCGCTCGCTTACCAGGCGGCGCGCAAAATAGATATCCATGTCGTCGTCGAAGTACACCGCGACGTACGACAGGCCGAAGATGGAGACCGAGCGGATCTGCTGGACCCTCGGCAGGCCGGCCATCGCGCTTTCGATCGGGAAAGTGAGCAGCCTTTCCACGTCTTCCGCGGCGAGCCCGGGCGATTCGGTGTAGATGTTGACCTGGACGGGGCTCACGTCGGGGAAGGCGTCGATTGGCACGGTTTGCCACGCCCGTACGCCCAAGCCGACGATCGCCGCAAAGGCGATTACGACGAGCACCTTGTACTTCAGCGAAACGTCGACGATTCGTTCGAGCATGGCCCTCAGTGCGTGTCGCGGATTTTCGACTTCTGCAGCTTGGCTTTGAGCTCGTAGGTCCCGGCGACCACCAACTCTTCGCCCGCTTTGATACCGTCCTTGACTTCGACGCGTCCTTGGCGGCGCTCGCCGGTCTGCACCTGCCGCGGCTCGAAGCCGCGCTCGCCGCGGACGAACACCGTGGTCCTGCCGTCCATGAGCACGACCGCGTCCTGGGGTACGAAGATCGCCTGGGCCGCTGCTTGACCGGGAACGGCGATCGCGACGTTGGCGAACATGCCGGGCCTCAGCCTTCCGTCGCGGTTCGAGACCTCCACACGCGCCTTCACCGTACGGGTTTCCACGTCCATCAGGCTCGCGATGTAGGTGACCCGCCCCTTTGCCGGCGCACCCGGCCATGCCGCGACCGTCACGGTGGCGGGCGCGCCTTGGACGAGCCGGGGCAGGTCGCGCTCGAACACGCTTGCTTCGATCCACACGGTGGTGAGGTCCGTGACGGTGAAGAGCGGCTTGGCGGGCTCGGCAAGCGCTCCAGGCACCGCGCTTTTTTCCACCACGGTGCCCGCAAAGGGCGCCGCGACGCTGAAGAGGGAGGCGCCATTCCCGTCGCGCATTGGGCCGACGCCGAGCATCCTCACCTTCTCTCGCGCCGCGGCTACCGCTGCCCTCGATTTCTCGAGATCGCTCCGGGCGCGCAGATATTCTTTCTCGGGAACGATCGATTCGGCGCTCAGGCTCTCAGCGCGCTTGAACGCGGCCTCGGCGACCTTGGCCTCGGCCTCGGCCTGCGCGAGCACGGAGCGCGCTTCGCCGACTTCGATGCTGTCGAGCACCGCGAGCGGCTGCCCGGCGGTCACACGGTCGCCGAGCGAAGCGAGCACGCGCACGACCCGGCCGGGTACGCGCGGAGCGACCTTCGCGAGGCGATCGAGATTCGGCTGGATCGTGCCGGTGACAACGATTTCGTCCCCGGCCGGCGACCAGTCGACCTTCTCGGTCTTGATGCCGGCGGCCTTTTCCTCCTCGGCCGTCAGCTTGATCCCGTCATGGCCCCGGTCTTCGTCTTTCTCCTGCCTGGGCTCGCCGATCGCCTGCCTTTCGGCGCCGGGTTTTTCGGCCGCGGCGCGCTGGCCCTCTGTGTCGCAGCCAGCGAGCGCAAGAGCCCCGAATAGGGCGAGTGACCATCGAGATTGCCAGAGCATCATTTCGCCTTGAGATGGATCAGGGGCTGGAGTGCTGCCGCGCAGCGACCGCCTCGATGGCGGTTGCGACGAGGCGTTGCTCGGTTTGCGCTTCGAGCAGCTCGCGCCGGGCCTCCACCGCCTGGCGCATGACGAGCAGCAGCTGCGGCACGGCGATTTCGCCCGCCTCGCGAGCGCGCCGGGAGAGGCGCAGGTTCTCTTCGACCGCCGGCAGCACCTCAGTGGCGAGCCGGCGCACGCGCTCTTCCAGCGTTGCGTAGCGGTCCAGGAGACCGGCGAGCTCCGCGCGCGCACCGCTTTGCGCCGCGCGGAGCTCGAGTTCGGCCTGGGTGAGCTCCGCCACCGCGCGGCCGATCGCGGCGTCGTTGCGCTTGTAGATCGGCAGCGGGACCGAGATCGCGAGTGTCGTGAACGTCTGGGAGGGCTGCTCGCGCCCGCCGACGACGCCGAGGGTAAGGTCGGGCGCGCGGGCCGCCCGCTCGAGCTGCACGCGCTCGCGCGCCGCAGCTACGCGCCGCTCGAGTGCCAGCAGGTCCGGGCGGCGCGAAAGTCCCTCAAGCGCGGCCTCGCGCGCAGCCGGCGCGGGCGGGGCGAGTTCGCCGGCAAGTTCCGGCAGCGCGTCGAGCGGCAACTGGAGGATTGCGGCGAGCTCTGCCCGCGCCTGCATGTGCGCCTCGCGGGCGGCGGCAGCCTGGTTGCGCGCGCGCTCCGCCTCGATGCGCGCCAGGTTGCCGTCGAGCCGGCTGTCCTCCCCGGCGGCGACGCGTTTCGCGACGAGCGAGGACGCTTCCTCGGCGATTCGCTGCGCCTCCCGCTCGATCTGCACGCGTTGCTGCAGCGCGAGCGTGCGGAAGAACCTCTGGCTCACCTCGGCGCGCAGTCGCCGCTTCGCTTCGGCGACGGCATAGGCGAGCGCCTCCCGCACCGCGCTGGCCACCGCCCTGCGATGAGCGCTCTGGCCGCCGGTCTCGAAAGCCTGTGCGATACCGAACGCCCATTCGCTCGCGCGCGCGTCCGACAGCCCGACTTGCGGAATCCGGCGGTGCGTGAGGTTGGCGCTCAGGACGGGGTTGCTCCACAGGAGCGCGTTCGCCTCTTTCAGTTCCGCCTCGCCGGCTGCGAGCTGCGCCTGCGCCGCGCTGACCGGTGGCGCAACGTCCTCGGCGCGGCGCAAGGCCTCGTCGAACGTAAGCAGCCGCGCCTGGGCGTGAACGCCCATCGCAAGGCAAGACATCAAAGCGCCGACGGCGGCGCGGTACACCATGATAGCCCTCCGTGCGCGCGAACGCGGCGGTATGCCGCGCGCGAAAACTATCGATCAGGAAGACGCTGCGCTCAGTCGAGCGCGCGCGGAGGGTGGAAAGGCGCTGCTACGGGGGCGGAGAAAACTGCGGCGTCGCCATGCATGAGGTGCTGTTCATCCGCTGGCACGGATACGTCCAGCGCGATCATCGGCAGGGCGACGAAGTGAGAAGCGACGTGACCCGCGTGTGAACAGGCGGGTGAGTCTTCCGTGTGGTTCCCGGCACTTTCCTGCGAATAGGCTGTTGGCGCGCCATGCTTGTCCGGCGCGGCCTGCATGCTCGGGACGCCGAAGAGACCGGCAAGGAGCAAAAGCACAAGCAGCGATGCGACGAAGCGCTTCACGCGGCGATTATATGCTCTAAAGTGTGATGGTCCAATAGGTTGTTTCTGTTCGTTCGGGCTGAGTCTGAGAGACTGGAAGGAATCAACCAGACCAACCTCTGCGGGGGCTCAGCCGAACGAACATCCACAGGAGTGCACGACTCACGCTCGCTTGTCGAATCGAAATGGTCCGAAGCATAGTGGAACGAGGGCTGAGGCTAGGCGAGGCCGCAGCCGGGGCGGCCGTCAGCCCGCCGACAGCCCGCAAGTGGCTGGGGCGGTTTCTGGCTCACGGCGAAGTCGGCCTGCTCGATCGCTCCTCGCACCCCAGGCTCAGCCCGAAGGCCATCGGCAAGGCCAAGGCGCTGGCGATCGTAGAGCTGCGCCGCCGGCCCTGACCCAGGTGCGCATTGCGGCAAACTGCCGACGGGCGAAAGGTAGGCGCCGCGCGGTTCGTGCAGAACACCGTCGCCTACTTTCGATCGCTTGGCGTACGGGTGCATCGCATCCTCACCGACAACGACTCGGCGTTTCGCGCTAGGCGGCTTTGCCCGAGCCTGCCGGCACCTGGGCATCGAGCACAGCTTCACGAGCCTCTATCGGCCTCAGACCAACGGCAAGGCCGAGCGCTTCATCCCGTCGGCGCTGCGCGAATGGGCCTACGGCGTTCCTACCCTCACTCCTCAGAGTGTCAAGCCATGCTCGAGCGCTGGACCCATCACTACAACTGGCTTCACTCGTGATCCACATTCGCGCTGAGCGTGATCTCCGACTCGGACAGAATGAAGCCGCGCATACTCGGCTCGATCTCGCCTCGCGGCGCGAAGCCTGCGATCGCGAACTTGATGGAGTGCTGCGAAAGATTCGCGTAGCGTCCCTGGGGGCGCCTGTTCCTCTGCGAGCGGTGCGCCCGCCCAAGCGCACACCACGGCCGTCAGGACCCACCGCGCTTCGTCGTAAAGCAAGACGCGTTGCGCTTTTGTCAGCGAGGCATCACGGCGCGCCAGCGGCGCGCGCTCGCGGCGGCGAGATCCCCGATCCGAGCATCCGTCGGCAGCGATATGAGCATCGCCGTGCGATGACGGTGTGCCTCATGATCCAGACCTGCACGCCGCCTTCGCCGAACGGCGTCTTTTGCACCCGGCGCGGCGTCGCCCCCTGCCGTATGAATTTATCGGAATCGCAAAGAGGCTTGGTCCCTCGTGGTCCCGTCATGCAGGTTGTCTTCTGTAGAAGCAGGCACGTTTCGAAGAGGTCGGTGCCGTGACGGCGGCAGCGATCGGAGATGAATTCGCCAGGTCGCGAGCGGAACGCAAGAGTGCGGTCGAAGCTCGCGTCGCGGGGAACGGGGTGCACAGCGGACGTTGCGGGCCGGACGGTAGGGCGCTGCATGGGCGGAGCCTGCCTGCTATCTCAGTCGAAGATGTCGCTCAGCCAGGATTTGCGGCGGTAACCGTGGTGGGCGCCAGAGTGCTCGTCGTGCCGCGGCTCCGCGGGTGAGGGCGCCCCTTGCTGGGCAAAGCTCTTTTCTATGATCTTGTCGAGCTCTCCGCGGTCGAGCCACACACCGCGGCACTTCGGGCAGTAGTCAATCTCGACACCCTGGCGCTCGGTCATGGCGAGCGCCACATCTCGGCATACGGGGCAATTCATGGCATCTCCTTCGGATCGGATCAGGTCAGCGAGGTTTCGCCGCGCGATACAGCGCGAGCGTTCCGAACGCAGTGGCAAACGCACGGCAACGAGCACCGCGCCCAATGCCGCTTCGTCGGCCGCGACGCGCCCGAACGCCATGTTCAGCGCGGAAACGGCCGCCGCCGCGAGGGCCGTGCCGCCGAGGTACGCAACGAGCGTGCGCCTCCACTTTGGGTCTTGCACCAAGCGCGAGATGCGGCCGTGTGCTCCACGCACCGGGCGCACGGCCGCGGCGCCGAGGGCGCGGGCGTAGTACCGGGCCGCTGGAAGCGACGCCAGCGCCGAGAGCAACGAAAGGACAGGCTCGAGACCGGGCCAGCTCATGGTCACCTCGGCGCTCGTTGCGACGCGCCTTTGCGCGGCGCGATGAACATCGCGTCCAGGATGAGCGCTGCCGCGCCCAGCGTGATGCCGATGTCGGCGACGTTGAACGCGGGCCAATACTCGCCGTGTGCAAATGTCGCCTCGACGAGCTCCTTCGTCGCCACATCGGCGAGGACAATTGCCGCTGCCACTCCGCGCGCCCAGCGCCATGGCGGTGCCGCGCGACCCCCCTCGTTCATGAAACTCTTACGCCCTCAGCATGCGAAGACCGCTTCCGATGACGGCGAACTCGCTGATCTCGTGCGCGAGCACCGCCGCCGGCAGGTTCAGCAGTCCGGCGACCGCGCCGATGACGAGTAGACCGATCACCACCGCCGACAGCGCGAGGTTCTGCCTCACCACCGATTGGTTGCGGCGCGCGAGCCCGAGCGCGTAGGCAAATTTTTCCAGGTCATCGGCCATCAACGCTACGTCGGCGGTCTCGAGCGCCACGTCCGACCCCGCTGCCCCCATCGCCACCCCGACGGTGGCTTCCGCGAGCGCGGGCGCGTCGTTGACGCCGTCGCCGACCATGGCGACATGGCCGTGCCCGGCGAGCTCGCGCACCTTGGCCTGCTTCTCTTCCGGCTTGAGGCCGGCATAGACATCGTCAATGCCGAGTTCTCGGGCGATCGCGCGCGCCGTGCGCTCGTTGTCTCCGGTGAGCATTACCACCTTTTCAATACCGGCGGCGTGCAAGCCTTTGATCGCGGCCTTGGCATTGGAACGGATGCGGTCGCGGATCGCGATCAATCCGGCCACCGAGCCTTTATCGCCCACGAGCACGACCGTCTTCCCTTGCTCCTGCAAGCGCAGGATGTCTTCCCGCAGGCTGTGCAGATCCACTTGCAGGCGGCTCTCGAACAAGTCCGGATTACCGATGTACAGCGTTCGGCCGGCCAGGGTACCCTGCGCGCCCGCGCCGGTCAGCGCGCGAAACTCGCTTACTTCCGCTGGCGTGATTCCCTGTGCTTTCGCGTGGCGGACGATTGCCTTTGCGAGCGGATGTTCGCTCATCTTCTCGATGCCGGCAGCGGCGGCAAGGATCTCTCGCGCAGTCGCGAGGTGGCCCGCCGAACCGCGCGCCGGCACGACGTCGGTCACTTCGGGCTCACCTTCGGTAAGCGTCCCGGTCTTGTCGAGCGCGACGATGCGGATCCTGGCCAGCTCCTCGACATATAGGCCACCCTTGATCAGTACGCCGCGGCGAGCCGCGGTGCCGAGCGCCGCGACTACCGTGATGGGAATCGAGATGACCAGGGCGCAGGGCGCCGCTGCGACGATGAAAACCGTTGCGCGGGTGATCCAGGTGTCCCAGGCACCGCCGAAGAGAATGGGCGGGATGATGGCAATCAGCGCGCCGATCAGCAGCACCGCAGGGCTGTAGCGCTTGCCGAAGCGGTCGATGAAGCGTTGGCTGTTGCCCTTGCGTTCCTGCGCCTCCTCGACCATGTGGATGATGCGCGAGAGGGTGTTCTCGGCGAATGTCTTGGTGGCGCGCACTCGCAGGCCGCCTTCGCCATTCAGGCTCGCGGCGAATACCTGATCGCCCGGTCGCTTCTCGACCGGCATGCTCTCCCCAGTGATCGGCGCCTCATTGACGCTCGAGGTTCCGGAAACGATCACACCGTCGGTAGGCATCGCCTGGCCGGGCTTGACGATGAAGATGTCGCCGACCTCCAGTTCCTCCACCGGAATTTCGTGCTCGGCCCCGTTGCGCACGACCAGCGCAACCTTGGGCGCGAGTTCCATGAGGGCCCGAACCGCCGCGCGCGTCTTCTCTTCCGTGTAACCCTCCGCCGCTTCCGAAATCGAGTAAAGGAAAACCAGCATCGCCGCTTCGGCTGCCTGTCCCATGAGCATCGCCACGATCGCCGCCACGCTCATGAGAAGTTCGATGCCGATGTCGCGTTCGAAGATGAGCTCTTCGATCGCCTCGCGGCCGAAGTAGTAGCCACCAACTACGATGGCGACGAGATAAATCGCTGTCGAAGCCGCAGCGGGCAGGCCGGCGAAGTCGCCCAACCAGCCGACCAGTAGCAACAGCCCGGAAATCGCCGAAGTGACCACCTTCGGGTTGCGCCAAGGTTTGGGCAGGCTTTTCGGAACGCCGCGTTTCTGCACCGGGAAACCGAGCTCGCCCAGTTTGGCTGCGAGCGATTTCGCGTCGGTCTTCCCCGGATCGAAGTCGATCGAAACCTTCGCCGCCTTCGGATAAACGGCTAGGCGCGCGATCCCTGGGGCGGTCGCCAGGCCGCGGCGGATGGCGGCAGCATCGTTTTCGCAATCGAGCCGCGCGACGTAAAAGTCAACCTTTGAGCCGCTCGTCCCCAGGGGCGGTGGCGGCTCACTGGGCGCATTAGCCGTCGGCTCCGCCCGTCGGTTCGCCCGGGTCTCGTGCGAATCAAAACCGATTTCGCGAAGCGCCGCTCTAGCATCAGCGAGGCCGCCGGCACAGTGACTGATGATCACCTTTCGCTGTGCAAGATCGAAGCCCACCAAGGCGATGTCAGGCATGTCAGCGAGTTTCTCGCGGATCAATGCTTCTTCGGTCGGGCAGTCCATCTTCGGCACAGAAAGCGTCGTCGTGCGCCACACGTCCGTAGCTTGCGCGGTAGAGGGTGCGACATCCGGACCACATTTGCTGCACTGGCTCATCGAGCAACTCCTGGAAGTTTCGTCAATGCAAGAGCTTCCTCGGCCATCAGTGCATCGCTTTGTCGTCGTTCAAAGAACAGACTGTGTAACGGGCTCATGCTCTCTTCCTCGCTCGGGAATCGTGCTGCGGTACTGCCAGCGACGGTGTCTGGATCCCCACGCGGCACCTGCCCGCCTCGCGCAAGCACATGCGCTCTCTGAAGCGCCGCAGATCTGCCGCAAACGTCCCATCGCTGTCCGGAAGCGCGCGGATCGCGGCGTATAGCCTCTTTAGGTGGGTATGGCTCGTCACGAGCCGGTGGTAGACAAACCGGCCGTCCTTCTCCGCGGCGAGCAGGCCAACCTGGCGCAACACCTTTAGATGCCGCGAGAGCTTGTATTGCGGCTCGAGCAGGCTATCGACAAGCTCGCAAAGGCAGGCCTCCTCGCTTCCCGTCGCCAGCACACGAAGCACCCGAATGCGGGTTGGATCGCCAAGCGCTTGAAAAACAACCGCGAGAGGGACGTTCACTACATGCATAATTGTATAATAACGCAACTAAATGCAATGCGCTGCATCCGGATCTGGTTCGCGCTGCTCGGCTTCGGCCTAAACGGATACGCAAATGGACCCCGCTCGTTCGCCGTGTTTGGAACGATCCGGGTGCGCCTCCGGAGCGATTTGCGCCTCGGGTACCTTTGGCGGCAGAGCCGCCGAAGTTGTCTGAGGCAACTCCGCCGGCCTCGCTCGACCGCGGACCGGCCCTGTTACAGCCGCGCGTCGTGCCGAACCATGGGATGACGCCAGCCGAGAGGGCGCTCGTCGGCGGTCACCAGCGCCGCGCCATGGCGCAGTGCCGTCGCGACGATCAGCCGATCGACGGGGTCGCCCGGCAGGCCACCCAGACCGACGGCGCGCACGGCGACGTTGCCGTCGACAGCGAGTTCGACCGGACCGTCGGCGAGCGGTGCTCCGCGCCAGACCTCGGCGGCGGCCGGAAGTTAGAGCCGTCCGCCCTCACCAAGACGTGAGGTGTCCAGGACGATCACTTGAGCACTTCCCGGTCTTCGACCCCGATAGGGGAAATGATGTCACCAAGGATCCTCGCCTCGCGCCAGCCGCTCGAGGAACTCGTCGGCGTCGGCAAGCCGCGCCGCGGCGAGAACGCGCTCCCTGCCTGGTCGAGCGTGCGATGTCTGGCGGCGAGGACCTCGCACGGCACCTCGGGCGAGGCAATCGCGAGGCGCGAGGCGGGCGCACAAGACGGGCAGATACCTTCGGCCCGCCGCGTCCCTCAGGCGCGGGCGACGATCCCGGCGCGGCGAAGCGCCGCGATCACCTGCTCGGCGGCCTGCTCGGGAGAGGCGCGCGCGGTGTCGAGGTGGATCTCGGGCTGCTCCGGCGGCTCGTAGGGTGAATCTATGCCGGTGAAGTTCTTGATCTCGCCGCGGCGCGCCTTGCGGTAGAGGCCCTTCGGGTCGCGCTGCTCGGCCAGCTCCAGCGGCGCATCCACGTGCACCTCGAAGAACTCGCCTGGCGCGAGCAGCGCGCGCGCCATGCGCCGCTCGGCGCGAAACGGCGAGATGAACGCCGTGATGACGATGAGGCCGGCGTCCACCATCAGCTTCGCCACCTCGGCGATGCGCCGGATGTTCTCGACGCGGTCGGCGGCGGTGAAGCCGAGGTCCTTGTTCAGCCCGTGCCTGACGTTGTCGCCATCCAAGAGATAGGTGTGGTAGCCGGCGGCATGGAGCCTTTTCTCCACCAGGTTCGCCACCGTGGACTTGCCGGCGCCGGACAGCCCGGTGAGCCACAGCACGCACGGGCGCTGGCGCTTGAGGCGCGCGCGCGCCGCCTTGTCCACGTCCACATGCTGCCAGTGCACGTTGTGCGCGCGCCGCAGCGCAAACCGCAGTACGCCGATGCCGACGCCGCGTTCGGTTTGCGGGTCGCGCAGCTCGAAGCCGCCGGTCGCGCGATTGCGCGCGAAGGGATCGAACGCGATCGGCCGGTCGAGTTCGATCTCGCACACGCCGATCTGGTTCGGCTCGAGCGTCTCGGCGGCGACGTGCTCCAGCGTGTCCGCGTCGAGCCGGTACTTGAGCGGCGCGACGGTGGCGGCGGCGGCGCGCGCCGCGATGCGCAACTCGTAGGTGCGGCCTCTGAGCAGCGGTTCCTCGCCCGTCCAGAAGAGCGCCGCCTCGAACTGGTCCGCGACCTCGGCGCGCGCCTCCGCGGCGCAGACGAGATCGCCGGCCGAAGCGCCCGGCCCGCCGGCGAGCGCAAGCGCCACCTGCTCCCCCGGGCCCGCCGCTTCGCGCTCGCCCTGCGGGCCGAGGATGCGCTCGATGCGGCTTGCGCGGCCTGAGGGCAGCACGCACACCGGCATGCCGACTCGGGCGAGCCCGCTCGCGATCCGGCCGGCGAGCGCGGGCGCATCGCCCGAGGGCGCGTGTACGCCCTCGACCGCGAAGCGCAGCGGCTCTCGGCGCAGCCGTTCGGCCTGCGGTTCGAGCGATTCGAGCCAGCCGGTGAGCGCGGGGCCGCGGTACCAGCGCATCTCGCGCGCCGCGGCGGCGAGGTTCGCGCCGCGCCGGGCGCTGAGCGGGATCACCGCGTGGGCGGCGAGACCGGCGCGCGCCGCGAGGTCGCGAAACTGCGCCTCGATTTCACGAAAGCGCGCCTCGGAGTAGCCGGCGAGGTCCATCTTGTTCACCGCGAGCGCGATCTCGCCGCCGCCGAACAGCGCGGCGAGCAGCGCGTGCCGGTGCGCAGCCGACCGCAGCCCATCGCGCGCATCCATCACGACGAGGGCGGCGTCCGCGGCGCGGGCCGCTTCGGCAAGCTCGCGCGCGTGCGGCGCGCGAGAGGGCACCTCTATCAGCTCGTACCGGCGCGAGGCGCGCTGAAGACGGGCAAGAAGCGTGCTCTTGCCGGCGCCCGCATCGCCGCACAGGACGACGCGCAGCGGCGCGCGCGGTGCGACGGCTTGCCCGGCCGGCGGCGCGCTCGCGGCACCGCGGCCGCGCGGAGCCACCGGCACCGCCGCCCAGCCGCCGGCGCGCCAGGCCTTGAACGCGGCGATGACGGTGGGCGCGCTCAGCCCCGTTTTCTTCGCCGCCTGCTCGACGGTCGCACCGGCAAGCCTCAGCCGCACCGCCTCCTTGCGCCGCTCGTTCAACGCTTCGACCGGAATGTCTCGTCCGCTTGCGGGCATCTCGTGACAAATGTTTAACGGTACGAAGAACCTTAAACATAATGTCAGGCGCCGTCAATTCGCGAGACTTGCGCGAAACCTCAGATACTCGGCGGCGGCATCCGCCGGCCGCTCGATCATCGGCAGATGGCCGACCTCGGGCATGAGCGCAACGCGCACCTGCGGCATCAGGCCGCGCAGAACCTCCGCCGCGGCCGGATGGATGACGCGGTCGCGCTCGCCCCAGACCGCGAGCGCCGGAGTCGCCAGCCCGCGGATGCGCGCTTCGACCGAGTCGGCGACCAGCTGGCCGAAGATGCGCCTTTCCAGCTCGCAATGAGCGAGCCTCCGGTGCGCCATCGCATCGAGGAGCGGCCGCGGCACGTAAGGCGCATCGTGCGCGACCAGCGCGGCAAGGCGCGCGAAGTCTTCCTCGCTTTGCGGCAGCAGCGGATTGCGGCCTTCGCGCTCGATCATGCGCCGCGCCTCGCTCGCTGGGGCGCTCCACAGGCCACCTGGGGCGAGCAGCCACAGGCTCGCCACCTCCCGCGGGTAGAGCGCCGCCCATGTGAGCGCGACATGGCCGCCCATCGAGCTTGCGCCCACGTGCGGCCGCGCAAGACCGAGCGCGAGGAACGCCAGAAGAAACCGCGCGATTCTCACGCGCTATTCGAAGCTCAGGCTGCAGCGCGCGGGTGGCGGCCGGTGCGGAACCAGGATGCGACGCTCCTCGCCGACCGGCTGGCCCGCCCCGGCCGAGGGCAGAAATCCGAGTCTCACGGGCCAGTTCCTCGATCGCCCGGGCCCGGGAGCATCGCGCGCGACCGGTAAAAGAGCCCCCATGCGGTCGCAATCGTAGCGCAGAGGGCACGGGAAACCCTGAAGCTCACCGCGGCGCCTCGGCGCGGCGATCGCCACCGAGCGAAGCAGCCGGCCGAGCGTCCCGCGGAGCGTCGCGCGCCAGACGGCGCGGTCGGCACGCGAACCCCTCGAATCCGCGCGCGTGCCGGACATCGCGCCCTCGCGGAGGCTATACTTTCCCCGCCATGATCGCAGCCGCCAACCCGTACGACGGGGACCTCGATCGCAATCCGGCCAACTACGCGCCGCTCACGCCGCTCGGCTTCATCGAGCGCGCGGCGTACGTGTACCCGAGGCGCACCGCCGTCATCCACGGCGCGCGCCGCTTCACCTGGGCCGAGACCTACGCGCGCTGCCGGCGCCTTGCCTCGGCGCTCGCGGCGCGCGGCATCGGCCGCGGCGACACCGTGGCGGCGATGCTCGCCAACACCCCGGAGATGTACGAATGCCACTTCGGCGTGCCGATGACCGGGGCGGTGCTCAACACGCTGAATACGCGGCTCGATGCCGACGCGATCGCGTTCATGCTGAATCACGGCGAGGCGAAGGTGCTGCTCACCGACCGCGAGTTCGCGCCGACGATCGAGCGGGCGCTGGCGAAGGTAAAGGCGCGTCCGTTCGTGGTGGACGTGGACGACCCGGAATACCGCGGCGAGGGCAGGCGCCTGGGCGAGACCGACTACGAGGCGTTCATCGCGGGCGGCGATCCGGAGTTCGCCTGGCGCTGGCCCGAGGACGAGTGGGACGCGATCGCGCTCAACTATACCTCCGGCACCACCGGCGACCCGAAGGGCGTGGTGTATCACCACCGCGGCGCGTATCTGAACGCGATCTGCAACATCGTCACCTGGGGCATGCCGCATCACTCGGTGTACCTCTGGACCCTGCCGATGTTCCACTGCAACGGCTGGTGCTTTCCATGGACGATGGCGGCCAACGCCGGCACCAACGTCTGCCTGCGCAAGGTGGAGGCGAAGGCGATTTTCGACGCGATCCGCGAGCACCGCGTCACCCACTACTGCGGCGCGCCGATCGTGCACTCGACGCTCATCAACGCGCCGGAGGAAATGAAGCGCGGCATCTCGCACAAGGTCCATGCGATGGTCGCGGCGGCGGCGCCGCCCGCGGCGATGATCGAGGGCATGGAACGCATGGGCTTCGACCTCACGCACGTCTACGGGCTCACCGAGGTGTACGGGCCGGCGACGGTGTGCGCCAAGCACGAGGAGTGGGCGCACCTCGACATCGCCGAGAGGACGCGCCTGAACGGCCGCCAGGGCGTGCGCTACCTGATGGAGGAGGGCCTTGCGGTGATGGATCCGCAGACGATGAAGCCGGTGCCCGCCGACGGCGAGACGATGGGCGAGATCATGTTCCGCGGCAACATCACGATGAAGGGGTACCTGAAGAACCCGGCCGCGACGCAGAAGGCGTTCGCCGGCGGATGGTTCCACTCCGGCGACCTCGCGGTGCTGCACCCCGACGGCTACATCAAGATCAAGGACCGCTCCAAGGACATCATCATCTCGGGCGGCGAGAACATCTCCTCGCTTGAGGTCGAGGACGTGCTGTATCGCCATCCGGCGGTGCTCGCCGCCGCGGTGGTGGCCAGGCCTGACCCGAAGTGGGGCGAGACGCCGTGCGCCTACGTGGAACTGAAGCCGGGCGCGCGGGCGACCGAGGCCGAGATCATCGCTTTCTGCCGCGAGCACCTGGCGCACTTCAAGGCGCCGCGCGCGGTGGTGTTCGGAGAGCTGCCGAAGACCTCCACCGGCAAGATCCAGAAGTTCGTCCTGCGCGAGAGAGCGAAATCGGCGGCGGCGATAGACACCTGATGCCGAAGGCAAAGGAGAGACGATGAGCGCAGTTCCGCAAACCGGAGAGCCGGTGCTGCTACGCGAGGACCGCGAGGGCGTGGCGACGCTCACGCTCAACCGGCCGCAGCAGATGAATCTGCTCACGAGCGAGATGATCGGCGCGCTGCAGTCGGCGTTCGACGCGATCGCCGAGGACAGGGCGGTGCGCGTGGTGGTGATCGCCGCGCGCGGCAGGGGCTTTTGCGCCGGCCACGACCTGAAGGAGATCCGCGCGCTCGGCGAGCAGCCGGCGATCGCGCGCCTTTTCGAGCGCTGCAGCCGCATGATGGCGGCGATCCCGAAGCTGCCGCAGCCGGTGATCGCCAAGGTGCAGGGCGCCGCCGCCGCCGCCGGCTGCCAGCTGGTCGCGCAGTGCGACCTCGCGGTCGCCGCCGAGAGCGCGAAGTTCGTCGCCCCGGGCGTGAACTGGGGATTCTTCTGCTCGACGCCGGGCGTGGCGATCGGGCGGAACCTGCTGCGCAAGCACGCGCTGGAGATGCTGCTCACCGGCGATCCGATAGACGCGCGCCAGGCGCTCGCCTGGGGCCTCGTCAACCGCGTGGTGCCGGACGCGGAGCTGGATGCGGCGACCGAGGCGCTCGCGCGCGCGCTCGCGGCCAAGCCCGCGGCGACGGTCGCCGCCGGCAAGCGCGCTTTTTACCAGCAGATGGAGATGCCGCTCGAGCGCGCCTACGCGATCGCCGGCGAGGTGATCGCCGCCGATTTCGCGCACCCCGAAGGCCGCGAAGGCATGTGCGCGTTCATCGAGAAGCGCGCGCCGGCGTGGAGGAAATAGCCGATTGCCGTGGCTTGAGGCGCGATCGGCGCGCCGGGAACAGGAGCTGAAGAGTCCGCCCCGAAGCGGATTGCGCGATCGGCGCTGCATTGCCGCTCGCGCTGGCGGCGGTTCAGCAGGCAGCGCCCTTGCCGGCTTCGCCGCGTCGCCCTACCACCATGGCGCCGGATCGTCGGTCAGTCGGCGCCGCTGCGAGCTGCATCGCAGGCTGCGGTCGTTTGTCTTCGTCGGTCGTTTGATCCTCGCCTCTGTGGGGGGCGACTGACTGGTTCGCAGCCAATTTTCCGTCGGTAATCGCGCGCCGTTGCGCGTACTGCAGATCGGTCCGGAAACGGACATCTTGCGGCTTGCGCTCGCCGCGCTGGCCGGCGGTTTTGCGCTCCGGCGGCGGATGGTCGCCGATCTCGCCGAGCTGCGCGCGGCCGTGAGCGAGGAAGAGTGGGACGTGCTGCTGATTGACGTCGCGTCCGCAGGAGCCGATTGGCGGGCGGTCCTCGCGCTGCTTCAGGAATCGGCTGGCGACCTCGCCGCCATCGCCTTGACGGAAACCGAAGAACTAGGGCGCGACGCGCAGCTCATCGCGGCAGGCGCAAGGGCGGTGCTGAGCAAGGAGCGGCTCGACCACCTGGTGCCGGCGATCGCTCGGGAACTGGACATCAGTCGCAGATGGAAGCAGCGCGAGCTGCAGGCGCTGCTGGAATCTTCCCCGGATCCGATGCTGCTTGTCGGCGCGGACGGGGCGATCCGGCATGCAAACCGGTTGCTCGAGAGCTTGCTCGGGTACCGCGAGGCGGAGCTTGTGGGCAAGGCGGTCGAGGCGCTCGTTCCGGCGCACCTTCGCGAGCGACACGCCGCCGAACGCACGCGGTACGCGCTCGCGCCTGTACCCCGACCGATGGGCGCCGGGCGCGAGCTTGTCGCGCTGCACAAGGACGGCACGCAGATTCCCGTGGAGATCAGCCTCGGCCCCGTGCGGCTCGGCACCGAGCGACTGATCTGCTGCGGTGTACGCGATCTGCGCGAGCGCATCCGGGCCGAACGCTTGCTGCGCGCGATTCTCGAAGGGACGGCGGCGGAAACCGGCGAGAATTTCCTGCGGGCACTGGTGAAAAACCTCGCCCGGGCGCTGGAGGTACGTTACGCCTTCGTTGGCCGGTTCGTCGGGCCTCGCCTCGAGCGCGTGCGCGTGCTGGCGTTCTGGAGCGGCGAGGATTATGCCGATCCGCTCGAATTCACGCTCGCGGGCACGCCGTGCGCGGATGTCCGCGACCGGTTCGAGATCTGCGTATCCGAGGGCGCACAGCGGGTGTATCCCGAGGATCGCCAACTGGCGGCGCTTGGCGCCGCTGCGTACTATGGCGTCGCGTTCCGCGGGGAGGCGGGCGAACCGCGCGGGTTGCTCGCGATCGCGGACGTAAAGCCGCTGGCCGATGAAGGGCTGGTGCGCACGGTGACGCGCATTTTTGCGGCGCGGGCAGGCGCCGAACTCGACCGCATGGACGCGCACGCGGCGCTCGCCGCGAGCGAGGCGCGATTTCGGGAGCTCGCCGAGCTTTCCTCCGACTGGTACTGGGAACAGGACGAGAACTTCCGCTTCGTCGAAGTTCCGGCCGCGCCGACCGACCGTTCCTGGCCGCTGCGCGCGGCGGCGGACTACGTCGGCCGAACACGCTGGGAAATCCACGCGGAGCGGCTCTCGCCCGAGCAGTGGGCCGAGCACCGGCGCCAGCTCGAAGCGCACGAGGAGTTCAGGGACTTCGAGTACTCGCGCCTGAGCCGGGACGGCACGATACGGTGGGTGAGCATCAGCGGCAAGCCGGTGTTCGACGAGAAGGGGCGGTTCCGCGGCTACCGCGGCGTGGGTCGCGACATCACGGCGCGCAAGCTCGCCGAGGCGGCGCTGCGCGAAAGCGAGGCGAAGTTCGCGGCAGCGTTCGCGGCGACGCCGGTTGCGACCTCGATCAGCCGCAGGGACGACGGGCTGCTCGTCGAGGTCAATGATGCCTTCTGCGCACTGACCGGCTGGCGGCGTGAAGAAGCGATCGGTCGTACGGTCGCGCAACTCGGCCTGTGGCCAGACGAGGGCGAACGCAGCCGGGCGCTCGATCTGCTGGCCACCGAAGGGGCGGTGAACGCCTTCGCCAGCCGGCTGCGCCGCCGCAGCGGAGAGGTGCGAGAGGTGCTGCGCTGGATGCGGCCGCTGGAGCTGGCCGGGCAGGCCTGCATACTCACCGTCGCCCATGATGTGACCGACACCAAGCGGGCGGCGGAAGACCTGCGGGCGCGCGAGCGCACGATCGCGCAACTGGGCCGGATTCTCGACGAATCGTCCAACGAAATCTACCTCTTCGATGCGCACACGCTCAGATTCGTACAGGTGAACGAGGGCGCGCGCCGCAACCTTGGCTACTCGATGGATGAGTTGCGCGCGCTCACGCCACTCGACCTCAAGCCGGAGTTCGACCCGGCAAGCTTCGAGCGACTGATTGCGCCGCTGCGCCGCGGGGAGCAGCAGGCCGTGACCTTCGTCACCACCCACCGGCGCAAGGACGGCAGCCGTTATCCGGTAGAGGTGCGGCTACAGATATCCTCGATGGACGGACGAGCGGTTTTCATCGCCATCGTCCAGGACATCACCGAGCGCCAGCGCGCCGAAGAGGAACTGCGCGCGAGCCTCGCGCAGCGCAGGCTGATTCTCGACAACGTGCCGGCCATGATCTGCTATCTCGATTCGCAATGTCGGCTGCAGTACGCGAATCGCCAATACGCCGAGTTCCACGCCGGCAAACTGGATGCGCTCGAAGGGCGGATGCTGCAAGACATCATCGGCGCAGACGAGTGGGCCGAGGCGCAGCCGCGGCTTGCGCGCGCGTTCGGCGGCGAAACGGTGACGGCGCGGATCAGGCGTCGGCGCCGGACCGACGGCAGCCTTCGCGAACTGGATCTGTCCCTTGTGCCGAATCGCGACGAGCAAGGTCGCGTTGTCGGCGTGTACGTGATGCTCCATGATGTCACGCGCCGGCGGCGCGCCGAGGAAAGTCTCCGCCTGCTCGAGCGGGCGCTCGAATCGAGCGCCAACTCGGTGATGATCACCCGGCCGACCGACCACGGGCAGGAGATCGTATACGTCAACCCCGCCTTCGAGCGCATCACCGGCTACTCCCGAGAGGAAGTCATCGGCCGCAACCCACGCTTGCTGCACCGCGAAGACCGCGATCAACCGGGCGTCGAAGCCCTGCGCGTGGCCGTGCGCGAGGGGCGCGAGACGAGCGCGCTGATCCGCGACTATCGCAAGGACGGGACCCTGTTCTGGAACGAGATTCGGGTGGCGCCGGTGCGCGACGAAGCAGGCCGCGTGACGCATTTCATCGGCATATCGAGCGACGTGAGCGAGCGCATCCGGTATCAGGAGGAAATTGAGCGCAACGCCAACTACGACTCGCTCACCGGGCTGCCGAACCGCAACCTCTTGAAAGATCGGCTGACTCAGGCAGTTCTGAAGGCCGAGCGCTCGCAGCAGCCGATGGCGGTGATGTATCTTGACGTGGATCACCTCAAGCGGATCAACGACAGCTTCGGTCACCTGGTCGGCGACCGGGTCATCGCCGCGATCGGCTCGCGACTGGCGGGGGCGGTACGCAGTGGCGATACCGTGGCGCGCGTAGGCGGCGACGAGTTCGTGATCGTGCTGGCCGATCTCAAACGTGAGGAAGACGCGGCACATGTGGCGAGCAAGGTGCTCAACTCCGTCAGCACGCCGCTCAAGGTGGATACCCACGAGTTCGTGCTCAGCGCGAGCGCCGGCCTCGCGCTCTATCCGAAGGACGGCCGTGACGCGGCCATCCTGCTGCAACATGCGGATACCGCGCTCTACCGGGCGAAAGAGGACGGGCGCGACTGCTTCCGATTCTTCGCGGCGGAGATGAATGCGCGCGTGGTGCGCTTCGTGCATCTGGAGCAGGCGCTGCGCCAGGCGCTGCAGGAGAATGAGTTCAGGCTCCACTACCAGCCGATTGTGAGGCTGGGAAGCGGCGTGATGGTCGGAGCGGAGGCGCTCATTCGCTGGCACCGAGCGGACGGCAGCGCGATCTCGCCGGGCGAGTTCATTCCGGTGGCCGAAGGCTCGGGTCTGATCGTGCCGCTCGGACACTGGGTGCTGGCGACGGCCGCCCAGCAGGTGGCGGCGTGGAACCGGCGGCGGCGCGAGCCGCTGTTCGTGTCGGTGAACATCTCGGCGCGCCAGTTCCGGGACCCGAGGCTCGTCGAAGTGGTGCGCGAGGCGCTCGCGGGCGCCCGGCTCGATCCGGCGATGCTCAAGCTGGAAATTACGGAGACCGCGATGATGGAGGACGTCGAGGCCGGGATGCGGTGCGTCGCGGCTCTCAAGGCCCTCGGGATCCGGCTCGCCATTGACGACTTCGGCACCGGCTACTCGTCGCTCGCCTATCTGAAGCGATTTCCCATTGACGCGTTGAAGATTGACCGCAGCTTCGTCAGGGGACTGCCGGGTGACGAGGACAGCGCCGCCATCTGCGGAGCGGTCATAGACATGGCTCACCGTCTCGGCATGGAGGTGGTGGCCGAGGGCGTCGAGACGCCGGAGCAGATGCAGCACCTTGCCAGATGGGGCTGCGACATGGCGCAGGGCTATCTGTTCGGCAGGCCTCTGGGTGCGGAGGATTTCGCAGGAGCGGTGCTCGGGGACGGAGGGCCATGACGGCGATACCGGGGGAGCCCTCGCCCCGCGCGACCTCACCTGATCCGATCTCGACCCGCTTCCTGCGCCTGCGCCGGCTCGCGCGAGCGCGCGGCCACGGCGCCCGAAGCTAGAACGAGCGTGGCAGCCCGAGCACGTGCTCGGCGATGTACGACAGGATCAGGTTGGTCGAGATCGGCGCGACCAGATACAGGCGCGTCTCGCGGAACTTGCGCTCGACGTCGTACTCGGCGGCGAAGCCGAAGCCGCCGTGGGTCTGCAGGCACACGTTGGCCGCCTCCCAGGACGCCTTGGCGGCGAGGTGCTTGGCCATGTTCGCCTCCGCCCCGCAGTGCTTGTGCGCGTCAAAGAGCGCCGCTGCCCGGTAGCGCATGAGGTTGGCCGCCTCGATCTCCATGTAGCACTCGGCGATCGGAAACTGCACGCCCTGGTTCTGGCCGATCGGGCGGTCGAACACCACGCGCTCGCGCGCGTACTTGACCGCGCGCTCGACGAACCAGTAGCCGTCGCCGATGCACTCGGCGGCGATCAGGATGCGCTCGGCGTTCAGCCCGTCGAGGAGGTAGCGAAAGCCCTTGCCTTCCTCGCCGATCAGGTTCTCGGCCGGGATTTCGAGATTGTCGAAGAAGACTTCGTTCGTCTCGTGGTTCACCATGTTGCGGATCGGCCGCACCGTCATGCCGCGGCCGAGCGCCGCGCGCGTATCCACCAGGAACACCGACATGCCTTCGGTGCGCTTTTTCACCTCGGCAAGGGGCGTCGTGCGCGCAAGCAGGATCATCAGCTCCGAGTGCTGCAGGCGCGAGGTCCACACCTTCTGGCCGTTGACGACGTAGCGGTCGCCCTTTTTCTCGGCGAAGGTCTTGATGCGCGTGGTGTCGGTGCCGGCGCCGGGCTCGGTGACGCCCATCGCCTGAAGGCGCAGTTCCCCGGAGGCGATCCGCGGCAGGTACTTTTTCTTCTGTTCCGGCGAGCCGTGCCGCAGCAGCGTATTCATGTTGTACATCTGGCCGTGGCAGCAGCCGGCGTTCGCACCGGAGCGGGTGATCTCCTCCATGATGACCGAGGCCTCGGTGAGGGTGAGCCCCGAGCCGCC
The DNA here is from genome assembly GCA_040752005.1 of Pseudomonadota bacterium. Taxonomy (GTDB): domain Bacteria; phylum Pseudomonadota; class Gammaproteobacteria; order Burkholderiales; family SG8-39; genus RBG-16-66-20. Next base: position 61,429 of record JBFMFX010000008.1, on the reverse strand, counting down.
GTACTCCTCCGGGATCAGCGCCGCCATCCAGCCCGCCCGGGTGAGGGCGTTGACGAACTCCTCCGGGTAGGCGCGCTGCTCGTCCACCTTCTGCCAGTAGGCGCTGTCGAACTGCGCGCACAGCGCGCGCACGCCTTCGCGCAGCGCCGCGTGACTCGATTCCGCAGACATCATGGAGCCGCTCATAGGTCGCTAAATATATCCGGGTCCTTCGATCGGCGGGTGCGCGGCGAGGAACGCCTCGTCCACTTCGAGCCCCAGGCCGGGGGCCTCGAGCGGCCGCACGCAGCCGTCGCGGTCCAGCGTGTACGGCGGCGCGCCGCACAGCTCGTCGCGAAAGCGATTCGCCTGCGAGACGTCCGCCTCGAAATATCCGCCGTTGTCCAGCGCGGCGAGGAAGTGGATCGAGGCGGCGTGATTGAGCGCGGTCATCGAGCTGTGCGGGTGGATCGGCAGCTTCCACGCCGAGGCCATCGCCGCGATGCGCAGCGCCTCGGTGAGGCCTCCGGTCTTGGACAGGTCGGGCTGGAGGATCGTGATCGCGCCGTCCTCGATCACGCGGTTGAACTCGAAGCGGGTGTAGTGGTTCTCGCCGGCGGCGAACGGGGTTCTTCCGAAACTGCGCGCCAGGCGATAGCTGCGCATGTCGTGCGCCGGAAACGGTTCCTCCAGCCAGCCGACGCCCAGCTCGTCGAGGCCGGGCAGGAGGCGCCGCACGTCCTCGAGGCCGCAGCCGGTGTTGGCGTCGGCGAGGATCGCGATCCCGTCGCCTGCCGCCTTGCGCACCGCGGCGATCCGGGCGAGGTCGCGCTCGGGCGAGTCGCCCACGCGCAGCTTCACGGCGCGGTAGCCCGCGGCGAGCGACTTCTGCACCTCGTCCACGAGTGCGGCCGGCGGCTGATAGCCGAACGAGACGCCACCGGCGTAGGCGGGCACCGGCCGGCTCGCGCCGCCGAGCAGCCGGTAGAGCGGCAGGCCGGCCGCTTTGCCGCGGATGTCCCACAGCGCCATGTCAATGCCGCTCATCGCCAGGCAGGCGCCGGCGCCCATGCCGTGGCTCGCAAGCTGCTTGTCGTAGACGCGCTTCCAGACCCCGACCACGTCCCATGCGTCCATGCCGAGGACGAGCTGCGCGAGCGTGGTCTCGATGAGCTTGGCGACCGCCGTATGCGCGCGCCCGTGGTGCGCTTCGCCCCAGCCGACGAGCCCGCCGGCGGTGCGCACCCTCACGACGACCGCGTCGCGCTTGACCGCGGTGCCGATGCCGAGCGTGACGCGGCGCTCCGGCGGCACGGCGAACGAGACCGGAAACGCGCGGACTTCGGCGATTCTCAGCTCGGCAGTCATTGGAGCCTCGCGCGGAACTTCGGCCAGACGTCGGGATTGACCAGGTGGGCCGGGCGCTCGCCGGCGAGCATGGCGAGCGTCGCCTCGGCCGCCGCGCGTCCCATCCGGCGGCGCGACTCGCGCGTCATGCCCGAAAGGTGCGGCGTGAGGATGACGTTGTCGAGCGCAAAGAGCGGATGTCCCGGCTCGATGCGGTAGTGCTCGTAGACGTCGAGCATCGCACCGGCGATGCGGCGTTCGCGCAGGGCCTCGACGAGCGCCGCTTCGTCCACCACCGGCCCGCGGCCGACGTTGACCAGCCACGCCGTGGGCTTCATCAGGGCGAAGCGCTCGCGGTCGAGGAGATGGTGCGTTTCGGGCGTGAGCGGGCAGGTGAGCACCACGAAATCCGATTCCGCGAGCAGCCGCTCGAGCGGCGCCGCTTCCGCCTCGGGCGGCAGCCGGTCGAGCCGGCGCCGATGCCCGAGCACGCGCATGCCGAAGCCGTGCCGGAGGATGCGTGCCAGGCGCGCGCCGATCGCGCCGACGCCGACGATGCCTGCGGTCATCTCGGCGATCTCGTGCGCGGCGGCCCCGAGCGCGCGCGCTTCGTCCCAGGGGCGGGCGCGCATCGCCGCCATGATCGGGACGATGTTGCGTGCGAGCATCAGCATCGCCATCGCGCAGTATTCGGCGACCGACTGCGCGTTGCTTCCCGGCAGGTTCGCGACCGCCACGCCGTGCGCGTTGGCCGCGGCGAGCGGAACCAGATCGGTGCCGGTGCCGTGGATCGTGACCGCGCGCAGGCCGGGCGCCGCATCGAACAGGTCGTCGGGGAGCTTCGAGCGGGTGATGAGCGCGTCGCAGTCGCGGGCGAGGCGCTTGACGGTCGCCGCCTCGCCGTCGGGCGCGGCGAGCACCGCGGCGCCGCGTTCGCGCAGCAGCGCCTCGCCGGAAGGGTCAATCGGATCCACGAGCAGCACGCGCACAGCGGCACCGAGCATAGCGCAAGTCTGGCACAGGCCCTGACGCGCGGGCGCCTGTTTCGCCGGCGCGGCGAGCCGTCGCGGCGCGACGCCGTCCGTGGCCGTCGCTACGATCGCAGTGCAGCAGGCATGATCGTAATACAATGGCCCGATGGCTCGTGACTTTTGGCCCGCAGCCGGAATCGCCGCGCGCGTGCGCGCTGCGCGGCGGGCGCGCGGCTGGTCGCTGCGCGAGGCGGCGCAGCGGCTCGGGGTGTCGGTGCGCTTTCTGCAGGAGCTGGAGGCTGGCAAGAGCACCGCACGACTGGACAAGGTGGCGCAGGTGTTGCGCGGGCTGGGCCTTGCGCTGGAAGTCGCGCGCGCCGGTGGCGGCGCGCTGCGCGAGGAGGTGCTCGCACGCCGGACGCTGCTGCGGACACTGGCAGGGGTGCACGGCGTGCGCACGATGTCGCTTTTCGGATCGGCGGCGCGCGGGGCGGAGGAACCCGCAAGCGACCTCGATTTTCTCGTGGAGCTGGAGCGGGGCCGATCGCTGCTCGATCTGCTCGGCTTCGAGCAGGACCTGGAGGCACTTTTCGGGCGCAGGGTGGACGTCTTCACGACCCGGACACTCAAGCCGCGCGTGCTGGCGAGAGCGCGGCGGGAAATGGTTCGCATCCTGTAGCCGGCGTGGCGCGCGATCCGGTCGCCTTTCTCGACGACATCCTGGAGTCTGCGCGGGCGATCCGCCGGTACATCCGCGGGGGAAAGCGCGCCTTCCTCGGCGATGAGATGGCGCGCGACGCGGTGATCGCGCGGCTGATCATGATCGGCGAGGCGATCAAGACGGTACAGGCGCTGGGCGTGGATCTCGCCGTGGAAGCGCCCGGCGTTACCTGGGCCGCAGCGGCGCGCATGCGGGACCGGCTCGCGCATCAGTACTGGCGCACCGATCCGGAGATCGTCTGGAACGTCGCGGCGAAGGACCTTCGAGCCCTCTGCGAGGCAGTGGCGGTGATCCGCCGCCGGCGCCTCAGACGACGCCGGCGCTCCTGAGCCGCGCGATCTCGGCGTCCGACTTTCCGAGCAGGCCCTTGAGCACCTCCGCGGTATGCTGCCCCAGCAGCGGCGGGGCGAGGCGGTATTCGACCGGGGTCTTCGAGAGCCGCAGCGGACTGGCGACCACCGGCGCCGCGCTGCCCGCCGGATGCGGCATGTCCACGCGCAAGCCCCGGTGGCGCACCTGCGGGTCCTCGAACACCTCCTTCATGTCGTTGATCGGGCCGCAGGGGACGTTGGCCGCTTCCAGAAGCTCGATCCACTCGCGCTTGGTGCGCGTGCGCATGATCTCGCGGATGATCGGGATCAGCTCGGCGCGGTGGACGATGCGCTGGGACATCGTCCGGAAGCGCGGCTCGGCGGCAAGCTCCGGGCAGCCGGCGGCCTGGCAGAAGCGCTCGAACTGCGAATCGTTGCCGACCGCGAGGATGAGGTGGCCGTCGGCGGTGGGGAACACCTCGTAGGGCACGACCTGCGGATGGGCGTTGCCCCAGCGGACCGGGATCCGGCCGGAGACGAAGTACGACACCGCCTGATTGGCGCAGAAGGCGACGATGGTGTCGAGCAGCGCCGCGTCAATGTACTGGCCCTCGCCGGTGCGTTCGCGGTGCATGAGCGCGGCGAGGATCGCCACCGTCGCGTACATGCCGGTGAGGACGTCGGTGATGGCGATGCCCACCTTCTGCGGGCCGGCGCCGGGCTGGCCGTCGCGCTCGCCGGTGATGGACATGAGGCCTCCCATGCCCTGGAAGATGAAATCGTAGCCGGGGCGCGGCGCGTACGGCCCGTCCTGCCCGAAACCGGTCACCGAGCAATACACGAGCGACGGATTGACCGCGCGCAGGCTCTCGTAGTCGAGGCCGTACTTCTTCAACGCGCCCACCTTGTAGTTCTCGATCAGCACCTCGCATCTGGCCGCGAGCTCGCGCACCAGGGCCTGCCCCTCCGGCTTCGAGATGTCCACCGTGACCGACTTCTTGTTGCGGTTGACCGAGAGGTAGTACGCCGATTCGCGGGTATCGTTGCCGGCGGCGTCCTTCAGCCAGGGCGGCCCCCAGCCGCGCGTGTCGTCGCCCGAGCCGGGGCGCTCGATCTTGATCACCTCGGCGCCGAGGTCGCCCAGGTTCTGCGACGCCCACGGCCCCGCGAGCACGCGCGAGAGGTCGAGGACGCGGATGTGCGAAAGCGGTCCGGGCATGACAAACCCTCAATGCGACAGGATGGGAAGAATCCTTTCGAGCGCTTCCGGGCCGACCGGGGTCTCGGGAAGCAGCGCCTGCGCGAACGCCTGCTCGATCCGCTGCGCGTCGCCGCGCAACGGATCGCGCGGCGCAAGGCGATGCACATAGGCGAGCAATGCGAGCAGATGGCGGCGGCAGTCGCCGCGCGCGGCAAGGCGCGTGCCCTCGTCGGCGAGCAGCGCCGCCGCGACCGCGTAGTAAAGGCCGCTCGCCGCCTGGCGCGCGTGCGATTCGGGCCCGGCGGTCGCCGCCTCGTACGCGAAGGCGGCGGCCTTGTCGAGCGAGGCGGCGACGCGCGCGGCAAGCAGCCGCGGCGCGCGCTCGATGCGGGCATTGAGGTCCGGCAGCAGCGCATCGAGCGCCGCCTCCTTGCGGATCGCGCGCAGCACGTCGAGCGCGACGATGTTGGAAGTGCCCTCCCAGATCGAGCCCAGGTGCGCATCCCTCACCAGGCGGGGATCCGACCACTCCTCGGTGTAGCCGACGCCGCCGCGCACCTCCATCGCGTCGCCGGTGACGCGCCGCGCGTCGCGGCAGGCGCGAAACTTCAGCAGCGGGGTGAGAACGCGCACGCGCCGCCGCGCCGCCTCGTCGCCGGCGTCGGCCTTCGCCAGCTCGAGCGCGGCGTAGAGCATCACGCTGCGCGCCGCTTCGGTCGGGAGCATGAGCTTGAGGAGCTGGCGGCGCACGAGCGGCAGCTCGATGAGCGGCCGCTCGAAGGCGACGCGGCGGCGCGCGACGAAAAGCGCCTCGGTGAGCGCGCGGCGCATGAGCCCGGCGGCGCGTACGCCGTTGGAAAGGCGCGACATGTTGATCATGTCGGCCATCTGCACGAAGCCGCGCTCCGGGTCGCCGACCAGATACGCCACGGCGCCCTCCAGCACGATCTCGCCGCTCGGCATGTCGCGCGTGCCGAGCTTGTCCTTCAGGCGCACGATGCGGTAGCGGTTGGGCGAGCCGTCGGCGAGCACGCGCGGCATGAGAAAGAGCGAGAGCCCGCGCGTTCCGCCGGGCGCGCCCTCGGGGCGCGCGAGCACCAGCGCGAGCCCCGCGTCGGCGTTCGAGCAGAACCATTTCTCGCCGTAGAGCGCCCACGCCTCGCCCGACCTCACCGCGCGGGTGCGTATGGCGCCGACGTCGGAACCCGCCTGCCGTTCGGTCATGAACATCGCGCCCTGGACGAGCGCGTCCATGTCCTGCGAGGTGAGGGCGGGCAGATAGCGCGCCGCGAGCGCCGGGTCGGCGAACTTGCGGATCGTGCGCGTGAGCGCGTCGGTCATCGAGAGCGGGCAGCAGACGCCGAACTCCGCCTGGACGTAGAGATAGGTGAGGGCGTACTTGGCGGCAGGCGGAAGCGGCTCGGGCCAGCCAAGGACGCCGGCGCGGTGCGACATCGCCGCAAGGCCGTAGGTCGAGAAGGCGACTTCCTCCAGCTTGCGGTAGGCGGGGTGCTTCTCGATCCGTTGTCCGCGCAGCACCGGCGGGTTCTTGTCGGCTTGCAGCGCCCACTCGTCCAGTTCCGCTCCGGCCATCGCGCCGAGGCGCTCCAGGTGCGGCATCAGGTGTGCCGCGAGCGCGGGCTCGAGGTGCAGCTCGAGCAGTCCCCGGAAACCCGGATCCGCGGTGAACAGATTGAGCCCGCGGGAATCCGGCACGCCTTCGGGCGAGCGCACGCTCACACCGGGTCCCAGGAAAAGACGTCCTGCGAACGCTCCAGCGGATAGAAATGCGCGCGCAGGGCCGGAATCGCGTGCTCGCCGATCGCCTCCGGCGTCCAGCCCTCGCCGCGATGCACCGAGCGCAGCGGGCGGCTCTGGCTCATGAGGAAGATCTCGTTCGCGCGCACCGCGAAGATCTGGCCGGTCACTTCCTGCGCGGCATCGCTTGCGAGGTACACCGCGAGCGGCGCGATCTTCGCCGTCTCCATGCGCTTCAGCTTCTCCAGTCGCGCCTTTTGCTCCGGGGTGTCGGCCGGGATGGTGCCGATCATCCGGCTCCAGGCAAAGGGCGAGATACAGTTCGAGGTGACGTGGTAGCGCGCCATGTCGAGCGCGATGGACTTGGACAGCGCCGCGATGCCGAGCTTGGCGGCGGCGTAGTTCGCCTGCCCGAGGTTGCCGATGAGTCCCGAGGTCGAGGTCATGTGCAGGTAGCGCCCCGAGTTCTGGCTGCGGAAGTACGGCGCCGCCGCGCGCGAGACGTAGAACGTGCCGTTCAGGTGCACGTCAATCACCGCGCGCCACTCCTCGACCGACATGTTGAAGAAGAACCGGTCGCGCAGGATCCCTGCATTGTTGACCACCACGTCAATGCGGCCAAAAGCGTCGAGCGCCGTCTGGATGATGCGGTTCGCCGACTCCCACTCGGCGACGCTGTCGGTGTTGGCCACCGCCATGCCGCCGCGCGCGCGGATTTCCTCGACGACGCGCTCGGCCGGCCCGCGATCGCGCCCTTCGCCCGCCACCGAGGCGCCGACGTCGTTCACCACCACTTTCGCGCCCTTGGCCGCCATCGCGAGCGCAAGATCGCGGCCGATGCCGCCTCCGGCGCCGGTGACCACCACCACCTTTCCTTCGAGCATCGGCTATTCCCGGTACGAAGGGTCGCGCCGGTCGAGCATGCGAAGAAGCGCCGGCCATTCCAGCTCGGTGATTCCGCGCCGCTGCCCCGGCTTGTAGCGTTCGCGGGTCAGCTCGACTGTTTTCGGATCCGGCCAGTTGAGTTCGGTGTGGCAGGCCATCGCCGCGAGCTGCGCCTGGCAGGCGCGCTCCAGCCAGTGCATGGTGACGAACGCCTCGCAGACGGTGGCGCCCACCGTGAGCAGCCCATGATTGCGCAGGATCAGCGCCGAGTTCGTGCCGAGGTCGCGCACGAGCCGCTCCTGCTCGGCGGGATCCACTACCGGGCCCTCGTAGTCGTGATAACCGATTCCGGCGAAGAACATCGCGTTCTGCGTCAGCGGGAGCAGCCCGCATTTGAGCGCCGAGACCGCCATCCCCGCCGGCGAGTGGGTGTGGATCACGCAGGCGACGTCGGGCCGGGCGCGGTGGATCGCGCTGTGGATCACGAACCCGGCGCGGTTGATCCCGTAGCCGGTGCCGGAATCGAGCACCACGTTGCCGTCGAAGTCTATCTTGACCAGGCTCGAGGCGGTGATCTCCTCGTAGGCGTAGCCGTACGGATTGATGAGGAAGCGGCCTTCCTCGTCCGGCACGCGCACCGAGATGTGGTTGTAGACGAGATCGTTCATCCCGAAAAGCGCCACCAGACGGTAGCAGGCGGCGCAGTTCACTCGCGCCTGCCATTCGGCCTCGCTCACCCTGGCGCGCAGCGACGGGATCCGGACATGGGAGAGATCGGTCATGTGCAAGCCTCCTTGCGCGATTGTCTCACCGCGGGCGCTTGCGCGGCAGGCCGGTTTCAAACGCAACCGAAGCCCGCTCGCGCTCGGGTGCCGGAGGGCGAGGCTATAATTCGGCCGGTTCTCGCGAATCCCCCATTCCATGAAGATCCTTGTCAGCGTCAAGCGCGTGGTGGACTACAACGTCAAGGTGCGCGTGAAGTCCGACGGCACCGGCGTCGAGACCGCCAACGTGAAGATGTCCATGAACCCGTTCGACGAGATCGCGGTCGAGGAGGCGGTGCGGCTCAAGGAGGCCGGCATCGCCACCGAGATCGTGGCGGTGTCCTGCGGCGTCACCGCTTGCCAGGAGACGCTGCGCACGGCGCTCGCGATCGGCGCCGACCGCGCGATCCTGGTCGAGACGGACGCCGAGCTGCAGCCGCTCGCGGTGGCAAAGCTCCTGCGCGCCGTGTGCCAGAAGGAAACCCCGCAGCTCGTCATCCTCGGCAAGCAGGCGATTGACGACGACGCCAACCAGACCGGGCAGATGCTCGCGGGGCTGCTTGGCTGGCCGCAGGCGACCTTCGCCTCGAAGGTGAGAATCGCCGAGGGCCGGGCAGAGGTGACGCGCGAAGTGGACGGCGGCCTGGAGACGCTCTCGATCGCGCTTCCGGCGGTGATCACCACCGACCTGCGGCTCAATGAACCGCGCTACGTGACGCTGCCCAACATCATGAAGGCGAAGAAGAAGCCGCTCGAGGTGCTCAAGCCCGACGCGCTCGGCGTGGACGTCGCGCCGCGCCTGAAGACGCTGCGGGTGGCCGAGCCGCCGAAGCGCAAGGCGGGAGTGAAGGTGCCCGACGTGAAGACGCTGGTCGAGAAACTCCGCAACGAGGCGAAAGTGATATGAAGGCGCTCGTTCTCGCCGAGCACGACAACCGGACGATCCGCAAGTCCACCCTCAACACCGTCGCCGCCGCGCAGAAAATCGGCGGCGAGGTCCATGTGCTGGTCGCCGGCCGCGAATGCGGCGAGGCGGCACGGGCGGCGGCGAGAATCGCCGGCGTCGCCAGGGTGCTGCACGCCGACGCCCCGCACCTGGACAACGAATTGGCCGAGAACGTCGCCGCGCTCATCGCCTCGCTCGCGAAGGGCTACACGCACGTGCTCGCGCCTGCGACCGCGAACGGCAAGAACGTGCTGCCGCGTGCGGCCGCCCTGCTCGATGCGCAGCAGATCTCCGACATCGTGGCGGTGGAGTCGCCCGACACCTTCGTGCGGCCGATCTACGCCGGCAACGCGCTCGCCACGGTACAGTCCTCCGATCCGATCAAGGTGATCACGGTGCGGACCACGGGCTTCGACGCGGTCCCGGCCGAGGGCGGCAACGCCGCGATCGAGACGGTGGCGCCTCCGCCCGACAGCGGCCTTTCCCGCTTCATCGGCCGCGAGGTCGCCAAGAGCGAGCGCCCGGAGCTCACCTCGGCGCGGGTGGTGGTTTCCGGGGGGCGGGGGCTCGGTTCGGCGGAGAACTTCAAGCTGCTCGAGGCGCTCGCCGACCGGCTGAACGCCGCGATGGGCGCCTCGCGCGCGGCGGTGGACGCCGGTTTCGTGCCGAACGACTGGCAGGTGGGGCAGACCGGAAAGATCGTCGCGCCCGACCTCTACATCGCGGTCGGCATCTCCGGGGCGATCCAGCATCTCGCCGGCATGAAGGACAGCCGCGTCATCGTCGCCATCAACAAGGACGAGGAGGCGCCGATCTTCCAGGTGGCCGACTACGGCATCGTCGGCGACCTTTTCCAGATCGTGCCGCAGCTCGTCGAGGAGCTGGGCAAGGCCCAGTAGGGAGAGCGTCATGAGCGCCTACCGTGCGCCGCTGAAGGACATGCGGTTCGTGCTGAACGAGCTGGCGGGGCTCGCCGAGGTGGCGAAGCTGCCCGGCTACGGCGAGGCGACTCCGGACACGGTGGACGCGATTCTGGAGGAGGCGGGGAAGTTCGCCTCCGGCGTGCTCGATCCCCTCAATCAGCAGGGCGACCGCGAGGGCTCGCGCTGGCAGGACGGAAGCGTGGTGACGCCGAAGGGCTTTCGCGAGGCCTACCGCAAGTACGTCGAGGGCGGCTGGGCGGCGCTGCCCTTCGCCCCCGAGTGGGGAGGGCAGGGGCTGCCGAAGCTCGTCGCCACCGCGGTGGAGGAGATGATCACCTCGGCGAACATGTCGTTCTCGCTCTGCCCGCTGCTCACGCAGGGCGCGATCCACGCGCTGGAGCTCTGCGGCACCGAGGCGCAGAAAAAGCTCTTCCTGCCGAAGATGGTGGCCGGCGAATGGACCGGCACGATGAACCTCACCGAGCCGCAGGCGGGCTCGGACCTGGCGCTGGTGCGCACGCGCGCCGTGCCGAGCGGCGATCACTACCTCATCTCCGGGCAGAAAATCTTCATCACCTACGGCGAGCACGATCTCGCGGAGAACATCGTGCATCTGGTCCTCGCGAGGACGCCCAACGCGCCGGAGGGCGTCAAGGGCATCTCGCTTTTCGTGGTGCCGAAGTTCCTGCCGCGGCCCGACGGCACGCCGGGCGAGCGAAACCGCGTCTCCTGCACCTCGATCGAGCACAAGCTCGGTATCCACGCGAGCCCCACGGCGGTGATGGTGTACGACAACGCGGTCGGGTATCTGGTCGGCGAGGAGAACAAGGGCCTGTCGTACATGTTCATCATGATGAACGCGGCGCGCTTCAGCGTCGGGCTGGAGGGCGTCGCGATCTCCGAGCGTGCCTACCAGCGCGCGCTCGCCTACGCGCGCGAGCGGTTGCAGGGCAGGGACCTCTCGGGTGCGGGCGGCACCGTTCCGATCATCCGCCACCCGGATGTGCGCCGCATGCTGATGCTCATGAAGTCGCAGACCGAGGCGATGCGCGCGCTCGCCTACGTGGTCGCCGCCGCGATGGATATTGCCGCGCGGCACCCGGAGAAAGGCGTGCGCGAGCGCAATCAGGCGTTCGTGGACCTGATGATCCCGGTGGTGAAGGGCTGGAGCACCGAGACCGGGATCGAGATCGCCTCGCTCGGCGTGCAGGTGCACGGCGGCATGGGCTTTGTCGAGGAGACGGGCGCCGCGCAGCACCTGCGCGATGCGCGCATCACCACGATCTACGAGGGCACCACCGGCATCCAGGCGAACGATCTGGTCGGGCGCAAGATCGCGCGCGACGGCGGCCGGGCGGCAAAGGCCTGGCTGGCGGAGCTGGCACGCGTGGACGGGCAATTGGCGCGCGCGCAGAGCGAGGAGGCGAAGGCGCTGCGCGCCGCGCTCGCCGAAGGGGCGAAGGCGGTCGAGGGCTGCGTGGACTTCATCCTCGCCAAGGCGCAAGCGGAGCCCGCCGCCGCGTTCGCCGGCGCGGTGCCGTTCCTCAAGCTGATGGGCGTCGTCGCCGGCGGCTGGCAGATGGCGCGCGCGGCGCTCGCGGCCGAGCGGCGCCTGGCCGCGGGCGAAGGCGACGCGAGTTTCCTGCGGGCGAAGCTCGCCACCGCGCGCTTTTACGCCGAGCATGTGCTCGCGCAGGCGCCGGCGCTCGCGCGCACCGCCACCTCCGGTGCCGCCGCGGTGATGGCGCTCGAAGACGAGCAGTTTCTCGCTGCCTGAGGGCGGCGCGCTCGACCGCGGTCAAGGAATATCGGCGCCCGGCCGCCTGTTCATAGTGCCGGACCAATACAGGAGGAGGATCCGTCCCATGCTCAAGTTCGTCACAGGCGCGCTGCTCGCGCTCTCGGCCGCCCTCGCCGGCGCGGCGGCAATCAAGGAAGAACCGGTCACCTACAAGGAAGGCGATACCACGCTGAAGGGCTTCGTCGTCTATGACGACGCGGTCAAGGGGCGCCGCCCCGGGATCGTCGTGGTGCACGAGTGGTGGGGCATCACCAAGCACACGCGCGACGAGGCGCGCAAGTTCGCCGAGCAGGGCTACACGGCGTTCGTCGCCGACATGTACGGCGAAGGCAAGAGTGCGGACCACCCGAACGACGCGAGCGGCATGATGAAGGGGCTGATGGGCAATCCGGCGACGATGCAGGCGCGCTTCAACGCCGCGCTCGCCGAGCTGCGCAAGCATCCGACGGTGGACGCGGCCCGCATCGGTGCGGTCGGCTACTGCATGGGCGGGGCGGTGGCGCTCAACATGGCGCGCGTCGGTGCGGACCTCGCCGGCGTGGTCGCCTTTCACGCGAGCCTCGGCACTGCGACACCGGCGGCACCCGGCAAGGTGAAGGCGAAGGTGCTGGTGCTGAACGGCGCCGACGACCCGTTCATCAAGCCCGAGCAGATCGAGGCTTTCATGAAGGAGATGGAGGCGGCGAAGGTGGACTACCGCTTCATCAACTACCCGGGCGCGGTGCACGCCTTCACCAATCCCGAGGCGACCGAGAAGGGCAAGAAGTTCAACCTGCCGCTCGCCTATCACCCGGAGGTGGACCGGCAGGCGAAAGCCGAGGCGGCGAAGTTCTTCGCGGCGGTGCTGAAGAAATAGGCCCGAAGAATCAGGGTCAGACCACGTTTTCTCGACCGCCGGAATCGCGACATTGGGGTCTGACCCTGATTTTCAGGGTTTGATGCGGCCGGTCAGCATGTCCTTCCACATCACCCAGTCACCGAGGAAGCTGTAGAAGGGGTAGGTGAAGGTCGCGGGGCGGTTTTTCTCGAAGAAGAAGTGCCCGACCCACGCGAAGGCGTAGCCGGCGATGACGCCTACGAGAAGCCACCAGAAGTTGAGCGTCGAGAGCGCGTGCAGCGCAAACCCGAGCCCCAGCGTCGTGCCGACGAAATGGAGCCTGCGGCAGGTGCGGTTCGAATGCTCCGAGAGGTAGAAGGGGTAGAAGTCGGCGAACGTGGCATAGCGCTTCATGGTGTCGCTCATCGGGTCCTCCTCGCTGCTCACATGTTGGCGTAGTTCGGGCCGCCGCCGCCCTCGGGCGCGACCCAGACGATGTTCTGCATCGGGTCCTTGATGTCGCAGGTCTTGCAGTGCACGCAGTTCGGGGCGTTGATCTGCAGGCGCGGCTCGCCGCCGTCGGCACGCACGATCTCGTACACGCCCGCCGGACAGTAGCGCGTCTCGGGGGCGTCGTAGAGCTCCAGGTTCACCCGGATCGGGATCGTCGGGTCCTTCAGCGTCAGGTGCGGCGGCTGGTCCTCGTTGTGGCTGACGCCGGAGAAGGAAAGGTTGGTGAGCCGGTCGAAGGTCAGCACGCCGTCCGGCTTCGGGTAGGCGATCGGCTTCGCCTCGGTCTTTTTCGCGAGCGTCTCATGGTCGGCATGCTGGTGGTGCAGCGTCCAGGGCGCCTTGCCGCCGAACACGATCTGGTCAATGCCGAACATCAGCGTGCCGGTGTAGAGGCCCTTCGACATCCACGGCTTGAAGTTGCGCGCGCGATAGAGTTCGTCGAACAGCCAGCTGCGCCGGAACGCTTCCGGGTACGCAGCCAGCTCGTCGCGCGAGCGGCCGGCCTTGATCGCCTCGATCACCGCCTCGGCGGCGAGCATCCCGGACTTGATCGCGCAGTGGCTGCCCTTGATGCGCGCCGCGTTGAGATAGCCGGCGTCGTCGCCGACCAGGCAGCCGCCGGGAAAGACGGTCTTCGGCAGCGATTGCAGACCGCCGGCCGCGATCGCGCGCGCGCCGTAGCCGATGCGCTTGCCGCCATCGAGGAAGGCACGGATCGCCGGATGGGTCTTCCAGCGCTGGAATTCCTCGTAGGGACTGAGATAGGGGTTGGAGTACCCGAGCCCGACGACGAAGCCGACCGCCGCAAGCCGGTCGTTCAGGTGGTAGAGGAACGAACCGCCGTAGGTGTCGCGATCGAGCGGCCATCCGGCGGTGTGGATCACCAGGCCCGGCTGGTGCTTGTCCGGCGCCAGCTCCCACAGCTCCTTCAGCCCGATGCCGTGCACCTGCGGATCGGCGCCGCGCCGCAGGTCGAATCTCGCCTCCAGTTGCCGCCCGAGATGGCCGCGGCAGCCCTCGGCGAAGACGGTGTAGCGCGCATGCAGTTCCATTCCCGGCTGGTACGCGTCGGTCTTCTCGCCCTTCCTGTTGATGCCGACGTCTCCGGTCGCGACGCCCTTCACCGCCCCGTTGTCGTCGTAGAGCACCTCCGCCGCGGCGAAGCCGGGGAAGATCTCCACCCCCGCGGCCTCGGCCTGCCAGCCCAGCCAGCGCACGACGTTGCCGAGGCTGACGACGTAGTTGCCGTGGTTCCTGAAGCACGCGGGCAGCATCCAGTTCGGCGTGCGCAGCGCGCGCGTTTCGGTGAGAAAGAGGAAACGGTCCTCGCTCACCGCGACTTCCAGCGGCGCGCCCTTTTCCCGCCAGTCGGGAATCAGCTCGGCGAGCGCTCTCGGATCCATCACCGCGCCCGAGAGAATGTGCGCGCCGATCTCGGAGCCTTTCTCGAGCACGCACACCGAGACTTCGGGCGCGAGCTGCTTGGCGCGGATCGCCGCCGCAAGGCCCGCCGGCCCGCCGCCGACGACGACCACGTCGTACGCCATGGATTCCCGTTGCATCGGGCCATTATATTATTCGGCGCATGAGCGAAATCCGCCGGCTGGCGCACGTCGAGCGCATCCCGATCCGCTGGGGCGACATGGACGCGATGGGCCACGTCAACAACACGGTGTACTTCCGTTTCATGGAACAGGCGCGCATCGGCTGGTTCGAGCGCCTGGTGCCCGGGGAGGAAGCCTGGCGGTCCACCGGCATCGTGATCGCCAACGCCTCGTGCACCTACAGGCGCGCGCTCACGTATCCGGGCACGGTCGAGGTGCGGCTGTACGTCGGCGCGCCCGGCGGCTCCAGCGTGCCGACGTGGTACGAGCTGCGGCCCGAGGGCGACCGGCAGCTGTACGCCGACGGCGCGGCGACGGTGGTGTTCGTGGACATGAAGACCGGGAAATCGCGCCGCATCCCGGACGAGATCCGCGCGCGCCTCGAGCGCGCCGGGGCCGAAGCATGAGCGAGCGGCCTCTCTGGACGCCCTCGCCCGAGCGCGCCGCGGCGACGCTGCTGGCGCGCTTCATGGCGCGCGCCGGGCACCGCGACTATGCCGCGCTGCACCGCTGGTCGGTCGAGGAGCGCGCCGCGTTCTGGAGCCTGCTGTGGGACTTCTGCGGCGTGAAGGGCGCGAAGGGCGAACGCATCCTCGCCGACGGCGATCGCATGCCCGGAGCGAAATGGTTTCCCGAAGCGCGCCTCAACTTCGCCGAAAACCTGCTTCAGGCGCGCGGCGAAGCGGACGCGCTCGTCTTCTGGGGCGAGGATCGCGTGCGGCGGCGCATGACGCAGCGGGAGCTGCACGCGCTCGTTTCTCGTCTGGCGCAGGCGCTGAAGGCGGCCGGCGTCGCGAAGGGCGATCGCGTCGCGGGGTATCTTCCGAATCTGCCGGAATCGGTCGCGGCGGCGCTCGCCACCGCGAGCCTGGGGGCGATCTGGTCTTCGTGCTCGCCGGATTTCGGCGTGCAGGGCGTGCTCGATCGCTTCGGGCAGATCGAGCCGAAGGTGCTTTTCTGCACCGACGGCTACCTGTACGCCGGAAAGGAGTACGACTGCCTCGCGAAGGCGCGCGAAGTGCTGGCGAAGCTGCCCTCGGTGCGCCGCTGCGTGACCGTACCGTACCTCGGGACGGGCGGCAGGGAGGGCGCGACGCTGGAGGAGTTCCTCGCGCCGTTCGCGCCCGGGGAGATCGCGTTCGAACCGGTCCCGTTCGACCACCCGCTCTACATCCTCTATTCCTCGGGCACCACCGGAGCGCCGAAGTGCATCGTGCACGGCCACGGCGGCACGCTCCTTCAGCACCTGAAGGAGCACCGGCTGCACACCGACGTGAAGCCGGGCGACCGCCTGTTCTACTTCACCACGCTCGGCTGGATGATGTGGAACTGGCTGGTCTCGGGACTCGCCTCGGGCGCGACGCTGCTGCTCTACGACGGCTCGCCGTTCGCGGGCCGCGGCCGGATCCTGTTCGATTTCGCCGACGCCGAAGGCATGACGCACTTCGGCACTTCGGCGAAATTCATCGACGCGATCGCCAAGCTCGGCCTCAAGCCGCGCGAGTCGCACCGTCTGGAGGCGCTGCGCACGCTGCTCTCGACCGGCTCGCCGCTCCTGCCGGAGGGTTTCGACTACGTGTACGAGAACGTGAAGGCGGACTTGTGCCTGTCCTCGATCTCGGGGGGCACGGACATCGTGTCGTGTTTCGTGCTCGGCAACCCGATGGCGCCGGTCTGGCGCGGCGAGATCCAGTGCAAGGGCCTCGGCATGGCGGTCGAAGTGTTCGACGAGCGGGGCAGGCGCGTCATCGGGCAGAAGGGTGAGCTCGTCTGCACGAAACCCTTTCCCTCGATGCCGGTCTGCTTCTGGAACGATCCGGACGGAAAGAAATACCGCGCCGCCTACTTCGAGATGTATCCGAACGTCTGGCGCCACGGCGACTGGTGCGAGGAGACCGCGCACGGCGGATTCATCATCTACGGGCGCTCGGATGCGGTGCTCAACCCCGGCGGCGTTCGCATCGGCACCGCCGAGATCTACCGGCAGGTGGAAACGATAGACGAGGTGGTCGAGTCCATCGTCGTCGGCCAGGAGTGGGAAGGCGACGTGCGCGTGGTGCTGTTCGTGAAGCTGAAGGAAGGGGTGCAGCTCGACGATGCGCTCGCCGCCCGCATCCGGAAGCGCATCCGCGACAACACCACGCCGCGGCACGTGCCGGCCAAGATCCTGCAGGTGCCCGACATCCCGCGCACCCGAAGCGGCAAGATCGTCGAGCTGGCGGTGCGCGACGTGGTGCACGGCCGGCCGGTGAAGAACGTCGAGGCGCTCGCCAACCCGGAGGCGCTGGAGCATTTCCGCAACCGGCCGGAGCTGGCCACCGCATAGGAGTGCGGCCCGGCGGCCCGGTCAGCCGCGCAGCTTCGCGAGCGCGCGCCGGAAGGCGGCGGCCGATTCCTCCGCGCGGGGGTGGCGCCCTCTGCGTACGACCCAGCGACCGCCCACCATCACGTCGCGCACCAGAGCGCGCGCGCCGGAAAAGACGAGGACGTTGGCGATCGCGTCACCGGAGCGGCCGGCGAGGTCCGGAGCGTCGCCGTCCAGCACGACGAGATCGGCGCGCCGCCCGGGCGCGATCGCGCCCATCGCGCGTCCGAGCGCCTGCGCGCCGCCCGCCGCCGCCTCCAGCCACAGCGTGGTGCCGACCGCCGGCTGCGCGGCGGTGACGACGATGTTGCGGCGCCGGTGCTGCAGCCGCTGCGCGTACTCCAGAAGACGGAGCTCCTCGGCCGGATCGCGCGAGACGTGGCTGTCGCCGCCGATTCCCCAGCGGCCGCCGGCGTCGCGGTATTCGGTGAGCGGAAAGACGCCGTCGCCGAGGTTCGCTTCGGTGCTCGGGCAAAGTCCCACCGCCGCGCCGCTTTTCGCGAGCGCCTCGGTTTCGGCCGCGGTCATGTGCGTCGCGTGCACGATGCACCAGCGCGCGTCCACCGGCATGTGCGCGAGCAGCCACTCGACCGGGCGGTTGCCGCTCCAGGCGAGGCAGTCTTCCACCTCCTTCGTCTGCTCGGCGGCGTGGATGTGGATGGGCGCCTGCGGGTCCTCGGCGCGGATCCCGGCGACCAGCGCCGCGAGCGATTCCGGGTCGGCGGCGCGAAGCGAATGCGGCGCGACGCCGACCACCGCATCCGGATCGCCGGCCGCGGCGGCGCGCGCGGCGCGCGCCATGTCGAGCACCGCCGCCGCGTCGGCCGCAAAGCGCCGCTGGCGCGGCTCGAGCGGCCGCGCGCCGAAGCCCGACCACCGGTAAAGCGAGGGAAGCAGGGTCACCGCGATTCCCGCCTCGCGCGCGGCGGCAAGATGACGAAGCAGTATTTCCGCGCGCTCGGCGTAGGGTCGGCCGGCGGGGTCGTTGTGCACGTAGTGGAATTCCGCGACGGCCGTGTAGCCGTGCCTGAGCATCTCGATGTACAGATGCGTCGCGATCGCCTGCGCCTGCCCGGGCGTGAGGCGAGCGACGAAGCGGTACATCAGCTCGCGCCAGCTCCAGAAATCGTCGTGAAACGAGCCGCGCACCTCGGTCAGGCCGGCCATCGCGCGCTGAAAGGCGTGCGAGTGCAGGTTCGCCATGCCGGGCAGCACCGGCCCGGCAAGGGTTTCGGCGCCGGCGGCGCTCGCGCGCTCGCGCACCTCGGCGATCGCGCCGCGCTCGTCTACCGTGATGCGCACGTCGCGCGACCAGCCGCGCGGCAGCAGCGCGTCGCGCGCGAAGTAGGTCTTCATGCGATTGCTATGATAGCCATATGCACGACGCGGTCTGGCTGAACGCCCATCTCGCGACGATGCGTGCCGGCGGTGCGCCCTACGGCGAGATCCGCGACGGTGCGCTCGCGGTGGCGGGCGGCCGCATCAGCTGGATCGGTCCGCGCGCCGAGTGGCGCGGGCGGGCGCGCGAGGAGCACGATGCGCGCGGCGCGTGGATCACGCCGGCGCTCGTGGACTGCCACACCCACCTGGTTTATGCGGGCAGCCGCGCCGGGGAATTCGAGCAGCGGCTGCGCGGTGCGAGCTACGAGGACATCGCGCGCGCGGGCGGCGGGATCGTTGCCACCGTGCGCGCCACCCGCGCGGCGACCGAGGAGGAGCTGTTCGCGGCGGCGGCGAAGCGTCTGCGGCGGTGGATCGCCGAAGGCGTCGGCGTGGTCGAGATCAAATCGGGCTACGGGCTGGAGGTCGCGAGCGAACTGAAGATCCTGCGCGTCGCGCGCCGGCTCGGCGAACGGTTGCCGGTGACGGTGAAGACGACCTTTCTCGGCGCGCACGCCGTGCCCGACGAGTACCGCGGCCGCGCCGACGACTACGTCGCGCTGGTGTGCGAGGAGATGCTTCCCGCGGTGGCGCGCGAGCGGCTCGCCGACGCGGTGGACGTCTTCTGCGAGAACATCGCCTTCACCGCGCGCCAGACCGCGCGCGTCTTCGCAAAAGCGAAGTCGCTCGGCCTGCCGGTCAAGCTGCACGCCGATCAGCTCTCCGACATGGGCGGCGCGGCTCTGGCGGCGCATTTCGGCGCGCTGTCGGCCGATCACCTCGAATACTCGAACGAGGCCGGCATCGCAGCGATGGGCAAGGCGGGCGTCGGCGCGGTGCTGCTGCCGGGGGCGTACTACTTCCTGCGCGAGCGCCACCGGCCGCCGCTCGCGGCGCTGCGGCGCCATCGCGTGCCGGTCGCCGTCGCCACCGACCACAATCCGGGCACCTCGCCGGTGAGTTCCCTTCTGCTTGCGATGAACATGGCCTGCACGCTGTTCGAACTGACGCCGGAGGAGGCGCTCGCGGGCGCGACGCGCGAGGCCGCGCGGGCGCTCGGGCTCGACGCCACGCACGGCACGCTGGAGCCGGGCAAGGCGGCGGACTTCGTGCTGTGGGAGATCGGCTCGCCCGCCGAGCTTGCGTACGCGATCGGCGCTAACCCCTGTGCAGAGCGCGTGCGCGGCGGAGAAACTCTTCCATCAACGCCCTGAGGCGGGGCCGCACGCGCCGGGCGAGGTCCTCGCGGAAGCGGTACGGCGGGCGAAGCTCTTCCATATAGGTGCACTGCGCCAGTTCGAGCTGCACCGCGTGCACCCCTTCGGCCGGCCGGCCGTAGTGGCGCGTGATGTAGCCGCCGATGAAGCGGCCGTTCAGGACGGCGGAAAAGCCCTTCGTCCTCTTCGCCACCGCGAGCAGCGCCTCGCCGATTCCGGCGCCGCAGGAGGCGCCGTGCGCGGTGCCGAGGTTGAAGTCGGGGAGCTTGCCCTCGAAGAAGCGCGGCAACCGCGACGCGATCGAGTGCGCATCCCACAACAGCGCGTAGCCGTGCCGCGCCCTGATCGCGGCGAGCGCTTCGGCGAGCCTGGCGTGATAGGGCTTCCAGTATTTCTCCACGCGCGCGGCGATCTCCTGCGCCGTCGGCGCCGCTCCCGGGGCGTAGAGGGGCTCGCGCGCGGCGGTCTCCAGGGGCACCAGCCCGATCGTGTCCTGCCCCGGGTAGAGCGGCGCATCGTCCGGCGGGCGGTTCAGGTCCACCACGTAGCGCGAATGCGTCGCCACGAGCACCGAGGCGTCCAGCTCGTCGAGAAAGTCGTAGAGCCGGTCCACGTGCCAGTCGGTGTCGTCCAGACGCCGTGCCGCCGGCGCCATGTGCGCAAGCAGCGCCTGCGGAATGTGCGTGCCCGCATGCGGTATCGAGACGAGGAGCGGCGAGCTGCCTTCGCGATAGCGGTACGGCTCCATCACGGCGCCTCCGGCACCGAAGGAAGGAGCCCCGGCACGAAGCGGTGGAACGCGCCGGCCTCGATCAGCGAGCGGATCGCCTCGATGTCGGGGGCGAAGTAGCGGTCGTGGTCGTAGAAGCCGACGCGCGAGCGCACGAGCGCATGCGCTTCCTGCAGCACCGGCGCCGTCCTGAGCGGTGAGCGGAAATCAATGCCTTGCGCTGCGGCGAGCAGCTCGATCGCGACGATGCCGGCGCTGTTGGCCGCCATGTCGCCGAGGCGCCGTGCGGCGAAGGTGGCCATCGAGACGTGGTCTTCCTGGTTGGCGGAGGTGGGCAGGCTGTCCACGCTCGCCGGGTGGGCGAGCGACTTGTTCTCCGAGGCGAGCGCCGCGGCGGTCACCTGCGCCACCATGAACCCGGAATTGACGCCGCCGTGTTCGACGAGAAACGGCGGGAGCCCCGAGAGCGTCGGGTCAATGAGAAGCGCGATGCGCCGCTCGGAGAGCGCCCCGGTCTCGGCGATCGCGAGCGCGAGCGCGTCCGCGGCGAGCGCCACCGGCTCGGCGTGAAAATTGCCTCCGGAGAGCACCTCGCCGGAGTCGGCGAAGACGAGCGGATTGTCGGTGACGCCGTTCGCCTCGGTCTCGAAGATCCGCGCCGCGTGGCGGATGCTTTCCAGGCAGGCGCCCATCACCTGCGGCTGACAGCGAAGCGAATAGGGGTCCTGGACGCGGGGATCGTTTTCCAGGTGCGAGCGCCGGATCTCGCTTCCCGCGAGCAGCCGCCGGTAGCGCGCCGCCATCTCGATCTGGCCGGAATGGCCGCGCAGCGCGTGGATGCGCGGGTCGAACGGCGTGTCGCTGCCGGCAGCGGCATCCAGCGACAGCGCGCCGGCGACGGTGGCCGCCGCGAACACGTCCTCGGCGGCGAATAGCCCGGAGAGCGCGAGCGCGGTCGAGACCTGCGTGCCGTTCAGCAGCGCCAGCCCTTCCTTGGGCGCAAGCGCAAGCGGTTCGGGCAGGCGCACCTCGCCGATTCCCATGAGCGCGAGCGCAAGGTGCGCGAGCGGCGCCAGATCGCCCGAGGCGCCGACCGATCCTTTCGCCGGGATCTTCGGGTAGAGGCGCCCGTTGTACAGGCGCAGCAGCGCATCCACCAGCTCCGGCCGCACGCCGGAGGCGCCGCGCGCGAGGCTCGCGATCTTGAGCGCGAGCACCAGCCGCACCGCGCGATCGTCGAGCGGCTCGCCAACGCCCGCCGCGTGCGAGAGCACGATGTTCTTCTGCAGGTTCTCCAGTTCGTCCCGCGCGATGCGCGTCTGCGAAAGCCGGCCGAAGCCGGTGTTGATGCCGTAGGCGGGCTTGCCGCTCGCCGCGATTTCGGCGACGGTGCGCGCCGTAGCGGCGATCGCTTCGCGCGCTTCCGGGGCGAGCGCGAGCGCCGGCCCCTGCAGCGCGATGTGCCGCAGATCGGCGAGCGAAAGCGGCTTGCGGCCGATGACGAGCGTCACCGCAGCATCGGCAGATCGAGGCCCTTCTCGCGCGCGCAGGCGATCGCGTCCTCGTAGCCGGCGTCGGCATGGCGCATGACGCCGCTCGCCGGGTCGTTCCAGAGCACGCGCGCGATGCGGCGCGCCGCCGCCTCGGTGCCGTCGCACACGATGACCATGCCGGCGTGCTGCGAGTAGCCCATGCCGACCCCGCCCCCGTGGTGAAACGACACCCAGGTCGCTCCCGAGGCGGTGTTCAGCATCAGGTTGAGGAGCGCCCAGTCGGAAACCGCGTCCGAGCCGTCGCGCATGCCCTCGGTTTCGCGGTTGGGGCTCGCGACCGACCCGGAATCCAGATGATCGCGCCCGATCACGATCGGCGCCTTGAGCTCGCCTTTCGCCACCATCTCGTTGAACGCGAGCCCCGCCCGGTGCCGCTCGCCCAGGCCGATCCAGCAGATGCGCGCCGGCAGCCCCTGGAACCGGATGCGCTTGCCCGCCATGTCGAGCCAGCGCCTGAGCATCGCGTCCTCGGGGAAAAGCTCCAGCAGCTTCGCGTCGGTGCGGGCGATGTCCTCCGGGTCACCCGAGAGCGCCACCCAGCGAAATGGCCCCTTGCCGCGGCAGAAAAGCGGCCGGATGTAGGCCGGCACGAAGCCGGGGTAATCGAACGCATTGGCGACGCCGGCGTTCTTCGCCTCCTGCCGGATGTTGTTGCCGTAGTCCACGCAGGGGATCCCCATCGCCTTGAAGCCGAGGATCGCGCGCACGTGCCGGGCGATGGATTCGCGCGCCGAGATCGCCACTTCCTCGGGATCCTGGCGCTGCAGCTCGCGCCACTTCTCCAGCGACCAGCGCTCGGGGAGGTATCCATGCGCCGGATCGTGCGCCGAGGTCTGGTCGGTGACCAGCGCCGGGCGGAACCTGGAGGTCTGCGCGCGCCTGAGGATCTCCGGCACCAGTTCCGCGGCGTTGCCGAGCAGTCCCACCGAAACCGCGCGCCTTTCTTCGGCCGCGCGCTGCAGGATCGCGATGGCTTCGTCGAGATCGCGCGCCTGCTGGTCGAGATAGCCGGTCTTGAGGCGCATCTCGATCCGCGACGGATCGCACTCGATGGCGAGGATGGACGCGCCCGCCATGGTGGCCGCGAGCGGCTGCGCGCCGCCCATGCCGCCGAGGCCTGCGGTGAGGATCCATTTCCCGGACCAGTCGCCGCCATAGTGCCGGCGCCCGGCCTCGGCGAAGGTTTCATAGGTGCCCTGAACGATTCCCTGGCTGCCGATGTAGATCCAGGAGCCCGCGGTCATCTGGCCGTACATCATCAGGCCCTTGCGGTCCAGCTCGTGGAAGTGCTCCCAGGTGGCCCATTTCGGCACGAGGTTGGAATTGGCGATCAGCACGCGCGGCGCATCCGGATGGGTGCGAAAGACGCCGACCGGCTTGCCGGACTGAACGAGCAGGCTTTCGTCCGCTTCCAGGCGCCTGAGCGTCTCGACGATGCGGTCGAAACACTCCCAGTTGCGCGCCGCCTTGCCGATGCCGCCGTAGACGACGAGTTCCTCCGGTCGCTCGGCCACTTCCGGGTCGAGGTTGTTCATGAGCATCCGCAGCGGCGCCTCGGTGAGCCAGCTCTTCGCGGAAAGCTCGGTGCCGCGCGGGGCACGGATGATCCGTGGCGTGGTCAATTCGCACCCCACACCCGCCGCGCGGTCTCCAGCATCACGTCGAGCTTCGCCCACTGCTCCTCCTCGGTGAGGAGATTGCCACCGATGCCGGAGGCGAAGCCGCACTGGGGACTGAGAGCGAGCTGATCGAGGGCGATGAAGCGCGCGGCATCGTCTATCCGCCGCCGCAGCTCGTCCACCGTCTCGACGCGCCCGGTCTTGGTGGTGATCAGCCCGAGCACCACGACGACGTCCTTCGGCACGAAGCGCAGCGGCTCGAAGCCGCCGGCGCGCTCGGTGTCGTATTCGAGCAGCAGCCGGTCGAATCGCAGGCCGCCGAACAGCGTCTCGGCGATCGCGTCGTAGCTTCCTTCGCGGTGCCACATGCTCGCGCGGTTGCCGCGGCAGATGTGCAGGCTGAACACCGCCTTGCCTTTCAGGCCCGCGATCGCCGCGTTGTCAGCTTCCACGGCCCGGCGCAGCCAGCGCATCGGATCTTCGCCCCGCGCACGCAGGCGCTCGAGCGTCGGCGGATCCACGTAGCCGGTGTAGCTCGGCTCGTCGAGCTGCACATAGTCGCAGCCGGCGTCAACGAGCCCGGCGACCATCTGCTTCTGGATCGCCACCACGTCGGCCAGGAACTCGTCTGCGCCGGCGTAGTGCGGCCGCGAGCCTTCGAGGTCGCACATCTGCGCCACGCGATCCGGGCCCATCAGCGTCACCTTGATCGGCCCTTCTGCCGCCGAGCGCAGAAACCGGCATTCCTCCAGCGGGAAGCTCTTCTTCAGCTTCAGGCGCGCGGTGGCGGGCACGCGGTACGACACCACCGCATCCTGCCCGCGCGTGAGCGGCTGCTCCTCGGGCAGCCGGTCGGTCGGGTTGGCCAGAAAGCGCCGCCATGAACCCTCCCAGAGGTCCCAGCCCTCGACCTCGGAGAAGCTCACCTGCCAGTTGAGCCTGCGGAACTCGCCGTCGGTGATGACCGGCAAGCCGTGCGCCTGCTGCTTCGCGACCACTTCGCGGATCGCCGCATCCTGCGCCGCGGTAAGGGCCTCGCGCGTGATCTTGCCGGCGCCGAAGTCGAGAAACGCGCGCTTGAGCGTATCGGGCCGCAGCAGGCTGCCGACGTGGTCGGTGCGGGTACGGGCGAGGGGGTGCATGCGGATACAATTGTGCCATCGGACGTTCATGGGAGGCAGTCATGAAACGCGGACTCATCGCCGTCGCCTGCGTGTATGCGCTCGCCACGGGCGGGGCAGGCGCGCAGGAAAAGGTGGTGCTCGGCATGAGCGGCTGGACGGGCTTTCAGCCGCTGAAGCTCGCCGAGTACGCCGGCATTTTCAAGAAGAACGGGGTGGACATCGAGATCCGATTCATCCCGCCGGTGCAGCGTTCGGCGGCGCTCGCCGCCGGCTCGCTCAACGCCGCCGCGACCACGGTGGACCAGCACATCGTCTGGACCTCGGCCGGGATTCCGACCGTGCAGGTGGCGCTGATTGACAAGTCGAACGGCGGCGACGGCATCGCGGTGCGCAACCACATCAACTCGATCAAGGACCTGAAGGGCAAGAGCGTCAACGTGGACGGCCCGGGGACGGTGCAGCACTTCATGCTGTCCTACATCCTGGAGAAGAACGGCCTCAGCATCCAGGACGTGATCCGCGTCACCATGGGCGCGCAGCCCGCCGCGCAGGCGTTCGTCGCCGGGCAGAACGATGCGGCGGTGACCTACGAACCGTATCTCTCCACGGTGCGGGCGCGCCCCGACCAGGGCAAGATCCTGGTGACCTCCAAGGACTACCCGGTGGTGATTGACGTGCTGGTGTTCAAGCGCGACTTCATCCAGAAGAATCCGAAGATCGTGAAGGCGACGGTGGACAGCTTCTTCGAGGCGCTCGACATGATCAAGCGCGAGCCGGCGAAGTCCTACGAGCTGATGGGCGGCACGGTGAAGCAGTCGGGCGAGGCGTTTGCAAAATCGGCCTCGTTCATCACCTGGACCGACCGCGCGGCGAACAAGGCGTACTACGAAAAGGAGCACAGGCCGTTCGTCGAGTTCGCCGTGCGCGTGCTCAAGTTCAACCGCGTCATTCAGAAGGACGTGAAGCCCGACGAGCTGACTGACCTGCGGTTCCTGTAGTCTGCGTCGCGGGCGCGGTTGGAACCTCTCAAGCCGGTCTCGCGCGGCGCCAGGATCGCCCTCGGCGCCGCTTTTTTCGCCCTGTTCTTCGCGGCGTGGGCGCTCGCCACCTTCGGCGGGCTGATCGGGGAGATGTTCCTGAAGGATCCCCTGTACACGCTGCGGGTGGGCTGGGAGCTGTTCGCCGAGTACGGCTTCATCCGCGACGTCGGGGTGACGGTCTGGCGGGTGGTCGGCGGCTTCGTGCTCGCGGCGATCGTCGCGGTGCCGCTCGGCATCG
Organism: Pseudomonadota bacterium; assembly: GCA_040752005.1. Lineage (GTDB taxonomy): Bacteria > Pseudomonadota > Gammaproteobacteria > Burkholderiales > SG8-39 > RBG-16-66-20. Next base: position 35,622 of record JBFMFX010000008.1, on the reverse strand, counting down.
CGATGGGCGCGTTCAAGCCGGTGGAGGCGTTCTTCGAGCCGTTCGTCTCCTTCGCGCGCTATCTGCCCGCCTCGGCGTTCATCCCGCTGCTCATCCTCTGGGCGGGGGTGGGCGAGGCGCAGAAGCTCGCGGTCATCTTCATCGGCTCGGTGTTCCAGATCATCCTGATGGTGGCGGTGATCGTCGGCTCGACCCGCCGCGATCTGATCGAGGCCGCCTATACGCTGGGAGCGGACTCGGCCGACATCGTGCGGCGCGTCATGCTGCCGGGTGCCGCGCCCCAGATCGCCGAGACGCTGCGGCTGGTGCTCGGCTGGGCGTGGACCTACGTGATCGTCGCGGAACTCGTGGGCGCGGAGTCCGGCATCGGCCACATGATCATGGACAGCCAGCGGCTGCTCGATACCGGGCAGATGATCTTCGGCATCTTCTGCATCGGCGTGATCGGTCTGGTGTCGGACCTCGCGTTCAAGTGGGTGAACCAGAGGCTCTATCCGTGGGCTTTCTGAGGATCGAGGGCGTGTCGCGGGTGTTTCCCGGCGTCAAGGACGGACCGCCGACGCAGGCGCTGGAGCGCACCGACCTCGTCGTCGAGGACAACGACTTCATCGCCATCCTCGGACCCTCGGGCTGCGGCAAGTCCACGCTGCTCAGGATCGTGGCCGGACTCGATTCGCCCTCCAGCGGCCGGGTGCTGCTCGACGGCGAGCCGGTCACGCGACCGGGTCCCGACCGCGGCATGGTGTTCCAGTCCTACACGCTTTTCCCGTGGCTCACCGTGCGCGAGAACATCCTGTTCGGCCGGCGCGGGACGCCGGAGGCGGCCGACCGGCTGATCGCGCGCGTCGGGCTGCGCGGCTTCGAGCACCACTACCCGAAGATGCTCTCCGGCGGCATGCAGCAGAGGACCGCGCTTGCGCGCGCGCTCGCCAACGACCCGAAGATCCTGCTGCTCGATGAACCGTTCGGCGCGCTCGACAACCAGACGCGGGCGCTGATGCAGGAGCTGCTGCTCGGCATCTGGGAAGCCGACCGCAAGACGGTGCTCTTCGTCACCCACGACATAGACGAGGCGATCTTCATGGCCAACCGGGTCGCGGTGATGTCGGCGCGCCCGGGGCGGGTCAAGGCCGAAGTGCGGGTGGACCTGCCGCACCCGCGGCACTACACCATGAAGACGAGCCCGGAGTTCTCGCGCCTGAAGGCCGAGATCACCGAGCTCATTCGCGCCGAGGCGCTGAAGGCGGTGGAGCAGGGAGCCGCCTAGCCATGCCCGCGCCGATGCGCTAACTTCGGCGCATCGCGCGGCGGCGCCGCGGCACGGCCGCGCGCCAGAGGAGGGAGCCATGGCCGAGGAGCGGAACCAGTCGGACGAGCGGACCCGGGAACGGGCGAGCGAGGCGGTGCGCTCGGGCGAGGACATCCACCGCAGGGTGCACGATCTGACGCTGGAGGCGCTGCGCAATCGGCGCTTCGACCGCGAGGGCATCCGCCAGGTGGTGCGCGCGGTCGCCGAAGGCGCCGCGCTCGGGGCGCAAGCGAGCCGGGCCGATCTGCGAAAAGCGCTCGCCGACGCCTTCCGCGGCATGGACGAGGCGCTCACCCGCTCGGCCGAGGCGGCGCGCGCGGCGCTGCAGCAGATGGTCGCGACGGGCCGCGACTTCTCCGACTCCGAGCTCAAGCAGGCGCTCGCCAACCTGAGGAAGCTGGAAGAGGATTTCCTCGCGACGGTGGGCCACGTCGCCGACGCCGCAGGCGAGAGAATCGCGCCGGAGCTGCGCAGGATCCTGCACGAGGCGCGCGCGAGCGGCACCGAAACCGGACGCAAGGTGAGCGCGACGATGGCCGAGATCGCCGAGCGGCTCTCGGTCGCGTCCCTTGACCTGGTGCTCGCGGGCGTGTCCGCGGCGACCGAGTTCGGGGCGCGCTTCGCGGCCCTGGCGAGCGGCGTGCTCGCCGGGATGGCGGATGCGCTGCGGTCGAAGGAAACGCCCGCGCAGGAAGCGCCGCCGAAGGAGGCGCCGCAGAAGACGGGCGGGGGCGAGGACAGGACGTAGGAGGCGCCGGTGCTGCGCCAGACGATCGGCGTGATGCGGGAGCTGCCGCGGCTGCACGAGATCACGTCGGTGTTCATCCGCCACGGGCTGGGCGAGTTCGTGCAGCGGATCGGCCTGGCGACGCTGATGGAGCGCGCCGGCCAGATCCTGCACTGGGGCGAGGCGGTCGAGGCCGTGCGGCTGGAGCCGGCGCAGCGCATGCGCCTTGCGCTGGAGGAACTGGGTCCGACCTTCGTCAAGCTCGGGCAGGTGATGGCGACGCGGGTGGACCTTTTTCCGCCGGCGTGGATCGCCGAATTCGAGAAGCTGCACGCGCAGGTGCCGCCGGTGCCGTTCGAGGCGCTGCTGCCGGATCTGCAGCGCGCGCTCGGACGCTCGCCGTTCGAGGTGTTTCGCGACATCGAAACGCAGGCGTATGCCGCGGCCTCGATCGCGCAGGTGCACCGGGCGAAGCTCGCCGACGGCTCGCCGGTGGTGCTCAAGGTGCGCCGGCCCGGGGTGCGCGCCAAGATCGAATCCGATCTGCGGCTGCTGCGCTACGTCGCCGAGATGATCGAGTCGGAAATCCCGGAGGCGCGCCGCTACCGTCCGGTGGAGATCGCGACGCAGTTCGCCCGGTCGCTCGAACGCGAGCTGGATTTCACCGCCGAGACGCGCAACGTCGAGCGCTTCGCGAAGAACTTCGAGGGCGATCCGCACATCGTCATCCCGAAGGTGTACCCGCAGTGGACGAGCGACGCGCTGCTGGTGCAGGAGCACATCGAGGGCATTCCGGGTACCGACCTCGCTGCGGTCGAGGCGGCGGGCCTGGATCGCAGGCTGCTTGCCCGGCGCGGGGCGGACGCCTTCCTCAAGATGATCCTGATTGACGGGTTCTTCCACGCCGACCCGCATCCCGGCAACGTGTTCTACCTGCCCGGCAACCGCATCGTGGTCATCGACTTCGGCATGGTGGGGCGCCTCTCGCCGCTGCGGCGCCGGCAGATGGTGGATCTGCTCGCCGGGCTCTCGCGCATGGACGAGGAGCCGATGCTCGACGTGCTGCTCGACTGGGCGGGCGACGCCTACGTGGACGAGGCGAGGCTCGCCGCCGACGTCAACGAGCTGGCGTTCGAGTACGACGGCGTGCCGCTCAAGGACATCCGCATCGGCGCCGTGCTGCGCCGGTTCGCGGCGATCGTGCGCGAGCACTCGATCGTGCTGCCGTCCGACCTCGCGCTGATGTTCAAGGCGCTGATCACGCTCGAAGGTCTGGGGCGCATGTACGATCCGGATTTCCACATCACCGATCATCTCGCGCCGCTGCTCAGGCGCGCGCTCGCCGAGCGCTACCGGCCGGCCGAGATCGTGCTGCGCAGCCGCGGCGCGGTGAGCGATTTCCTCGGGCTGATGGCGAGCGTGCCGCGCGATCTGGCGCGGCTGCTGCGCGAGGCGCGGCGCGGCAAGACGCGGGTGGATCTCGACCTCAAGCGCCTCGACCACTTCGGCCGCCAGCTCGACCGCACGCTCGACCGCGTCACGGTGGGCATCATGACCGCGTCGCTGGTCATCGGCTCGGCGATCGTGATGACGGTGCGCGAAGGGCCGACGGTGTTCGGCGTCAACGTGCTGACGGCGATCGGCTTCATCGGCTACGTGATCGCCTTTCTGAACAGCGTCTGGATCCTCTACGGCATCTGGCGCGCCGGCAAGGAGTGAGCGCGCCCTACGCCGCGCGCCGTGCCTCCCGGTCCAGCTCCTCGAAGCTGGCGCGGATGCGCTCCAGCGCCCAGGTCAGCTCTTCGTGCGTGATCACCAGCGGCGGCGAGAAGCGGATCACGCTGCCGTGCGCGTCGAACGTGAGCACGCCATGCGCCGCGAGCCGCTCGACGACTCTGCGCGCCGGTACGAGCCGGGTGTCGAGCTGCACGCCGGCGAGCAGACCGCGGCCGCGCACCTCGCGCACCAGCGGGCTGCGGATCGCGCGCAGGCCCGCAAGCAGCACCGGGCCGAGCGCCGCCGCGCGCTCGGCGAGCCGCTCCTCGACCAGCACCTCCAGCGCTTCCAGCGCGACCGCCGAGGCGAGGGCGTTGCCGCCGAAGGTGCTGCCGTGGTCGCCGGGGCGGAACACGCGCATCACGTCCTCGCGGGCGAGGAACGCCGACACCGGGAGCAGCCCGCCGCCGAGCGCCTTGCCGAGCACGAGACCGTCGGGTTTCACGCCCTCGTGCTCGCAGGCGAGCAATCTGCCGGTGCGCCCGAGGCCGGTCTGCACCTCGTCGGCGATGAAGAGCACGTTGTGGCTGCGACAGATGCGCGCGCACTCGGCGAGGTAGCCGTCCGGCGGCAGCACGATGCCGCGCTCGCCCTGGATCGGTTCGACGAGGAACGCGGCGGTATGCGGGGTGATCGCGCGCTCCAGCGCCGCTGCATCGCCGTAGGGCACGGTGCGAAAGCCCGGCGGGAACGGCCCGAAGCCGCGCCGGTACTGCGGCTCGGTGGACATGCCGAGGATCGCGATCGAGCGGCCGTGGAAGTTGCCTTCGCAGGCGATGATCTCGGCCGCGCCTTCGGGAACGCCCTTCACCTCGTAGGCCCACTTGCGCGCGGCCTTGAGCGCCGCTTCCACCGCCTCCAGCCCGGTGTTCGCCGGCAGCGCGCGGTCCATTCCGGTCAGCTCGCACAACCGCGCGAGGAACTGCGGCAGGCGATCGTTGTGGAAGGCGCGCGACGAGACGGCGAGCGCGCGCGCCTGCGCCTCGAGCGCGGCGAGCAGGCGCGGATGCGCATGCCCGTGGCTGACCGCGGAGTACGACGCCATCATGTCGAGGTAGCGCCGGCCTTCCTCGTCCCACAGCCATACTCCTTGGCCGCGCACCAGCACGATCGGCAGCGGATCGTAGTTGCGCGCGCCGCACGCCGCCTCCGCGGCCGCGGCCGAGGCCGGCGGGTCGTACGCGCCCGCGAGCGCAGCGCTCGTCAGTTCCACCGCCAGGCGCGCGGTGCGCCCGGCGCGGTCGCGCGGCGGGCAGAACTCGACCAGCTCGAAGGCGGCGAGGCGCGGATCGCGCGCGGCCGCGGCGAGCGCGGCGGCGAGCGGCCGCGCGCGCAGGCCGCCGGGTGCGGGCGTGGCGACCGCCGGCGCCTCGACCGGATCGAGGGCGTCCAGATCGAGCGTGATGCCGAAGCCCGCGGTGCCCTCGGTCGCGATCGCGAGCGCATCGGCCATCACCGCATCGAGCCCGCGCTGCCAGATCTCCTCCATGAAGAACATGCGCACGCCGAGGCGCTCCAGCAGCCGGCACTCTTCGCGCTCGAAGCTGCGCACGCCAACCACGCACACGTGACGCGCCGCAAGCGGGCCGGGGCCGAGTTCCCGCAGTGCGTCGTCGCCCTCGCCGAGCAGCGCCGCGAGCGGCATGCCGTGCAGCCGCCCCGAAGGGCTCGTGCGCGGCGTATGGCTGTCCAGATGCGCGTCAATCCAGATGAGCCCGAGCGGGCCGCGAGCGGCGAGCGCGTGCGCCGCGCCGGACCAGGTTCCCGCGGCGCACGCATGGTCGCCGCCGATCACGCACGGCGTGCGCCCGGCACGCAGCGCCGCACCGACCTCGGCGGCGAGGTGGGCGCACAGGCGGCTTACCTGCCGCCGCGCACTGCCGCTGCCGTCCGGCGCGAGCACCGGGCCTTTTTCGCAGTCGAGTCCGCGCGCGCGCAGGCGCTCGGCAAGCCCTGCCGCGAGCAGGGCAGCCGGTGCATCCGCGCAGCGCGCATCCGCGCCGCCCAGCCCGCAGGCGACGCCGATCAGCGCAACCTTGCGCGTCTCAGGGGGTTGCAGTGCCGCCGTCATGGACGCTCCCTCCAGAGCATTGGATTCGCGGCAGGCGCCGTCGTTCGCCGACGTGCGCCCGGCCGGGGAATCAATCGGCGCGCGCGAGATCGGCGATGAGCGCATTCAGGAACCGCCCCGCCTCCCCGCCGGTCGCCGCCCGGTGGTCGAAAGTGAGCGAGAGCGGCAGCACGCGGTGCGCGGCGATGCGGCCGTCGGCGAGCACCACGGCGCGCCGCTCAAGGCGTCCGGCGCCGACGATCGCCACCGCCGGAGGCACGACGATCGGCGAGGCATAGCGCCCGGCGATCGAACCGTAGTTGGACAGCAGCACCGTCGCACCGCGCAGCGCCTCCGGCGCGAGGCTGCGGTTACGCGCCTGCTGCGCGAGCGCGTCGATTTCGGCGCCCAGGGCGGCGAGGTCGCGCGCCTCACAGTTGCGCAGCACCGGCACGACCAGCCCGTCGGGCGTGTCCACGGCGATTCCGACATGCACTTCGGCGAACAGGCGCCGGCTCGCGGCGGCCGCGTCATACCACGCGTTGAGCGCGGGCTCGGCGTGGGCGGCGGCGACCAGCGCGCGCACGAGCCGCGGCATCAGTGCGGTGCCCGCCGGCCACGCCTCGACGTCGGCATCGTCCATCACCGTCACCGAGGCCACTTCGGCATGCGCCAGCGCCATGTTGCGCGCCATCGCGCGCCGCATGCCGCGCAGCGGCTCGCCTTGCGCGCCGGCCGCGGCGCCGGCCGCGCGCTCGACGTCCTCGGCGGTGATCGTGCCGTCCGGTCCGGTCGGTACGACCTGCGCGAGCGACACGTTCAGCCTTTTTGCCAGAGCCCGTACCGCCGGCGTCGCCTTCGGTTCGCGCGCGCCGCGCGCTTCGTGCGCGGGGCCCGGTGCAGGGGGCGCGACGGCGAGTTCCCCGACGACGGTTCCGGCGTCGGCCGCTTCGCCGGCGAATCCGATGAGCGGTGCGCCGACGCGGATCGTGTCGCCGGGCCTGCCGAAAAGCTTCTCGACGCGCCCGGCGCACGGCGCCGGAATCTCCACGATCGCCTTGTCGGTCTCGACAGTGGCGACGATCTGGTCGGCGGCCACCTCGTCACCGGGCGCGACGCGCCACTCGACGATCTCGGCTTCCTGCAGCCCTTCGCCCAGATCGGGCAGCGCGAAGATCCGCATCAGCGATACCGCATCGCCTTGCGCGCCGCGGCGAGGATGCGCGGCACGTCGGGCATGTAGCGCGATTCCAGCCTCGCCATCGGCGTCACCGTGTCCCAGGCGGTCACGCGCTCGACCGGCGCCAGGAGCGAGGTGAGGCCGCGCTCGGCGATCACGGCGGCGACTTCCGAGGCGAAGCTGCACGTGCGCGGCGCCTCGGTGACGACGACGCAGCGCCCGGTTTTCGCGACCGATTCAAGGATCGTATCCTCGTCCAGGGGCTTGAGGGTCGCGACGTCAATAACCTCCGCCGCGATCCCTTCCTGCGCGAGCGCCTCGGCCGCGGCAAGGCACTCGCGCACCATCGCTCCCCAGGAAACGAGCGTCAGGTCCTCGCCTTCGCGAAGCACGAACGCGCGGTCGAGCGCGAGCGGTTCGCCCTCGTCGGCGACCTCCTCGCGCCAGAGCCGGTACAGGCGCGAGGGTTCGAGAAACACCACCGGGTCGGGATCCGCGATCGCAGCAAGCAGCAGCCCGTAGGCGCGCGCGGGCGAGGACGGATACACGACGCGGATCCCCGGTACGTGCGCGAAGATCGCCTCCGGGCTCTCGGAATGGTGCTCGGGGGCGCGAATGCCCGCCCCGCAGGGCATGCGCATCACCATCGGACAGGCGAGGCGCCCCTGCGTGCGGTGGCGCAGCCGCCCGGCGTGGTTCAGGATCTGATCGAGCGTGGCGTAGGCGAAGCCGGCGAACTGGATCTCCACGACCGGGCGCAGGCCCTCGGCGGCCATGCCGATCGCCATGCCTGCGATCAGCGCTTCCGAAAGCGGCGTGTCCACCACACGCCCCGGACCGAAGCGCTCGAGCAGCCCGACGGTGGCGCGGAACACGCCGCCGTTCACTCCCACGTCCTCGCCCAGCACCACGACGCGGGGATCGTCCTCCATCGCGCGCGCAAGGGCGCGATTGACCGCTTCAACGAGGTTCAGCCCGGGCATCGTGGCTCGCCTCCGCGATCGCGCCGCAGGCGGCGTCGCGCTGCCAGCGGTATGCCGCCGGGAGCCGGGCATACAGATGCCGGAACATCTGCTCGGGCTCCGGCGGGGGCGTGTCGAGATACGCCCGCGCCGCCTCCTCGGCGCGCGTGGCGCATTCGCGCGCGAGCGCCACTTCCTCCTCCTTCGACCACGCGCCGTTCGCGGCAAGCCAGTTGCGCAGCCGCGCGATCGGCTCGTGTTTCCAGGCCTCGGCCACTTCCTCCGCGCTGCGGTAGCGGGATGCGTCGTCGGCGGTGGTGTGATCCGACAGCCGATAGGTGAGGGCCTCGATCAGGGCCGGACCTCCGCCGGCGCGGGCGCGTTCGAGCGCGCGGCCGACGACCTCGCGCACGGCGATCACGTCGTTGCCGTCCACCTGCTCGCACGCGATGCCGGCCGCGATGCCCTTTTGCGCGAGCGTCTCGGTGGCGCTCTGGCGATGGCGCGGCATCGAGATCGCGTACTGGTTGTTGACGATCAGCACCACCATCGGCAGTTGCCAGATACCGGCGGCGTTCAGCGCCTCGTAGAAGTCGCCCTTGGAGGTCGCACCGTCGCCGGCGAGCGCCAGCGCGGCGCGCCTCTCGCCGCGCAGCTTCATCGCGTAGGCGACTCCGACCGCGTGTGCGAGCTGCGTCGCGATCGGCACGCAGAAAGGGAAATCGCGCGGCGATTCCGGAAACACGTTGCCGCGTTCGTCGCCACCCCAGTACAGGAACACGCGATGCGGCGAGACGCCGCGAAGGAAAAGGATTCCGCTCTCGCGGTAGCTGGGCAGCACCACGTCGTCCTTTTCGAGCACCGCGCCGCAGCCGGCGTCAATCGCTTCCTTGCCCAGCGTGGAAGCGTAGGTGCCCATGCGGCCGGTGCGCTGCAGCGCGATCGCCTTCGCATCGAGCGCGCGCATCAGCACCATCGCTCGGTAGGCGGGTACCAGGTTGCGTGGATCGCGCGCGAATTCGGGTAGCGGCTGGACCGCTTTTCCCTGGCTGTCCAGGTACTGCGTGTAGCGGACCTCGAAGCGGGCAACGACGGTCATCGGCGCTCCTGTCGCACCCCGGGCGCGGCCCTCGTGAGGCGCCCCCGGCTAGCCGTTAGACCCGGCGGGCCGGAAAAGTTTCGGCCGCAGCCGGCTTGCGCGCGCAGTGTTTCACCTTGCGAGCCAGTCCGGACAAGGCAGACCTCTTTCCCTCAGGAACGCGGGGTTGAAGAGCTTGGACTGGTAGCGGGTGCCCGAGTCGGCGAGGATCGTGACCACGGTGTGGCCCGGCCCGAGATCGCGCGCAAGGCGCATTGCCCCGGCGACATTGATGCCGCTGGAGCCGCCGACGCACAGGCCCTCTTTGCGGAGCAGGTCGAAGATGATCGGCAGCGCCTCGGCGTCGGGAATCTGGTAGGCGTCGTCCACGCGCGCGGCGGCGACGTTGCGCGTGACTCGCCCCTGCCCGATCCCTTCGGTGATCGAGCTGCCCTCGGATCGCAACTCCCCGTGCTTGAACCAGTGGTACATCGCCGCGCCCATCGGATCGGCCAGAGCGATGCGAATCGCCGGATTCTTCTCCTTCAGGTACATGCTCACGCCGGCGAGCGTGCCTCCGGTGCCGATCGCGCAGGCGAAGCCGTGCACCTTGCCGTCCGTCTGGCGCCAGATCTCGGGGCCTGTGCTGCGGTAGTGCCCGTCGCAGTTGGCAAGATTGTCCCACTGGTTCGCCCACAGCACCCCGTTGGGTTCGGTCGCGGCAAGCTCCTTTGCCAGGCGCTCGGAGACGTGCACGTAGTTGTTCGGATCCTTGTACGGCACCGCCGGGACCTCGCGCAGCTCGGCGCCGCAAAGCCGCAGCATGTCCTTCTTTTCCTGGCTCTGCGTCTCCGGGATGACGATCACGGTGCGATAGCCGCGCGCGTTGCCGACCAGCGCAAGGCCGATCCCGGTGTTGCCGGCGGTCCCCTCGACGATGACGCCGCCGGGCCTGAGAGCCCCGCGGCGCTCGGCATCCAGGATGATGTAGAGCGCGGCACGGTCCTTCACCGAGCCGCCGGGGTTGAGAAACTCCGCCTTGCCGAGAATCTCGCAGCCGGTCGCCTCCGACGGTCCGCGCAGGCGAATGAGCGGCGTGTTGCCGATCGCCCCCACCAGCCCGTCGCGGATTTCCATGGCGCCATTTTCTCAGAACCGCGCTCGCGCCGGTATGCGCCGGCGGCCGTCGGGCGGCGTTGATGCAAAACCCTGTGAGAAGCGCCGCCGCATCGGCCCGAGATGGCACAATGCAGGGGCACCTCGTCAGGCACGAAAATAGCGAACCAAGATCAATGATTGCGACACCTCCACGTTCCGAATCCCACGGCAACTCGGTGGTGCGCATCCTGCTGCTCGAAGACGATGCCGACTTCGCCTCGATCGTGCGCCACAGGCTGAACGCGAGCGCGGGCCTTGAGGTGGCGGTGCACTGGGTGCCGACGCTGCGCGAGGCGATCGCGCACCTGGGGCGCCACCCGGTTGACCTGATCCTCGCCGACCTCGGGCTGCCGGACTCCGCCGGCCTTGCGACACTGCAGCGCCTGTGGCAGGCCGGCGAGCGCCTGATCGTCGTGCTCACTGGGCTGGCCGATCCCGAAGTGCACGCGGCGGCGCTCGCGCAGGGTGCGTACGACGTCGTGCACAAGGACCGGCTCGACGACATCGGGCTGGAGCGGCTGGTGCGCCTCGCCGCGCTTCAGGCGCGGACCGTTCGCTCGCTGCAAAAGAGCGAGGAACGCTTTCGCAAGCTGACCGAGCTGTCGGCCGACTGGTACTGGGAGCAGGATGACCAGTTCCGGTTCACCCTCATCGCCGGGCCGCGTGCGGCCGCCAATGCGCGCGGCGGCGATCCGTCGGTCTACCTCGGCACGCGCCGCTGGGAGGACCGGGATCTGGAGCCCGTCGAGGGCGACTGGTCATCGCACATCGCGATGCTGGAGCGGCACGAGCCGTTCCGCGACCTGCGGCTGCGCCGGCGCATGGACGACGACTCGCTGCGCTACATAAGCGTGAGCGGCGAGCCGGTGTACGACGATGCCGGGCGCTTTGCCGGCTATCGCGGTGTCGCGAGCGACATCACCGACCGCATGCAGGCCGAGGAGCAGACGCGCGAAGCGGCCGCCGCGCTGCGCCTGATCGCCGACAACGTGCCGGCGATGATCGCGTACTACGACCGCGAGGTGCGGTTGCGCTACGCCAACCGCCAGCACGTGGAATTCTATGGCTACGCGCTGCAGGACAAGCTCGGCCGGCACATGCGCGAGGTGATCGGCGAGGCGGCCTGGGCCGAGGTGCAGCCGTACTTCGCGCGCGCCTACGCCGGCGAGTCGCTGAGCTATGAGCGTGCCGTGTCGCGCGCCGGCGGCGAGGTGGTGCATATCCACGTGGACTTCGTGCCGCAGCGCGCGGAGTCCGGCGCGATCGAGGGGCTCTTTGTCCTGGTGACCGACGTCACCGAATCCAGGCGCAGCCGCGAGCTGCTGCGCGCCCAGGCCGAGGCGCTGCGCGAAGCGCAGATCCTCGCCAAGACGATTTCGCTCGAATGGGACGTGGCGGCCGACCGCATCGCCTGGAGCCGGCCGCCGGAATGGCTGCTCGGGCCGCCGCCGGCCTCCGGCGCCTATCCGCCGTTCCGCGAGATGGTACACCCGGAGGACCGCGCGCGGTTCCTGCGCGATCGTGACGAGGCGCTGCGCACCGGCCGCGAGCACAACATCGAGTATCGCCTCGTGCGCACCGACAGCGAGGTGCGCTGGGTGAGCGCGCGCGGCCGGGTGTTCTTCGACGCCGAGGGCCGCGCGGCGCGCATGTCGGTCGCGCTGCAGGACATCACCGAGCGCAAACTCGGCGAGGAGGCGCTGCGCCTGCGCGATCGCGCGCTCGAGGCGAGCGTTAACGCGGTGATGATCACCGAGCTGCGGGGCGGCGAGCCGGTGCTGGTGTACGTCAACCCGGCGTTCGAGCGCATGACCGGCTATCGCGCCGGCGAGGCGCTCGGCCGCAATCCCAGCTTTTTGAGCGGCGCGGAGCGCGATCAGGCGGGACTGGAGGCGCTGCGCGGCGCGCTGCGCGAGCGGCGCGAGGCGACGGTGCTGCTGCGCAACTACCGGCGCGACGGCACGCCGTTCTGGAACGAGCTGCATGTGGCGCCGGTACCGGACGACGGCGGGCGCGTTAGCCATTACGTCGGCATCGCCAACGATGTTACTGAGCGCGTGCGCTATCAGGAGGAAGTCGAGCGGCAAGCCAACTACGACACGCTCACCGGGCTGCCGAACCGCAATCTGCTGCGCGACCGGCTGGCGCAGGCGATCGCCAACGCCGCGCGCAAGGGCCGGCCGCTCGGCGTCATGTTCATTGACGTGGACCGCCTGAAGCGGATCAATGACACGCTCGGCCATGCGATGGGCGACCGGGTGATCGCGCTCGTCGCCCAGCGCATCTCGGCGGCGGTACGCGGCGGCGACACCGTCGCACGCATGGGCGGCGACGAGTTCGTCGCGCTGCTGCCGGACTTGCAGCGGGACGACGACGCGGCGACGGTGGCCGCCAAGCTGCGCGCCGCGATCGGCGCACCGCTCAGGGTGGATGCGCACGAGTTCGTGCTGACGGCGAGCATCGGCATCGCGCTTTATCCGAGGGACGGGACCGACGCCGCGACGCTGCTCAAGCACGCCGACGCCGCGCTCTACCGGGCAAAAGAGGAGGGGCGCGACTGCTTCCAGTTCTTTTCGCCGGAGTTCAATGCGCGGATCGAGCGCCACATGGCGATGGAGCGCGCGCTGCGCGCCGCGCTCGAGGCGGGCGAGTTCCGCCTCGCCTACCAGCCGGTGGTGCGCCTGCGCGACGGCGCGGTGGTGGGTGCCGAGGCGCTGCTGCGCTGGCGGCGCGCCGACGGCACCACGCACGCGCCCGGCGAGTTCATCCCGGTCGCGGAGGAATCGGGGCTGATCGTGCCGATCGGGCGCTGGGTGCTGGAGAGCGCCGCGCGCCAGGCGCGCCTGTGGAACCGCGCCCGCAGGCAGCCGTTTCGCGTCGCGGTGAACCTGTCGGCGCGGCAGTTCCACGATCCGGAGCTGCTCGGCTCGGTGCGCGCCGCCCTCGGCGCCGCGCAGGCCAGTCCGCGGCTGGTTCAGCTCGAGATCACCGAGAGCGTGCTGGTGCGCGACCAGGAGAACGCGGTCGAGACGCTGCGCGCCCTGCGGCGGCTCGGGATGCGCATCACGCTCGATGACTTCGGCACCGGGTATTCGTCGCTCGCGTACCTCAAGCGCCTGCCGGTGGATGCGCTCAAGATAGACCGCAGCTTCGTGCGCGGCGTGCCGCGTGCGCGCGCCGATCTCGCGCTGTGCCGGACCGTGATCCGGCTCGCCGAGGGGCTCGGGCTGGAGGTCGTCGCCGAAGGCGTGGAGACACGCGCGCAGGCCACGGCGCTCGCGCGCGAGGGCTGCCCGTTCGCGCAGGGTTACTGGTTCGGCCGGCCGGTGGAAGCGGAGCGATTTCAGGCCGGCGCGCCGGTGCGCAGGCGCCGGCGCGCGCCGCGCCGCTGACGGCGCGATTTGTGGCGCTGCGGCGATTCCGGTAAACTTCACCATCCGCGCCCCGATCGGCGTTAATGACGAAATACGTCTTCGTTACCGGCGGTGTCGTTTCCAGTCTTGGAAAGGGAATCGCCGCCGCGTCGCTCGCCGCGATCCTCGAATCGCGCGGCATCCGGGTCACCAACATCAAGCTCGATCCCTACATCAACGTGGATCCGGGCACGATGTCGCCGTTCCAGCACGGCGAGGTGTTCGTCACGGAGGACGGCGCCGAGACCGATCTCGATCTCGGCCACTACGAGCGCTTCCAGTCCTCGAAGATGCGGCGCTGGAACAACTTCACCACCGGGCAGGTCTACGAGTCGGTGATCCGCAAGGAGCGCCGCGGCGACTATCTCGGCGGCACGGTCCAGGTGATTCCGCACATCACCGACGAGATCAAGCTGTTCATCAAGCGCGGCGCGGGCGACGCCGACGTGGCGATCGTCGAGGTGGGCGGAACGGTCGGCGACATCGAGTCGCTGCCGTTTCTCGAGGCGATCCGGCAGATGGGGCTGGAACTCGGCCGCCACAACGTCTGCTACATCCACCTGACGCTGGTGCCCTACATCGCCTCGGCGGGCGAGATCAAGACCAAGCCCACCCAGCACTCGGTCAAGGAGCTGCGCGAGATCGGCATCCAGCCCGACGCCCTGCTGTGCCGCACGGTGCAGCCGCTGCCGGAGGAGGAGCGGCGCAAGATCGCGCTGTTCTGCAACGTGCAGAAGGAGGCGGTGATCTCGGCCTGGGACGTGGATTCGATCTACAAGATCCCGATGATGCTGCACGAGCAGATGCTCGACGAGATCGTCTGCCACAAGCTGCAGATCCTGGCGCGCGCCGCGGATCTGACGGCATGGAAGGAGCTGGTGTGGGCGCTCGAGCACCCGGAGCAGGAAACCGACATCGCCTTCGTCGGCAAGTACGTGGACCTGCAGGATTCGTACAAGTCGCTGAACGAGGCGCTGGTGCACGCGGGCATTCATACCCGCAGCCGGGTGCGCGTGCACTACGTGGATTCGGAGGAGGTCGAGTGCAGCGGCACCGCGCTGCTCGAGCGCATGGACGCGATTCTCGTGCCCGGCGGGTTCGGCAAGCGCGGCACCGAAGGCAAGATCCGCGCGATCCGCTACGCGCGCGAGAACGGCATCCCCTACCTCGGCATCTGCCTCGGCATGCAGCTCGCCACTGTCGAGTTTGCGCGCAACGTCTGCGGGCTCGCCGGCGCGAACAGCACCGAGTTCGATCCGGACACGCCGCATCCGGTGGTCGCGCTGATCACCGAGTGGGTGGACCGCACCGGGCGCATCGAGCGCCGCTCGGAAACGTCGGACCTGGGCGGCACGATGCGGCTGGGAGCGCAGCGCTGCGTGATCGAGCCGGGCACGCTCGCGTACCGGATCTACGGGCCGGAGGCGAACGAGCGCCACCGGCACCGCTACGAGGTGAACAACGTGTACGTGCCGCAGCTCGAGGCGAAGGGCTACAAGGTGTCGGCGCGCACCGCGACCGAAAACCTCGTCGAGATCATGGAGCTGCCCTCGCATCCGTTCTTCATCGGCGTGCAGTTCCACCCGGAGTTCACCTCGACGCCGCGCGCCGGGCACCCGCTGTTCAAGGCGTTCGTCCATGCGGCGCTCGCGTACCGCAGGAGCGCCAACCGGGCGCCAGGCGACGGCAAGCTTTCCGTCGTCGCCGCATGAACCTGTGCGGCTTCGAGGTCGGCCTCGATCGGCCGCTGTTTCTCATTGCGGGTCCGGACACGCTGGAGAGCGAATCGCTGTGTCTGGAGGTCGCCGGGCGCCTGAAGGAGCTCACCGCGCGGCTCGGCGTGCCCTACATCTTCAAGGGCTCCTTCGACAAGGCGAACCGCAGCTCCGGGGAGAGCTATCGCGGCCCGGGCCTTGCCGAGGGCCTGCGCATCCTGGAGGCGGTGCGAACGCGAATCGGCGTGCCGGTGCTCACCGACGTGCACGAGGATACGCCGCTCGCCGAGGTCGCCGCGGTGGTGGACGTGCTGCAGACGCCGGCGTTCCTGTGCCGGCAGACCAACTTCATCCGCGCGGTCGCGCGCCAGGGCAGGCCGATGAACATCAAGAAGGGACAGTTCCTGTCGCCGTGGGAAATGGCGAACGTGGTGGCGAAGGCGAGGAGCGCCGGCAACGACCGCATCCTGGTCTGCGAGCGCGGCTTTTCCTTCGGCTACCAGAACCTGGTGAGCGACATGAGGAGCCTCGCCATCATGCGCGCGACCGGCTGCCCGGTGGTGTTCGACGCGACGCACTCGGTGCAGCTTCCCGGCGGTCTGGGGTCGGCGAGCGGCGGCGAACGCCAGTTCATTCCGGTGCTCGCGCGCGCCGCGGTCGCCGCCGGCGTCGCCGGAATCTTCATGGAGACGCACCCGGATCCCGACGCGGCGCTGTGCGACGGCCCGAACTCCTGGCCGCTTGCGCGGATGCCGGAGCTGCTCGAGACGCTGGTCGAGCTCGACCGCACCGTCAAGCGCAGGACGTTCGCCGAAAACCTGATCCGGACCTGACCAGAAGCGGAGGCAAACCGAGATGAGCTCGATCGTGGATGTGGTGGCCAGGGAAATCCTCGATTCGCGCGGCAATCCGACCGTGGAGGCCGACGTCCTGCTCGAATCCGGGGTGATGGGGCGCGCCGCGGTGCCTTCGGGCGCCTCGACCGGAAGCCGCGAGGCGCTGGAGCTGCGCGACGGCGACCCGCAGCGCTTCGGCGGCAAGGGCGTGCTGAAGGCGGTGGAGTTCATCAATACCGAGATCTCGGAGGCCATCGTCGGGCTGGACGCTTCCGAGCAGGCGTTCGTGGACAAGACGCTCATCGAGCTGGACGGCACCGAGAACAAGTCGCGCCTGGGCGCGAACGCGCTGCTCGCCGTTTCGATGGCGACCGCGCGCGCCGCCGCCGAGGAGTCGGGCCTGCCACTGTACCGGTACTTCGGCGGTTCCGGACCGATGCAGATGCCGGTGCCGCTGATGAACGTGGTGAACGGCGGCGCGCACGCCAACAACAATCTCGACCTTCAGGAGTTCATGATCGTGCCGGTCGGCGCGCAGTCGTTCCGCGAGGCGCTGCGCTGCGGCGCCGAGGTGTTCCAGGCGCTGAAGAAGCTGCTCGCGGCGAAGGGCATGTCCACCGCGGTGGGCGACGAGGGCGGCTTCGCGCCGGACCTGCCGACGCACGCGGCCGCGATCGAGCTGGTGCTGGAAGCCATCGTCAAGGCGGGCTACGCGCCGGGCCGCGACGTGCTGCTCGCGCTCGACTGCGCCGCGAGCGAGTTCTACCGCGACGGCCGCTACGTGCTTGCGGCCGAGAAGCTCTCGCTCTCGGCGCCGGAATTCTGCGACTGGCTCGCGCAGCTCGCCGAGCGCTACCCGATCGCCTCGATCGAGGACGGCATGGCCGAGGGCGACTGGGAAGGCTGGAAGCTGCTCACCGCGCGCCTGGGACGCAAGCTGCAGCTCGTCGGCGACGATGTCTTCGTCACCAGCACGCGGCTGCTGAAGGAGGGCATCCATCAGGGGGTGGCGAACGCGATCCTCATCAAGGTGAACCAGATCGGCACGCTCACCGAGACTTTTGCCGCGATCGAGCTGGCCAAGCGCGCCGGCTACGGCACCGTGATCTCGCACCGCTCGGGCGAGACCGAGGACACCACGATCGCCGACATCGCCGTCGGCACCAACGCGCTGCAGATCAAGACGGGGTCGCTGGCGCGCTCCGAGCGGGTCGCCAAGTACAACCAGCTGCTGCGTATCGAGGAAGACCTCGGCGAATCCGCCGGCTATCCCGGACGCAGCGCCATGCGGAGCGCCGGGTGAGACTGCTCGCAGCCGCGCTGGTCGCGCTGATCGCGGCGATCCAGTTTCCGCTGTGGTTCGGCAAGGGCGGCTGGCTGCGCGTCTGGGAGGTGGACCGGCAGCTCCAGGCGCAGCGCGCGCACAACGGCGCGCTGGAGGCGCGCAACGCCGGGTTGGCCGCCGAGGTGCGCGACCTCAAGCAGGGGCTCGACGCGGTCGAGGAGCGGGCGCGCTACGAGCTCGGGATGATCAGGAACGACGAGGTTCTGTTCCTGTACCAGGATGAAGCGGCGCGCGGGCGATGACCGCGCGCCGCCTCAGGTCGCGGCAAGGCGGTTCTTCACCAGCCGGCCCGCCTTCATGATGAGTGCGAGGTGCTCGCCCTGGCCGGCGAGCAGCTCAATCTTCCGGAGTGGATCGCCATCCACCACCAGCAGGTCGGCGAGCGCTCCCGAACGCACGATGCCGAGACGCCCGGGCATGCCCACGATCTCGGCCCCGACGCGCGTCGCCTGGCGGAGGATCTCGGCGGGCGGCAGCACTTCACGGCGCAGCAGGAACTCGCGGCCCTGCTCGGTCTGAAGCGGGCCGAGCAGGTCGCTGCCGAAGCCGACCTCGACGCCGGCGCGCCTGCAGATTTCGAGCGAGCGCAGCCCGCCCTCGATCACCAGATCGTTCTTTGCCAGCATGTCGGCGCTCATGCCGAACTGCGCCGCGCGTTCCTTCATCGCGTGGTAGGTCACCAGAGTGGCGACCAGGTACGCCCGCTTGCGCTTCATCAGGCGGGCGGTGCGCTCGTCAATCAGGTTGCCGTGCTCGATGGTGCGCACGCCGCAGGTCACGGCGCGCTCGATCGCCTCCGGCGTGTAGGCGTGGGCGGCGGTGTATCGGCCGAACGCCTCGGCTTCCTCCACCGCCGCGGTGATTTCCGCGCGCGAAAACTGGCGGCTCTCCAGTGGATCGTACGGGCTCGCGACACCGCCCGAAACCATGATCTTCACGTGATCGGCGCCCTGGCGGAGCTGCTCGCGCGCCGCCGCTCGCACCCGGTCGGCGCCGTCGGCGATGCCCATGCAGAAGCGCATCGCGTTGCCGCAGCGGCACGACATGCCGTAGTCGGTGCGCCGGCGCACGTCCGAGTGCCCGCCGGTCGGCCCGATCGCCTGTCCGGCGATGAACAGGCGCGGGCCCTCGATCAGGCCCTGTGCCACCGCTTCCTTCAGGCCCCAGTCGGCGCCGCCGGTGTCGCGCACGGTGGTGAAGCCGCGCGCGAGCATGGCCTTGAGGGACTGCGCCGCGCGCGCCGTCATCAGCGTGAGCGGCACCGATTCGAGATTGCGGAGAGTGACCTCCGACAGGCACGCGTGCACGTGGCAGTCTATGAGCCCGGGCATCAGCGTGCGGCCGGCGCAGTCGATCGCCAGTGCCCGCGGGGCGCGGATCGGTCGGCGCGAAACCTCGCGGATCGTGTCGCCCTCGACCAGCACCGACACGCCGCCCTTGATCTCGCCCCGTTCCGGATCGAGCAGGGCGGCGTGGCGCAGCAGGATCTGGCGCGCCGGCCGCGCCGCCGCGGCCGCGCGCCGCTTCGTCCTCAGACGCCTCCCGCGACGCGCGTAAAGCGCGCCTGGTGACGGTCGTCGGCGCTGTGCACCGTGGTGACGGTTCGTTTCATCGCCCACGGCCGCAGCTGGTGGTGCAGCGGGATGTAGTACACCTCGTCGCGCGTCTTGGCCAGCGCCTCGCGCAGCAGCGCGTCGCGCGCGGCCGGATCGGTCGCGATCTTGATCGCGTCAATCGTGTTGTCGAGCTTGGGATCGCTGATGCGGCCGAGGTTGAAGTTGCCGTCGGCGCCGGTGGTCTTGGTGCGCACCAGCGACTGCAGCGTGTAGAGCGCGTCGAAGGTGGCCACGCCCCAGCCGAGCAGGTAGGCGCTGGTGTCGTGGTTGAGGATCTTCGGGATGAAGTTGGCGAACGGCATCGAGTTGAGCTTGACCCGCATGCCGATTTTCGCCCACATGCCGACGAGCGCCTGGCAGATCTTCTCGTCGTTGACGTAGCGGTTGTTCGGGCAGTCGAGCGTGAACTCGAACCCGTTCGGGTAGCCCGCCTCGGCAAGCAGCTTTTTCGCGCGCGCAAGATCCACCTTCGCGGGCACGTCGAGGTCCTTCGACCAGCCGTGCACGCCGGGCGCGACCATGATCCCGGCGGGAATCGACAGGCCGCGCATGGTGACGCGCTTGATGGCCTCGCGGTCCACGGCGATGTGGAGCGCCTCGCGCACACGCTTGTCCTTGAAGGGATTGGCGCCCTTGACGTCGGAATATTTCAGCTCGTTGCTGTGCTGGTCCATGCCGATGAAGATGGTGCGCACCTCATGGCCGTCGAGCACCTTGAGCTTCGGTTCCTTCCTCAGCCGCTCGACGTCCTGGACCGGCAGGTCGGTGACCAGATCCACGTCACCGGAAATCAGCGCGGCGACGCGGGTGGCGTCGGCCTTGATCGGGTTGTACGTCACCTCGGTGACGTTGCCGTCGAGCTTGCCCCACCAGCCCTTGAAGTGTTCCATGGTGATGCTCTTGTCCGGCGCCCAGCTCTTGATCATGTAGGGCCCGGTGCCGTTGACGTTGCGCGAGGCGAACGTTTCCTCCTTCTTGCGATAGTCCTGCACGTTCTCCGAGCGCGTCTTCTCCGCCCAGGTCTTGCTCATGATGCGGAAATCCACGATGTTCCGGAGCAGGATCGGCACCGGCCCGGCGAGGATGAAGTCCACGGTGTGGTCGTCCACCTTCTTCACTTCCTTGACCCCGGTGACGTAGATCTGCATCGTGCCCTGCGGTTGCATGATGCGTCCGAACGAGAACACCACGTCGTCGGCGGTGAACGGCGAGCCGTCGTGGAACTTGACGCCCTTGCGCAGCGTGAAGCGCCAGTGGGTGTCCGAGATCTGCTTCCAGCCGGTCGCCAGCGCCGGTTCGATCCTGTAGTCCTTCGTGTACCGGGTAAGTCCCTCGTAGGCGTGCTGCAGAATCGAATTGGTGGTCGCGTGGTTCTGCGAGTGCGGGTCGAGCGTCAGGATGTCGTTTTGCGCCGCCCACTTGAGCGGCGCGGCCTGCGCCGCTCCCGCTGCAAGGGCGAGCGCCGCGATGACGGTTGTCAGTTTCACGAAGGCTCCTCCTCTGTCCTGTCTTGCCCGGTGACCCCGGGAAGCGATCAGTCTAGCAGAGGACCCTATAATCGCCTGATTCGGGGCGGGGCGCAAAAGGAGGCGCGGATGCGGCTAACTCGGGAACAGGCGGAGCAGTTCGAGCGCGAGGGCTATCTCTTCTTTCCGAACCTGTTTTCAGCCGAGGAAGTGGCGCGGCTGAACCGGGAAGTTCCGGCCATCCTTGCCGAGCGCCGGCCGGAGGTGGTGCGGGAAAAGGATGGCAGTACCCCGCGCACCAGCTTCGCCGCCCACATGTACAACCCGGCGTTCGCGCGCCTGGCGCGCCATCCGCGCCTGGTCGAGCCGGTGGCGCAGCTCCTCGGCGAGCAGGTTTACATGCACCAGTTCAAGATCAACGCCAAGGCGGCGTTCGACGGCGACGTCTGGCAGTGGCACCAGGACTATGGGACCTGGAGGCGCGACGACGACATGCCGCAGGCGCGGGCGATGAACATCGCGCTGTTTCTCGCCGAGGTGAACGAGTTCAACGGGCCGCTGATGTTCATTCCGCGCTCGCACCAACACGGCGTGGTCGAGGCGGGACACGACACGACCACCACGAGCTATCCCTTGTGGACGATTGACAACGCCACCATCGCGCAGCTCGTCGCGCGCGGCGGCATCGTCGCCCCGAAGGGGCCGCCGGGGTCCGTGATCGTGTTTCACTCGTGCCTGGTGCACGCCTCCGGCAGCAACCTCACGCCGTGGGACCGGTGGATCGTGTACCTGTCGCTGTGCGCCGTGTCGAACCCTATTCGCCGGTTCAAGCGTCCGGGCTACATCGCGCACCGGGACTTCACGCCGATCACGCCGCTTGCCGATGACTGCCTGCTCGCCGAGCCGGAGGTGCCGCTGCCGTGGAAGGACGGCACGCCGCCCGAAGAGCTGCGCGGACTGCGGCAGGCCGCATGAATTTGCACGCGCTCCTTGTGCAACGCGAGTCCGCGGGCAGGCCGCTTCGCGTCGGCGTGATCGGCGCGGGCAAGTTCGCCGCGATGTATCTGGCGCAGGTGCCGCGCACGCCCGGCGTGCATGTGGCGGCCATCGCCGACCTTTCGCCGGATAACGCGCGCGCCAACCTTGCGCGCGTCGGCTGGGAGCCGGAGCGCTTCGCTGCCGCGACGCTGGATGAAGCGCTGCGAAAGCGCCTGACGCATGTGTCGGAGGACTGGCGTGCGCTCGTGTCGCACCCCGCGATCGACGTCGTGATCGAGGCGACCGGCAATCCCGTCGCGGCGGTCGAGCATGTCCTGCCGGCGTTCCGCAACGGCAAGCATGTGGTGATGGTGACGGTGGAGGCAGACTGCTTCTGCGGACCGATCCTCGCCCGGCGCGCGGCGGAGGCGGGCGTCGTCTACAGCCTTGCCTACGGCGATCAGCCGGCGCTCATCTGCGACCTGGTGGACTGGGCGCGTGCGGCGGGTTTTCCGGTGGTCGCCGCGGGCCGCGGCCACAAGTGGCTGCCGCATTATGCGCAGTCCACGCCGGAGACGGTGTGGGAGTATTACGGCCTGACTCCGGAGCAGGCGAAGGCGGGAGGCCTGAACCCGAAGATGTTCAACTCCTTCCTCGACGGTTCCAAGCCCGCCATCGAAACGAGCGCGGTATGCAACGCGACCGGCTTGACGCCCGCGCCCGAAGGGCTGCTCTACCCGGCGGCGTCGGTGGACCGGATTCCGGAGTTGATGCGCCCGCGCACCGAGGGCGGCGTGCTGCATCACAAGGGACAGGTCGAGGTGATCTCGTCGCTGGAACGCGACGGCCGGCCGATTGCCTACGACATCCGCTTCGGCGTCTGGGTGGTGTTCGAAGGCGAGACCGAGTACATCCGCCGCTGCTTCGCCGAGTACGGCGTGCAGACCGATTCCACGGGGCGCTACGCCTGCATGTACAAGCGCTGGCACCTGATCGGGCTGGAGGTCGGAATCTCGGTCGCATCCGTCGGTCTGCGCCGGGAACCCACGGGTTGCGCCACGGGCTGGCGCGCCGATGCGGTGGCGACGGCCAAGCGCGACCTGAAGGCCGGCGAAATCCTCGACGGAGAAGGCGGCTATACCGTGGTCGGGCGGCTGATGCCGGCGGCCGACTCTCTCGCGCAAGGGTGTCTGCCGCTCGGTCTCGCGCAGGGCTGCAAGCTCCTGCGCGCGGTACCCGCCGGGCAGCCGCTCGCCTGGAGCGATGTCGCCGTGGACACGACGCTCGCCGCGGTGAGGCTGCGGCGCGAGATGGAGCGGACGTTCGCCGCCCAGCTCAGGCCCGCGGCCTGAGACGTTCCAGATAGTGCAGGAACTCGGTGTGGTCCCGGAACCGTCGAGGTCGTAGGTCCGCAGCACCCAGCCGGCGCGCCCGAGATTGGCGGCCATGCGCCGGCCCATGGTCCCCAGGCCGATGAAGGCGACCGTCCGCGCCGTGCTGGTCAGACGCCGCGCTCCCGGAAGACCTCGCGTGCGCAGCGAAAGCTCACCACCGCCGCCGGCACGCCGCAGTAGATCGCGACCTGGAGGAACACTTCGCGGATCTCCTCCTTGGTGGCCCCGTTGTTGAGCGCGCCGTGGATGTGCAGCTTCAGCTCGTGCTCCCTGCCGAGCGCCGAGAGCATCGCCAGATTGAGCAGCGAGCGCGTCTTGCGCGGCAGCCCCGGACGGTTCCAGATATCGTTCCAGCAGTACGTGTTGAGCAGCTCGGCGAACGGCCGGCTGAACTCGTCCACGCCGGCCATCGCCCGGTCCACGTAGTCGGCGCCGAGCACTTCCCGGCGCGTCTTCAGGCCGTCCTCGTAGCGTTCCTTGTGCGGTCGCTTGTCCACTCGCTTCTCCTCAGGCGATGTCTTCGTAACGGATCCCGGCGCGGCGCAGCAGCGCGTCGAACGCCTCCCCGCCGGGCCGCGGGGCGGTACGGAAGGCGGCGACGCGCCGGGGCGTGTCCTCCAGCACCGCCTGCGCGATCGGGAGGTTCTCGCCCGCCATCGCGTCGGTCGCGGCCTGGATCTGGCAGGCGCGCTCCAGCGTCCAGTAGCGGATGAAGGCGTCGGCAACGCAGGTCCCGACCACGAGCAGGCCGTGGTTGCGCAGGATCAGCACGTTCTTGTTGCCGAGGCTCGCGACCAGCCGCGGCTGCTCGGCGACGTCGGTGGTGACACCCTCGAAGTCGTGGTACGCCACCTCGCCATACAGGATCGCGCTGTAAAAATTGTCGAAGCGCAGACCTTCCTTCTTGCAGGCGACGGCGCTTCCGGCCGTCGAGTGCGTGTGGATGATGCAGTGCGCGTCCTCGCGCGCGGCGTGAATCGCGCTGTGGATGACGAACCCGGCGCGGTTCACCGGGTATTGCGAGCCGTCCACCGGCTCGCCCGCGAGGTTGATCTTGATCAGGTTCGACGCCGTGACCTCGCTGTACCACAGGCCGTAGGGGTTGATGAGATAGTGGCGCTCGGGGCCCGGAACGCGCGCCGTGATGTGGTTGTAGATGAGCTCGGTCCAGCCCA
Source organism: Pseudomonadota bacterium (assembly GCA_040752005.1). Classification (GTDB taxonomy): domain Bacteria; phylum Pseudomonadota; class Gammaproteobacteria; order Burkholderiales; family SG8-39; genus RBG-16-66-20. The sequence continues at coordinate 11,444 of JBFMFX010000008.1, read as the reverse complement.
GCCAGTCGAACGCGCGGTAGCAGGCGGCGAGTTCCAGCCGCACCGCCCATTCCTCCGCGCTCATCCCTGCGGGCTTGAGACTGCGCACCTTTTCGCTCAGGTCCATGGCTTTTCCCCCGTGCCGAAAAGGAAAAGCCCGCGCGCGGCGGGCTCTCCGTCCAACTGCGGCGGGCTCAGTGGCCGCCGGCGCTGATCACCTCGCCGAACAGCTCCCAGCGCTCGCCGTTGAAGCGCGCAAGCTGCGATTGCTCGATCGGCGCGAAGTCGTTCGGGCCGGTGTTGATCTTGATCCCCGGAAGGAGCAGGGGCAGCTCCAGATTCCTGATGTTCGCTGCCTGGCGCATGATGTTCTCGCGCGAAAGATCGTTGCCGCACTGCCGCAGCACGTGCACCAGGGTCTGCGCCACCGAGTAGCCGTAGATGTTGAACCCGTCCTCGAGCTTGCCCTCGGGGTAGTACTTCTTCATCCACGCCACCCACTCGAGCATGCCCTTGTCGTTCTTCCACTGCGGATCGGTGTAGTCCTTCAGATACAGCGCCGTGATCAGGTCCTTCGACGCCTCGGTCCCTGCCGGCTTGAGCACCGTGCCGACCGAGCTGGACACGTTGTTGAGCAGGTGCAGCGGCTTCCAGCCGATGTCGTGCGCCTTCTTGATCGCCTGCACCGCGAACTTCGGGATCGTGATGTTGAAGAAGACGTTCGCGCCGCTGTTCTTCAGGTTGACGATCTGCGAGTCCACCGTCGGATCGGTCACCTCGTAGCTCTGCTTCATCACGATGAGCCGGGAGGCCTGCGCGCCGAGCCCGTCCTCGAACCCCTTGAGGTAGTCTTTGCCGTAGTCGTCGTTCTGGTAGAGGATGCCGATCTTCGCGTCCTTGACGTTCTTCAGCACGTAGGCGGCGTAGATCCGACCCTCGGTCTGGTAGTTGGGCTGCCAGCCCATCGTCCAGGGATAGTTCTTCGGGTCGTTCCACTTGGTGGCGCCGGTCGCGACGAAGAGCTGCGGCACCTTCATCTGGTTCATGTACTTGTGGATCGCGCTGTTCGGCGGGGTGCCGAGGGGCTGAAACACCAGCGCCACGCGGTCCTGCTCGACGAGCTTGCGCACCATCTCGACGGTCTTGGGCGGGCTGTAGCCGTCGTCGTAGGTGATGTAGGTGATCTTGCGGCCGTTGATGCCCCCTTGGTCGTTCACCATGTTGAAGTAGGCGCCGATCGCCTTGCCGATGGTGCCGTAGGCGGAGGCCGGACCGCTGTACGGGTTGGTATTGCCGATCTTGATTTCGGTCGCCGTCACGCCCACCACGGTCTGGGCCGACGCGGACCCCGCTGCAGCGAGCAGTGCGGCCGCCGGCAATGCAAGCAGAAGCCTCATTTTCATCCTCTCCTCCTCTCTAGGACACCGGTTTTCCCCCGCGCGCCTTCGCTACCCGGGCCTGGAGCAACCGCAGGGCGCCGGCGATGCCGTGGGGCATGAAATAGGTGAACAGAATCAAGAATACGCCAAAAATCGCCCACGGGGCAGCCTTCGAGATGTCCTGCGCCCAGTTGGGCACGAACTGGATGAAGAAGGCGCCGTAGATCGCGCCCTGGATCGAGGCGAGCCCCCCGATGACGCTGCCGATGAGCAGCGTGATGGACAGAAACACGCTGAACGAGTCGGGCGAGACGTACGCGATCGCGATCGCCGACAGCGCGCCGGCCACCCCGGTGTAGGCGGAGCTGACCCCGAACGTGAGCGACTTGTAGAGCGCAGCGTGGACCCCCATCGCCTGCGCCGCGATCGGATTGTCCCGGATCGCCACGATCGCCCGGCCGACGCGCCCGCCGAGCAGGTTGGCGGCGAGCCAGAAGAGCAGGGCCAGTACCGCGAGCGCGACGTAGTACAGCCACTGGTCGGGATCGAGCGGCAGGCCGAAGGGTGCCTCGGGCTTTGCGAGCACCAGTCCCATCGAGCCCCCGGTCCAGTGCTCGAAGTACTTGAGCACCTGCGGCATCGCCAGCGCGAGCGACAGCGTCGCCAGCGCGAGGTACAGGCCCTCCAGGCGCAGCGCCGGCAGGCCGAAGAGAAAGCCGGCAACGAAGCACACCAGCGCCGCCGCCGGGATCGTCCAGCCGTAGGGCACGCCGAAGTGGCCGAGCAGAATCGCGGCGGTATAGCCGCCGATCGCGTAGAAGGCGCCGTGGCCGAGCGAGATCTGGCCGTTGTAGCCGGTGAGCATGTTCAGCCCCAGGATCGCGATCGCATAGATCCAGACCTGCGTGAACTGGAACAGGCGAAAGCCCGAGAGAAACAGCGGCAGCGCGCAGGCGAGCGCGAGCGCCGCGAGCACCACCGCGAGCCGGATGCGCGGCGCCATCAGACGCGCCTCACCACGGCGCGGCCGAACAGGCCCGAGGGCTTGACCAGCAGCACGCCGATGATGATGGCGAGCGCGACCGTGAGCTTGAGTTCCGTGCCGATGAACTTGACGTAGGTGCCGACCAGATTCTCGACCACGCCGACGATCAGACCGCCGACCACGGCGCCGAGAGGGCTGGTGAAGCCGCCGAGCGTCGCGGCGGCGAAGGCGTAGATCTGCACGCCGCCCATCATGTTCGGATCGAGAAAGAGCACCGGCGCGACCATGATGCCGGCGACCGCGCCGAACATCGCCGCCAGGCCCCAGCCGAGCGCGAGCATCCAGCCGACGCGGATGCCGGCGAGGCGGCTGGAAACCGGGTTCTGCGCCGCGGCGCGCATCGCCAGGCCGAGCGGCGTGAAGCGAAAGAAGAGCCAGATGCAGAGCAGCACGACCAGCGTCACGGCGATCTGCCCGAGCGCGTGGGCGCCGAACACGATGCCGCCGATGCGGATCGGCTCCTTCGGAAACGGGCTGGGGAACGGTTTCTGCACGTAGGAGTAGATCCAGCCGGCGAGGCTGTTGAAGATCACCAGCAGCCCGATGGTGACGATGACGATGGTCAGGATCGGTGCGTTCTCGACCGGACGGATCACCACGCGCTCGATGACGATGCCGCCGGCAAAGGCGATCGCCAGGGTGGCGAAGAACGCCGCCCAGTAGGGCATGCCGGCGTCGAGGAGCGTCCAGCACACGTAGGTGGCGAACATCGCCATCTCGCCCTGGGCGAAGTTCACCACATCGGTCGCCTCGTAGATCATGACGAGCGCCAGCGCCAGCGCGGCGTAAATGCTGCCCGTCGCCAGCCCCGCCACTACTTGCTGAATGAAGATTTCCATGGCTAGTACCCGAGATAGGAACGGCGTATCGAGTCGTCGCGGCGCAGGACCTCCGAGGGTCCTTCGAGCACCACCCGGCCGGTCTCGAGCAGGAACACGTGATCGGCGAGATCGAGCGCGAGCGCCGCGTTCTGCTCGACCAGCAGGATGCTGACGCCGGAATCGCGGTTGGCGGCGCGCAGGATGCGGAAGATCTCGCGCACGACGAGCGGCGCGAGCCCGAGCGAGGGCTCGTCGAGCAGGAGCAGCCGCGGGCGCAGCATGAGCGCGCGCGCCACCGCGAGCATCTGCTGCTCGCCGCCCGAGAGCGTTCCGGCGAGCTGCGCGCGCCGCTCGCGCAGCACCGGAAAGTAGCCGTACACGCGCTCGAAGTCCTCCTCGATTCCATCCTTCGAGGAACGCCCCCAGCAGCCGACGCGCAGGTTCTCCTCCACCGTCAGGTTGACGAACGTGCCGCGTCCTTCCGGGGCATGCGCGATGCCGAGGCGCACCACGTCCTCGGTCGCGAGGCCGTCGAGGGGCCGGCCCTGAAATCGCACGGTTCCCGCGGTGCGCACCATGCGCGAAATCGCGCGCAGGGTGGTGGTCTTGCCGGCGCCGTTCGCGCCGAGAATGGTGGTGATCCCCCCGGCCTCGATCGTGAAGCTCACGCCATGCAGCGCCTTGGTCTGGCCGTACCAGGCCTCCAGGCCGGACACTTCGAGCAACGGCGCGCTCATGCGGCGTCGGCTCCCAGATAGGCGCGGATCACTTCCGGGTTGCGCTGCACCTCCGCGGGCGCACCCTCGGCGATCTTGCGGCCGAAGTCGAGCACCACGACCTTCTCGGACACCTCCATCACCAGACCCATGTGGTGCTCGACCAGAAGCACGGTGATGCCGCGCTCGTCGCGGATGCGCCGGATGAGGGTGCCCAGCGCCTTGACCTCTTCGTGGTTGAGTCCGCCCGCCGGCTCGTCGAGCAACAGCAGCCGGGGCCGGCTCGCCAGCGCCCGGGCGAGCTCCACTCGCTTGAGCGTGGCGAACGGCAGCCCCGATGCCGGATGGTCGGCGATCTCCGCGAGCTCGAGGAAGGCGATCAGCTCCTCCGCGTCCCGCCGCGCGCGAGCCTCCTGCTTGCGCACCCGCGGCAGGCGCAGCGCTTCGCTCGCAAAGTCTCCGGAGGTGCGGCAATGCAGGCCCGTCATCACGTTCTGCAGCACGCTGAGCGTCGGAAAGAGCGCCAGGTTCTGGAACGTGCGGCCGATGCCGAGGCCGGCGATGCGGTGCGCGGGCAGGGCGAGCAACGGCCGGCCGTCGAACTCGATCGAGCCGGCCGTGGGCGTGTACAGGCGCGACAGGCAGTTGAACAGAGTCGTCTTGCCCGCGCCGTTCGGACCGATCAGCCCGACGATGGCGCCGGCGGGCACGTCGAAGGAGACTTCCTCCAGCGCTACGATGCCGCCAAAGCGCACGCTCAGGCCGCGCACGCGCAGCAGAACTCCTGTCGGCTTCGATTCGATTTCTCCCTCCCCAGGAAGCTTCCTAACGCCGCGGCGGAGTGTACGATGTATCCGCCATGGCTGGAAGGGAGGGGGAATGATCCGTTCGACGATGCAGCGGGTCCCGCTGTCGGTCAATCACCTGCTCGAGCGCGCGGGGCGACTCTATCCGGAGTCGCAGATCGTGAGCCGCCGCCCCGACAAGTCGCTCGTGCGGCACCGCTACGCCGATTTCTACCGTCGCGCGCGCGGGCTCGCGGCAGCGCTCGCCGCCGCCGGGCTGAGGAAGGGCGAGCGCGTGGCGACGCTTTGCTGGAACCACCACGCGCACCTGGAGTGCTACTTCGGAATTCCGGCCGCTGGCGGGGTGATGCACACGCTCAATCTGCGCCTTGCTCCCGAGGAGATCGGCTGGATCGCGGCACACGCCGAGGACCGGTTCCTCATCGTGGACGACATCCTGCTGCCGCTGTATGAGAAATTCCGGCAACACCACCGCTTCGAGCGCGTTATCGTGTTTCCGTTCAGCGGCGCTCCGGTCGCGGCGCCGTACACGGACTACGAGCGGTTCATCGCCGCCGATGCCCGCGGCTTCGAGTACGCGCCGCACGACGAGGACGACCCGGTGGCGATGTGCTACACCTCCGGCACCACCGGGCGGCCGAAGGGTGTCGTCTACTCGCATCGCTCGACGATCCTGCACACGCTGATGGCGAACCAGCCGGACCACTGGGGCCTGGCGGCCAAGGACAGCGTGCTGCCGGCGACGCCGATGTTCCACGCCAACTGCTGGGGCGTGCCCTATGCCTGCGTGATGATGGGGATCAAGCTGATCTTTCCAGGGCCGCACCTGCATCCGGAGGATCTGCTCGACCTGATGACGGCCGAGCGGCCGACGTATGCGCTCGGGGTGCCGACGATCTGGCTCTCGATGCTGCAACTGCTGGAAGCGAACCCGCAGCGCTGGCGCCTGCCGGCGGGAATTCGCATGCTCGTGGGCGGCGCGCCGGTGCCCGAGGCGATGATTCGCGCCTATGCGCGCCACGGCGCGACAATCTGCCACGGCTGGGGCATGACCGAGATGAGCCCGCTCGGGACGATCTCGTACCTCAAGCCGGAGCTGCAGCACCTTGCCGAGGAGGAGCGTTACGCCTATTACGCGATGGCGGGCGTGCCGGCGCCGATCATGGACCTGCGCATCGTCGGCGACGACGGCCGCGAATGCCCGTGGGACGGCAAAAGCGTCGGCGAGGTGCAGGTGCGCGGGCCCTTCATCGCCGGCGGCTACCACAACGTGCCGCGCGATCCGGACAAGTTCACCGCCGACGGATGGCTGCGTACCGGCGATGTCGCCACCATGGATCCGCACGGGTACCTGCGCATCACCGACCGCATGAAGGACCTGATCAAGTCCGGCGGCGAGTGGATCAGCTCGGTGGACATGGAAAACCTGCTGATGGCGCACCCGGCGGTGGCCGAAGCCGCGGTGATCGCGGTGCCGGATCCGAAGTGGACCGAGCGGCCGCTCGCCTGCGTCGTGCTCAAGCCTGGTCAGCGGGCGACGCCCGAGGAGCTGCGCGCGCACCTGGCCGCGCGTTTTGCCAAGTGGCAGCTGCCGGACCGGTTCGAGTTCCTCGACGCGATCCCGCGGACCTCGACCGGCAAGTTCTGGAAAGTGAGGCTGCGCGAGATGTTCCGCGCCTGAGGCACGGCGCCCTCGGGCGGCGGACCTCGCGCCTGCGTGGCGAACGAGGAGGGGGCGGTTCTCGGCCGCGAGCCGCCGGAGTATGCTCTTGGCATGCCGACCCTGCCCGAGCAATTGCGCGTGTACTGGCGACCCGGCTGCTCGAGCTGCGTCAAGGTCAAGGAGTTTCTCGCCGCACTCGGAATCGAGTACGAGTCCGTCAATGTCGCGGCGGTGCCGCGCGCGCTGGAGGAGCTCGCCGCAATGGGGGTGCGCACCGTACCGGTGGTCGCGCGCGGAGGCGAATACGTGTTCGCGCAGGAGCTCGCCGACGTCGCACGCTTCGTCGGCCGGGAGGTCCGCTTCGATCGGCTGCCCGCGCCACATCTGATGCACAAGTGGCAGACGGTGCTCGCAGCGGTGCGCCGCCACGTACTGCAGATTCCGCCCGGGCGGCTCGCAGAGCGCGCCACCGAAGGCCGCGATCGCAGCATCCGCGAGCTTGCATACCACGTCTTTCAGGTGCCGGACGCGTTCCTGCGGGCGGTGACCGAAGGCAATGAGAATCTCGCCGCCGTGTACAACGCGCCGCCGCCCGAGGAGGTACGCACCCCCGCCGACATCGGGGACTTCGGCCTGAAAGTTGCGAGACGGCTGGAGCAGTGGTGGGCGGCGCAGGCGGACAAGTCCTGTCCGGGCACGGTGAAGACCTACTACGGCGAGCAGCCGCTTCACCACCTGCTTGAGCGCTGCGTGTGGCACTCGGCGCAGCATGCGCGCCAGATCGGCGCGATGCTCGAGCGCTTCGGCATCAGGCCCGACGGGCCGCTCACCGACAGCGATTACCAGGGCCTGCCGATGCCCCAGGGCCTCTGGGAATGACGATGCCGGCCGGCCAGCGCGCGGACGGCACGAAGGAATGTGGCTCCCCGACCAGGGCTCGAACCTGGGACCTGCGGATTAACAGTCCGTCGCTCTACCAACTGAGCTATCGGGGACCTGCCGGAAGGCGCGCGATTATATAGCGAAGCCGGCCGGCGTGGACGCCTGCCGGATCACCTTCGCGATCGCGTCCACGACGTAGCCGATGTTGTGGCGGTTGAGCGCGGCGACGCAGATGCGGCCGGTATCAATCGCGTAGATGGAAAACTCCTCGCGCAGGCGGCGGACCTGTTCCTTCGTGAGCCCGGAGTACGAGAACATCCCGCGCTGCCTGAGCACGAAGGAAAAATCCGCGCCCGGCACCCGCGCGTGGATGCCCTCGACCAGCGCCTTGCGCATCGCCTTGATGCGCTCGCGCATGGCGCCGAGCTCCTTTTCCCACAGGGCACGCAGCTCGGGGGTGCCGAGCACCCGCGCGACGATATCGCCGCCGTGGCCGGGCGGGTTGGAGTAATTGGTGCGCACGAGCCGCTTGATCTGCGACAGCACCCGCGCCGCCTCGTCGGCGCTCGCGGCGACGACGCTCAGCGCCCCGACCCGCTCGCCGTAGAGGGAAAACGACTTGGAGAAGGAGCTGGACAGGAACACCGGCTGCATTGCCGCCGCGAACAGCCGCGGTGCGAAGGCGTCGGCGTCGATGCCGTCGCCGAAGCCCTGATACGCGAGATCGAGAAACGGGATGAGGCCGCGCTCGCGCACGGTTTCCAGTACCTGCTGCCACTGCTGCGGGTCGAGGTCCACGCCGGTGGGGTTGTGGCAGCAGGAATGCAACACCACGATCGTTCCCGGTGCCGCCGCCCGCAGCGCGCGCATCATGCCTTCGAAGTCCAGCCCGTGCGTCTGCGGGTCGTAGTACGGATAGCACTGGACGCGGAAACCCGCGGCCTCGAAGAGCGCCCGGTGGTTCTCCCAGCTCGGTTCGCTGATCAGCACGGTCGCCTCGGGCGCGACGCGCTTGAGCAGGTCGGCGCCGATGCGCAGGGCGCCGGTGCCGCCGAGCGCCTGCACGGTGACGATCCGGCCCTCGCGCAGGGCCGGGCTGTCTTTCCCGAAGACCAGCTCCTGAACCGCGCGGTCGTAGGCCGGCAGGCCCTCTATCGGCAGATAGGCCTTGGGCGTTGCGCTCGCGATGCGCTGCTCTTCGGCGCGCCGCACGCATTCGAGCAGCGGCACCCTGCCTTCGTCGTCATAGTAGACGCCCACCCCGAGGTTCACCTTGTTCGGATTTTTGTCGGCGACGAACGCCTCGGTGACGCCGAGGATCGGGTCGCGCGGCGCCATTTCGATCCGGGCGAGGGGCGAGGGGACGGCGGGGGCGGCTTCGGCGGGAGCGCTCATTGCGGATATACTGGGTTTTTTTGCACGGCAGCATTCTACCTGTGGACCTCTCGTTTCCCAACAGCCCGTACAAGCTGCACCAGCCGTACGCGCCGGCGGGGGACCAGCCCGAGGCGATCGAGAAGCTGGTCGAGGGCATTCACGACGGCCTCGCGTTCCAGACGCTGCTCGGGGTCACGGGATCGGGCAAGACCTTCACCATGGCAAACGTGATCGCCCGCTGCGGGCGACCGGCGCTCGTGCTCGCGCCCAACAAGACGCTGGCGGCGCAGCTGTACTCGGAGTTCCGCGACTTCTTCCCCGAGAACGCGGTCGAGTATTTCGTTTCCTACTACGACTACTACCAGCCCGAGGCCTACGTCCCGTCCAAGGACCTCTACATCGAGAAAGACTCCTCGATCAACGAGCACATCGAGCAGATGCGGCTCTCGGCCACCAAGTCGCTCCTGGAGCGGCGCGACTGCGTGATCGTGGCGACGGTCTCGGCGATCTACGGCATCGGCGACCCGTCCGAGTACCACGGCATGATCCTGCACCTGCGCTCGGGTGAGCGCGTGTCGCAGCGCGACGTCATCGCGCGGCTGGTGGCGATGCAGTACCAGCGCAGCGATCTCGATTTCCGGCGCGGCACCTTCCGCGTGCGCGGCGACGTGATCGACGTGTTCCCCGCCGAGCACGCCGAGCACGCGATCCGCATCACGCTCGACGAGGACGAGATCGCGAGCCTGCAGGTGTTCGACCCGCTCACCGGGCGGGTGCAGCACAGCCTTGCCCGCTTCACCGTCTATCCCTCCAGCCATTACGTCACGCCGCGTGCGACGACGCTGCGCGCGATCGAAGCGATCAAGGCCGAGCTCGCCGAGCGGATCGAGTTCTTCCGCCGGGCGGGGAGGCTCGTCGAGGCGCAGAGGATCGAGCAGCGCACGCGGTTCGACCTGGAGATGCTCGCCGAGCTCGGCTTCTGCAAAGGGATCGAAAACTACTCGCGCCATCTTTCGGGCCGCGCGCCGGGCGAGCCGCCGCCGACGCTGATTGACTATCTGCCGCCGGACGCGCTGATGTTCATAGACGAGAGCCATGTCACGATCGGACAGCTGGGCGGCATGTACCGGGGCGACTACTCGCGCAAGGCCAATCTGGTCGAGTACGGCTTTCGCCTGCCGTCGGCGCTGGACAACCGTCCGCTCAAGTTCGAGGAATTCGAGCGCGTGGTGCGCCAGACGATCTTCGTCTCGGCGACGCCGGGCGACTACGAGCTGGCGAAATCGGCGCAGGTGGTCGAGCAGGTGGTCCGGCCGACGGGACTGGTGGACCCGGCGGTCGAGGTGAGGCCGGCGGCGACGCAGGTGGATGATCTCCTTTCGGAGATCGCCAAGCGGGCGAAGAGAAACGAGCGTGTGCTCGTCACCACGCTCACCAAGCGCATGGCCGAGGAGCTGACCGAGTACCTTGCCGAGCACGGCGTCCGGGTCCGTTATCTGCACTCGGAAGTGGACACCGTCGAGCGCGTCGAGATCATCCGCGACCTGCGCCTGGGCGAGTTCGACGTCCTGGTCGGGATCAACCTGCTGCGCGAGGGTCTCGACCTGCCGGAAGTCTCGCTGGTCGCCATTCTCGATGCCGACAAGGAGGGGTTCCTGCGTTCGGAGCGCTCGCTCATCCAGACGATCGGCCGCGCCGCGCGCCATCTGAGCGGTACCGCGATTCTGTACGCCGACACGGTGACCGACTCGATGAAGCGCGCGATGGACGAAACCAACCGCAGGCGCGCAAAGCAGCTCGCGTTCAACCGGCGCCACGGCATCACGCCGAAGGGCGTGACCAAGGGCGTCAAGGATCTGATCGAGGGCGTCTATGAGAGCGAGGAACCGGCGCGCCTGAAGGCCGCCCAGGTCGAGGCGCGCTACGAGGCGATGAGCGAGCGCCAGCTGGCGCGCGAGATCCGGGCGCTCGAGAAGCAGATGCTCGAGCACGCGCGCAACCTCGAGTTCGAGAAGGCGGCTGCGCTGCGCGACCGCCTCGCCGAAATCCGCCGGCGCGTGTTCGGGGTCGAGCCCGCGCTCTGATTGTGCGCGCGACTATCTGACGCGCGTCTCGACCTGAATGAGTTCGGCGTCCTGAGGCGGCGGTTTCGGCCGCTCGCGCCGCGGCCGCCCGAGCTTGACTGGCGGCGCCTCCTGGGCGATCGGCCGCACCTTCGACGCGTCCGTCTCCACCATCTCCAGGCCGGAGCTCGCGAGCAGCGATTTGACGTCCACCGGCGGCGGGCTTTCGACACGCGCCTCGGATGCCGCCCGCTCGGAGCCCTCGGCTTGCGGCACGGGCGCTTGCGCCGGTGCCGCTGCCGCCGGAGCTTGCGGTTGCGCCGGTAGCGGTTGCGAGGGCGCCGGCACAGCCTCCGGCGCCTTCTGCGCCGCCGCCGGTTCGCTCACCGCGCGCTGCTCGCGTCGCAGAAATTCCTGCCGCTGCTCCTCGATGATCCGCTGGCGCTCGGCCATGTCACCGGGAAGCTGACCCGGCGACGGTTCGACCACGGCACGCTCGCCTCGACCCCTGCCGCGGCGGCCGCGGCGGCGGCGGCGCTCCCCCTCGCCCTGCGCGGGTTGCGATCCTTGTGCCGCCTGCGCCGGTGGGGACGCCTGCGGCGGCACGCTCGGCGTCTGCTCGCTCTGAGGTTGTGCCCGTGCAGGCGGCTGCTCCGCTCCCCCCCGCGCCGCCTCGTGCCGCGGCCGAAATTCGCCGCGGCGGCCGTTGCGTC
>JBFMFX010000007.1:0-155466 GCA_040752005.1 Pseudomonadota bacterium | reverse complement strand
CGCCGAGGCCGAAGCGGAGAAGCAGGCCGAAATCGTCAAGCAGCGCGAGGCGGCAGCGGCCAAGGCGCGCGAGGATGCGAAGAAAGCTCAGGAAGCGGCCAAGCAGGCCGAAAAAGCGAGGGCGGACAAGAAGACCGAGGTTGCGGTGGTGTCACCGCCGCCCACGCCAACACCCGCGGTTGAGCCGCCCAAACCCGCCGCCGAGCAGCCCGCGGACGCCGCAGCGCAAAAGCCTGCGGCTGCGGAGCCGGCTAAGGGATCTGCAGGGACGAAACCAGCCGCCGCCGCGGGAGCGCAAAAAGGCACGACGGCTCCTAAAGGGCCAACACCGGCCAAGGCGCCGCAAGAGTCTGCGCCGGCAGGGGTAGCACCGGTGCCTCAGCCGGAAACCACGCCGCGCCTCACGCGCGAGGAACGCGAGGAACTGAAGCGCCAGCAGGAGGCGGCCGAAAAAGGCGTACAGGTCGCTGGCGCGGCACCCGCTGCCGCCACGGCCACGACCGATTTGATGGCCGAAGGGCGGCGTCTCGAAGCGGAAGGCAAATACAAGGAGGCGGTGCGCTTGTACCGGAAGGCGGCGCGGGCAGGTAGCGGCCCGGCAGCGAAGCGGCTGGGAGAAATTTACGACAAGGGGGTTCCCGGCATAGAGCGCGACTATGCGGAGTCCCTGCAGTGGTACGAGCTGGCGCGGCAGCGCGGCGAAACCGTTGAAACCGCGGGCCGGCGCTAACCCTCCCGCGCCATCGGCCGCGCGGATGATTTTCGGGCTGAAAGCATGGTCGAGCGGCGCGGCGAGCAAATAGATCCGGATGCGACGGTCGCGATGCCCGCCGTGGGAGCCGTGGGAAAGGATCCGGCGAGCGATCCGGACGCCACGGTGTCCATGCCGGCGCCTCCCGCGGAGCCCGATCCTGAGGCGACGGTAACGGGCCCGCTCGCGAAGGAACCACCGCCTTCGGGCGAGGCTGCGCCCTCCGCCGCCGCCCCCGCCGAGCCCGACCCCGAGAAGACTGACCCGTTCACCCACAGCCCGTTCTATCGGCCGGCGGGCGATCCGGATGCGACGGTGGTGATGCCACCGCCTACCGAGGCGCAGGCGAATGCGGCGATCGCCATTCCGACGCCAGGGCGCCGGGTGAATCCGTTCGCTCCCAAGGCGGAGCGGGAGGCGGTGCAGGCCGATCTCGGCGCGCTCGGGGGCATGAACCCGATTCTGGCAGCGGCCAATCCGCTGCTTGCCGCCGTGCCGCAGATCCGCCAGACGCTGCGCCATCCGGATCCGGCGCGCCTGCGCGAGACGCTCGGCGAGCAACTGGACATCTTCGAGGCGAACGCGGGGGTCGCCGGAATTGACGAGGCGACGATCGCGACCGCGCGCCACGCGCTGTGCGCGCTTCTGGACGAGTCCGCGTCGCGAACTCCCTGGGGAGTGGATTGGAAGGAGCGAGGGCTGGTGACGATGCTGCTCGGAGGCGATACGAGCGGCACGCAGTTCTTCGAAGCCCTCGAGCAGGCGCTCGAGCACCCGCTTGCCAACGGCGACCTGCTTGAATTTTTCTACGCCTGCCTCGCACTCGGCTACGAGGGCAAATACCGCGATGCCGAGGGTGGACGCGATGCACTGGAGACGATCCGCACGCGCGTGTACGCGCACGTGCGGGTGCGCCGTCCGGTGCACGATGACGGCGAGCTCTCGGAGCGCTGGCGCGGCGTCGAGACGCGCAGGCGGGAGATCCCGGGCGCGCTCGCGCTCTGGGGCGTCGGCTCGGGAGCCGCGGTCGTGCTGGTTGCGCTCTACCTTGCGTTCATCGTCTCGCTCGGCGGGCGCTCCGACCCGGTCGCGCGTGATCTCGCGCAACTGGCGGCCGCGATTCCCGCTGCGCCTGCGCCCGCCCGGCCGGTGCCGGCGGCCGCGCCCGCCGAGCGCGTCGCGACGCACCTCGCCGACGCGATCCGCGCCGGGCAGGTGGCCGTCACCGAGGATGCGCAGCGCAGCACGATCGTCCTGCGCAGCGACCGACTGTTCGCCTCCGGCAGCGTACGCCTTGAGCCGGGCGTCGAGCCGATCGTGATGCGCATCGCCGACGCGCTGGAACGCGTGCCCGGCGCCATCCTCGTCACCGGGCACACCGACGACGTGCCGATCCGCACCGCGCGCTTTCACTCGAACTGGGAGCTGTCGGCGGCGCGCGCGGAAACGGTGGTCAAGCTGATGGCGAAGCGCATCTCGGACCCGCGCCGCCTGAAAGCCGAAGGGCTCGCCGACTCCGAGCCGGTCGCGCCGAACGACAGCGAGGCGAACCGCGCGCGCAATCGCCGCGTGGTGATCATCCTCAAGGCGCCATGAGGAGCTGGCGATGAGCTGGCGCATGCTCGCGAACCGCTGGACGATCGGCGCCGCCGCCTGGGTGGCGTTCGCGCTCGCGGTGTGGTTCGCGGGTGAGGCCGTCGGCGTGGGCGAACTGCGTCCGCTGGAGGCCCCGTGGCAGCGCGTGGCACTGATCGTGGCCGCGGGCGCGCTCTGGCTCGGATGGGAATGGCTGCACGCCCGCCGGGCACGCAGCGCGGCGAGCCGGATGCTCGACGCGATCGCGCAGGCGGGCGCCGAGGGCGACTCCGCCGCGCGCGCGACCGAGGAGATCGAGACGCTGCGCGCGCGTTTCGTCGCCGCCTCGGCGGTGCTCAAGGAAGCGCGCTTCGCCGGCCCTGACGGCACGACGCGCCGCCTGCACGAACTGCCGTGGTACGTGTTCATCGGCGCGCCGGGCTCCGGCAAGACGACCGCCCTCGTCAATTCCGGGCTGCGCTTTCTGCTCGGCGGCGCGCAGGGGGCGCCGGCGGTGCAGGGCGTGGGCGGCACGCGCAACTGCGACTGGTGGTTCACCGACGAGGCGGTGTTGCTCGACACCGCCGGACGCTACACGACCCAGGAGAGCGACCGCAAGGCGGACGCGGCCGCCTGGTACGGGTTTCTCGACCTGCTGAAGCAGTTCCGGCCGCGTGTGCCGCTCAACGGCGCGATCGTCACCGTGAGCGTGTCGGACCTCCTTCTCTGGAGCAAGGAGGAGCGCATGCGTTACGCCGGCCACGTGCGCATGCGGCTCGCCGAGCTGTACGCTCGCCTCGGCTCGCGCTTTCCGGTGTACGTGATGGTCACCAAGGCCGACCTGCTCGCGGGCTTCATGGACTTTTTCGGCGACCTCGACGCGGAAGGCCGCGCCCGCGTATGGGGCATCACCTTCGAGCATGGCGATTCGGCGGGCGCGCCCGGCGCCGGCGCGCGCTTCGAGGCGGAGTTTCCCGCGCTCGAGCGGCGGCTGCACGCCTTGCTGATCGAGCGCCTCTACGCCGAACCCGATCTGCAGCGGCGCGCCGCGATCTACCGCTTTCCGCAGCAGTTCCATGCGCTCGGACCGCTGGTGGGGGAATTTCTGTCGCTCGCCTTCGCGCAGCAGCAGAACCACGAGCCGCCGATGCTGCGCGGCGTGTATTTCACCAGTGGCACGCAGGAGGGCAATCCGATTGACCGCGTGCTCGGCGCGCTCGCGCGCAGCTTCGGGTTGGAACGGGCGCCAGCGCACGCGGCCGGCCCGAGCGGCAAGGCGTTCTTCATCCGGCGGCTGCTGCGCGAGGTGATCTTCCCGGAGCAGGGCCTGGCGCGCGATGACGTGCGCGAGCGCGCCTGGCGCCCGGCCGCCTACGCAGGCATCGCCGCAGCGAGCCTCGTCGTCGCCGTTGGCTGGACCGTGAGCTATCTCGGCAATCGCGCGTGGGTCGCGGATGCGGCGGCCACCGCGGCGCAGTCGCGCGAGCGGCTCGCCGCAGCGCTCGCGCGGGGCGAGGCGGGCGAGCGAGCCCTCGCCGAAGCACTGGACGCGCTGGAACGCCTGGCGGCGTCGGAGGCGCCGCTCGCGCAACGCTTCGGCCTCTCCCAGCACGGCAAGATCGCGGCGCAGGCGGCACGCGCCTACCGCGCGGCGCTGCGCGACGCGCTCCTGCCGCGCGTCGCAGCGGCTCTGGAAGAGGCGCTCCGCGGGGCGACGAACCGGGCAGCGCTGGAACGCGCGCTGGCGGCGTACGTCGCGCTGTACGATCCGAAAGCCCCGGACGCGGCCAGAATCGAGCCAGCGCTGGAAGGCGTGTGGCGTGGTGGGCACAAGGCGAGCCTCGTGCGGCACCTGCGGGCGAGCCTGGAGGAGGGGCCGCCGGAGATGCGGCACGCCTTTGACGACGCGCTGGTCCGGCAGGCGCGCGCGCGGCTTGAGGCGGGCGGGCAATCGTGAGCGCGCGCTGCGGCTGGACCGGAAAGCTGCCCTCCAGCGGCGATTTCATCTCGCGCCGCGTGCCTGCGGAATTCCGTGTGCCGTGGGAGCGCTGGCTGGACGGCGTGATCGTCGCGAGCCGCGCGAACCTCGGCGCCGCATGGCGGCAGAGATTTCTCTGCGCACCGGCCTGGCGCTTCGTGCTCGCTCCCGGCGTGCTCTCTGCGCAGGGCTGGGCGGGCGTGATGGTTCCGAGCGTGGATTGCGTCGGCCGCTTCTATCCGCTCACGCTGGTGGGCGGGTTCGGCAATGCACCGATTGACGCGGAACAGGCGCTGGCAGCGCTGCAGGAGTGGCTCAACGCAGCCGAGCAGCTCGCCATGTCGGCCCTCATGCCCGCGACCGATCCGCAAGCGTTCGACGAAGCGGTCGCGGCGCTCGCGCCGTTGCCCGCGCCGCCCCAGGCCGCTGGCGCGGTGCGCGCCGCGCGAAGCGCCTGGCAGGCGCGCGACTCGGAGATCGCCCCCGGCTGGACGTTTTCGGTCGAGGGCATGCCGGGGCCCGAACGCTACGGCGAAATGCTCGCGGGCGGACCTGCCAGCGAGGCGGCGTTGCCATGATCGTCGCACTGCGTCTGTATCGGAAGGGCGCCGAGCAACCGACGCTGCTCGGCGAGCGCGAGTTCGAGGAGCCGCGCATCACGATCGGGCGCGGCGCAGATTGTTCGCTCGTGCTGGAGGACCCGAAGAAATGGGTTTCGCGAGTGCACGCCGAACTGGTGGTGGAAGCAGGGCAAACCTGGCTTACCGTCATCTCGAAGGTGAATCCCGTATTCGTGAACGGCAAGCGGCACGGCCCGGGCAGCCGCTTTCAGGTTCACGCCGGAGACAGGCTGGAGATCGGCGAGTACGAGATTGACCTGCTACCGCCGCAGGCGCCTGTCGCGGCCGAACCGGTGCGGCCGCCCGCCGCGGAAGCCACGCTCATCATCGAGCCCGCCTCCGAGCTGGATTTCGTGCTTGAAGCCGGAAACGGCGCGGCCGCGGCCGCAGCCGAAACCACCGGCTCGCAGGAGGTGACCGCTCCGCAGGCGGCGCCAGTACTCGAGCCGCGGGCGCCGGTCGAGGTGGAACCTAAGGCGCCGCGAGAACCCGAACCAAATCCGACGCTCGCCACGCGCGCAACAGTGCCGGAGGAGAACGTTTTCACCGAGACCACCACGCTGGGCGCTAGGCCTGCGCCGGAACTGTTCGCAGAGCCCACGCTCATCGGCACGGAGACGCCCACGAAGGAAGCGCCCTCGGTGGAAGACAGCGTGCTGCTCGAAGTCACCCAACTGCGCAGCAGCTTGCCGCCGCCGGAAAGCGGCATCTTCGAAGAAGCGGAGGCGCCCGCCGGGGAGGAAATCGAGCCAGAAGTGCCTGCCGCGCTCGTCGAACCGTCGCCCGAGCCGCAGGCCGCGGTCGCGCCAGAGGCACGCGCCGAGCCGCCAGCGGCGGGCGCCGAGCCGGCGGAGACGGACTCGGCGCTTTTCGCCGAACCGACGGTCGTTCGCGCTCCGTCGCCCGCGGGCTCGCTCGAAGGGCTGGAGCGCGCCGTGAAGGCGTTCCTGGACGGAGCGGGTCTGAGCGAACGCGCGCTCGCCGGCCCGGAGGAGATGGAGCAGTTCCTCCGCCAGAGCGGCGCGATCGTGCGCGCGGCGGTCGATGGGGTGATGGCGCTCCTCGCCGCGCGCGCTGAGGCGAAGAAGGAGTTCCGCGCCGAGGATCGCACCATGGTCGCTTCGCGCGACAACAATCCGCTCAAGCTGATGGCCGATCCCCGGGAGGCGATTGACTTTCTTTTCGACACGAAGGAGCGCTCCGGAGGGTTCCTCCCGCCGGTGCAGGCCGTGGCCGACGCCTTCGACGACGTGCGCGCCCACGAGGCCGCGCTGATTGCCGGCATGCGCGCGGCGATCCTCGGCGCGCTGCGTCGCTTCGACCCGAAGACGCTGGAGGAAGAGTTTGCAAAAGCCTCGGGCGGATTGGGACTGAACCGCAAGGCGAAGCTGTGGGACCTCTTTTGCGCCTATCAGCAAAAGCTCGCGCGCGAGGCGGAGGATGACTTCAACAAGGTGTTCGGCCGCGATTTCATCGCGAGCTACATGGCGCAGGTGAAGCGGCTGCGCAGGAAGTAGGCGCGGGCACCAGCGCCGATCCGCCCGCGAACGACCGGCAAGACCTCGCGCGCGCCCGTGGGGGTGCTATGCGCTCCGCCGGATCGAGGCGCTTCTCGATGCGTCCAGCCGCTGCTCGACGGCGTCTATGCGCCCGTGCTCGGGGATCAGGTTCTCGGCGCTCTCGATCGTGGCGCAGTCGGATCCGGCGCAGGCTGCGCCGATCCCTGCCGCTGCGGCCCCTTGCCGGCCGGGGCTTGCCGGGCAGGGTGATACTGTATATAAATACAGTTCCTGTGAAAGCCTTGGAAGCCTTTCTCCGGCGGCGGGATCTTTGGCGCGGCGCGGCGCCCGGCGCGCAGGCGGCGTGTCCTGCGGTGCCCACCGGTTTTGCCGCGCTCGACCACGAGCTTCCCGGCGGCGGCTGGCCGCAGGGAGCGATCGTCGAGATCCTCTCACCCTGCGAGGGCATCGGCGAGTTGCAGCTCGTACTGCCGGCGCTCGCGCGCGTGAGCGCACGCGGCGGGCGCATCGCGTGGATCGCGCCGCCGCACCTGCCTTATGCGCCGGCGCTCGCCGCCGCGGGCGTGGCGCTGGAGCTTCTCGTCGTGGTGCGCGCGCCCGGGCGGCGCGACGCGCTCTGGGCAGCCGAGCAGGCGCTGCGCTCGCGCGCTTTCGCAGCGCTCCTTTTCTGGCCGCGGCGCGCGGGCTATCCGGAGCTGCGCCGGCTTGCGGTCGCGGCCGAGGGTGGGCCGGCGTTCGCGCTGCTGTTTCGTGCGCCGCAGGCGGCGCTGGAATCCTCGCCCGCGCCCCTGCGCCTGCTGCTTGAGCCTTCGGCCGGGCCGGTCGCGGTCCGCATCCTCAAGCGCCGCGGCGCGCCGGCGCACGCGCCGATCGTCCTCGCCGTGAGGAAACCGTTTCATGCTGTGGGTGGCGCTGCACTTGCCGCGGCTGGAATCGCAGGCGCTCGCGCGCGGGCATGCGCCGCCTGAGGCGGCCCGCGCGGCGCTGGAAGCGGTGGCGGCCTGGATGGGACGCTACACCCCGAAGGTGTCGCTCGAGCCGCCCGAAGGCGTGGCGGCGGAGCTTGGTGCGAGCCTCAGATTGCACGGCGGAGCGGGAAGGCTCGCGCGCGAGATCCGGGAAGGTCTTGCGCGGCTCGGCTTCGAGGCGGGAATCGCGTTCGCGCCGACTGCTCGCGCGGCGCTCTGGCGCGCGGCGGGCGGCGGCCTGCCGCTGGAAGCGTTGTCGCCGCGGGTGCTCGGGCTCGATCCGGAGCGGCTGAAGCTTCTCGACGATCTCGGGGTGAAAACGCTCGGGGCACTGATGCGCCTGCCGCGCGAGGGCGTGGCGCGACGCTTCGGTCAGGCGCTGGTGGACGAACTCGACCGCGCGCTCGGGAGGTTGCCGGAGCCGAGAATGCTCTATGTGCCGCCGGCACGCTTCGAGGCGAGGCTGGAATTTCCGGCGCCTGTCGCCGAGGCGTCGGCGGCGCTCTTTGCCGCGCGGCGCCTGCTCGCGCAACTGGAAGGCTTTCTTGCCGCGCGCCAGGGCGGCGTGCGGTGTTTCACGCTCGAGCTGGTGCATGCGAGACGTCGGGCGACGGGGGTGGCAGTGGGTCTCGCCGCTCCGGCGCGCGACGCGGAACATTTCGCGCACCTCCTGCGCGAGCATCTGGAACGGCTTGTGCTGCCCGCTCCGGCCGAGGCGGTGCGCCTTGTGGCTGCCGGGATCGAGCCGCTGGAAGAAAAAAGCGGAGCACTCTTCCGTGGACCGGAAGATGCCGGCGAAGACTGGCGGCGATTGATCGAGCGGCTGCGGGCGCGCTTCGGAGCCGAGGCGGTGCACAGCCTCGGGCTGCGCTCCGAGCATCGGCCCGAGCGCGCCTGGCAACGCCTGGAACCCGGAACGGCGGCGCGCACCGAAGTGCTCACCGTCGGGGAACGGCCGTTGTGGCTGCTCGATCCGCCGCGGCCGCTCGCCGAGGGCGAATTCGAGCTGCTCGCCGGCCCCGAGCGGATCGAAACCGGGTGGTGGGACGGGGCGGAGGTCCGGCGCGATTATTTCGTCGCGCGCTCGCGGGAGTCGCTCGTCTGGATCTACCGCGACGCGCAGGGCTGGCGGCTGCATGGTTTTTTCGCGTGAAGCGCCGCCCGGCTACGCCGAGCTGCACTGCCTGTCGAACTTTTCCTTCTTGCGCGGCGCCTCGCATCCCGAGGAGCTGGTCGCGCGCGCGGCGGCGCTGGGCTATTCGGCGCTCGCGCTCACCGACGAGTGCTCGCTCGCCGGCGTCGTGCGCGCGCACGTCGCGGCAAAGCAGGCAGGCCTGAAGCTGATCATCGGATCGGAGCTGCGGCTGCGCGACGGCGCAAAGCTCGTCCTACTTGCGCCCGACCGGCGCGCCTACGGCGCGCTTTGTGCCCTCATTACCGCTGCGCGGCGGCGCGCGCCCAAGGGCGCCTACTCGGTCGCGCCCGAGGATCTGGAGCGCGCGGCATCCAGCGGCCTGCTCGCCCTCCTCCCAAAAACAGGGTCTGACCCCGATTTGAGATGGTTCGGGGAAAGGTTTGCGGGGCGAGCGTGGATCGCCGCGGAACTGCACTGCGGACCGAACGATCGCGCGGAACTGGCGAGGCTCCGGGCGCTTGCGCGCGCAAGCGGGCTGCCGCTCGTCGCCGCCGGCGACGTGCACATGCACGTGCGCTCGCGCCGGCGACTGCAGGACGCGCTCACCGCGGTACGGCTGGGCAGGCCCGTGCACGAGTGCGGCCAGGCGCTCTTTCCGAACGGCGAACGGCACCTGCGCTCGCGCCTGCGTCTCGCAAGGCTTTATCCGCCGGAGCTGCTCGCCGAGACGCTCGCGGTCGCCGCTCGCTGCACGTTCTCGCTCGACGAGCTGCGCTACGAATATCCCCGCGAACTGGTGCCCGAGGGTGAAACGCCGGCGAGCTGGCTGCGCAAGCTCACGATGCAGGGCCTCGCATGGCGTTTTCCCGGCGGCGCACCCGCGCAGGTGCGCGAATTCGTCGAGCACGAACTCGCGCTCATCGTCGAACTCGGCTACGAGGCGTTCTTCCTCACCGTGCACGACATCGTGCACTTCGCGCGCTCGCGCGGCATTCTTTGCCAGGGGCGCGGCTCGGCGGCCAATTCCGCGGTGTGCTACGCCCTGGGCATCACCGAGGTGGATCCGGCGCGCATGAGCATGCTCTTCGAGCGCTTCGTCTCGCGCGAAAGGAACGAACCTCCCGACATAGACGTGGACTTCGAGCACGAGCGGCGCGAGGAGGTGATCCAGTACGTTTACGGGAAGTACGGGCGCGAGCGCGCCGCGCTCGCCGCGACCGTCATCTGCTACCGCCCGCGGAGCGCGCTGCGCGACATCGGCAAAGCGCTCGGTTTCGCGCCGGAGCAGGTGGACCGCATCGCAAAGACGCTTTCGTGGTGGGGCGGACGCGAAACGCTGCCGGAGCGCATCGCCGAAGCAGGCCTCGATCCGGACGATTCCCGGACCGGACGGCTGCTCGCGCTTGCCGGCGAACTCATCGGCTTTCCGCGCCATCTGTCGCAGCATGTCGGCGGCTTCGTCATTTCCCGCGGGCCGCTCGCGGAGCTGGTACCAGTCGAGAACGCGGCGATGCCAGGGCGCACCGTGATCCAGTGGGACAAGGACGATCTGGAGGCACTCGGCCTGCTCAAGGTGGACGTGCTCGCCCTGGGCATGCTCACCGCGATCCGCAAGGCGCTCGCGATGATCGGGATGCGGATCGAGGAGGTACCGCCCGAGGACCCGGAAACCTACGCCATGATCCGGCGCGCCGACACGATGGGCGTGTTTCAGATCGAATCGCGCGCGCAGATGAGCATGCTGCCGCGCCTGAAGCCGGAGAATTTCTACGACCTGGTGATCGAGGTGGCGATCGTGCGACCCGGGCCGATCCAGGGCGGCATGGTGCACCCGTATCTGCGCCGCCGACAGGGGCTGGAGCCGGTGACCTATCCCAGCCGCGCGGTCGAGCAGGTGCTCGCACGAACGCTCGGAGTTCCGATCTTCCAGGAGCAGGTGATGCAGCTGGCGATGGTGGCGGCGGGCTTCACGCCGGGCGAGGCCGATGCGCTTCGCCGCTCGATGGCGGCGTGGAAAAGAAAGGGGGGGCTGGAGCCCTTCGAGGCGCGGTTGAAGGAGGGCATGGCGCGAAACGGCTACGCGCCCGAATTCGCCGACGCGATCTACCGCCAGATCCTCGGCTTCGGCGACTACGGCTTTCCGGAGTCGCATGCGGCGAGCTTCGCGCTGCTGGTATACGTCTCGGCATGGTTGAAGCGCCATCACCCGGCCGCGTTCCTCGCTGCGCTTCTCAACAGCCAGCCGATGGGTTTCTACGCGCCGGCACAACTGGTGCAGGACGCGCGCCGTCACGGGGTCGAGGTGCGCCCGGTGGACGTGTGCGCGAGCGAATGGGACTGCACGCTGGAGGAGGGCACCAGCGGCAAGGCGGTGCGCCTGGGCCTGCGCATGGTGGCCGGGCTCGCCGAAAGCGCCGCGGGGCGCATCGTCGCGGCGCGGCCGTTCACCTCGGTCGCTGAGCTTGCGCTGCGTGCCGGCCTGAACCGCAGGGACCTCGACTGCCTGGCGCAGGCCGGTGCGCTCGCCCCGCTCGCCGGGCACCGGCGCAACGCCCGCTGGCTGGCCTCCGGGATCGAAACCCGCCCGGCGATGGCGGCCCCGCGCGAGGACGCCGTGGCGGCGCTCGATCCGCCGGACGAGACCGCCGAGACCGCCGCCGACTATGCCAGCCTCGGTCTTACGCTCGGACGCCATCCCCTTGCGCTGCTGCGGCCGCAGCTCGAAGCGCTGGGTTTTTGCACTGCGGCGCGACTGCGCGAGGCGGCGCACGGCACCCGGATGCGCACCGCAGGTCTCGTCACCTGCCGGCAGCGCCCGGATACCGCGAGCGGCGTCGTGTTCGTGACGCTCGAAGACGAAACCGGCTGCATCAATCTCGTCGTCTGGCGCGATCTCGTCGAGCGCCAGCGGCGGGAACTCCTCGGCGCGCGGCTGCTGGGTGCAGCCGGTGTGATCGAGCGCCAGGGCGAGGTGGTGCATCTGGTGGCACGGCGGCTCGAAGATCACGACGCGCTGCTTGCGCAGGCGTTCGGGTCGCTCGCCGCGGGCTCCCGCGACTTTCACTGACCTTGTTTTACACGGCGGCCGTGCCATGGCGCCGCGGCCGCTTCCCTATAATGCGCCGATGGCCGAAGACACCTACACCGTCACCGTCGCGAAGGACCTCGAAGATCTCGTCCCGACATTCCTCGCCAACCGCGCGAAGGAGCTGCACGCGCTGCGCGCAGCACTCGGCGGCCGCGACATGGCGCAGCTGCGCCACCTCGGGCACCGCATGAAGGGCGTGGGCAACTCCTACGGCTTCGCCAAGGTATCGGAACTCGGCAAGCGGATCGAGGACGGCGCCATTGCAAACGACGCGTCCGCCCTCGAAGCGTGCATCGCCGAGTACTCGGATTACCTCGAGAAAGTGAAAGTGGTCTATGCCTGAGCGCTCGGCGGCGCCGTTCCGGGTCCTGGTGGTGGACGACGATCCGGACATGGCGGCGTTCCTTGAGATGTGGCTCGAGCGCGAAGGCATGCAAACTATGGTGACGCACGACGGCAACGCAGCGCTGGCGGCGGTGGCGACAGCGGCACCCGACCTCGTGATCTGCGACGTCATGATGCCGGGCCCGGACGGCTTCGAGATCTGCCGGCAGCTGAAGTCCGACGAATCAACCGCGCTCGTGCCGGTGGTGCTGGTGACGGCGCTGGAAGACCAGGCGAGCCGGGTGCGCGGCATCGAGGCAGGCGCCGACGACTTCCTATCCAAGCCGGTGCGCCGCGAGGAACTGATTGCGCGCGTCAAGACCCTGCGCCGCCTGCACGAGACGCGCAAGGAACTGGAGGCGCGGCGCCTCGCCGCGGAAGTCGAGCAGAAGGAGGCGATCCGCAGGACGTTCGCGCGCTACCTTTCGCCCCGGCTGGTCGAGCGCGTGCTCGGCGATGCGACCGGCGGCAGTCAGGTGTTCCGCGACCTCAGCGAGCGCAGGGCAGTGGTCGCGCTGTTCGCGGACCTGCGCGGGTTCACGCACCTGTCGGAGGTAGTGCCGGTCGCGAACGTCGTGCCGATGCTGAACGAGTTCTTCACCGTGCTCACCGCCGCAGCCCACGAGCACGAGGGCACCGTGTTCAGCATGGCGGGCGACAGCCTGCTGGTGGGTTTCAACGTGCCCGTGCTGCAGCCCGACGCCGCCGAGCGCGCCCTCGCCTGCGCCACCGACATGATCCGTCGCTTCGCGCCGGTGGCGGAACGCTGGCGCGCGCGCTACGGCCTTGCCACCGGCATCGGCATCGGTATCGAGGCCGGTGAGGTGGTGGCCGGCAACGTCGGCGCTCCGAGCTTTGTCAGCTACACGATCATCGGCGATGCGGTGAACGTCGCCGCGCGCCTGATGCAGAGCGCGAAGCCGAACGAGATTCTCATCGGGCCACGGGCGATGTTGTCGCTGGCGGACGTGCTCGGGCGCGCGACCGCCCTCGAGCGCCGCGAGCTGGCACTGAAGGGCAAGGCGGGTCCGGTGGACGTGGTCGCCCTCCGGGTCGCGGCCTGAGAGACGCGGTGCGCATCCTCATCATTGACGACGACGAGGACCTGAGGAACCTGCTCGCGCATTACCTGAGCCACGAGTGGCCCGGGATCGAGGTCGGCCAGATCGATCCGCTCGTGCACGACATGCCGGACGAGCGGTTCCCGCTCGAAGACTACGCGCTCATCATTCTCGATTACCTGCTCGGCCGCGGCGACGGGCTGGACTGGCTCGCCGCCTTCAAGCGCCGCGCCGACTGCCCGCCGGTGCTTTTTCTGACCGGCGCCGGAAACGAGAGCATCGCGGTACGTGCAATGAAGGCGGGCGCGGACGACTACCAGCGCAAGCAGGAACTGACGCGCGAGCGCCTGATTGCCGCGGTGCGCGAGCTGACCCGCGACAAGAACGAAAAGACGGTCTCACCCGAGATCGCCGCGCGCATGGAGGGGCACCTGCTCGGGGCGCGCATCCGCATCCCGGGAATCAAGGTGCTGCGGCTGATCGGCGAGGGCGGCATGTCGCGGGTCTATCTCGCCTCGCGTGAGTCCGACGACGAGCCGCTGGTGGTGAAGATACTGCGCAGCGAGGTGATGGCCAACCGCACGGCGCTGGAGCGCTTTGTCGAGGAATACAACCTCATCTCGCGCATCCGCAGCCGGCATGTGGCCCGCATCTATGGCCACGGCGTCTCGGCCGAGCACGCCTATCTGGTGATGGAGTTTTTTGACGGCGGCGACCTCAGTCGCCGCCTCGGCGGCAAGGCGGTGGCGCCGGGGGAGGCGCTGCGCATCTTCCGCGAGCTGATGTTCGCGCTCGGCGACATCCACGAGCAGGGCATCCTGCACCGGGATCTCAAGCCGCAGAACCTCATGTTCCGCGCCGACGGCAGCCTCGCGATCGTGGATTTCGGGATCGCCAAGCATGTGGACGCGGTGGATCGCACCGGCGCCGGAGAGATCCTCGGCACGCCGCGCTACATGAGCCCGGAGCAGGTGCGCGCCATGGCGCTCGACCTGCGCACCGACATCTACAGCGCGGGCGTGCTGCTGTACCAGATGCTCACCGGCCGGCACCTGTTCGAGGGCGAGACTGCGGTCGAGGTGGCGCTGCATCACCTGAACACGCCGCCGCTGCCGCTGCCCGAAGCGCTCGCTCCCTACCAGCCGCTGCTGGACAAGCTGCTGGAGAAGGACCGCGACGCGCGCTTTCGCAACGCTGACGAGGTGATCGGATTCCTGTCGCGCAGGTACTTCCAGGGCGCGGGGGCGCCCGGCGCCGACAAGACGCAGAAGCTGGCTTAGCTAGTCCGGCAACGCCTCCCAGATCGCGCGCAGCTGTTCGGGCAGTTCCTTGGGCGCGAAGGGCTTCGAGATCGTGCCGGCGGCGCCGAACTGCTTGAGCTCGTTCAACTCGACCGCGGAAGCCTTCGCCGTCATGAAGACCACCGGCAGGTTCCGGGTTCGCTCGTCCTCCTTCATCCGGCGGAAAAGCGTCGGCCCGTCCATTCCGGGCATCATCCAATCAAGCAGGACGAGGTCCGGACCGAAGGCCGCGATCGCATCCATCGCCGCCAGCGGGTCGCCGACCACCTCGACGGTGAACTTGCCGAAGCGCTCGAGCGCGAGACGTGCGATGCGCCGGATGTCTTCTTCGTCCTCGACGTAGAGAATGCGATTGAGCGGTCGGGATGGCACGTGGTTTCCTCAGGCGGCGCGCGCCGTCGGCGCTTCCAGCACCGGCAGCTCGAAATAGAAGCTGGTGCCGCCGCCTTCGCGGTCGGCGAAGCCGATCGTTCCGTTCATCAGCTCGATCAGGCGCTTGCAGATGGCCAGCCCCAGCCCGGTGCCGCCCTTCTGCCGGGTGAGGGCCGATTCCGCCTGCGCAAAACGGCTGAACACGCGGGCGCGGAAATTCTCCGGGATCCCCGGACCGCGGTCGTGCACGCCGACCCGCGCGCGCGAGCCGACGCGCTCCATGCTTACCTCGACCGTGCCGCCTTCGGGAGAGAACTTGGCGGCGTTCGACAGTAGGTTCGTCAACACCTGCAGCAGCCGCTTGCGGTCGGCGCGGACCTGCGCCGGCGGCGGCTCGCCGCGCATCTCGAAGCGCACCCGGTAGCGCTCGCCGAAGGCGCGATTGAGCACCAGCGCCTCGTGCAGCACTTCGTCGAGCGCGAGCGTCTGCGGCGCGAGCGCTAGCTTGCCCGATTCGATCTTCTCGATGTCGAGGATGTCGTTGATCAGGTCGAGCAGGCGCTGCGCGTTGCGCTCGGCGACGGTGGTGAGCTCCAGTACGTCCTTCTCCGGTTCGCCCATGATGCCGGAGTTGATGAGCTGCAGGGAACCGATGATCGAGGTGAGCGGCGTGCGCAGCTCGTGCGACAGCGTCGAGGTGAACTCCTTCTTCAGCCGCTCCGCCTCCAGCTCCTGGGTGACGTCGCGGCCCTGGGCGATCACCGCCACGGTTTCCCCCGCGGGATTGACGAGCGGGGTCACCGTCCATTCGCACACGATCGCGATGCCGTCGCGTCGCGGATTGCGCAATTTCAGGCGAGCAAGCGGCTCGCGCGTCTCGAGCAGCCGGTGCCACTGGGCGTCGAATTCCACGTGGTACTTCGGCAGGATCAGCTTCTTCGCATGCTCTCCGGCAAGTTCGGCGGGGGTATAGCCGAACAGCAGCTCGGCCGCGCGATTGATCTCGCGGATACGGCCCTGCGGGTCGAGTTCCAGCACCGCGATCGGCGAGCGCTCGGCGAACAGGGCGAGCTTGCGCCCCGAGGCTTCGACCTGCCGGCGCGCCTCGGCGAGCTCCGTCAGTTGCTGCTGCAACCGCCGGTTGAGCTCCGCGTTGTCATCGGCCAGGCGCCGGTAGGCGTGCCGCAAGCGGTAGCCCGAGTCGAACACCTCGTTCAGCCGCCAGGCGATGCCGACGCTCACCGCATAGAACGCCGGCACCAGCAGTGCGATCTCGGTGAACAGGCGGTTGCCGAACGTCGCGAGCACGTAAGTGAACGGCACGGCGATCCCGGCGGCGTAGGCCGCATACATCGGCCAGGACGCGGCGTACATCGAGATGCCGCCTGCCATCGCGCCGGTGAGCAGCAGCGCGAGGAAGACTTGCTGCTCGTCGGCATGCGAGGGAAAGAACACCGCCGCCGCAAAGCCCCATGTGACGCCACTGGCGAGCGCGCCGATGCCGAGCCAGCGCAGCCACTGCTCCGGATCGCTGCCGCGCCCGGCGCGGCGCCGCCATGCCACATACAGCGTCAGGCGCGCCGCCGAGATGGCGAACACCAGAGCGCCCCAGAGCGCCACCAGGTCGGCGTAGCGCCCGGCGCGCAGCTCGAAGGCCGCCACCACGCCCACCACCACCGTGCCGGCGATCCCGAGGGGAAGCTGCGAATAAAGCTGCTCGACACGGTCAGCCAAGGTGCGGCGCGGATCCACATCCCGGACATAGGCCGGCGGAGCGGCGTCCGTGACGGCACGGCTCGATGCGGCGGTGTCGGTCATCGCGCGCACCGATTATAGAGGCTGCGCCGCGGGCTCCGCGCCGCGGCTCGCCCGCCTACAGATTCTTGCCGTTGCGGATCACGCCGACGCCGATCCCCTCGATCGCAAAATCCTCGTCGCGCGCGTCCACCTCGATCGGCTTGTACTCCGGGTTCTCCGGCAGCAGCTGCATGCTGTAGCCGCGCCGGCGCAGGCGCTTGACCGTGACCTCGTCGCCGATGCGCGCCACCACGATCTGGCCGCTCGCGGCCTCGGCGGTGCGGTGCACCGCCAGCAGGTCGCCTTCGAGGATGCCGGCGTCGCGCATGGACATGCCGCGCACGCGCAGCAGGTAGTCGGCGCGCGGCGTGAAGAGGTTCGGGTCGAGCGCATAGCGTCCCTGCACATGCGCTTCGGCGAGGATCGGCTGGCCGGCGGCGACGCGGCCGATGACAGGAAGCTCCAGCAGCCGGCCGAGGCGCGGCCCGCCGCCCGTGCGCACGCGGATCCCGCGCGAGGCGCCGGAGGAAATTTCGATCACGCCCTTGCGCTCCAGGGCGCGCAGATGCTGCTCGGCTGCGTTCACCGAACGAAAGCCCATGCGCTCGGCGATCTCCGCGCGCGTGGGCGGAAACCCCGATACCTCCGTCAGCTCTCTGATCAGGCGCAGGATTTCGGTCTGGCGTTCGGTGAGCGGTTCGCCCATGGCGGTGCCTCCATGCACTGGAATTATATCCAGTAATGCGCCGGCCGCAAGCGCCGCCGCAGCCGCCGCACCGCAGCTAGGCGCGCCGGGCGCCGCCCAGCGGCTCGATCCGCGCCGGTTCGTCGCGGCGCGCGTCGTTCGCGGCGCGCCCGACCGGGTGCAGGACAAGCCACTCCGGGGGGGGTACGGGCGCAGCAGGTCGCGCACGTCCGTCGCGGCGTCACACTCGAGCCAGCGCGTCCAGGCGCTCGGCGGCAGGATCACCGGCATGCGATCGTGGAGCGGGGCGAGCGCGGCGTTCGCCTCGGTGACCAGGATGGCGCAGGTTTCGAGCGGTCCGTCCGGCCCCGACCAGCGCTCCCAGGGCGCGGCGAACGCGAACAGCTCGGCCTCGCTTGGGCGGATGTACCACGGTTGCTTGCCGACCGAGCGGGTCTGCCACTCGTAGAATCCGCTCGCCGGCACGAGGCAGCGCCACCGCGCGCACGCCCTGCACCGCGCGCACGGCGAGGATCTCGTTGCCGAGAGCGATGTTGTAGCGGGGCGCAAGGCGCAGCACCGAGGCGAGGCCGAACTGCAACGCGATCACTTCGGGACTCGCGTGCAGAGCGAAACGACCGCACATGGCGCCATCTTAGCGCGGGTTAGAATCGCCGCATGATCATCGAGTCGCTGCTCGACACCGATCTGTACAAGTTCACCATGATGCAGGTCGTGCTGCATCACTTCCCCGGCGCGCAGGTGGAATACGAGTTCAGGTGCCGCACGCCGGACGTGGACCTGTCGCCGGACCTCGAGGCGATCGGCGCCGGCATCGAGGACCTGTGTCGCCTGCGCTTTCGCGAGGAGGAGCTCGCGTACCTGCGCAGCCTGCGCTTCATGAAGTCCGATTTCGTGGACTTCCTCGGCCTGTTCCAGTTCAATCGCAAGTACATCTCGGTGCGCAGGGCCGAGGAGCCTCCCGGACTCGCGATCACGATCCGCGGTCCGTGGCTACACACGATCCTGTACGAGATTCCGGTGCTGGCGATGGTCTCGGAGATCTATTTCCGCCGCACGCAGCCGGTTCCGGACTACGAGCAGGGGCGCCGGCGCTTGGCGGCCAAGATCGATATCGTGCGCCGGCTGGAACCCGAACTCGAGTTCAAGATCTCCGACTTCGGCACCCGGCGGCGCTTCTCGCGCGCCTGGCACGACGAGGTAATCGCGACTCTCAAGCGCGAGATCCCCGAGCGCTTCGCCGGCACTTCCAATGTGTGGCTCGCCATGAAGCACGGCGTGACCCCGCTCGGCACCATGGCGCACGAGTACATGCAGGCCTGCCAGGCGCTGGGGCCGCGCCTGCGTGACTCCCAGGTGTTCGCCTTCGACACCTGGGCGAAGGAGTACCGCGGCGACCTGGGTATCGCGCTCTCGGACACCTACGGGATGGACGCTTTCCTGCGCGACTTCGACATGTACTTCTGCAAGCTCTTCGACGGCGCACGGCACGACTCGGGCGACCCGTTCGAATGGGGCGAGCGGATGATCGCCCACTACCGCAGGAACCGGGTGGACCCGCGCACCAAGACGCTGGTGTTTTCCGATCAGCTGTCGATCCCGCTGGCGATCGAGATCGCGCGCCGCTTCCGGGGCCGTGCCCTCACCGCCTTCGGTGTCGGCACCAATCTGACCAACGATCTCGGCTACGAACCGCTCAACATCGTCATCAAGATGACCGAGTGCAATGGCCAGCCGGTGGCGAAAGTCTCCGACGCGCCGGGCAAGACGGTGAGCAAGGACCCGGGCTACCTCGCCTACCTGCGCCAGGTTTTCGGCCTGGAGCCGGCGAAGACCGACTAGCGTGCGATTCCGGACCGCGGCGACCGCGGTACTCGCGACCTGTTTCGCGCTCAACATGCTCGGGCGCGGCGTGGGCGATACCTACACCGTGTTCCTCAAACCGATCGAGGGCGAGTTCGGGTGGAACCGCTCGCAGCTCACCAGCGTGTACTCGGTGTATCTGCTGGTGAACGGCCTCATCGCGCCGCTGGTGGGGCTCGCCTTCGATCGCGCCGGACCGCGCGCGGTCTATACGGCGGGTCTCGCCACCCTCGGCGTCGCGTTCGTCCTCGCCGGATCGCTGCGCAACCTGTGGCACTTCTACCTGCTGGTCGGCGCCATGGTGGGAGTCGGCGTGAGCTGTACCGGCATGGTGCCGGCCTCCGCGTTGCTTGCGCGCTGGTACCGGGCGAAGCTCTCGATCGCCATCGGCATCGCTTTTTCCGGCATCGGCGTCGGCACCGTGGTGCTGGTGCCGTTCGCCCAGTATCTGGTGAGCGAATGGTCCTGGCGCACCGCCTACCACTCACTGGGTGCCATGCTTCTGGGTGCTGCGGCGCTGACCGCGCTTGCGCTGCCGTGGCGCCGCTTCGCGGCGGGCGATCCGGCCCTCGCGGCCGCGCCGCGCCGCCCGGGCGCGACCGACAGCGGCTGGACGCTGCGCGCGGCCATGAAAACCCCCGTGTACCGGGGCCTTGCGCAAGTGTTTTTCTGCACTGCGACCGGCATGTTTGCGGTGGTGGTGCAACTCGTCGTTTTCCTGATTGATACCGGCTTCTCGCCGCTTGCGGCCGCCACCGTGTACGGCCTCACTGGAATGCTCTCTTCGTTGAGCGTCATGTCGAGCGGTTTCGTGGCCGAGCGCTTCGGGTATTGGCGCACCGTCACCGCGAGCTTCGCCGGCTCGATGGCCGGTGTCCTGCTGCTGCTCCTGATCCACTGGTGGCCGTCGTGGCTGCTGCTTGCCCTGTTCGTGCCGGTATTCGGTCTGTGCATGGGCGTGCGCGGTCCGATCATCTCCTCGGTCTGCACCCGCCACTTCGCCGGGCCGCGCGTGGCGACCATTTACGGCACGATTTACGCCACCAATGCGCTCGGGGCGGCGCTCGGTTCGCTCGCCGGCGGGGTGTTGCACGATGTCACCGGCGGCTATACCGCCGGCTGCGTATTCGCGCTCGCCTGTCTGTCGATCGCCGCGATTCCCTTCCTGCGCGTGCCGGCATTGCGGAACTTTCGCTGACTCGCGGGAAACGGGGTCAGACCTGGGTCTGACCCTGTTTTTCAAGCAGCGGCCGGTTTTCAGGGGCCGCAACAGCGATGAGCGCCTTGCGACGCTGCGCGAGCGTGAGGCCGCGCAAGTCGGCCGCGCCGTATTCGGTGACGACGACGCCGGCTTCGCTGCGCGGGGTGGTGACCGGCCCCGAAAGCTGCGCGACGATCCGGTCCGCACGCACCAGCAGCAGCGACACGCCCCCGGGGGAATGGTTCGCGGCGCGCACGAAATCGAGCGCGCCGCCCACCGCGCCGACATAGCGGCCGCCCGCCACTTCGGCATTCACCTGTCCGGTAAGATCCACCTCCACCGCCGAGTTGATGGCGACGAAGCGCTCGATGCCCGCGAGCACGCGCGGGTCGTGCGTGTACTCGACCGAGCGCAGCCGCATCGCCGCATTGCGGTGCGCGAAACCAAGGAGCTTCTCGGTGCCGAGCAGCAGGCCGCAATCGGCATGCCGGATCACGCCGTCGCGCATCAGGTCCACGACGCCGTCGCCGAGCGCGCCGCTGTGCACCGCGAGGTTGCGGTGCGTGCCCAACTCCGCGCAGACCGCATCGGGCAGGGAGCCCAGTCCGAACTCCAGCGTCGCGCCGTCGGGGATGAACCTTGCGGCGTGCCGGGCGATCGCACGCTCGGCATCCGAGAGCGGTTTCGGCCGCAGCATCGCCGGTGTGCGTGACGAGGGCACCACAAGCGCGAACTGCTCGCGCCGCAGCAGCCGCTCGCTGTACGTCCAGGGCACGCGCTCGTTCACCTCGGCGACGATCGCGCGACAGGTGGTGAGCGCCGGAACAAGGTACTCGGCGGCGATGCCGAGGCTGTGTTCGCCTGCCTCGTTCGGCGGGCTCACCTGCACCAGCACCACGTCCGATGGAATCTTCCCCGCGCGGATGAGCGCCGCGAACCGGGAATAGGGATGCGGATGGATATCGAGCACGCCGGCGTCTGCCAGTGCGCGGTTGGCACCGGCGCCGCAGTAGGCCGAAAGACGCAGGTGATCGGCGTGCTCCGGGCGCACGATGCCGGCGTAGTTGACGCCGAGAAAAAGCCGGGCGCCGGAGTAGGCCGCGCGGCCGGCGACGAGCGCCTCGGTGAGCGTCT
This sequence comes from Pseudomonadota bacterium, assembly GCA_040752005.1. Lineage (GTDB taxonomy): Bacteria > Pseudomonadota > Gammaproteobacteria > Burkholderiales > SG8-39 > RBG-16-66-20. Next base: position 134,012 of record JBFMFX010000007.1, on the reverse strand, counting down.
GCGGCTCGGCCGCCGCCTGGCCGATGAGAACGCCGTCGCCGGCGCCGATCACGCCCTCCAGTCGGATCATGGCCGGCCGATGCTACCATCCGCCGCTTTACGCACGGAGGCCTTTCGCGATGCTCGATGACCGCTCGCTCGACGTCATCTTCCGCACCGCGCGCACGCAGAACGGATTTCTCGACCATCCGGTCAGCGACGCGCAGTTGCGCGCCCTCTACGACCTGCTCAAGTGGGGTCCGACGACGATGAATTCGCAGCCGGCCCGCTTTGTGTTCGTGCGCTCAAAAGAGGCGAAAGAGAAACTGCGGCCGGCGCTCAGCCCCGGCAACGTGGACAAGACCATGGCGGCGCCGGTTACCGTCATCATTGCCTACGATACTCGCTTCTACGAGAACCTGCCGCGCACCTTTCCGAACAACCCGAGCGCGAAAGCGGCGTTCGAGGGCAAGGACGCTCACATCGCGACCACGGCGCTGCGCAACGGCTCGCTGCAGGGCGCCTACCTCATCATCGCGGCGCGCGCGCTCGGGCTCGACTGCGGCCCGATGTCCGGCTTCGACAACGCCAAGGTGGACGAAGCGTTCTTTCCCGACGGGCGCTGGAAGTCGAACTTCCTGTGCAATCTCGGCCGCGGCGATCCGGCGAAGGTCTTCCCGCGCAATCCGCGGCTCGATTTCGAGGAGGCATGCCGGATCGTATGACAGGGCAGGGGGCCGTGGCCCCGCCGCGGCCGAGCGGCTACTTGCGCTGCCGTCGTACCGCCGGGCGGGCTCCCTTGTCGTCGAATTCGTAGAGCAGCACGAGCTGGTCGCGCACCGCGCCGGTCAGCCGCAGCTTCACGGCCCATTCGCCCGGCATGTCGAGGTCGAGGCGGACGAAATACTCGCCGGGGCTCTTCCCCGGCACCGCTTCGGCCGGCTTCAGGTTGTGCGCCATCGGCATCGAGGGCATGTCGGCCCCCACGACGACGCGCACGCCGTCGAGCGGCTTTCCCCCGCGCCCGAGGCGCACGGTGCAGTCATACACGAAATCGGTGCCGGTGAAGCGGCATTCGAGCTGCGCCTCGACCGGCTGGGCGAAAGCCGGCGCGGCCGCGAGCGCAAGGATCAGGAAAAGCGCCGGCCGAGCCATCGCACCGCCGCCTCGTCGAGCAGCCCGCGCGGCCGCAGCACGAGCAGCAGCGCGACCAGTCCGCCGAACGCGATCATCCGATAGCCGTGAAAAACGCGCGTGCCCTCCAGCAGGCCGACATCCAGCAGCACGCCGACGAGCGGGCCGAAGGCGGTGCCCAGGCCGCCGATCAAGGCGTAGGCGAGGCTGTGCACACCGAGCATGATGTCGAAGTTGCGCGGTTCGATATAGGTGTTGTGATGGGCGAAAAGCACGCCCCCGAGCGCGGCCAGCGCCCCGGCGGCGGCGATGACGCCCAGCTTGAAGCGGTCCACGTCCAGCCCGAGCGCGGCGGCAAGGCCGGGATCCTCGCCCACCGCTCGAAGCATCGCGCCCAGGCGCGAGCGTTCGGCGAGCGCGGCGAGCGCGAGCACCGCGGCAAGCAGCAGCCACACCAGCGCCGCCCAGGCTTCGGGCGCCAGGCCGGACTCGAACACCCAGCGGATACCGCGAAAGCCTTGCGTGCCGTCCGGTCCGACCTGCTCGCCGCCCCTGTCCACCTGCCACTGCAGCAGCTCGAAGCCGATTCGCGCCATCTCGGCCGCGGCGAGCGTCGCCATGGCGAAGTAAAGGCCCCTGAGGCGCAGGGTGGGCAGCGCGACGGCGAGCGCGGCGAGCGCTCCGGCCGCCATCGCCGCAACGGCGGCGAGCGGCAGCGGCCATCCCGCCATCGCCGTGAGCATGCCGCCGGCGTACGCCCCGACGCCGAAGAACGCCTGCTGGCCGAACGACATTTCGCCCGCGAGCAGCATGAGGTAGGCCGACAGCGCCAGAAAGCCGAGCAGGCCGACGTTCGTCAGGAGGCCGAGTGCGTACGCATCCATTTCGGAGCCGCGGCAAGGAGGCAGAAGAGCAGCAGATAGACGACAAAATCGCGCAGTTGTGGGCCGAGGAACCACTGGCTGTGGGCCTCGACCAGGCCGAGTGCAAGCGCTCCGAGCACGGCGCCGGGCAGCGACCCCAGGCCCCCGAGCATCATCGCCACCAGCCCCTTGAGCGTGAACCACATGCCCATCATCGGCGTGAGCTGCGCGTCGGTTGCGGCGACCAGGAAACCGGCGAGACCGCCGATCGCGGAGGCGAGAGCGAAGACGAGAAAGAAGATGCGGCCGGTTCGGATTCCGGCGATTTCGGCCGCGAGCGGCGAGGCGATCACCGCTCGCACCGAGATCCCGAAGCGCGTGCGGTACAGCACCCAGGCGAGCAGCGCGCACACCGCGCCGGCCGTGCCGAGCGCAACGAGCGACTCCACCCGGATCGCGAGGCCGGCGAAGGCGATCGGATCGTCGCCGTAAAGTGCCGGAAAGGCGACCACATGGCGCGGCAGGAGCAGCACCGCCAGCTCCTCCAGCTGCATCCAGAGCGCAAAGCTCGCCGCCATCGCCGCGATGCCCGAGCCCCGGCGGTGCGGGGCAAAGCACAGCCGCTCGACGTAGGCGCCGGCGAGCACCGAAACAACGATCGCAATCAGGGCGAGCACGGCCAGGCCGAGCCCCGGCCGCTGCGCGGACACAGCCGCCGCCGCGTAGCACCCGAGCATGATGGCCGGCCCGTAGGACAGATTCGCCCGGCGCAGCACGCCGAAGATCAGCGTGAAGCCGAGCGCGACGAGGGCGTAGGAGGCGCCGGCGGCGAGTCCGTCGAAAGTGTTCTGCAGCAGGTCGGCGAGCATCGCGGCGCCGCTATCGGCGCGCGGAACCGAGGTAGGCGCGGCGAATCACCTCGTCCTCGGCGAGCGAGCCGGGATCGCCGGAGAAGGTCACCCGCCCCTGCTCGATGAGGTAGAAGTGGTGAGCGACGCGCAGCGCCATGTGCGCGTTCTGCTCGACGAGGAAGATCGTGGTGCCGTCGCGGTGCAGGTCGGCGATGGTGCGGAATATCTCGTCCACGACCAGCGGCGCGAGGCCGAGCGAGGGCTCGTCCATGAGGAGCAGCTTCGGCCGGCTCATCAGCGCGCGCGCGACCGCGAGCATCTGCTGCTCTCCGCCCGAGAGCGTGCCGGCGTCCTGTTCGGCGCGTTCGCGCAGCCGGGGGAAGCGCTCGAACAGCCGTCCGATGTCGGCCTCGATCTCGTCGTCGCGCCGCGCGTAGGCACCGGCATGCAGATTCTCCAGCACGCTCATGCCGGGAAAGACGAGGCGGTTCTCCGGCACCAGCGCCACGCCCGCGCCGACGATCGCGTGCGGCGGCTGGCGCGCGATCTCGCGGCCGGAAAAGCGGATCGAACCGGAACGCGGCTTCAGGATACCGGCGATCGTCATCATGAGCGTCGTCTTGCCGGCGCCGTTGGGCCCGAGCAGGCAGGTGATCGAGCCTTCGCGGACTTCGAGCGACACACCCTTCAGCGCCTCGATCTTGCCGTAGGCGGTGACGAGGTCTTTCACCTCCAGCAGCGCGCTCACGCCGTATCGCCTCCGAGGTAGGCCTTGCGCACGGCGGGATCGGCCTGGATTTCCGCGGGCGCGCCTTCGGCGATCTTCTGGCCGAAGTTGAGCACCGCGATGCGGTCGGTGACACCCATGACGAGTTCCATCACATGCTCGATGAGCAGGATGGTGATGCCGCGCGCACGCAGCGCCAGAATGCGCTCGCGCAGCTGGGCGATCTCCTCGGAGTTCATGCCGGCCGCCGGTTCATCGAGCAGCAGCAGCTTTGGCCGCGCCGCCAGCGCCCGCGCCAGCTCGAGGCGCCGCTGCTCGCCGAAGGACAAGCTAGCGGCGGGATCGTCCGCCTTGTGCGCGAGACCGGAGAATTCCAGCAGTGGCGCGATCTCCTCGCGCGCGTTCCGGTTGCCGCCGAGCCAGCGGGCGACGAAGCCGCGCCGCGCCCGGTCCTCGGGCGAATTCTGCGCCACCCACAGGTTCTGCCATACCGTGAGGCGGCCGAAGAGCCGGATATTCTGGAAGGTGCGCGCGATCCCCTTCTGCAGGCGCCGGTGCGTCGGCAGGTCGTCCAGCGTCTCGCCGCGGAACCGGATCGTGCCCGCGGTGAGCGGAAAGAGCCCCGTGACGAGGTTGACGGTGGTGCTCTTGCCCGAGCCGTTCGGGCCGATCAGGCCGAAGATGCTGCCCTCGGGCACGACGAGGTCGAGCCCGTCCACGGCGCGAACGCCCCCGAAGTGGCGCGTGACGCCCTTCAGCTCAAGCACCACGCCTCCAGAAGATGCCCTGAGGCCGCAGGTTCATCGCCAGCACGATGAGTGCGCCGAAGAGGAGGTTCCGCCAGTCGCCCAGCCCGCGCAGCCCCTCGATGAGAAAGCCCTGCACGAAGATCACCGCGGCGAGCGTGCCGAACACGCTCTGCAGGCCGCCGACGATGGGGTAGGCGATGGCGAAGGTGGCGACCAGCACGTTGAAGCTGGAGTGCTCGATGTGCGTGGTGTAGTGGGCGTAGAGCGAGCCGGCGATTCCCGCGATCGCACCGCCCACCGTCATCGCGCTCACCTTGACCGCGGTCAGGTTGACGCCGACCGACTGCGCCGCGACCTCGTCCTCGCCGACGGCGCGCAGCACCGCGCCGTAGCGCGAGCGGTCGAACCACCACAGCAGCGCCATGACGGCGATCACGAACGCCCAGATGAAGAGCATGACTTCCAGCGTCGTCCAGCCGTTTTCCGGAAAGAAACGGATCTGGCGGAATCCCTCGCCGCCGAGCGGCCCCACCTTGATGTCGCCCTTCGCGATCTGGTAATCGAAATTGAAGAAGAAGATGCGCACGCCTTCGCCGAAGGCGAGGGTGGCGATCACCAGCATCAGCCCCTTGACGCGCAGCGCCGGAAAGCCGACCGCGCAGGCAGCGGCTGCTCCGGCAAGCCCGCCGACGCCGAGCGCCGGCACGATATGCCAGCCGGCGAGCACCGTCAGCATCCCCGAGACGTAGGCGCCGATGGCATAGAAGGCGGCCTGCGCCAGCGTCACCTGCCCGGTGAGCAGCACAATGTAGGCCGAAAGCCCGAGCAGCGTGTGCACGCCGATGAGCTGGATGAGCCCGAAGTAGAAGTCCATTTCAATCCCGGCCCGCACGGGCGGCGAAGATCCCGCCAGGACGGAAAATAAGGAAGACGAACAGCAGCAGCATCACGTAGAGGTCCCGCTCGGTGACGCCGCGGTAGAGCTGAAACACGTTCTCGAAGCCGCCCACCAGCAGCCCGGCCACGATCGCGCCGGGGATGCTCCCCAGCCCGCCGATCACCGTCACGATTAACCCCTTCACCGTGAGCGGCCCGGAAAGCAGCGGCGAGAGCGTGCCCACCGACGCGCCGATCATGGCGCCGGCGAGCCCTCCCAGCAGCCCCGTGATGACGAAGGTCATGGCGTTCACCCGCGCGACCTGGATTCCGCAGAGCTGGGCCGCCACCGGCTGCTGCGAAACCGCGCGCGTGGCAAGCCCCAGGCGGGTACGGTAAAGGAGCACGAGCAGGCACGCCATCGCCACCACGCACACGCCGAAGACGAGCAGCAGGTCGCCACGCAGCGTGAACTCTCCCGCGCGCAGCATCACGTCGTCGAACATCGCCGGATAGCTCTGCGGCATGCCGTCGGTGACGTGCACCACCACCTCGTCGATGAGGAGCAGCATCCCCACCGTGGACATGAGCGTCGCGAGCGGATGCGAGAGCGGAATGAAGTGAAAGCAGGCGAGATAGACAAGCCAGCCGAGAAGCCCTCCGGCAAGGAAGGCGCAGGCGAACACCACCCAGGGCGGCGCGCCCGCCATTACCTGCAGCGCGAGAAGCCCCGTGTACGCGGCGCCGACCGAGGCCGCGGCGTAGGCCATGTTGATCTTGTGCATCACGCCGAACACCAGCGTGAAGCCGATGCCGATCAGCGCGTAGGTCGCGCCGAACAGCACGCCGTCGGAAACCGCCTGAAGGAAGTCGAGCATAAAAAAAGAGCGCGGCCGGCGGCCGCGCTCCGTTCAGACCCTCACCCTAGAGCGGATTGTGTAGCACGACCCACTCGTTGCCCTTCGCCTGGACGAACAGGTACGGCTTGTCCGCTTCCCGATCCTCGGTGCGCTTGGTGTCGCCGAGCAGGCCCTTGGTCACCTTCAGCTTCGCCAGCCCGTCCCGGATCTTGCGCCGGTCGGCCTGCACCTGGCTCTTGTCGCCCGAGATTCTCTCCGACTCCATCACCTGCTTGAGGATGAACATGTTCTCCCACGCCGCCATCGAATGCAGGTCCGCCGCGCCCTTGAACTTCGCGGTCTGCTCGGCGGCGAACTTGCCCTCCTTGGTGACCGGCGCGAACGAGGTCGGGATGATCATTCCCTGCGCCTGCTTGGCGCAGCCCTGCAGCGTCTCCAGCGACGAGGAGCTGGTCAGCCCCACCAGCACCTTCGGCTTCACCCCCTGGCGCTGCATCTCCTTCAGCGCGCCGCACATGCTGAACGGATGGGCGGAGATGGCGATCACGTCGGCATTCGCCTTCTTCATCTCGCGCACCTGGGTGGCGAAGTTGGTGTCGGCCAGCAGCCACTTCGATTCGCCGAGCACCTGGAAGTTGTTCGCGGTGGCGCGGTCCTTCATCACCACGTGCCAGCTCGCGCGCGAATGCGCGAAGTCCTCCTCGACGCCGCCCCACACGGTCTTCAGATCGGGGCGCGTGGTGCGCAGCCAGTAAAAGAGCGAGGAATACATCGTCATCTCGTTGGGCACGTTGCGGAACGCCCACTCCGAGATTCTCGCCAGGCCGACCTTGATCGCGACGTCGGTGAAGACCGGGAACTGCAGACCGGTGTCGGTCTTGTCGTCCACCTTCTTCTGCAGGATGCCGAACAGCGGCTCGGCGACGTTGGAGCAGGTCGGACCGATGGCGACCAGCGCGTCGGTGCCGGCGATGCGCCGGATGACGGAGATACCCTGCTCGGCGTTGCAGCCGTCGTCGTAGAAGTCCACCACGATCTTGGCCTTGGAGCCGTCGGCGAGCTTCACGCCGCCGCCCTTGTTGATCACGTCGGCGGCGGCCTGCATTGCCGCCTCGCTGTTGATCCCGAACGAGCGCACCGGACCGGTCTTGGCACCGAATCCGGAGATGCGCACGGTCTTTTCCTGCGCAAGCGCACCGCCGGCGGCGAATGCGAGCGCGACTGCCAGGGCGAGTTTCTTCACTGGGTCTCCTCCTTCGGGTAGATTGTGCCGAGTGTAAATCGGAGGAGGAGCAATGGCCAAGAGCGGAAAGGCGAACCGGAGGCCCGATGCTGCGGCGCGCAAAAAGGACCTGTGGATGGGGTTGAAGCCCGGACCGGCGAACTACACGCCTCTCAGCCCGGTGGTTTTCCTGCCGCGTGCGGCGGAGATCTTCCCCTCGCACACCGCCGTGATCCACGGGCCGATCCGCTACGGCTACGCGCAGTTCCACGAGCGAGCGCTGCGGCTTGCCTCGGCGCTGGCGAGAAAGGGGATCGGGGCGGGGGACGTGGTTTCGGCGATGCTGCCCAATGTCCCCGCGATGCTGGAGGCGCATTACGGCGTGCCGATGCTGGGCGCGGTGCTCAACACCATCAACACACGCCTTGACGCCGACACCGTCGCCTACATCCTTGAGCACGGCGAGGCGAAGGTGCTGATCACCGACCGCATGTACGCCGCAGTGATCGGGCCGGCGCTGGCGCGGCTGAAGAGAAAGCCGTTCGTCGTGGACGTGGACGACCCCCTCTACACCGGCCCCGGCGAGCGGCTGGGCGCGATCGAGTACGAGGCGTTTCTCGCGACCGGACGGCCCGATTTCAAATGGTCGTTGCCGCAGGACGAATCGGCACCGATCGCGCTCAACTACACCTCCGGCACCACCGGCCGGCCGAAGGGGGTCGTCTATCACCACCGGGGAACGTTTCTCGAGGCCTGCGGCAACGTCATGGCGTGGGCGATGCCGGCGCATCCGGTGTACCTCTGGACGCTGCCGATGTTCCATTGCAACGGCTGGTGCTTTCCGTGGTCGGTGACCGCGATGGGCGGCACGCACGTCTGCCTACGGGCGGTGGATCCGGCGCAGATTTTCCCGACGATCGTCGAGCACGGCGTCACGCACATGTGCGGCGCGCCGACGGTGCTCACGATGCTCGTGTCGGCGCCGCCGGAACAGCGCTGCCGATTCCCGCACACGGTGCATATCCAGACCGGCGGTTCGCCGCCGCCCGCCAAGGTGATCCAGGCGATGGAGGAACTCGGCTTCAAGGTGTTACACATCTACGGCATGACCGAGCTGCAGGGGCCCTCGACCTACTGCGCCGAACAGCAGGCGTGGCAGGGGCTTGCGCTCGAACCGCGCGCGGCCGAGATGGCGCGCCAGGGCGTGCGTTATCCGGTGGTCGAAGGCCATATCGTCGCCGACTCGCGTACCTGCAAGCCGGTGAAGAAGGACGGCCAGACGATGGGCGAGATCCTAGTGCGCGGCAACACGGTGATGCTGGGTTACCTCAAGGATCCGAAGGCGACGGCGCAAGCCTTCGCCGGGGGCTGGATGCACACCGGAGACCTCGCGGTCTGGCATCCGAACAACTATGTCGAGATCAAGGACCGGAAGAAGGACATCATCATCTCCGGAGGCGAGAACATCTCGTCGGTGGAGGTCGAGATCGCGCTCTACAAGCATCCGGCGACGCAGCTCGCGGCGGTGGTCGCGCGCCCGGACGAGAAGTGGGGCGAGACCCCGTGCGCCTTCGTTCAGTTGAAGCCAGGTGCGACGGCGACCGAGGCCGAGTACATGGACTGGTGCCGCCGGCATCTCGCGCGCTTCAAGGTGCCGAAGAAGGTGGTCTTCGGGCCGCTGCCGACCACCGCGACCGGCAAGATCCAGAAGTACGTGCTGCGCGAGCGCGCGAAGACGCTCTGAAGACCGTCCGTTTCCGGCAGGTGGATGTCTTCAGCGGGGTGCCATTCCGCGGCAACCCGGTGGCGGTCGTTCTCGACGGCGACGCCCTGTCCGCCGAACAGATGCAGCGCATCGCCGCCTGGACCAATCTTTCGGAGACGACTTTCATCCTGAGGCCGCTGGATCGCCGCGCCGACTACCGCCTCCGGATCTTCACGCCCCGGGCGGAACTGCCGTTTGCCGGACATCCGACGATCGGCTCAGCGCACGCGGTCCTCGAAGCCGGTGTCGCGCGCCCGCGGAGCGGCCGCCTGCTGCAGGAATGCGGTGCCGGGCTGCTGGAGCTTTCGGTCGCCGACGGCCTCATCTCGCTCAAGGCGCCGGCGCAGCGGATCACGGCGCTGGATCCGGCGCACGTTCCTTCGCTGGAGAAGGCGCTCGGCGCGAAGGTGCGCGGCGAGCCTCGCATCGTGGAGGTCGGCCCGGTATGGATCGTCGCCGAGCTTGCGGGGGCGGAAGCGGTGGATGCGCTCCGCCCCGATTTCGCCGCGCTCGCCGCGCTCAGCGACTCGGCCGGTGCGACCGGCGTCACCGTCTTCGGTGAAACGGGGGGCGCGGACGCGGCCATCCACGTGCGTTCCTTCGCTCCGGCCCACGGTGTGCCGGAGGACCCGGTTTGCGGCAGCGGTAACATCAGCGTCGCGGCGTTCCTGCGAGCGAGCGGACAGGGGCGGCGTTTCGGCGCTTCGTACCGCGCGCGGCAAGGCATGGCGCTCGGGCGCGACGGACGGGTGGCGATGCGCCTCGATGGGGACAATATCCACCTTGCCGGGCGCGCGGTGACTTGCGTCGAGGGAACGTTGCGCATCGAATAGGGCGGACGTGCTCCTTTCGCTTGAATTCGTCGGCTGGTTCTACACGCTCCTGTGCGGCGCGGCGCTCGTCGCCGGCGCGTGGATCGTCGTCGCGGTGCACCTGCGAGGCGAGCGCGAGCAGCTCGCCGCGCGCGTGGTGGACGATTCCATCCTGTTCGGAATCTGGCTGATGGGCTTCGTCGGCGGCGGCGGCGTGCTGCGCGGCTGGCGCTGGGGCGCGCCGCTGCTGGAACTTTTCTGCTGGGCCCTCGGTGCGCTCATTCTGACGACAGCCTGGAGTCGCTGGCGCGCGGCTCCGCCGCCCCGTGCAGGGTTGGCGGTGAGCCTTGCGCTCTTCGTCGTGCCGGCGCTCGCGATGCTCGGGGCAACGGTCGCAACGCTGCGCAGCGAAACGACCCCACAGACGGTTACCGGGGCAGGCTAGGATGGCGGGCATGTTCCCGTTGCTCGAGCTGTCGGGAGATCCGTTCGGCCGCGGGCGCGCCTATGGCAGGGCGGCGCGCGACCGTATCGGCCTTTCGATCGAGACTTACCGCAGGCTGTTCGCGCATTGCGGACTCGGTTGGGACGAGGTGCAGGCCTTGGCGGCCCGTTTTGTGGGCCCAATACGCGACCTCGATCCCGCGCTCTGCGAAGAGATCGAGGGCATCGCTTCCGGGTGCGGCTACCGCACGGCGGAGATCCTGGCACTCAATTGCCGCACGGAAATCCTGCCGCCGAGCTTTCCCGATCCGCCTGAAAGCGCATGGCTTGCCGCCGTGCGCCGCGGCGCCGATCCCGGGGAATGCACCGCCATCGCGATCCAGCCGCCCCGCAGCGCGACCGGCGACACGCTGCTCGCGCAGAACTGGGACTGGCTCGGCGCACAGCGCGATGCGCTGGTACTTGTCCGGGCACGGACCGCGCGCACGACGTATCTCACGCTCACCGAGGCCGGCATGCTCGCCAAGATCGGCCTGAACCGGCAGGGGCTCGGCGTGTGCCTCAATATCCTGCGCTCGCGCGAAGACGGGCTCGCCGCGGGTGTCCCGGTGCACGTGCTGCTGCGCAGGCTTCTCGAATGCGCGAGCGTCGCGGAGGCGCAAGCTCTGGTGGGTCGGCTGCGCTACGGCGCCTCGTCCAACATCGTCTGCGCGGACGCCACCGGCGCCGCGGCGAGCTTCGAGCTTTCCCCTGCGGGCACGGCAGTCGTGCGCCCCGAAGGGGGCATGCTCTGCCACACCAACCACTTTCTCGATGCAGGGCTCGCGGCAATGCAGGCGGCGCCGGCCGAAAGCCTGTCATCGGAGCCGCGGCTCGAACGGGCGCGAGCGATCGCCGGATCGCGTGCAAAGCTCGGCGTCGAAGACGTGCAGGCCTTGCTGCGCGACGAGAGCGACGGGTACCTCTCGATCTGCCGGCGCCCGGATCCGCGGCTGCCGTGGCATCTGCGCATCGAGTCGGTCGCCTCGGTGGTGATGGAGCTGGGCCGCCGCGTCATGCACGTCGCGGCGGGTGTTCCGTCGCGCTGCGAGTACGCCGAGACGGAACTCGACCCGCAGGCCGTGCTCCCGTAAGCAAGGAGGAGACGACGCATGGACGAAACGGCAGAGGCCTATCGCAGGATCGCGCAGCTTCAGGGCGTGGCCGTTTCTGCGGCGCGCATCGGTTCGGTCGCGCAGACGCTCGCGCGCCTGCTCGATGCCGAGCAGGCGGCGACCCGGGGGCTGGATTTCGAAACCGAGCCGTCTGCCTTCGTCGCGACGCTCGCTCGGGGCGCGCAGTGAACGAGCTGCTCGCCGCGAGCGCGGCCGAACTCGCGCGGCTGCTGCGCGCGAGGAAGGCGAGCGCGCGCGAAGTCATGCAGGCGACGCTGGCGGCGGCGCGTGCCCACGAGCGGCTCAACTGTTTCGTCCGCATTGACGCCGACGAGGCGCTGGCCGCCGCCGATGCGGCCGACCGGCGCCTTGCGCGCGGCGCGGTGGCCGGCCCGCTCGATGGCGTACCGATGGCCCACAAGGACATGTTCTATCGCGAGGGCGTGCCCTCCAGCCTCGGATCGAAGATCGGCCCCGGGCGGCCGGCGCCTTCCACCGCCACGGTGCTCAAGCGGCTGGATGCCGCCGGCGCGATCCAGTTCGGCGTGCTGCACATGAACGAGTTCGCCTACGGGCCGACCGGGCACAATGACCACCTCGGCCACTGCCGCAACGCGTGGAACCCGGAGTACATCACCGGCGGTTCCTCCAGCGGTTCAGGCACCTCGCTCGCCGCGCGCGCCAACTTCGCCGCGCTCGGCTCCGATACCGGCGGCTCGATCCGTCTCCCGGCGCATTTCTGCGGCGTCGCGGGTCTCAAGCCGACCTGGGGCAGGGTGAGCCGGGCCGGCGCGATGCCGCTCTCGTTCGCGCTGGATACCGTCGGCCCGCTCGCCCGCACCGTGGAGGACTGCGCGCTGATATTGCAGGTGATCGCCGGGCAGGACCCGCTGGATGCGACCTCCAGCCCGCTTCCGGTGCCGGATTATGTTTCAGGGCTCGAGCGTCCGGTGCGGGGCCTGCGCCTGGGGGTGCCGTCGCGGTACTTCTACGACGGGGTGGACCCGGCTATCGAGAAACCGGTGCGCGAGAGCCTCGCGGTGTTCAGCGCGCTGGGCTGCCAGATCGTGGAAGTGGCGCTGCCCGACATCGAGCCGTGGAACCACGCGGCGAGCACGATCATCGCAGCGGAAGCCGCGGCGCTGCACGCCAACTGGCTGCGCGAGCGCCCGGACGACTATTCCGAGCAGGTGCGCGCGCGTCTGGAGCTGGGCGCATGCGTCACGGCGGTGCAGTACATCAATGCGCTTCGACTGCGCGACCGAGCGCTCGGAACGTGGCTCGGCGAGGTGATGTCGAAGGTGGACGCGGTGCATGCGCCGGTCGTGTCGTTCCCGACGCCGACGATCGCCGAGACCGATGTCGGCGGCGGCGCGCGCATGACCGAGGTGCTCGCCAAGGTGACGCGGCTGATGCGCCCGGTGAATTTCCTTGGCGTGCCGTCGCTCGCGGTGCCCTGCGGCTTTCAGCCGAACGGATTGCCGTGCGCCTTCCAGTTGATCGGCCGGCCGTTCGGCGAGGCGCTGCTTCTTCGCCTCGGACACGCCTATCAGCGCGAGACCGACTGGCATCGGCGCCTGCCCGCGGCCGCCGGCGCACCTTGAGGCGGCGGCTCAGGCGGCGGCGCGCTGCCTGTCCCCGCGCACCCGGAAACGGCCATCGAGCGCGGCGAGCTTCTCGACGATCCCGGTGTATTCCAGCTCGTTCATCGGCAGCATCGCCGCACCGAAGAACCCCTGCCGGCGCATCTCCAGGCTCTTGTCGGCGGCGCGGGCGCGCACCGCGTCCCAGAACGGATGCGCGAAGCAGTCCACCGGGCCGGTGAGCCGCCCAGCGTGCATCGAGAAGCCGGCGCAGCTCACCAGCGGTGGGCCGTCAAAGTAGCTGGTACCGGTGTTGAGGGGGACCGGCATCAGCGGCATGTTGTGCGAGCCGCGCATGCCTCCGGCCACGAAATGCGCCGTGGCAAAGGGCGCCAGCATCTCGCCGGTGGCGGGAAAGTTCATCTGCGTGCGCACCAGCATCACCGGATCGTCCTTGCCGGTGTACTTGCCGGCGATGTTGTGCAGGCGCGAGGTCGCCACCACCGCAGCCTGCTCGCCGGTGGCGCGCGACCACACCGACTCGACCACATATCTCTCGGGGTCGCGCAGCAGGGCGGCGATGTCGTAGAGGGCTTCCGGCGCCTCCAGCTCGATGACGCGGTCGCCCTCGGTGTAATTGACGTCCATGATGACGAAGCGAAAGCCCTTCGCGAACTTCGGCGAGAGGATCAGTCCCGGCGTGTTCATCGGGTCGCAGAAGGCGAGGTAGAGCGGCAGGTTGTACGCTCCCGGATCGGTCTTGTCCGCGGCGAAGAACAGAAACGGCTCGTTCTGCCGTTCCTCGAACTCCATCTCCGCCACCGCCGGACCCATGCCGGTCACGTTGCCGGCGAACGCGTCCTTGAGCAGATCCTGCCCGGCGCCGTACAACCCTTGCTGCTTTGCCACCGCCGTTCCGGCGACGAACGCGTCCCACGCGAGACGGTGCACTTCGGGATCGCGGACGCCGCGCGTATGGGTCATGACGATGGCGATGTCGTCGCCGGTGTAGGACACATAGTGGTCGAGCAGCAGACCGCCCGCGCGCGCCCCGACGTGTCCGCGCACAGCATCGAGCAGTTGCGTGGACGGCGCGATGTGGCCGCCGATCGAACCGATGTCCGCCTTGATGACCGACAGAGTGATTTTCATGCCGCTCCTCCGCGTCAAGGGCTGCACTTCGAGCAAAGCATGGTCCTTTCGCAGACGCGGTTCTTGACGCAGGTCAAACGCTCCGGCGGCCGCGCCGCGCAGCCCGCACGCGCAGGCCGGAGTAATATTCCCGGCGGCGACCGGGCCGAAACGCACAGGGGAGGAGAGGATGGCGAGGGCGAAAGCGCGGCCGATCCGCCGCATCGCGATCAGCACCGGCGGCGGCGATGCACCGGGCCTGAACGCCGTGATCCGCAGCGTCGTCATGACGGCACGCCACTACGGCTGGGAGTGCGTCGGCATTCGCGACAGCTACGACGGTCTGTTGGCGCCGATGCGCGGCGGCGGGCTCGTGCCGCTGACGCCGGAGCGCGTGCAGGGCATCACGCAGCTGGGCGGCACCATCCTCGGCACGACCAACGCCGGCAACCCGTTCAGCTACCCCGTGCGCCGGCCAGACGGCAGCGTGGTGCTGCGTGACCGATCGAGCGAGCTGCTGCGTGCCATCCGCCGCGAGCGCATTGACGCCCTGGTGGCGATCGGCGGCGACGGCTCGCTCTCGATCGCCGACGGGCTCGCGCGCAAGGGTCTGCGCGTGGTCGGCGTGCCGAAGACCATAGACAACGATCTCGCCCATACCGTCATCACCTTCGGTTTCGACACCGCAGTGTCGTTCGCCACCGAATGCATCGAGCGGCTCCACACCACCGCGGCCTCGCATCGGCGGGTGATCGTGGTCGAGGTGATGGGCCGCTACGCCGGATGGATCGCGCTCAACTCGGGGGTTTCGGCCGACGCGCACGCGATTCTCATCCCGGAGATTCCGTACGACGTGAGCAAGGTCGCCGCTGCGCTGCGCGCGCGCGAGGCTGCCGGGCAGTATTACTCGATCGTGGTGGTCGCCGAGGGCGCGCGCCCGAAGGGAGGCGAGCGCGTGGTGCTCGAGCGCCGCGCCGCCGGAGGCGAGCGCCTCGGCGGCATCGGCGAGCGGGTGGCGAAGGAGCTTGCGCTGCTCACCGGAAAGGAGACGCGCCACGTCGTGCTCGGACACCTGCTGCGGGGCGGCTCGCCGACCACGTTCGACCGTCTGATCTCGCTGCGCTTCGGCGCCGCGGCGGTGCGCGCGCTCGCCGAGGGCAGGAGCGGAGTGATGGTCGCGCTCGATCCGCCGACGGTCCGGTACGTTCCGCTCGCGCGCGTCGCGCGGCGCATTCGCAAGGTGCCGCTGAACTCGGACACGGTGCGGACCGCGCGCGGCCTCGGCATCTGTTTCGGCGACTGAGCGGTCAGACCGCGAACAGGCGTGCGCGTGCCGCAGGATCGGCGGCGAGCGCCTGCATCGTACCTTCGTAGCGGAGCACGCCCTTTTCGACCACGCAGGCGCGGTCGGCCGTGCGCGCGGCGAAGCGAAGGTTCTGCTCGGCGAGCAGCACCGCGAGGCCTTCTCGGCGCATCTGCGCGATCGCGCGCGCGAGCGACTCGACGATCGCCGGCGCGAGGCCTTCGGAGGGCTCGTCGAGCAGGATCGCGCGCGGATTGCCGATCAGCGTGCGCGCGATGGCGAGCATCTGCTGCTCGCCGCCGGAGAGGCTGGCGCCCGGCCGGTCGCGCAGGCGCCCGAGGCCGGGAAAGAGATCGAAAAGCCTGTCCTCGGTCCAGTGCGGCACGCCGGCGCGCGGCGGCCGCCTGCCGGCCTCGAGGTTCTCCATGACCGTCATCTCGGCGAAGATGCGCCGGTCTTCCGGGACATAGCCCAGTCCCAGGCGCGCCCGCTGCCAGGGCGCAAGGCGCTCGATGCGCCGGCCCTCGAAGCGGATTTCGCCGGCGGCGACCGGGACGAGTCCGATCAGCGCCTTGAGCGTGGTGGACTTTCCGGCACCGTTGCGCCCGAGCAGCGCGACCACCTCGCCCGCCGCCAGCGCGAGGTCGAGCCCGAAGAGCACCTGCGCGCGCCCGTAGCCGGCCACCAGCCCGCGCGCCTCAAGCATCGGCGCTTTCCGCTCCCAGGTAGGCCTGTCGCACCCGCGGGTCGGCGCGCACGGCTGCAGGCGGTCCGTCGGCGATCAACTCGCCTTCGACGAGCACCAGCACCCGGTCGGCATGGGCGAATACGACGTCCATGTCGTGCTCGGTGAACAGGATCGCGATGCCCTCGTCGCGTGCCAGGCTGCTCGCCAGGCGCATCAGCGCCGCCCGTTCCCCGGGCGCCATGCCGGCGACCGGTTCGTCCATGAGGAGCAGGCGCGGCTCGCCGGCGAGCGCGAGCGCGAGTTCCAGCCGCTTGAGGTCGCCGTAGGCGAGCACCGCCGCCGGTCGCCCGGCCTGATCGAGCATGCCGACGCGTGCCAGCAGCGCCTCGGCGGCTTCGCGCGCCAGGTGTGGGGCGAGCGCGAACACCGAGCCGAGACGCCCGGCGTGCGCGAGCAGCGCCAGCTGCACGTTCTCGCGCGCGGTCATCGAGCCGAAGGCGGCGGCGACCTGGAACGTGCGGCCGACGCCCAGGCGTGCGATCGCGCGCGGCGCCAGCCCGGCGATCGGTCGTCCGAGCAGCGCGATCTCGCCCGCGTCCGGTGAAAGCTGACCGTTGATCAAGTTGAAACAGGTGGTCTTGCCGGCGCCGTTCGGACCGATCATCGCCACGATTTCCCCGGCGCGCACCGCGAAGCTCACGCCGCGCACCGCGCGCACGCCGCCGAAGGCCTTCGCCAGGCCGCGCACTTCCAGCACCGTCACCGGGTGCTCCGTGCCGGGAGCAACCCGCCCAGACCCTGCGGCAACGCGAGGGTGAGGACGAGGATCACCAGACCGATCGCGGCCCGCCAGTAATCGAACGTGCGCGCAAGCGTGTCCTGAAGCCAGGTAAGCGCGGCGGCGCCCCATACCGGGCCGGTGAGCGTCTGAATCCCGCCGAGGAGAACCATCACCAGGCCCTCCACCGAACGCGGTACCGCCATCGTCTCGGGCGAGATCGAGCCTTTCGAGAATGCGTAGAGCGCACCGGCGATCCCGGCGAACAGACCTGCGAAGGCGAACGCCGCCCATTGCAGGCGCTGCGGGTCCATGCCGATCGCTTCGGCGCGCAGGCGCGAATCGCGTACGGCGCGCAACGCGTAGCCGAAAGGCGAGTAGAGCGCGCGCCAGAGGAGGGCGATCGCCGCGGCGGAGGTCGCGAGAACGAAGTAATAGTAAGCCGTCTTCGACGCGAGCCAGCCCTGCGGCCAGACGCCGACCAGCCCGTTCGAGCCGCCGGTGAAGGCATCCCACTGGAAGGCCACCGACCACGCGATCTGCGCAAACGAAAGCGTGAGCATCGCGGCGTAGATTCCGGAGGCGCGCACGCAGAACCAGCCGAAGACAGCCGCGCCGATGCCGGCGACGAGCGGCGCGGCGACGAGTGCGAGTTCCGTTGGCGCCGCGGCCCGCAACAGCATGAGTCCGGCGGCGTAGGCGCCGAGGCCGAAATACGCCGCATGGCCGAACGAATGCAGGCCCGCCGGTCCGCTGATGAAGTGCAGGCTGACGGCGAACAGCGCGAAGACGAGAATGTCGGTGAGGAGGATGAGCGCGTAACCCTGTGTCGCCGCCGGCACGAGCGCGAGCGCGGCAAGCAGGGCGGCGAGCGCGGCGACCGTGCGCCGCGAGGGCAGGGCGAGCGGCGGCTCGGGCGCCGCGGCCCGCGCCGGCGCCGCGACGCCGCCGAACAGGCCCCAGGGCCGCGCGATCAGCACCGCCGCCATCACGAGGAACTCGATCACTAGCGTCGCCTTCGACAGACCCAGCCCGACGCAGTAGGCCTTCACCAGCCCGATCAGCAGCGCGGCGACGAAGGCGCCGGGAATCGAGCCGAGCCCGCCGAGCACTACGACCACGAACGCGTCCGTCACCACTGCGAGGTCCGCGTGCAGCGTCGCCGGCTCACGCGGAATCTGCAGCGCGCCGCCCAGACCCGCGAGGAACGCGCCCGCGGCGAAAACCGTGGTGAACAGCAGGCGCTGGTTGATACCGAGCGCGTCGGCCATGTCGCGGTCCTGCGTTGCCGCGCGCACCAGAACGCCCCAGCGCGTGCGCCTGAGCGCAAGCCAGAGCGCCCCGAGCACCGCCGGGCCGACCGCGATGAGGAAGAGGTCGTATTCCGGAAAGCGCTGCCCGGCAAGAGCCACGGCTCCATCGAGGCCGGGGGCGCGCGGCCCGAGGATGTCCTCCGGACCCCATTGCCACAGCGCGTAGTCCTTGATGACCATGACGAGCGCGAAGGTCGCCAGCAGTTGGAGCAGTTCCGGCGCGCCGTAAAGACGCGCGAGCAGCCCGCGTTCGATCAGCGCGCCGGCGGCGGCGACCGTCAGTGCCGCGCAGGGCACCGACCACCAGAACCCGATGTGCGGCGCAAGACTCGCGGCGAGATACATGCCCAGCATGTAAAGCGAGCCATGGGCGAAGTTGACGATCCGGGTGACACCGAAGATGAGCGAGAGGCCGGCCGCGGTGAGAAAGAGGGCGGAAGCGGCTGCGAGGCCGTTCAGGAACTGGATGAGGATGGATGGCCAAGTCATTGTCCAACCTCATGAAACTCAGTCTTTTCTGAGTGCGCGCACCTCCTCGTAAGGCGGCAGGTAGTTGGCGCCGTCGGCGTAGCGCCAGTTCACCATTACCCCCTTGCCGTTCTTTCTGGCGAGCTGGCCCACGAACGCGCCCATGGTGGACTGGTGGTCTACCGGGCGGAAGACGATCGGCCCGAAGGGCGTGTCCAGCTCCAGCCCGCGGAACGCCTCGATCAGCTTTTCGGTTTCAGTCGAGCCGGCGCGCCGGATCGCCTGCGCGACGCTATGCATGGCGGTGTAACCGACCACCGAACCCAGGCGCGGATAGTCCTTCCACCTCGCCTGATAGGCGGCGAGGAATCTCTGATGCTGCGGCGTCCTGATCTCGGACCACGGGTAGCCGGTCACCCACCAGCCCTCGGGGGTTTCCTCCTTCAGCGGGTCGAGATACTCCGGTTCGCCGCCGAGCAGGTTGAACACCACCGTGTCCTTGAACAGGCCGCGCAGGTTGCCTTCGCGCACGAAGCGCTGCAGATCGGCGCCGAAGAGCGAGGAAAAGATCGCATCCGGCCGGGCGTCGATCAGCGCCTGCACCACCGCGCCCGCGTCAATGCGGTTGAGCGGCGGCGCCTGCTCGGCGACGAATTGCACCCCCGGTTGCGCGCGCGCGAGCAGCCGCTTGAACGAGGCGGTCGCCGACTGGCCGTACTCATAGTTGGGGTAGACGATCGCCCAGCGCGTCTTCTTCAGCTTCACCGCCTCCGGCACCAGCATCGCCACCTGCATGTAGGTCGAGGGACGCAGGCGGAACGTGTGGCGGTTGCCGTTCTCCCAGACGATCTTGTCGGTGAGCGGCTCGGCGGCGAGGAACACGACTTTTCGCTGATGCGCGAGGTTGGACACCGCCAGTCCGACGTTGGAAAGAAAGGTGCCCATCAGCATCGCCACCCGCTCGCGCGTGATCAGCTCCTCGGCGACGCGCACCGCGTCGCCCGGGTTGGCGTTGTCGTCGCGCGAGACGACTTCGAGCTTTCGCCCCAGCACGCCGCCGGCGCGGTTGATTTCCTCCAGCGCCAGCTCCCAGCCCTTGCGGTAGGGCTCGAGGAACGCCGGGATCGCCTTGTAGCTGTTCAGCTCGCCGATGCGGATGGGCTGGGCGTGCAGCCCCGGGGCGAGAAGCAGTGCGGCGCAGGCCGCCATCAGGGCTTTCATCGTTTGCTCTCCACCTTGGCGCCGGGGTCGGGCCGGATGCTCCCGGTACCGGCGGGGAAAATGCGCCAGAACTCCTTGCGGATCAGGCTGGCGATGGTCGCGCTCTTGTTCAGGCCGTGATAGCGCGCGACCGCCTCCAGCATCGCCAGGTCGCGCGGCGTGGCCGAAAAGGTGCGAATGCGCGTCTTCTGCATGCGGTCCGGCTATCGTTATATAACGACTATATAAGATATGAGCAAAGTTTAATTGCCTGGCGCGGCGCCGTCAAGGGCGCCGCCGCGCCGAGGGGCCCTCAGACCAGGGGACGCTGGCGCTTGAGCTCCGGCCAGCAGTGCGCCAGCCAGCGCGCGGTGAGCTTCTCGGCGAGCGAGTTCTGCTGCAGCCGCTCGTGCAGGATCTTGAAATCCACCCGGTCGAGGTCCTGGTCCTGGTTGAAGCAGGAAAAGACGTAGCTCGTCTCGCCGGTTGCCGGATCGCGGTGCGGCTGCAGGCACTGCGCGCAGATCTCCTTCATCATGCACTGCATCGGCGAGTTGATCGAGCCGATGCCGAAGTGATGCGGCTTGAGATGCTCGCGCAGCACCTCGTGCCGCGCGCGCGCCACCGCCGCCATCATCCGGTCCGAGCCGATCGCGATGATGCGGTCGGCCTCCTCCAGCCGGATCGCCGGTTCGCCCAGCCGGCCATCGGCGTAGGCATCCATCGCCTGGACGATGTTGCCGACGAACGCGCGGTCCTGCGGCCGCCGGGGCGCAAAGCCCGGCTCCTCGTCGCAGCACCAGACCACGACGTCGGCGGCGTTCTCGATCTCGGCCACCTTGTAGCGGTCCTGCACCTTCTTGTAACCGGCGAAATAGAGCACCCGCGAACCGGCGGCGCGAAACGCCGCGCCGATGGAAAAGAGCACGGCGTTGCCGAGCCCGCCGCCGCAGAGCACGACCGTCTCGCCGCCGGCGATGTGCGTCGGCGAGCCCGTCGGGCCCATCAGGATCACCGGCTCGCCCTTTTGCAGCATGGCGCACAGGTTGCTGGAGCCGCCCATCTCCAGCGCGATGATCGAGACGAGCCCTTGGTCCCGGTCCACCCAGGCGCCGGTCATCGCCAGGCCCTCCATCTGCATGCGCGTGCCGCACGCGACCGGCGCGAGCGACTCGAAATTCTGCAAGCGGTAGAACTGCCCGGGCCGGAACCTGCGCGCGGCAAACGGGGCGCGCAGCACCACTTCCACGATCGTCGGGGTCAGGCGCTCGACCCGTGCGACCGTGGCCACTAGCTGATCGGCGAGTGCCGCAAAAAAGGCCGCGCGCGGCAGGGCGGAGGCGGGGGCGCGCGCCGCGAGCACGCGCGACACCACCGGATAGCCCTGCTTGGCCGAGCCCATCGCCTTGACCACGTTGCCGAAGTAGGACGGATGCACGTCGCCGAAGAAGCTGACGAAGCGCCCGTCGGGCTCTCGCGCAAGCAGCACGTGCGCGGCCCGCGGCTTGGAAGTCGCGTGCTCCGGGCGGACCGGGTTGCCGTGCTCGTCGCAAGCGGCGAAGTATCTGCCGTCCAGGCGGAACGGCCCGTCGTGCTCGCGCGCGAGCACGGTGTTGGGCTGGGTGCCGGCGGCGACGAACACGGTGCGCGCCGGCAGCCAGTGCTCCTTGCCGCTCGGCTGGTGCCGCAGCCGGATGCCGCGCGCCGCCCCGTAGTGGTCCACCTCGATCGCCTCCGGCGTGAGCTGCTCGGCGAACCACACGCCTTCCTCGAGCGCCTTCTCGACTTCCTCGTGGTTCAGCGTGTACGAGGGGCTGTCCACCAGCCGCCGCCGATAGGCGATGGTGACCCCGCCCCAGTGCTGCAGCAGCTCGATGATCCGCGGCGGCCGGTTGTCGCGCGCGGCCGCGGCGCGCTCGGCGCGGATGGCGCGCGCGTGGGCGAGGAATTCCTCCGCGATCTCGCGCTCGTAGTCGTCCCAGCCGTCGCGGATCGCGTCCTCGCCGATCTCCTTCGCCAGCGTCTCATAGCGGGCGAGAAACTTCTCCACCTGCACCACGTAGTAGGCGAGCGATTCGGTCGCCGTATCAATCGCGGTCAGGCCGCCGCCGACGACCACCACCGGCAGGCGCAGCTGCATGTTGGCGATCGAATCGGTCTTCGCCGCGCCGGTGAGCTGCAGCGCCATCAGAAAATCGGACGCAGCGCGCACCCCGCGCGCAAGCCCGTTCGGGATGTCGAGCACGGTCGGGCCGCCGGCGCCGACACACAGCGCGACGTGGTCGAAGCCGAGCGCCCAGGCATCCTCCAAGGTGAGCGTTCCGCCGAAGCGCACGCCGCCGAACATCGCGAACTGCTCGCGCCGCTCAAGGAGCAGCCGGACGATCTTCAGGAAGTTCTTGTCCCAGCGGACGGTGATGCCGTACTCGGCGACGCCGCCGAAACCGGCCATGACGCGCGCTTCCAGCGGCTCGCGCAGCTCGCGCACGTCCCGGACCGGGCGGAACGGCACGCGCCGGCCGAACGCGTCCACACCGGAGAGCTCCGCAGGCAGGGGCTCGATCTTCAGGCCGTCGATGCCGATCACGGTGTGGCCGTCGTTCATCAGGTGGTGGGCCAGGGTGAAGCCCGCCGGTCCCAGACCGACGACGAGCACCTTCTTTCCCGTTTCCGGCAGCGGCAGCGGCCGGCGCAGGTTCAGGGGGTTCCAGCGCGTGAGCAGCGAGTAGATTTCGAACCCCCAGGGCAGCTCCAGCACGTCCTTGAGCGTCCGCGTTTCGGATTGTGGGATGTCCACCGGCGTCTGCTTCTGGTAGATGCACGCCTTCATGCAGTCGTTGCAGATGCGGTGGCCGGTGGCCGCGACCATTGGGTTGTCCACGCAGATCATGGCGAGCGCGGCAAGCGGCAGGCCGCGAGCCTTCACCATGTGGAACTCGGAGATTCTCTCCTCCAGCGGACAGCCGGCGAGCGGCACGTTGAAGACCGTGCGGCGGAATCCCTGCGCCGGCGGCTTTTCCTTCAGGCCCTTGGAGCACGAATCTTTGCCCTGCTCGTGGCACCAGATGCAGTAATTGGCCTGGTCGAGCGCGCCGGCGAGGTCGGTGCCCGGATCGGTCAGTGCGAAGCCCTCGCGCCGGCGCAGGTGCGCGAGGCTGTGGCGCGCGAAGCCGTGCGAAGTGTCGGTCTGCACCGGCACCAGGCGCATGAAGTCGAGCTTCTGCGGCGCCTTGAACAGCACACCCTTGCCATGGCGCGCACGGCCCGCCTCCGTGCTCACCGCCCAGCAGGCGTAGCGCGCCGCCGCCTCCAGCGCCTCAGCGTTCGCCGCCTCGTCGGCGAGCCACGCGCTCACGCGCTGCGCGAACTCCAGCTCGGTGAACGGCCACGGCAGGATCCGCTCGAACGGTTCGGGCGTCGCCTCCGCGGGCTTCACCTTGTGCAGCGCGCGCCGCTGCACGAACAGGCGCTTGACCGACCACAGCGGCGCCAGCTCGTGGTGGCGCGCGGCGAGCGCCTGCGCCTCGGCGACGATGCCGAACAGCCGCGCCAGGAAATCCTCCACATGCGGCGCGAGCGCGACGAGCAGTTCGGACTCGTCCTTCGGCGCGAGCGCGTCTGGATCGCGCCGCGCCGCCGCCAGCCGGGCGGCGAGCGCCGCGTCCGCCTCGCCGACGAAGGCGAGGAACTGCGCGTCCACGCGCGCCAGGCCTTCGCGGCGGTACAGATCCTGCGGCGCGAGGCCGTCACCGAGCTTCATCGCGGGCGTGCCGTCGGCGTTTGTTTGGGCATCAAACAATTATACGGGCCGCGGCGCCCGTGCTAGCATCGCGCTCTCTTCAGCGGAGGACGCATGCAGGTCAAGAACAGCGTATTTCTCGTCACCGGCGGCGCCTCGGGGCTGGGCGCGGCCACCGCGCGCATGGCCGCCGAGGGCGGCGCCAAGGTCGTCATCGCCGATCTGCAGACCGAGCCGGGCGAAAGGCTCGCGCGCGAGCTGGGCGGGCGCTTCGTGCGCTGCGACGTCACGTCCGAGGCCGACGCGCAGGCGGCGGTGGACAGCGCGGTGCGCGAATTCGGCGGGCTGCACGTGCTCGTCAACTGCGCCGGCATCGGCACCGCCGAGCGCACCATCGGCAAGGACAAGCCGCACGACCTCGCGCATTTCGTGCGCGTCATCACCATCAACCTGATCGGCACGTTCAACATGATCCGCCTCGCCGCGTTCGCGATGGCGAAGGCGGTGCCGAACGCCGCCGGCGAGCGCGGCGTGATCGTCAACACCGCTTCGGTGGCCGCTTTCGACGGCCAGATCGGGCAGGCCGCCTATTCCGCCTCCAAGGGCGGCGTGGTCGGCATGACGCTGCCGATCGCGCGCGATCTGGCGCGCAACGGCATCCGCGTGTGCACCATCGCGCCCGGGATCTTCGCCACCCCGATGCTGATGGCGATGCCGAAGGAAGTGCAGGAATCGCTCGCCAGGCAGGTGCCGTTTCCCTCGCGCCTGGGCCGGCCGTCGGAGTACGCGCAGCTCGCGCTCCACATCGTCGAGAACGAGATGCTGAACGGGGAAACCATCCGGCTCGACGGCGCCATTCGTATGGCGCCGAAATAGCCGCGAGCGCGAACGCCGCGAAGCGGCGCCGGTCTGCCTCCGCGCGAGGGAGCCGACACCGGGACCGCGGTTCAGCGCGCGGAGGCGGGCAGCGCCTGCTCGCGCAGCTGCTCGCGGAACAGGTTCGCGCGCTGGACGTAGCTCTCGGCGATCTTGGGCAGGAGCGCCTTTTCCTCGGGACGCAGCTCGCGCACCACGCGGCCGGGCGAGCCGAGCACCAGGACGCCCGGCGGGATCTCCCTGCCTTCGGGCACCAGGGCGTTGGCGCCGATGAGCGCACCCGCGCCGATGCGCGCGCCGTTCAGCACCACGGCGTTGATGCCGATGAGCGCGCCGTCGCTCACCGTGCAGCCGTGCAGCATCGCCTTGTGGCCGATCGAGACGCCGGCACCGAGGGTCATCGGAAAGCCCGGATCCACGTGCAGCACCGCGCCGTCCTGGATGTTGGTGCGCGCGCCGATGTGGATGCGATCGTTGTCGGCGCGGATGACGACGCCGAACCAGACGCTGGCATCCTCCTCGAGCACGATCGAGCCGGCGAGCGTGGCGTTCCAGGCGACGTAGTGGCGTGCGCCGCGAAACTCGACACGGCGCTCGCCCAGGCTGAAGACGGGCATGGCGGGCCGCTATCATAGCGCCCCTCATGCGAGCGAGCGAATCGGCCTTTCACCGCATTCGCGGTCTGCGCTATCACGTCCGGCGCTGGGCGGGTGATTCCTCGCGCCGCATCGTGCTGCTGCACGGCTGGATGGATGTCTCGGCCTCGTTCCAGTTCCTGGTGGACGCGCTCGCGCCCGACTGGGACGCCTACGCGCCCGACTGGCGCGGCTACGGACTCACGCAGTGGAGCGGCGCCGACTGCTACTGGTTTCCCGACTATCTCGCCGACCTGGACGCGCTGCTCGATCACATCAGCCCGCAGGAACCGGTGAACCTCGTCGGCCACAGCCTCGGCGGCAACGTCGCCGCGCTGTACGCCGGCGTGCGGCCCGAGCGCGTCGCCAAGCTCGTCAATCTCGAGGGATTCGGGCTCGCGCCGACGCGGCCGGAGCAGGCGCCCGGGCGCTACCGCCGCTGGCTCGACGAGTTGCGCTCGCCGCCGCGCCTGAAGCCGTACCCGAGTTTCGCGGCGCTCGCCGACCGGCTGCAGGCGAACAATCCGCGCCTTGCGCGCGAGCGCGCGGAGTTCCTCGCGCGTCACTGGGGCCGGGAAGAGCCCGACGGCACGGTGACGCTGCGCGCCGATCCGGCGCACAAGGTGATCAATCCCGTGCTCTACCGCTACGACGAAGCGCTCGCGATCTGGCGCCAGGTCGCGGCGCCGACGCTCTGGGTCGAGGCGGCCGAAAGCGACAACGCGCAGCGCATGAAGATTCCGGCGGCGCAGCTCGCCGAGCGGCGCGCGGCGTTTCGCCATCTGCGCTACGCGACGGTGGCCGGCGCCGGCCACATGCTGCACCACGACCAGCCCGAGCGCCTGGCGCGGCTGATCGAGGAATTCCTCGGCCCCTGAGTGGCGCAGTATTTCCGCATCCATCCGACGCACCCGCAGGCGCGGCTGGTGAAGCAGGCGGCGGCGATCGTGCGCGACGGCGGCCTGATCGCCTATCCGACTGATTCCTGCTACGCGCTCGGGTGCCAGCTCGGCGACGCGCACGCCCTGGCGCGGCTGCGGCGCGTGCGCGGCGTGGACGAAAAGCACCCTCTGACGCTCGCGTGCCGCGATCTGTCGGAGCTCGCCACCTACGCCATCGTGGACAACGCGCAATACCGCCTGCTGCGCGCGGCGACCCCGGGCAGCTTCACCTTCATCCTGCGCGCCACGCGCGAGGTGCCGCGCCGGCTGCTGCATCCGCGGCGCCGGACGATCGGCGTGCGCGTGCCCGATCATCCAGTCGCACTGGCGCTGCTGGAGGCGCTCGGCGAGCCGATGCTCTCGGCGACGCTGCTGCTGCCGGGCGATGCCGCCCCGCTCGACGATCCGGCCGAGATCCGCGCCCGGCTGGAGCATGAACTGGATCTCGTGATCGACAGCGGTTCCTGCGGCGTCGAGCCGACGACGGTGGTGGATCTCACCGGCGCCGAACCGGTGATCGTGCGCCAGGGGAAGGGCGCGGAGCGTCTGCTAAAATTCAGCGCATAGATGGACGTCAACCCGCTCGTTCAGAATGTCGCCATCTATGCGCTCCCGGTCCTGTTCGCGATCACGCTGCATGAGGCGGCGCACGGGTACGTAGCGCGCCATTTCGGCGACATGACCGCTTACGCGCAGGGGCGCATCAGCCTCAATCCCGCGCGTCACATCGATCCGGTCGGCACGATCCTCGTGCCGCTTGTGATTCTCGCCACCAGCAAGCTGCTCGGCGGCCCGGGGATGCTGTTCGGCTGGGCCAAGCCGGTGCCGGTCAACTACTCGGCGCTGCGGCGCCCGCGCCAGCACATGATGTGGGTGGCGGCGGCGGGCCCGGCGGCGAACCTCGCGATGGCGCTCGGCTGGGCGGCAATATTCAAGCTCGCCGACGTGCTGCCGACGAACTATTTCACCGAGCCGATGCTGTGGATGGGCAAGGCCGGTATCGAGGTAAACATCGTGCTGATGCTGCTCAATCTCCTGCCGATCCTGCCGCTCGACGGCGGCCGCATCGTCGCGAGCCTGCTGCCGACGCGCCTCGCCTGGCAGTACGCGAAGCTGGAGCCCTGGGGCTTCCCGATCCTCCTCCTGCTCCTTTTCACGAGCGCGCTCGGGGTGATCCTCGCGCCGATGATCGCGCTTTCGTACCGCCTGATCCGCACGGTGTTCCAGATCTGATGTTCGAGACTCGCGTCCTCTCGGGCATGCGCCCCACCGGGGCGCTGCACCTCGGCCATTACCACGGGGTGCTGAAGAACTGGGTGAGGCTGCAGAGCGAATACCCGTGCCTGTTCTTCGTCGCCGATTGGCACGCGCTGACCACCGACTACGAGCGGCCCGGCGACGTGGCGAAGAACGCGCGCGAGATGGTGGTGGACTGGCTCGGCGCCGGCGTGGATCCCACCCAGGCGACGCTGTTCGTGCAGTCGCAGGTCCCGGAGCACGCGGAACTGCACTTGCTCCTTTCGATGATCGCACCGCTCGGCTGGCTGGAGCGCGTGCCGACCTGGAAGGACCAGCAGGAAAAGCTCGCCGACCGCGATCTGTCCACCTACGGCTTTCTCGGCTACCCGCTGCTGCAGGCGGCCGACATCCTGATCTACCGTGCGCGTTACGTTCCGGTGGGCGAGGATCAGGTGCCGCACGTGGAGTTCACGCGCGAGATCGCGCGCCGCTTCAACCACCTCTACGGCCGCGAGCCCGGATTCGAGGAAAAGGCGAAGGCGGCCGTCAAGCGCATGGGATCCAAGAAGGCGCGCCTGTTCAACGACCTGCGACGGAAATTCCTCGAGGCCGGCGACGCCGAGGCGCTCGCGCGCGCGCATGCGCTGCTGCAGGAGCAGCAGAACCTTTCGCGCGGCGACCGCGAGCGGCTTTACGGCTGGCTCGAGGGCGGTGGCCGGCGCATTCTCGTCGAGCCCGAGGCGCTGCTCACCGAGGCGTCGAAGGTGCCCGGTCTCGACGGCCAGAAGATGTCCAAGAGCTACGGCAACGCGATCGAGCTGCGCGAGCCGCCGGAATCGGTCGCGAAGAAGATCCGCACCATGCCCACCGACCCGGCGCGCGTCAAGCGCAGCGATCCGGGCAATCCGGAGCGCTGTCCGGTGTGGGAGCTGCACAAGATCTACTCCGACGAGGCGCGCCGCAAGTGGGTCTGGGAGGGCTGCACCACCGCCGGCATCGGCTGCCTGGACTGCAAGCAGCCGGTGGTGGACGCGGTGCTCGCGGAGCTCGCGCCGATCCGCGAGCGCGCGCAAGCGTACCTCGACGATCCGACGCTGGTGCGCAACGTGCTCGCCGACGGCTGCGAGCGCGCGCGGCAGCTGGCCGCCGAAACGATGCGCGACGTGCGCGAGGCGATGGGGCTCGCTTATGACTAGCGCGGCGCCGGTGGCGCGCATCTACGGCGAGCCGGTCCAGGAGCTGCCGGCCGATCTGTACATCCCGCCGGATGCGCTGGAGGTCATGCTGGAGGCGTTTCAGGGCCCGCTCGACCTGCTGCTGTACCTGATCCGCCGGCAGAACATGAACATCCTCGACATCCCGATGGCGCCGCTCACGCGCCAGTACCTGGAATACGTCGAGCTGATGCGCGCCCGCAACCTCGAGCTCGCAGCCGAATACCTGGTGATGGCGGCGATCCTGATGGAGATCAAGTCGCGCATGCTGCTGCCGCGGCCGACGGCGCCCGAACCGGAGGAGGCCGATCCGCGCGCCGAGCTGGTGAGGCGGCTGCTCGAATACGAGAAGATGAAGCTCGCGGCGCAGAAGCTGGACGAACTGCCGCAGGTGGGGCGCGATCTGTTCGTCGTCGCCGTCGCCGTCGAGCGCGAGGCGGCTGCGCGCCTGCCGCAGGTGCACCCGCGCGACCTCGCCGAGGCGTGGCGGGGGTTGCTGCACCGCGCGCGCCTGCGGGCGCACCATACCGTGATGCGCGAACCCCTGTCGGTGCGCGAGTATATGGGCCGCATTCTGCGCAGCCTGCGGGCCCACCGCGTGCTGGAGTTCGCGGAGCTGTTCGAGCCGGCGCGCGGCATCGCGGTTCTGGTGGTGACTTTCCTCGCGCTGCTGGAACTCGCGCGCGAGTCGCTGGTCGAGATCACGCAGTCCGGCGCGTTCGCTCCGATCTATGTCAGGCTCGCCCATGCTGAGCCCCACTGAAGCCAAGCGCATCCTCGAGGCGGCGCTGCTCGCCTCGCCGGAGCCGGTGCCGCTCGCCGACCTGCGCCGCCTGTTCGACGGCCAGATCGGTCTGGACACGCTCAAGCGCCTGCTCGGCGAGTTGCGCGAGGAATGGGCCGAGCGCGCGGTGGAGCTGGTCAGCCTCGCCGGCGGCTGGCGCTTCCAGACCCGGCGTGAATTCCTGCCGTTCCTGGAGCGCCTGAACCCGGAAAAGCCGCCGCGCTACTCGCGCGCGGTGATGGAAACGCTGGCGATCATCGCCTACCGCCAGCCGGTGACGCGCGGCGACATCGAGGAGATCCGCGGCGTGTCGGTGTCGGCGGGAATCCTGCAGACGCTGGAAGCGCGCGGCTGGATCGACGTCGTCGGCCATCGCGACACCCCCGGGCGCCCGGCGCTGTACGCGACCACGACGCGCTTCCTCGACGACCTGGGGCTGCGCTCGCTGGAGGAGCTGCCGCCACTGGAGGAAGTGGCGAGAACGCTTGAACTCGAAGCCACCGCGGCGCAACCCGCCGCCAACGAACCGGTCGAAGCCCGGCCCGCCAGCGCCGCCGAGTAGCGCGCGCGGCGTGCGCCTGCAGAAGCTTCTCGCCGATGCGGGGCTCGGGTCGCGCCGCACCATCGAGGCATGGATCCGCGCCGGCCGCGTCACGGTCAACGGGCGGGTCGCGCGGCTGGGCGAGCGCGCCAGCCCCGGCGCCCGCATCGCCGTGGACGGCAAGCCGGTGGCGGCGCGCGCGGCCGGGACGCCGAGGATCCTCCTTTACCACAAGCCGGTCGGCGAACTGGTGACGCGCCGCGACCCTGCCGGCCGCTCGACCGTGTTCGAGCGGCTGCCGGCGCTCGAACACGGCCGCTGGGTCGCGATCGGGCGGCTCGATCTGAACAGCTCGGGGCTGCTGCTCTTTACGGACTCCGGCGAGCTCGCCGCGCGCTTGATGCATCCGCGCCATGGCATCGAGCGCGAGTACCTCGTGCGCGTACTCGGGCCGCTCGGCGAGCCGGAGCTGCGGCGCCTGCGCGAGGGCATCGCGCTGGAAGATGGCGTCGCCCGCGTCCTGCGCATCGAGCCGGTACCGCGCGGCGCTCCCGATGCGGCGAACCGCTGGTATCGGGTGGTGCTCGCCGAAGGGCGCACCCGGGAAGTGCGGCGGCTGTTCGGGGCGCTCGGTCGGCAGGTAAGCCGCCTGATCCGGGTGCGATACGGTCCGTTCGAATTGCCGCCGGGCCTTGCGCCCGGGCGCTGGATGGAAGCGAACCCGGCGCGGGTGCGAACCGCTCTCGCTGCGGTGCGCAACGCGCCGCGAGACGTTGTTCCGTAGGACGAAACGGGTTATACTTCAAATGGTTTGGAGGAGAATGGGCTTCGGCCCATTTTTTGTTTGGGCGGCGCGTGCCGCGACAGGCGGTGAAATGACAGGACCGGTCGGACATGTGAAGGGCATCGTGGAACCCACCCTCTCCGGGATGGGTTACGAGCTGGTGGACCTGCAGATTTCGAATCGGGGGCAGCTCCTGCGGATCTTCATTGACCGGACGGCGGGCGGCGGCATCACGGTGGAGGATTGCGCCACCGTGAGCCGGCACCTGACTCACCTTTTCGCCGCCGAGGGCGTGGCCTACGAGCGGCTGGAGGTGTCCTCTCCGGGGCTCGATCGGCGGCTGCATGGCGAGCGCGACTTCGCGCGCTTCGCCGGCAGGCAGGTGCGCGTGCAGTTGCGCGCGCCGGATGCCTCCGGGCGCAGGCGCTTCACCGGCCTGCTGCGCGGGGCGCACGATGGGGTCGCGACGCTGGTCGTGGACGGGCAGGAGATCGCCGTACGCCTGGAGACGATTGACCGGGCGCGGCTGGTGCCGCAGATATGAGACGAACGCAGAAGGCTGCATAGGGAGCCGGGATGAGCCGGGAAATTCTGATGCTGGTGGACGCGCTGGCGCGCGAGAAGAACGTCAACCGCGACGTGGTCTTCGGCGCGCTCGAGCTCGCGCTCGCCTCGGCGACCAAGAAGCGTTTCAGCGAGGACGTGGACGTGCGGGTGGCGGTGGATCGCAACACCGGCAATTACGCCTCGTTCCGGCGCTGGAAGGTGGTTCCCGACGAGGCGGTGGAGAACCCGGCGCAGCAGATCCCGCTGTCGGAGGCGCAGAAGCGCGACCCGGCGCTCAAGCTCGGCGACGTCGTCGAGGAGCCGCTGGAGAACATCCCGTTCGGTCGCATCGGCGCGCAGACTGCCAAGCAGGTGATCCTGCAGCGCATCCGCGAGGCCGAGCGCGAGCAGATCCTGAACGACTTCCTGTCCCGGGGCGACGAGCTGGTGACCGGCACGATCAAGCGCATGGAGCGGGGCAACGCGATCGTCGAGTCGGGGCGGCTCGAAGCCCTGCTGCCGCGCGAGCACATGATCCCGAAGGAGAACCTGCGCGTCGGCGACCGGGTACGCGCCTGGGTGATGAAGGTAGATCGCAGTGCGCGCGGGCCGCAGCTCATCCTGTCGCGCACCGCGCCGCAGTTCATCATCAAGCTGTTCGAGCTGGAGGTGCCGGAGATCGAGGAAGGGCTGCTGGAGATCAAGTCGGCGGCGCGCGACCCGGGCATCCGCGCCAAGATCGCGGTGCACGCGCTCGACAAGCGCATTGACCCGATCGGCACCTGCGTCGGCATGCGCGGCTCGCGGGTGCAGGCGGTGACCCAGGAGCTGGCCGGCGAGCGCGTGGACATCGTGCTGTGGTCGCCCGACCCGGCGCAGTTCGTCATCGGCGCGCTCGCGCCCGCCGAGGTCAGCTCGATCGTGGTGGACGAGGAAAAGCACGCGATGGACGTGGTGGTGGACGAGCAGAACCTCGCCATCGCCATCGGCAGGAGCGGACAGAACGTGCGGCTCGCCTCGGAGCTGACCGGCTGGACGATCAACCTGATGACCGAGGAAGAATCGAAGAAGAAGCAGCAGGAGGAAAGCGAGCGCGCCAAGCGGCTGTTCATGGAGCGCCTGGACGTGGACGAGGAGGTGGCCGACATCCTGATCCGCGAGGGCTTCTCCTCGCTCGAGGAGATCGCCTACGTGCCGGTGAACGAGCTGCTCGAGATCGAGGACTTCGACGAGCAGCTGGTGAACGACCTGCGCAGCCGCGCGCGCAACGCGCTGCTGGTGCAGGCGATCGCGAGCGAGGAGAGCCTGGAAGGCATGGATCCGGAGCTGCTCAAGCTCGACGGCATGGACAGCCAGCTCGCGGCGGTGTTGGCGAAAAGCGGCATCCGGACCCGCGACGAGCTGGCCGATCTCGCGGTGGACGAGCTGGCGGAGACCGCCGGCGTAGACGAGGAGCGCGCGCGCAAGCTGATCATGGCCGCGCGCGCGCACTGGTTCGCGGCCGAGGCGCAGGGCAGGGAGGCGGCATAGCATGGCGCAGACGAGCGTCGCCCAGTTCGCGAGCGAGCTGAAGGTACCGCCGTCGGTACTTCTCGAGCAGCTGCGCGCCGCGGGCGTGGACAAGCGCGTGCCCGAGGATCCGCTTACCGAGCAGGACAAGTCGCGGCTGCTCGATTACCTGCGGCGGGCGCACGGCTCGGTCGAGCACAAGAACAAGATCACGCTGACGCGCAGGCAGACGAGCGAGATCAAGAAGGCGGACGCGACCGGCAAGTCGCGCACGATTCAGGTCGAGGTGCGCAAGAAGCGCGTGTTCATCAAGCGCGACCCTGGCGAGCTGGCCGCCGCCGCGGTCGCCGCCGAGACGCCCGCGCCGGCGGCCGCGCCGACGCCGCCGCCGCCGGCGCTGGATGAGCGCGAGCTGCAGCTGCGCGAAGAAGAGCAGCGGCGCGAGCAGCAGCTGGCCGAGATTCAGGCCGCCGAGCTGCGCGAAAAGCAGGAGCGCGAGCGGCGCGAGGCCGAGCTGCGCGAGGCGCAGGGGCTCGCGCAGAGCCAGGCGCAACCGGCGGCGCCGGCACCCGCACCAGCCCAGGCGCGCGAAGGCACGCTTCATGCGCCGAAGACCGGCGAGGCGAAGCCCGAGAAGAAGGCAAAGAAGATCAAGACCACGGTGCTTGCCGACGACAGCGTCAGGCGCCGGGCCATCAAGATTCGCGGCGATGCCGGCGGCGGAGTCGCCGGCTGGCATGGTCCGAAGGCCGCAGGCGCGCGCCGCGCGCCGGGCGCGGCCGAGGCAGGGTTCGCGCCGCCCGCCGAGCCGGTGGTGCGCGAGATCGCGGTACCCGAGACGATCACCGTCGGCGAGCTCGCCCATCGCATGGCGGTCAAGGCGGCCGAGGTGATCAAGGTGCTGATGAAGCTCGGCACCATGGCGACGATCAACCAGGCCCTGGACCAGGAGACCGCCATGATCGTGGTCGAGGAAATGGGCCACAAGGCGAAAGCCGCCAAGCTCGACGACCCCGAGGCCTACCTCAGCGAGACTCTCGCGCAGGCGCGCGAGGCGGAGCTGCTTCCGCGGCCACCGGTGGTGACCGTGATGGGCCACGTAGACCACGGCAAGACCTCGCTTCTGGACACCATCCGCCGCACCAAGGTGGCGGCGGGCGAGGCGGGCGGTATCACCCAGCACATCGGCGCGTATCACGTGCAGACGCCGCGCGGCGTGGTCACTTTCCTCGACACCCCGGGTCACGAGGCGTTCACCGCGATGCGCGCGCGCGGGGCGAAGGTCACCGACATCGTCGTGCTGGTGGTCGCCGCCGACGACGGCGTGATGCCGCAGACGGTCGAGGCGATCAACCATGCCAGGGCCGCGGGCGTGCCGCTGGTGGTGGCGATCAACAAGATGGACAAGCCGGAGGCGAACCCCGAGAAGGTCAAGCGCGAGCTGCTCGCGCACGGCGTGGTGCCGGAGGAGCTGGGCGGCGATTCGCCGTTCGTCCCGGTATCGGCGAAAACCGGCATGGGCATTGACGCGCTGCTGGAGCACGTCCTGCTGCAGGCCGAGGTACGCGAGCTGCGCGCGCCGGTGGACGCGCCCGCCAAGGGCGTCGTGATCGAGGCGCGCCTGGACAAGGGCCGCGGTCCGGTGGCGACGCTGCTGGTGCAGTCAGGCACGCTCAGGCGCGGGGACGTGGTGCTCGCCGGAGCGGCGTACGGCCGCGTGCGGGCGATGTTCGACGAGAACGGTCGCCCGGTGCAGTCGGCGGGACCCTCGATTCCGGTGGAGGTGCTCGGGCTGTCGGACGTGCCGCGCGCCGGCGACGAGATGATTGTGATCGGCGACGAGCGCAAGGCGCGCGAGATCGCGCTGTTCCGCCAGGGCAAGTTCCGCGACGTCAAGCTCGCGCGCCAGCAGGCGGCGAAGCTGGAAAACGTCCTCGAACAGATGGGCGAGGGCGAGAAGAAGACGCTCGCCATCGTGCTCAAGGCGGACGTGCAGGGCTCGCAGGAAGCGCTGGTGCACGCGCTCACCAAACTCTCCACCGACGAGGTCAGGGTGAACGTGGTGCACGCCGGCGTCGGCGGCATCACCGAGTCCGACGTCAACCTTGCGCTCGCCTCGCGCGCGATCATCATCGGCTTCAACACCCGCGCCGACACCGCCGCGCGCAAGCTCATCGAGTCGGCGGGCGTGCAGGTACGGTACTACAACGTCATCTACGACGCGGTCGAGGACGTCAAGGCGTCGCTCGCCGGCATGCTGGCGCCGGAGAAAAAGGAGAACGTGCTCGGCCTGGTGGAAGTGCGCAAGGTGTTCCGCATCTCCAAGGTCGGCACGGTGGCCGGCTGCTACGTGCAGGAAGGGCTGGTGCGCCGCGGAGCGCTGGTGCGCGTGCTGCGCGACCACGTCGTCATCCACAGCGGCGAGGTGGAGACGCTCAAGCGCTTCAAGGAGGACGTGCGAGAGGTGAAGGCCGGCTTCGAGTGCGGTCTTTCGCTCAAGGGCTTCCAGGACCTCAAGGAAGGCGACCAGCTCGAGGTGTACGAAATCCTCGAGGTCGCGCGCACGCTGTAGGGGACGGCGGTGGCGCGGCGCTCGGACAGGGCGCAGAAAGTCGGCGATCAGATCCAGCGCGAGCTGTCCGACATCCTGCGACGGGAGCTGCGCGACCCGGGCGTCGGCATGGTGACGCTCACGGGCGTGGACATGTCGCCCGACTGCGCCTACGCCACGGTGTATTTCACGTGCCTGGAGGCCGCGCATGCGCCGGTGGCGAAAGCCGGGCTGGAACGCGCCGCCGGGTTCCTGCGCTCGCAGCTCGCACGGCGCATCCGCCTGCGCGAGATCCCGGAGCTGCGGTTTGCCTACGACGAGTCGCTCGAGCGCGGCGACCGCCTCGCGCGGCTGATCGAGAGCGTGCGCCCGCGCGACTGATGCGGCGCGCGCTCGACGGGGTGCTGCTGCTCGACAAGCCCCCCGGGATCACCTCGAACGCGGCGCTGCAGCGGGCGCGGCGCCTGCTCGGGGCGGCCAAGGCGGGACACGGCGGCACGCTAGATCCGCTCGCCTCCGGCCTGCTCACCATTCTGTTCGGCGAGGCGACCAAGTTCGCCCGCTTCGCGCTCGAATCCGACAAGACATACCTCGCCGCCGTCCGTCTCGGCATCGCAACCGCGACCGGCGACGCCGAGGGCGAGGTGCTCGCGCGCAGGCCGGTGCACGCAGACGCCGCCGGCGTCGCGGCGGCGCTGGAGCGGTTCCGCGGCGAGATCGAGCAGGTGCCGCCGATGCATTCGGCGCTCAAGCGCGAGGGCCGGCCGCTGTACGCGCTCGCGCGCGCCGGCCGTACCGTCGAGCGGGGGCCACGCCGGGTGCGGATCCGCGAGCTGGCGCTGCTGGAGCGCGCGAGCGACGTGCTGCATCTCAGGGTCCGCTGCAGCAAAGGCACGTATATCCGGCAGCTCGCCGCCGATCTCGGCGAGGCGCTCGGCTGCGGCGCACACCTGGTGGCGCTGCGCCGCATCGAGGCGGGAGGGTTCACCGTCGAGGAGGCGATCGACCTGGAGGGGCTGGCTGCTCTGGAACTCGCCGCGCGCCAGGCGCGGCTCCTGCCCACCGCGCGGCTCCTCGAAGGCTTGCCGCAAGTGCGGCTCGGCGCCGAGGACGCGCGGCGTTTTGCGCACGGCCGGCCGGTGCGCGCGGGCGCCGGTCCGCAGGGCAGCTGCCGAGTGCTTGCCGCCGATGGCGCGCTCCTCGGCGTCGGCACGGCGGGGCCCGACGGCCTGCTGCGACCCGAGCGGCTGCTGTCGGGCGCCGCGGCGGCGGTCGCAAGCGGCTGACGCAACGGGAAAAACTTGTGAACGGGCGCCGTTGTCGGTTAAAATTTCTTGTTTCGCAGACTAGTGACAAGAGAGATCCCATGGCTTTGCAGGTTGCGCAGAAAGAGCGCATCGTGAAGCAGTATCAGCGCACGGCGAGCGACACCGGGTCGCCGGAAGTCCAGATCGCGCTTCTTACCGAGCGCATCAACAGTCTCGGCGAGCACTTCAAGACGCACGTCAAGGACCTGCACTCGCGCCGCGGGCTGCTCAAGCTGGTGAGCCAGCGGCGCAAACTGCTCGATTACCTGAAGCGGAAAGACGCGGACAAGTACCGCTCGGTGATCGACCGGCTTGGCCTGCGCAAGTAACCCCCGATCCCGAATGAGCGGCCGGCGCGCTCGCCCGAAGGCGCGCGCCGCCTGCCCGCGCACGCACACAGAGGAAGCCCCTTGACCCCGATCAAGAAGACGTTCACCTACGGCCAGCAGCAGGTCACGCTAGAAACCGGAGAAATCGCACGCCAGGCGCACGGTGCGGTCCTGTGCACCATTGAGGACACGGTGGTCCTCGCCACCGTGGTCGCGGCCAAGCAGCCTCGCCCCGGACAGGACTTCTTTCCGCTCACGGTGGATTACGTGGAAAAGACGTACGCCGCGGGCAAGATCCCGGGCGGGTTCTTCAAGCGCGAGGGCCGACCCTCGGAAAAGGAAATTCTCACCAGCCGCCTGATCGACCGGCCGATCCGGCCGCTTTTCCCCGACGGCTTCTACAACGAGGTCCAGGTGGTGGCGACGGTGGTGTCGCTCAACCCGGAGGTGGACTCCGACATCCCGGCGATGATCGCGGCATCGGCAGCGCTCACGCTCTCGGGGATCCCCTTCAACGGCCCGATCGGAGCGTGCCGCGTCGGCTACATCAATGGTCAGTACGTCCTCAACCCGACCATGAGCCAGCTCAAGGAGTCGCAGATGAACCTGGTGGTAGCCGGCACCGACCAGGGCGTGCTGATGGTCGAGTCCGACGCGCGCGAGCTGTCCGAGGACGTGATGCTCGGCGCTATCGTCTTCGGCCACGAGCAGATGCAGGCGGTGATCCGGGCGATCGACGAGTTGGCCGAGGTGGCCGGCAAGCCGGCCTGGGACTGGCAGCCGCCGGCGCGCGACGAGGCGCTCGAACAGCGCATCGCGGAACTTGCCGAAGCCGATCTGCGCCAGGCCTTCGGCCTGCGGCAGAAGCAGGCCCGCACCGAGGCCCTGGACGCGATCCGCAGGCGGGTCCTGGAGGCGACCGGCGCCGGAACCGAGGGCGGTCCGTCGGTGAACGTGGTGCGCGACTATCTTTCGGCGCTGGAGGCGAGAATCGTGCGCGGCCAGATCCTCGCCGGCGAACCGCGCATTGACGGGCGCGACACCCGCACCGTGCGACCGATCAGCATCCGCGTCGGCGTGCTGCCGCGCACCCACGGCTCGGCGCTGTTCACGCGCGGCGAAACGCAGGCGCTGGTGACCGTCACGCTCGGCACCGGACGCGACGAGCAGATCATCGATGCGCTCACCGGCGAGTACCGCGAGCGCTTCATGCTTCACTACAACATGCCGCCGTACGCCACCGGCGAGACCGGGCGCATGGGGCCGTCCAAGCGCCGCGAGATCGGCCACGGGCGGCTGGCCAAGCGCGCGCTCGAAGCGCTGCTGCCCACGGCCGAGGAGTTCGGTTACTCGCTGCGCGTGGTGTCGGAGATCACCGAGTCGAACGGCTCGTCCTCGATGGCCTCGGTGTGCGGCGGCAGCCTCGCGCTGATGGACGCCGGCGTGCCGATCAAGGCGCACGTCGCCGGCGTGGCGATGGGTCTGATCAAGGAGGGCAACCGCTTCGCGGTGCTCACCGACATTCTCGGCGACGAGGATCATCTCGGCGACATGGACTTCAAGGTCGCGGGCACGGAAAAGGGCATCACCGCGCTGCAGATGGATCTGAAGATAGAGTCGATCAGCAGGGAGATCATGCGCGTCGCGCTGGAGCAGGCGCGAGAGGCGCGGTTGCACATCCTCGGCCTGATGCGCGAGGCGATCCAGGCCTCGCGCGGCGAGCTTTCGACCTACGCGCCGCGCATCATCAAGATGAAGATCAACCCGGACAAGATCCGCGACGTCATCGGCAAGGGCGGCGTCGTGATACGCGGCATCCAGGAGGAGACCGGCACCACCATCGAGGTCGAGGACGACGGCACGATCAGCATCGCCTGCGTGTCGGCCGAGGGCGGCGAGGCGGCACGCAGGAAGATCCAGGAGCTCACCGCCGATGTCGAGGTCGGCAAGGTCTACGAGGGGCCGGTGCTGCGCCTGCTCGACTTCGGCGCGATCGTTCAGCTCATGCCGGGACGCGACGGGCTGCTGCACATCTCGCAGATCAGCCACGAGCGCGTCAACTCGGTGTCCGACTACCTCAAGGAAGGGCAGATCGTGAAGGTGAAGGTGCTCGAGGCCGACGACAAGGGCCGCGTGCGCCTGTCCATGAAGGCGGTCAACGAGCCGCCGGCCACCGCCAAGCAGAGCTAGCGAGCGGGAGAGGCCGGGCGGGCAAGCGCGGAGCCGGGCGCGCACCTCGGCGCGGTGCCGCGCCGCCGCAGCAATGCGCTACTTGGCCACCTGCTTTTCGCGCAGCTCGTCGAGCGTCTTGCAGTCAATGCAAAGCGTGGCCGTCGGCCGCGCCTCCAGGCGCTTCAGGCCGATCTCGACGCCGCAGCTCTCGCAGTAGCCGTACTCGTTGGCGTCAATGCGGGCAATGGTTTCGTCGATCTTTTTGATGAGCTTGCGCTCGCGGTCGCGGTTGCGCAGCTCCAGCGCCATGTCCGACTCCTGGGAGGCGCGATCGTTGGGATCGGCGAACACCGTGGCTTCCTCCTGCATCGTGTGCACAGTGCGGTCGATCTCCTGGGACAGCTCGGCACGCAGGTTCTCCAGAATCCTGCGAAAGTGCGCCCGCTGGCGAGCGTTCATGTACTCCTCGCCCTTCTTAGGGACGTAGGGCGCGAAGTTTTTTCTCGTCACTTCCACCGGCATCGAAGGCTCTGGGCCAAAAAAGAAGCAGGCTTTGTAGCAGAAAAGGCCCCCCGGGGCAAGCTGAAAAAAGGTATGATTGGCGCCCGCTTCGCGGGGTGTAGCGCAGCCTGGCAGCGCACCTGCTTTGGGAGCAGGATGTCGGGAGTTCGAATCTCCCCACCCCGACCAGGCTTCGCCCCCTAGGAAGAGCTGCCCGTAGCTCAACCGGATAGAGCACCAGCCTTCTAAGCTGGGGGTTGTGGGTTCGATTCCCGCCGGGCAGGCCAAACCGCCCGGCGGAGCGCGAGCGGCGCAGGGCGCGACGGTGGCCGTAGCTCAACGGTAGAGTCCCGGATTGTGATTCCGGTTGTTGTGGGTTCGAGTCCCATCGGCCACCCCATCCTCCGCCCGCGGCGCTAGTCCGGCAGCTGCTCCCGCTCGATGACAAAGACCGTCCCGGTTTCGGTGGTTTCGGGCCAAGCGAAGGGGATGCGCGGATACGCGCGCTCCAGCGCGCGCCGCGCGCCGCCCACCTCGCACACCAGCAGGCCACGCGGGTTCAAGTGCGCGCGCGCCCCGGCGAGGATCCGGCGGACGAAGTCCAGTCCGTCGTCGCCCGCGGCAAGCGCAAGACGTGGCTCGTAGTCGTATTCCGGCGGCAGCCTCCTCATGGTGCGCGCATCCACGTACGGCGGGTTGGTCACGATGAGATCGTAGCGGCGACGGCCGAGCGCGCCGAACAGGTCCGACCGGATCAGGCGGATCCGGCGCGACAACCGAAAGCGGCGGATGTTGATGCGCGCGACCGCGAGCGCCTCGATCGAGACGTCGGTCGCGTCCACGCGCGCCCCCGGAAAGGCGCGCGCCGTCAGCACGGCGAGGCATCCGGAGCCCGTGCACAGGTCGAGGGCGCGGCGCACCGGACGGCGCAGCCACGGCTGCAGTCGCTCGGCGAGCAGCTCGGAGATGAAGGAGCGCGGCACGATCACCCGACGGTCCACGAAGAAGCGCCGGCCGCCGAGCCATGCCTCGCCGAGCAGATAGGCGAGGGGGGTGCGCTCGCGAATGCGGCGGTCGGCGAGTGCGCGGATCCGCCTTTCCTGCGCCGCCGAAACCGGCTCGCCGGCGCGCAGGTCGCCGGCGAACTTGCCGAGCACGTGCGCGACCAGCCACGCCGCCTCGTCACTTGCGGTCGCCGTGCCGTGCCCGAAGTGCAGCCGCGCCGCACGGAACCGCCGCGCGATTCTGCGCACCAGCTCGCCCGCGGTCACGCGAGCAGCGCGCGCAGGATGTCGAGGTAGATGCGCGGCAGCCGTTCCAGCGCCTCCAGCTCGATGTGCTCGTTCAGCTTGTGGATGCTCGCATTCACCGGCCCGAGCTCCACGATCTGCGGGCAGATGTCGATGAGGAAGCGGCCGTCGGAGGTGCCGCCGCCGGTGGACTCCTGCGGCACGAGCCCGGTGTGCGCCGCGACCGCGCGGCGCACCGCCTCGATCAGCTCGCCGCGCGCCGAGAGGAAAGGACGGCCGCCGAGCGTCCAGGCGATCGCGTAATCGAGGCCGTGCCGGCGCAGGATCGCCTCGAAGCGCTCGCGCAACGACGCCTCGCTGCTCGCGGTGGAGAAGCGGAAATTGCACAGCAACGTGACGTCGCCCGGCACGACGTTCTCGGCGCCGGTTCCGCCGTGGATGTTCGAGACCTGGAAGCTGGTCGGCGGGAAAGACGCGTTGCCCTCATCCCAGCGGGTGGCCGCGATTTCCGCCAGCGCCGGCGCGAGCAGATGGATCGGATTGCGCACCTGCTCCGGGTACGCGACGTGGCCCTGAATCCCGCGCACCGTGAGCCGCGCCGAAAGCGAGCCGCGCCGGCCGATCCGCACCGTGTCGCCGAGCGTTCGCGACGAGGACGGCTCGCCGATCACGCACCAGTCGAGCCGCTCGCCGCGCGCCTTCAGGCGTTCGACGACGCGCGCGGTGCCGTCCACCGCCGGGCCCTCCTCGTCGGAGGTGAGCAGCAGCGCGATGGAGCCGCGATGGTCCGGGCGCTCGCGCACGAACGCCTCGGCGGCGACGACGAAAGCCGCGATCGAGGATTTCATGTCCGCTGCGCCGCGGCCGTACAGCCGGCCGTCGCGCACCGTCGGCACGAACGGGTCGCTCGCCCACTCTGCGAGCGGTCCGGGCGGCACCACGTCGGTGTGGCCGGCGAAGCAGAACACGGGCGCCGTCTCGCCGCGGCGCAGCCACAGGTTGGCCACCTCGCCGCAGCGGAGGGTCTCGGCGCGAAAGCCCGCCGCGGCAAGGCGCGCGGCGACGAGCGCCTGGCAGCCGCCGTCTTCGGGCGTCACCGAGCGCCGCGCGATCAGCTCCTGCGCAAGGTCGAGCGGGCTGTCCAGGGTGCCAGCGCGCGTTTAGGCGCCCATGTCTATCTTGATGTCGCCGAAGGAAGCAGCGCCGCCCGCGGATGCGAGCAGCCCTTCCTTCTTCTGCTCGCGCGGCTCGCCGGCGGACGGCGCCGGCGTCTGGCCGGTGATCTGCCCGGCGGTCGCCTGATTGATCAGCC
Source organism: Pseudomonadota bacterium (assembly GCA_040752005.1). Classification (GTDB taxonomy): domain Bacteria; phylum Pseudomonadota; class Gammaproteobacteria; order Burkholderiales; family SG8-39; genus RBG-16-66-20. Next base: position 91,882 of record JBFMFX010000007.1, on the reverse strand, counting down.
AGAGCATGTTGGTCGCCGAATCGGCGTTGGCAAGCGCCTCCTCCTGCGTGATCTGGCCGTCCATGAACAGCTTGAACAGCGCCTGCTCGAAGGTCTGCGACCCCGGCGCCATGCTCTTTTCCATCGCCTCCTTGATCTCGTTGATCTCGCCCTTCTCGATCAGCTCGGCGATATGGCGCGTATTGAGCAGCACCTCGACCGCCGCCTTGCGCGTGCCGGATTTCGTGCGCACCAGGCGCTGGGAGATGATCGCCTGCAGCGCCGCGGACAGGTCGAGCAGCAGCGTCGGCCGGTTCTCCAGCGGATAGAAGGAGATGATCCGGTTCATCGCGTGGTAGCTGTTGTTCGCGTGCAGCGTGGCGAGAGCGAGGTGGCCCGACTGGGCGTACTGCAGCGCCATGGTCATCGTCTGCTTGTCGCGGATCTCGCCGATCAGGATGCAGTCGGGTGCCTGGCGCAGCGCGTTCTTGAGCGCGATCTCGAACGCCTTGGTGTCGGTGCCGACCTCGCGCTGGTTGACGATGGACTTCTTGTTCTTGAAGATGAACTCGATCGGGTCTTCCAGGGTGAGAATGTGTCCCGATTTCCTCTCGTTGCGGTAGTCGAGCATCGCCGCGAGCGAGGTGGATTTGCCCGAGCCGGTGGCGCCCACCATGAGAATCAGCCCGCGCTTCTGCATGATGATTTCCTTCAGCACCTCGGGCAGCCCGAGCGAATCGATCGGCGGGATCTCGCCGGGAATGTAGCGCACCACCACCGCCGGCGACCCCTTCTGGCGGAAGGCGCTGATGCGGAACGAGCCGACGCCCTCCAGGGCGTACGCGGTGTTCAGCTCCATCTCCTCCTCGTACTCGCGGATCTGGCGGTCGTTCAGCACCTCGTAGAGAAGCTGCTTGACGGCGTCGGCGTTGAGCACCGTCTGGTTGACCGGCATCGCGACACCGTTGATCTTGATGTTGATCGGCGAGCCGACCGAGAGGAAGATGTCCGACGCCTTCTTCTCGGCCATCAGGTGAAACAGGCGCTTCATCGCTGACATGGCGTCCTCCGCATCCTCGTCCCGGCGCTAGTTTAATCCCCGCGCAGCAGCTCGTTGAGGCTGGTCTTGGCGCGGGTCTTGGCGTCCACCTTCTTGACGATCACCGCGCAGTAGAGGGCATAGCGGCCGTCGGCCGAGGGAAGGGTGCCGGGCACCACCACCGAGCCCGCCGGCACCCGCCCGTAGAGCACCGCGCCGGTCTCGCGGTCGTAGATGCGCGTGCTTGCCCCGATGTACACACCCATCGAGATCACGCTGTTTTCCTCGACGATCACGCCTTCGACGATCTCGGAGCGCGCGCCGATGAAGCAGTTGTCCTCGATGATCACCGGGTTCGCCTGCACCGGCTCGAGCACGCCGCCGATGCCGACGCCGCCCGACAGGTGCACGTTCCTGCCGATCTGGGCGCACGAGCCGACGGTCGCCCAGGTGTCCACCATCGTCCCTTCGTCCACATAGGCGCCGATGTTGACGTAAGAGGGCATGAGGACCACGTTCTTCGCCACGTACGCGCCGCGCCGGGCGGTCGCCGGCGGCACCACGCGCACGCCCGCGGCGGCGAAGCGCGCCGCGTCGTAACCGGCGAACTTGCCCGGCACCTTGTCGAAGTAGTTGGTCCAGCCGCCGGCGACCAGCCGGTTGTCCTCCAGTCGGAAGGAGAGCAGCACCGCCTTCTTGATCCACTGGTGAGTCACCCAGCCGGAGGCGGTCTTCTCGGCCACCCGCAGGCGTCCGGAATCCAGCCCGGCGATCACCTCCTCGACGGCTTCGCGCAGCGCCGCCGGGGCGGAGGCGGGAGAAAGACCGGCGCGCTCCTCCCACGCCTGTTCGATCGTCGTTCTTGCGGCTTGCATCGGTATCAGAGTCCGGCGGCGAATTCGTTCATGCGCCGCAGCGCCTCGACACAGTCGGCAAGCGGCGCGACCAGCGCCGCGCGCACGTAGCCGCGGCCCGGGTTTTCCCCGTGCGCGTCCCGGGCGAGATAGCTCCCGGGCAGCACGAGCACATTATATTGGCGGTACAGCTCGCGCGCGAACGCGCCGTCGTCGCCGGGAACGCGCAGCCACAGGTAGAACGCGCCCTCGGGGCGATGCGCCGCCAGCGGCGGCCTGAGCGCGGCGAAGGCGGCGTCAAACTTCTCGGCGTAAAGGCGCCGGTTCTCGCACACGTGCGCCTCGTCCTTCCAGGCGGCGATCGAGGCGCGCTGCACCGCGAGGCTCATCGCCGAGCCATGGTAGGTGCGGTAAAGGAGAAAGCCCGCGAGCAGCGCCGCGTCTCCGGCAACGAAGCCCGAGCGCAGCCCCGGCGCGTTGGAGCGCTTGGACAGGCTGGAGAACACCACCAGCCGCGGAAACCCGTGGCGGCCGAGCCGCGCCGCGGCCGCGAGCGCCCCGAGCGGCGGCCGGGCCTCGTCGGGGTAGATCTCGGAATAGCACTCATCGGCAGCGACGGCGAAGCCGTAGCGATCCGACAGATCGAAGATCCGGCGCCACTCGTCCAGATCCAGCACCGCGCCGCTCGGATTGGCCGGCGAACAGACGTAAAGGAGCTTCACGTCGCGCCAGGCCGCGTCCGTCAGCGCGTCGAAGTCCATGCGAAAACCGTTCGTCGCGGACGTGTTGAGAAACACCGGCTGCGCACCGGCCAGCAGCGCCGCGCCCTCGTAGATCTGATAGAAGGGATTCGGGCAGGCGACGCGGGCGCGACCGCCGTCGGGATCCACCACCGCCTGCGCGAACGCGAACAGCGCCTCGCGCGAACCGTTCACCGGCAGCACCTCGCGCTCGGGATCCACCGTCGCCGGCGCGTGGCGGCGGGCGATCCACGCCGCGATCGCCTCGCGCAGCTCGCGCGTGCCGGCGGTGCGCGGGTACGTCGCCAGGCCGTCGAGCGCCGCGGCGAACGCCTCCTTCAGGAGCGCCGGCGTCGGGTGCTGCGGCTCACCGATGGAAAGGTTGAGCGGCGCGAGCGCCCCGTTCGGCGCGACGCCGGCGAGCAGCGTGCGCAGCCGGTCGAACGGGTAGGGCTGCAGCTTGGCGAGAAGCGGATTCAACGCGCGGCCCGCACCTGCGTCACGGTTGCGGCTTCCAGCCGCGCTTGCGGTGCTCGGCGCTGACCGAGGTATGGATGCCGCCGCGCACGTTGAAGCGCGCGGTGAGCCGCATGTAGCGCGGCCGCGTCGCGGCGACGAGATCGTCGAGGATGCGGTTGGTGACCGCCTCGTGGAACGCGCCGGTATCGCGCCAGGACCAGATGTAGAGCTTGAGCGACTTCAGCTCGACGCACAGCCGGTCGGGAACGTACTCCAGCTCGAGCGTGGCGAAATCCGGCTGCCCGGTGAGCGGGCACACGCAGGTGAACTCCGGGATCTCCATGCGGATCCGGTAGTCGCGCTCGGGGGCCGGATTGGCGAACGTCTCCAGGCGCCGGCTCGGCTTCGAAGGCATGCACGAACTCCGCGCAGCGCAAAGGTGCGAAGGTGCAAATGGTATCATCCTGAAAACGCGAAAACGTCCGTGCGGCTCACCCAGATCAGGCTTTCCGGCTTCAAGTCGTTCGTCGATCCCACCGTCATCCACCTGCCCGGCAGCCTCGTCGGTGTCGTCGGGCCGAACGGCTGCGGCAAGTCGAACGTGATCGACGCGGTGCGCTGGGTGCTCGGGGAGATGCGCGCCTCGGCTCTGCGGGGCGACTCGATGCAGGACGTCATCTTCAACGGTTCGTCCAACCGCAAGCCGCTCGCGCGCGCCTCGGTCGAGCTCGTGTTCGACAATTCCCTCGGCCGCGCCGCCGGCCAGTGGTCGCGCTACGCCGAAATCTCGGTCAAGCGCGTCATCCAGCGCGACGGCGAGTCCGCTTACTTCATCAACGGCACCCATGTGCGCCGGCGCGACATCACCGACATGTTCCTCGGCACCGGCCTGGGGCCGCGCGCCTACGCGATCATCGAGCAGGGAACGATTTCGCGCGTGATCGAGGCGCGGCCGGAAGAACTGCGCGTCTTCCTGGAGGAAGCGGCGGGAGTGTCGCGCTACCGCGAGCGGCGCAAGGAAACCGAGCGGCGGCTCCAGGACACGCGCGAGAACCTGGCGCGCGTCACCGATATCCGCGCCGAACTCGCCGCGCAGATCGGCAAGCTGGAGGCCCAGGCGACGGTCGCGTCGCGCTACCAGGAGCTGCAGCGGGAAGTGCAGCACAAGCAGCAGCTGCTGTGGTACCTGCGCCGGCGCGACGCCGCCGCCGAGCGCGAGCGCCACGCCCAGGACATCGCGCGCACCGAGACGGCGCTGGAGGCGGAAACGTCGCGGCTGCGCGCGCTGGAAGCGCGTATCGAGCGCGCGCGGGCGGCGCACTTCGAGGCGGGCGACCGGCTCAACGCGGCGCAGGCGGCGGTGTACGCGGCGAACGCCGAGGTGGCGCGGCACGAATCGGAGCTGCGCCACGTCGAGGAGACGCGCCAGCGCCTGGAGAGCCAGCACACCGAGCGCCGCGCGCAGCTCGCCGCCTGGCGCGAGCAGCGCGCTCAGCTCACCCAGTCGCTGCATACCTGGGTGGCGAGAGCGGCCGAGGCGCGCGCCCGGGTGGCACGGACCAGCGAGGCGAGCGCGGCCGAGGCGGCTCGCCTGCCGCAGGCCGAGCAGGCGTACCGCGCGGCACAGGAGCGTCTGGCGGCGGCGCGCGCCGCGCTCGTCGCCGAGGAAAACGCCGCCCGGCTCGAGGAGCGGTCGGCGGCGCACCTGGCGCGCGCCCTGGAGTCGCTGGACGCGCGGCGTGCGCGTCTGGAAGCCGAGCTCGCGGGACTCCGCGAGCCGCAGGCCGACGCAATCGAAGACGCCGAAGCGCGCATCGGCGCAATCGGCCTTGCGATCGCGCAAGCGCGGCAGGCGCTGGAAGAGGCGCAGCAAGCGGCGGCTTTGGCCGAGGAGGAAAAAGCGCAGGCGGCCCGCGCGCTGGAGCAGGCGGTGCGCGAGCACGCGGCCGCGGCGGCGCAGCTCGAGACGCTGATCGAGGTGCAGGCGCAGGCTGACGAGAACGCCCCGCTCGCCGAGTGGCTGGAACGCCGGGGTCTCGCGGCGCTGCCGCGCCTGTGGCAGCGGATCCGGATCGAGCCCGGCTGGGAGACGGCGGTGGAGTCGGTGCTGCGCGAACGGCTGCATGCGCTCGAAATCGGCGATATCGGCGCGCTCGCGGCGCTCGGCACGGAGGCGCCACCGGTGAAGGCGAGCTTCTATGCGCGCGGCGGCGAAGCGTCGCCGCCGCCGGGCGCGGTCGCACTCGCGGCGAAGGTGCACTGCGCCGAGCCGGCGCTCGCGAGCGCGGTCGCCGAGTGGCTCGCGGGCGCGATCGCCTGCGAGGGAAGGCCCGACGCGGCGGCGCTGGCGGCGCTCGCTCCGGGCGCGTTCTACGTCAACCGCGAAGGCCATCAGTTCACCGCGCACGCGCTCACCCTCTACGCCCCGGACCCGGCCGATGCCGGGATCCTCGCGCGCCAGGCAGAAATTGACGCCCTCCAGGCGCGGGTCGCGGCCCTCGAGCAGGCGGCGGCGGGCGCGCGCGCGCGGCTCGCGGGCTGCGAGGAGGCGCTCGCGGCGCGGCTCGCCGCGCTTCAGGGCGCGCGCGACGACATCGTCGCGCGCGAGCGCGAGCTGCACGCGACGGAAATCGAAGCGCTCACGCTGCGCCAGGCGCTCGAGCGCTACCGCGAGCGCAGCGCGCAGATCCGCCGCGAGATCGAGGAGATCCGGAACGAACGCGCGCAGGACGAGGCGCGGCTCGCGGCGGCACGCGCCACGCTGGAGCGCCTCGCCGCGCGGATCGAGGCGGCGCGCGCCGTAGTGGAGCGCGAGCGCGCGGCGCACGAGGCGGCCGAAGGCGAGCTGTCGGTGCAGCGCGAGCGGGCGCACGCCGCCGAGCGCGAGGCGCAGGACGCGCTGTTCGCCGAGCGCGAGGCGGCTTCCAAAATCGCCGAACTGGACGGGGCGGTGAAGCTGATAGACCGGCAGATCGCGAGCGCCGAGCAGGAGGTGACCCGGCTCAACGAGGAGCTGGCGGTGGATCCGGTGCCGTCGGTGCGCGAGGCCCTTGCCACCGCGGTGGAAACGCGCATCGGGTGCGAAAAAGCGCTCGGCGAGGCGCGCGACGCGGTGGAAGCGGCGGCGGCGGCGCTGCGCGCGCTCGAAGAGGAGCGCCTCAAGGCCGAGGCCGGCATCGCGCCGTTGCGCGAGCGCGTGAACGAGCTGCGGCTCAAGGAGCAGGCGGCGCGCCTCGCCGTCGAGCAGTTCGAGGCGCAGCTCGCCGAGGCCGGCGCCGACGAGGCCCAACTCGCGCAGGCGGTGCAGGAGGCGCCGCGGCCGGCGAGCCTTCAGGCCGAGATCACGCGCGCCGCGCAGGCGATGAGCGAGCTCGGCGCGGTCAACCTCGCGGCGCTGGAGGAACTCGCCGCGAGCCGCGAGCGCAAGCAGTTCCTGGATGCGCAAAGCGCCGACCTGGAGGAGGCCGCGAAGACGCTGGAGGACGCGATCCGACGCATTGACCGCGAGACCCGCGACCTGCTGCGCGAGACCTATGAGGCGGTGAACCGGCATTTCGGCGCGCTCTTTCCGCAGCTCTTCGGCGGCGGCGAGGCGAAGCTCGTGCTGACCGGCGAGGAGATCCTCGACGCCGGACTGCAGGTCATGGCGCAGCCGCCGGGCAAGAGAAACAGCACGATCCATCTTCTTTCCGGAGGCGAGAAGGCGCTCACCGCGATCGCGCTGGTGTTCTCGCTGTTCCAGCTCAATCCGGCGCCGTTCTGCCTGCTCGACGAGGTGGACGCACCGCTCGACGACGCGAACACGGTGCGCTTCTGCGAGCTGGTCAAGCGCATGTCGTCCCAGACCCAGTTCCTCTTCATCACCCACAACAAGATCACGATGGAGATGGCCAGCCATCTGATCGGCGTGACGATGCCGGAGTCGGGCGTTTCGCGCGTGGTGGCGGTGGACATCGCCGAGGCGCTGCGGATCCGCGAGGAGATGGCGGCTTGAGGCGGGTGCGGCGCGCACACGTGCAATGAGCGAGCTGCAGATCGGTCTGCTTGCGATCGGCGCGCTCGTGATCGGCGGGGTGTTCGCCTACAACCGCATCCAGGAGCGCCGCGCGCGGGATGCTGCGCGGCGCGCGTTTCCGTCCGCGCGCGCCGACGTCCTGATGGGCGCCGGGCAGGCGCCGGACAGTGCGCTGCCCGTCGCGACGGCGGCGCGCGTGGAGACACCCGGCGGCGGGCCGGTCGAGCCCGACCAGCGCCTCGACTACGTCATCGAGCTTCGCCCCCGCGGCGCGCCGGCCGCGGCGGTGGTCCAGGAGCAATGGCGGCCGATCCAGCGGCGCCACCTGCCGCGCGCCGCGCTGTCCGGTCCGGGCGCGGACGGCGTCTGGCGCGCCGCACTGCAACTGGTGTCGCGCGACGGCATTGTGAGCGAGGCCGAGCTGATCGAGTTTCGCGCCGCCGTCGAAACCATGGCCGCGGCGCTCGGGGCGGCGGTGGCCGCGCCGGAAATGAAATCGGCGATGGAGCGCGCGCGCGAGCTGGACGCGCTGTGCGCCGAAACCGACATCCAGGTGGTGATGCATGTGGTCGCGCCCCCGGGGGGAACGCTGGCCGGCGCCGCGCTCGCGGAGGCGGCCGCCGGCGCCGGGCTGGAACTGGCGGCCGACGGGCGCTTCGTGCAGCGCTCGCCGGCCGATCGCGTCGTGCTGTCGCTCGCCGCCCGGGACGGCACGCCCTTTGACGCCGCGTCGCTGAGTCGGACGGCGATCCCGGCGGTGTCGCTCACGCTCGACGTCCCGCATGCGGCCGAAACGCGCCGCGCATTCGAGGCGATGACACGCCTTGCGCGCCACCTCGCCGCGGCGTGCGCCGGCGAGGTAGTGGATGACAACGGAAAGGCGCTCGGCGAGGCGGCGCTCGCTGCCATCGCCGAACAGCTCGACCGGGTGCGCACCGCGCTCGAGTCGCGGGGTATCGGTCCGGGCGGCGCGCTGGCGGCGCGTCTTTTCTCGTAGGCGCGCCCATGCCCGTCGACCGGCGCCTGGCAGAGCGCGTCGCCGAGCTGCGCCGCGAGATCGAGCGGCACAACTACCTCTATTACGTCAAGGACGCGCCGGAGATCACCGACGCCGAGTACGACGCGCTGATGCGCGAACTGGCCGAAATCGAGGCGCGCCACCCGGAACTCGTCACGCCGAACTCGCCGACGCAGCGCGTCGGCGCGCCGCCGCTGGCCGAATTCCCCGAGGTCCGGCACCGGGTACCGATGCTCTCGCTCGCCAATGCGTTCTCCGAGGAAGAGGCGCGCGCGTTCGACCGGCGCGTGCGCGAGGCGCTGGGCGAAGAGGAAATCGAATACGCCGCCGAACCGAAGTTCGACGGCTTGGCGGTGAGCCTCATCTATCGGGACGGGTTGTTCGTGCGCGGCGCCACACGCGGCGACGGCACCGTCGGCGAAGACGTCACGCCCAATCTGCGCACCGTGCGCAGCATCCCGCTCGAGCTGCCGCGCACCGAGGAAACCGCCGATCTCGAAGTGCGCGGCGAGGTGCTGATGTACCGGGCCGATTTCGAGCGCCTTAACGAGCGCCAGCGCGCTGCCGGGGAAAAAGAGTTCGCGAATCCGCGCAACGCTGCCGCCGGAAGTCTGCGCCAGCTCGACTCGCGCGTGACCGCACGCCGGCCGCTGCGCTTCTTCGCCTACGGCGTCGGCGCAGTGCGGCGGGCCCGCTGGCGCACGCACGCCGAACTCCTCGATCGGCTCGCCGAGTTTCGCTTTCCGGTGTGCGCCGAGCGGGCGGTGGTGCGCGGGGTAGAAGGGCTGCTCGCCTTTTACGCGGACATGGCGCGCAAACGCCCGCGCCTGCCGTACGTGATAGACGGCGTGGTGTACAAGGTGAACCGGCTCGACTGGCAGGAGCGGCTCGGGTACGTGTCGCGCGCGCCCCGCTTTGCCCTGGCCCACAAGTTCCCTCCCGAGGAGCAGGTCACCGAGGTGCTCGGCATCGACGTGCAGGTCGGGCGCACCGGCGCGCTCACTCCGGTGGCCCGCTTGAAGCCGGTGTTCGTCGGCGGGGCGACGGTGACCCACGCGACGCTGCACAACGAGGACGAGCTGCGGCGCAAGGACGTGCGCGTCGGCGATACCGTCGTCGTACGTCGCGCCGGCGACGTGATCCCCGAAATCGTGTCGGTGCGGTTCGATCGCCGGCCGCCGCACGCCCGGCCTTTCCGCATGCCGACGCGCTGCCCGGCCTGCGGCTCGGCGGTGGTGCGGGGCGCCGACGAAGCGATCGCGCGCTGCAGCGGCGGCCTCGTCTGCCCGGCGCAGCGCAAGCAGGCACTGCTGCACTTCGCCAGCCGGCGCGCGATGGACATCGAGGGGCTGGGCGAGAAGCTGGTGGACCAGCTCGTGGACAAGAACCTGGTACGCAGTCCGGCGGACCTGTTTCGCCTCGATCCGGAGACGCTCGCCGGGCTGGAACGGATGGGAGAAAAATCGGCGCGCAACCTGCTCGCGGCGCTGGAGCGGGCCAAGCGCACCGAGCTGGCGCGGTTCATCTACGCGCTCGGCATCCGCAACGTCGGCGAAGCCACCGCGCGCGACCTCGCGCGGCATTTCGGGAGCCTCGAACGGCTGATGGCGGCGAGCGAACAGGAGCTGCAGCAGGTGCCGGACGTCGGACTGGTGGTGGCGCGCTCGATCCGCCAGTTCTTCGACGAGCCGCACAACGTCGAGGTGATTCGCCGCCTGCGCGCCGCCGGTGTCACCTGGCCGGAGGGCGAGCCGGCGAAGCCGCCGGCCGAGGGCGCGAAGGTGTTCGTGCTCACGGGAACGCTGGCGCACATGAGCCGCGAGGAAGCACGCCGCCTGATCGAGTCGCGCGGGCACCGCGTGGCCTCGGCGGTATCCGCGAAGACCGATTACGTCGTTGCCGGCGCCAATCCGGGATCCAAGCTCGCGCGCGCGCGCGAGCTGGGGATCCCGGTGCTCGACGAGGCGGGGCTGCTAAAGTTGCTGGGGGGGCGCTGACGTCATGCCACGTGCGATCACCAAGGCGGTATTTCCGGTTGCGGGCCTCGGTACCCGCTTCCTGCCTGCCACCAAGGCGAGCCCGAAGGAGATGCTGCCGGTCGTGGACAAGCCGCTCATCCAGTACGCGGTGGAGGAAGCCGCTGCCGCTGGCATCACCGACATGGTGTTCGTCACCGGCCGGAACAAGCGCGCGATCGAGGATCACTTCGATCGCGTGCCCGAGCTGGAGGCAAGGCTCGCCGCCGGCAAGCCCGAGCTGCTGGAGCAGGTTCTCGACGTGCTGCCCAAGGGCTGCCGGTGCATCTACATCCGGCAGACCGAGCCGCTTGGACTCGGGCACGCGGTGCTGTGCGCCCGCCCGGCGGTCGGCGACGAGCCTTTCGCCGTGCTGCTCGCCGACGACCTGATGGTCGGCGAGCCCCCGGCCACGGCACAGCTCGCCGCGCGCTTTCGCGACGAAGGCTGTTCGATCCTCGGGGTCGAGGAGGTCCCGCGCGAGCGGACCGGCGCCTACGGCATCGTTAGCCCGCTTGACGCGACAGCCGAACTCACGCCGGTGCGCGCGATCGTGGAAAAGCCAGCGCCGGCGCAGGCGCCTTCCACGCTCGCGGTGGTCGGGCGCTATGTTCTCACGCCGGCGATCTTTTCACTTCTCGAAACGCTCGCGCCGGGACGCGGCGGGGAGATCCAGCTCACCGACGCGATCGCGCGGCTGCTCGCGGCCGAACGTGTGCTCGCGGTGCGATTGCGCGGCCGGCGCTACGATTGCGGCTCCAAGCTCGGCTACCTCAAGGCCACGGTGGAGCTCGGACTGGAGCACCCGGAAATCGGCGCGGAGTTCGCCGCGTATCTCGCGCGGCGCGGCGGGCGATGAGACCGGATCCGGCGGCGGCGTGGAAGTTCCTGGAGTGCTCCGATCCGGTGTGTTCGGCGCAGGAGGTCGAGCGCGCGATCGCCCGCGTCGCGCAGGAGATCGAGCAGCGCCTCGCGCACGCCTATCCGCTGGTTCTGGTGGTGATGGGCGGCGCCATCGTCTTCGCCGGCCAGCTCCTGCCCCGGCTGCGCTTCCCGCTCGACCTCGACTACATCCATGCCACGCGCTACGGTGCGCGCACTTCCGGCGGCGGCATCGCCTGGAGGATCGAGCCGCCGGAGTGCGTGCGCGAGCGCGCGGTGCTGGTGCTCGACGATATCCTCGATGGCGGCGAGACGATGCTCGCCATCCGCGCACGAGTGCTGGACATGGGCGCCGAGAGCTTTCATTGCGCCGTGCTGGTCGAAAAGGAGCGCGCACAGCCCAAGCCGATCGCGGCGGACTTCGTCGGCCTCAGGATTCCCGACCGCTTCGTGTTCGGCTGCGGCATGGACGCGAAGGGCTACTGGCGCAACCTGCCCGAGATCCGGGCGATGCGGGAGGGCTGATGCTCGCGATCATCGGCGGCAGCGGGCTGTCGCAGCTCGCCCCTCTCGAGGCGCAGAGCCGCAGGGTCGTGCGCACTCCCTTCGGCGAACCCTCCGGACCGCTCACCTTCGGGCGCATCCGCGGACGTGACGTCGTCTTCATCGCGCGCCACGGCTACGGGCACACGATCGCGCCGCACCGGGTCAACTATCGCGCCAACATCTGGGCGCTGAAGGAGCAGCGCGTGGATGGCGTAATCTCGGTCGCCTCCGTCGGCGGCATCCGGCCGCAGTTCGGTCCGGGCGCGCTGGTGATACCGCACCAGATCATCGACTACACTTGGGGCCGCAGGAACACCTTTTTTGACGCCCCCGGCGATCCGGTGGTGCACATTGACTTCACCGAGCCGTATTCGGCGGCGCTGCGCGCGAGGCTGCTCGCCGCCGCGCGCGCCTGCGGCGAGCAGGTCCACGACGGCGCGGTGTACGCGGCGACGCAGGGGCCGCGGCTGGAGACGGCCGCGGAAATCAACCGCCTGGAGCGCGACGGCGCCGACATCGTCGGCATGACCGGCATGCCGGAGGCGGCGCTTGCGCGCGAGGCGGGGCTCGAATACGCCGCGATCGCCGTGGTCGCCAATCACGCCGCCGGGCGCGGCGAGAGCGCGCGCGCGGTCGCGCTGGAGGCGATCGCGGCGGTGCTGGAAGCGGCCATGGCGCGCGTGCGCCGCATCATCGAGGAGGTGGTGGTGACGTGATCCGCGAAGTGCTCAAGATGGGCGACCCGAGGCTGCTCGCGCGCGCCGAGCCGGTGCGGCGCTTCAGCACGCCGGAACTCGCGCAGCTGATCGTGGACATGCGCGATACCATGGCGCACCTGGACGGCGCGGGACTCGCCGCGCCGCAGATCGGCGTCGGCCTGCGGGTCGTGATCTTCGGCGTCAGGGCGAATCCGCGCTATCCCGGCGTCGAGGAAGTCCCGGACACGGTGCTCATCAACCCGGAGATCCGCCCGCTTGGCGACGAGATCGAGGAGGGCTGGGAGGGTTGCCTCTCGGTCCCGGGCCTGCGCGGCTGGGTGCCGCGCTGGCGGCGGATCCACTACGCCGGCTACGACGCCGCGGGCCGGCGCTTCGAGCGCACGGCCGAAGGCTTCCACGCCCGCGTCGTGCAGCACGAAGTGGACCACCTCGACGGCATCCTGTATCCGATGCGCATCCGCGACTTCAGCCGCTTCGGCTTCATCGAGGCGCTGTTCCCCGGCGAGGCGCCGCCGCCGGAGGAGTAGTCTGCACCTGCAGCGCCTGAAGCAGCTCCTGCTCCAGGCGCAGGACCTCCTTCGGGTCGGCGAGGCAGGCGCCGGAGACGAGGAACACGTCCTCGGCGCGGTCGCCGAGCGTATTGATTCTTGCGCTATGCACGCTCACGCCGTGCGCGGCGAGCACGCGCGCGACGTCGTAGAGCAGGCCGGGGCGATCGGCGGCCACGATCGCGAGCGCATGGTAGGCCCCGCGCTCGTCGGGCCGGATATCCACCGACGGCGCGATCGGGAAATGGCGCACCCGCCGCGACAGGCGCCCGCCCCGGGGCGGTGCGAGAGGCGCCTGCGACACGAGCTCGGCCGCCAGCCCGGTCTCGGTGAGGGCGACCAGGTCGCGGTAGTGCACGGCGCGGTCCCGCACCATGACGACAAAGGTATCGAGCGCGTAGCCGTGACGCGTGGTGTGGATCTTCGCCTCGACGATGTTGAAGCCGGCGCGCTCGAAGTAGCCGCAGATGCGCGCAAACAGCCCCGGGCGGTCGCGCGTATACACCATCACCTGCAGCCCCTCGCCGAAGGGCGCCGGACGCGCCCGCACCACCGATTCCGGCGTCTCGACCCGGTAATGCAGGTTGCGCGTATGCCACGCGATCTCGCGGGCGTCGTGGCGCAGGAAGTAACCGGTGTCGAGCTGCGACCAGAAGCGTTCGCGCACGTCGTCCGAGAGCGCATACAGCCGCAGCAGGCGCATCGCCTCGGCCTGGCGCTCGGCGAGCGCCGTCTGCGGCTCCGGCGCCTCGCCGGCGAGCGCGCGCCGCGCCGCCCGGTACAGATCCTCGAGCAGCTTCGCCTTCCACGCGTTCCATACCTTCGGGCTGGTGCCGCGGATGTCGGCGACGGTCAGCAGATAAAGCGCCGTCAGGCGCCGCTCGCTCCCGACCAGCCGGGCGAAGGCGCGCACCACCTCCGGATCGTGCACGTCCTCCTTCTGCGCGGTGCGCGACATCGCGAGGTGGTGCTCGACGAGAAACGCCACCAGCTCGACATCGTCGGCGGCGAGGCCGTGGCGGCGGCAGAACCGCCGCGCGTCGCGTGCGCCGAGCACCGAGTGGTCGCCGCCGCGGCCCTTGGCGATGTCGTGAAAGAGCGCCGCGATGTACAGCAGCCAGCGCCGCTCGAAGCCGGCCATGAGCTGCGTGCACAGCGGGAACTCGTGCGCGAACTCCGGCATGGTGAAGCGGCGCAGATTGCGCACCACCATCAGGATGTGCTGGTCCACCGTGTAGACGTGGAACAGGTCGTGCTGCATCTGGCCGACGATGCGTCCGAACTCCGGGATGTAGCCGCCGAGCACGTCGTACTGGTTCATCCGGCGGAACTCGTGGACGATGCCGCGCGGTTGCTGCAGGATCTGCACGAACAGCAGCCGCGCCAGGGGATCGCGCCGCAGGCGCGCGTCCACGCGACGGCGCGCGCGCCACAGCGCGCGCAGCGTCGGCGCGCTCATGCCGCGCAGATCCTGATGCTGCTGCATCAGGAGGAACCCTTCCAGGATCGCGCGCGGCTCGCGCGCGAACAGGTCCTCGCGCCGCGCCTCGAGCAGCCCGCCGCGCGCCTGGAAGCGCTCGTTGAGCACGCGCGGCTCGCCGCCGGCCGCGGGCAGGATCCGCGTCTCGATGTTCTGCAGCAGGATCGTGTTGAGCTGCGTCACCGCCTTGGCGGTGCGGTAGTAGCGCTGCATCAGCAGCTCGCTGGCGCGGCGCGGCGACGCGGCGGTGATCCCGCAGCGCGCGGCGAGCGCCGCCTGATGGTCGAACAGAATCCGGTCCTCGCGCCGCCCGGCGAGGTAGTGCAGGCGGATGCGCAGATCCTGGAGAAAGGCCTCGTGGCGCGCCAGCTCGCGCGCTTCGCCGCGCTCGATCAGCCCGCGCCCGACCAGGTCGCTCCAGTGCTCGCCGAAGCCGGCGGCGCGCGCGATCCAGCGGATCACCTGCAGGTCGCGCAGGCCGCCCGGAGCCTCCTTGAGGTTGGGCTCGAGCGCGTAGGGCGTATCCTGCTGCTTGGCGTGGCGCTGCTCCTGCTCCAGCTTCTTTGCTTCGAGAAAGGCGGCCGGATCGAGCTGCGCGGCGAGCGCGCGCGCCATCCGGCGGTGCAGCGCCTCGGCCCCCGGTAGCGGCCGGGACTCCAGCAGCGCCGTCTGGATCGTCACGTCGCCGCGCGCCGCCTCGATGCAGGCCTCGATGCTGCGCACGCTATGGCCCACCTCGAGCCCGACGTCCCAGAGCATGCCGACGAATCGCTCCAGGGCCTCTCGGCCGCGCGCGTCGGGCTCCTCGCCGAGCAGCACCAGCAGATCCACGTCGGAATACGGATACAGCTCGCGCCGCCCGTAACCGCCGGTGGCGACGAGCGCCATCGAAGGCGGAAACCGCTGCAGGCGCCATAGCGCAAGCAGCACCCGGTCTATCAGTCGCGCATGCGCGCGCAGCAGCCAGGCCGGGTGCCTGCGCGCGCCGTAGGCCGCGCGCAGGCGCGCCCTGCCTTCGGCCAGCGTCGCGCGCAAGCCGCCGGCGGACTGCTCCGCGGGGCGCGGCACCGCGCTCACGGCGCCGCTGCTTCGTTCAGCCAGGGAGGCGGCGGCGGAGCCCCCGCCGACAGCGTCAGGACCTCATGGCCGCTCTCGGTCACGAGCACCGTGTGCTCCCACTGCGCCGACAGGCTGTGGTCCTTGGTGACGATCGTCCAGCCGTCGGCAAGCTCGCGGATCGCCGCCTTGCCGGCATTGATCATCGGTTCGATGGTAAACGTCATGCCGGGCTCGAGCCTCAGGCCGGTACCGGCCTTGCCGTAGTGCAGCACCTGCGGCTCCTCGTGGAACTTGCGCCCGATGCCGTGGCCGCAGAATTCGCGCACCACCGAAAAACCGTGACGCTCCGCATGCCGCTGGATCGCCTCGCCGATGTCGCCCAGATGTCCGCCGGGCCGCACTCTGAGGATGCCGAGCCACATGGCCTCGTAGGTCACCTCGACCAGGCGTCGCGCCTGGATGCTGGGCTCGCCGACGTAGAACATGCGGCTCGAATCGCCGTGGAAGCCGTCCTTGATCACGGTGACATCGATGTTGAGGATGTCGCCGTTTCTCAGCACGCGCTCGCCCGGCACACCGTGGCAGACCTGATGGTTCACCGATGTGCAGATGGACTTGGGGAACGGCTTGTAGCCAGGCGGGGCGTAGTTGAGCGGCGCCGGAACCGCGCCCTGCACCTCGACGATGTAGCGGTGGCAAAGCTCGTCGAGCCTGCCGGTGGTGACTCCGGGTTTGACGTACGGCCCGATGTAATCGAGCACCTCGCCGGCGAGTCGCCCGGCTTCACGCATGCGATCGATTTCTTCCGGGGTCTTGATGACGACGGCCATGGATGCGTAAAAGGTACTGATTATGCTAGAATTTCCGCACGGCTGCGGAGCCGCGCCATGGTTTCGCCGCCGAATTTCCCGCCCGGCGGTCCAGGGTGCCCTGTGTGCGTTCGCGCGACGGGGCGGCGATAGGCCGGCGCGGCAGTGACAACCCTGACACACGGAGCACTCATGTCCATCACGATGCGCCAGATGCTGGAGGCCGGGGTGCACTTCGGCCACCAGACGCGGTACTGGAATCCGAAGATGGCGCCATACATCTTCGGCCAGCGCAACAAAATCCACATCATCAACCTGGAAAAGACGCTCGCCCTGTATCAGGAAGCGCTCAAGTTCGTGCGCCAGCTCGCGGCGAACAAGGGCACGATCCTGTTCGTCGGCACCAAGCGCCAGGCCCGCGAGATCATCCGCGAGGAAGCCCAGCGCTGCGGCATGCCCTACGTGGACCAGCGCTGGCTGGGCGGAATGCTGACCAACTTCAAGACGTTGCGCCAGTCGGTGAAGCGCCTGAAGGAGATGGAGGCGATGGCGCAGGACGGGTCGCTCGACCGGCTGTCGAAGAAGGAGGCGCTCGGGGTGCAGCGAGAGCTGGCGAAGCTGCAGAAATCGCTCGGCGGCATCAAGGACATGGCGAGCCTGCCGGACGCGCTTTTCGTGATTGACGTCGGCTACCAGAAGGGCGCGGTCGCCGAGGCGAACAAGCTCGGCATCCCGGTGGTCGCGGTCGTCGACACCAATCACTCGCCGGAAGGAATCGCGTACGTGATCCCCGGCAACGACGACTCCAGCCGCGCCATCCGGCTGTACGCGCGCGGCATCGCCGACGCGGTGCTCGAGGGCCGCTCCCAGGCGGTCGAGGAAGTGGTGGCCGCCTCGCGCGACGAGTTCGTCGAGGTCGAGGAAGGCAGCGAGGCATGAGCGGGCGCGGGAGGCGCGCGCACCGAAAAGGGGCCGCGAGGCCCCTTTTTTTGAACCGGACGAAGAAAGGACGCACAACGGATGACTGAAATCAGCGCAAGCCTGGTGAAGACGCTGCGCGAAATGACTGGGCTCGGAATGATGGAATGCAAGAAGGCGCTCACCGAGGCGGGCGGCGATCTCAAGAAGGCGGAAGAGCTGCTGCGCATCCGCAGCGGCGCGAAGGCGAGCAAGGCGGCCGGGCGCATCGCCGCCGAGGGCATCATCGCCGCCTACCTCGCGCCCGATGCGCGGCGCGGCGCGCTCGTCGAGCTCAACTGCGAGACCGACTTCGTGGCGAAGAACGAGGACTTCGTCGCCTTCGGCGCGCGGCTGGCGCGGCTCACCGCCGAGCGCGCTCCCGCCGACGCCGCGGCGCTCGCCGCGCTCGATGACATCGAGCCACAGCGTCAGGCGCTGGTACAGAAGATCGGCGAGAACATCAGCATCCGCCGGCTGGCCCGGATCGAGACGCCGGCGAAGCTCGCGTTGTACGTGCACGGCGCCCGCATCGGCGTGCTGGTCGAATACGAAGGACCCGAGGAAGTCGGCAAGGACGTCGCGATGCACATCGCCTTCGCCAGGCCGCCGTACCTGTCGGCGGCGGAGGTGCCCGCCGAGGTGATCGCGCGCGAGCGCGAAATCCTCGCCGCGCGCGCGCGCGAATCCGGCAAGCCGGAAGCGATCGCGGCCAGGATGGTCGAGGGCGGGCTCGCCAAGTTCCTCGCCGAAACCACGCTCCTCGGGCAGCCCTTCGTCAAGGACGACAAGGTCACGGTCGGCAAGATGCTGGAGACGAAAAAAGCGAAGGTGCTCGGCTATCGTTTTCTCGTCCTTGGCGAAGGCATCGAGAAGAAATCGGGCGACTTCGCCGCCGAGGTGATGGCCGCGGCATCCGCGGGGCGCTGACGGGCAGGCGATGGCGGCGCCCCGCTACAAGAGGATCCTGCTCAAGCTCTCCGGCGAGGCGCTGATGGGCGAGAGCGCCTACGGCATCCACCGTGAGACGGTCGAGGGGATCGTCGCCGAGATCGGCGCGGTGGCGCGCGCCGGCGTCGAGATCGGGATCGTGATCGGCGGCGGCAACATCTTCCGCGGCCTCGCCCCGGCTGCCGCCGGAATGGATCGCGCCACCGCCGACTACATGGGCATGCTCGCCACGGTGATGAACGCGCTCGCGCTGCAGGATGCGATGCGCCGCGCGGGACTCCCGAGCCGCGTGCAGTCGGCGCTCAACATCGAGCAGGTGGTCGAACCCTACATCCGCGGCAAGGCGATCCGCTACCTGGAGGAGGGCAAGGTGGTGATCTTTGCGGCCGGCACCGGCAATCCCTTCTTCACCACCGATACCGCCGCCGCGCTGCGCGCGAGCGAGGTCGGAGCGGAAATCGTGCTCAAGGCGACCAAGGTGGACGGCGTGTACACTTCCGACCCGAAGACCGACCGTGACGCCAGGCGCTACAGCCGCCTCAGCTTCGACGAGGCGATCCAGAAGAACCTTCGGGTCATGGACGCCACCGCGCTCGCGCTCTGTCGCGACCAGAAGCTGCCGGTCAACGTGTTCAGCATCTTCAGGAAAGGCGCGCTCGCGCGCGTCGTGGCCGGGGAGGACGAGGGCACGCTGGTGCATGCCTAGCGCAGGAGAAAAGCGATGATCATCGCCGAGCTGAAGAAAAGCGTCGAAGCAAAGATGAAAAAGAGCGTCGAGGCCTACCGCGCCGACCTTGCCAAGCTGCGCACCGGCCGCGCCCACACCGGGCTGCTCGACCATGTGACCGTGGATTACTACGGCACGCCGACCCCGATCGGCAAGATCGCCAAGATCACGCTGCTCGACGCGCGCACGATCGGGGTGGCGCCGTTCGAGAAAAAGATGGTGCAGGCGGTTGAAAAGGCGATCCGCGATTCCGACCTCGGCCTGAACCCGGTCGGCGGCGGCGAGACGATCCGCGTGCCGATGCCGCCGCTCACCGAGGAGCGGCGCAAGGAGCTCGCGCGGCTGGTGCACAAGGAGGCCGAAACCGCACGCGTGGCGGTGCGCAATCTGCGTCGCGACGCGATCCAGGCGCTCAAGGACGCGATGAAGAAGAAGGAGATCTCCGAGAACGACGAGCGCCGCGCCGCCGACGACGTGCAAAAGCTCACCGACCGCTACATCGCCGAGATCGACAGCCTGATGAAGCAGAAGGAAGCCGAGCTGATGCAGGTGTAGCGGCCATGGCGCATCCCAGCTCGACGCTCGAAGTGCCCCCCGTCGGTGCGGTTCCGCGTCACGTCGCCATCATCATGGACGGCAACGGCCGCTGGGCGCGGCAGCGGCGACTGCCGCGCCTCGCCGGCCATCGGCGCGGCGTCGAGGCGGTGCGCACCGTCGTGCGCGCGTGCGCCGAGCGTGGCGTGGAGTATCTGACGCTGTTCGCGTTCAGCTCGGAGAACTGGCGCCGCCCGCCCGACGAAGTCGCTCTGCTGATGCAGCTCTTTCTTCGTGCGCTGGAAAACGAGGTCGAGAAGCTGCACCGCAACGGCATCCGGCTGAAGGTGATCGGCGATCGCAGCCGTTTCGATCCCCGCATCCAGCGCCTGATCGCGGAGGGCGAGGCGCTCACCGTCGCCAATACCGGTCTCACGCTCACGATCGCGGCCAACTACGGCGGACGCTGGGACATCCTGCAGGCGCTCGCCCGGCTCGCGGCGAGCAATCCCGCGGCGGTCGCGCGCGGGACGGTGCGCGAGGAAGACCTGGCGCCGTTTCTGGCGACCGCCTACGCGCCCGAGCCGGACCTGTTCATCCGCACCGGCGGCGAGCAGCGGGTAAGCAATTTCCTGCTCTGGCAGATGGCCTACACGGAACTGTATTTCACCGACACGTTGTGGCCGGATTTCGACGCCGCCGCGCTGGAGGCGGCGTTCGCCTCGTACCGCCGGCGGGAGCGGCGCTTCGGACGCACCAGCGAGCAGCTCGCCGAAGCCAGCGCCGCGGCGGGCGCCGGGTAGGATCGGCGTTGCTTGTCCGGGCGGCGACGGCAATCGTCCTGCTCGCGAGCTTCGTCGCCGCGCTGCTCGTTCTCGATCCGGCGTGGTTCGCGGTCCTGGTCGGCGCGATACTGGCCGGCGCAGCGTTCGAATGGGCGAGGCTTGCGGGCTGCAGCACCTCGGGCGGCGTCGGCTACGCCGCCGGTGCGGCAGCGGTGTGGCTCGTTCTTTCGCTGATTCCGGGTCTCGCCGACGCGATGCTCTTTGTCGCCCTCGGTTTCTGGATCGCGGTGGCGCCGGTATGGCTCGCGCGCGGCTATCTGCCGCGCGCGCGCGCCGGCCGGCTCGCGCTCGGCCTCCTGGTGCTGCTGCCGGCCGCAACGGCGATGCGCGTGCTCGGCCGGGGCGAGCTGCTCGCGCTGCTCGGCCTGGTGTGGATCGCGGACTCGGCGGCGTATTTTGCGGGCCGCGTCCTCGGCCGGCACAAGCTGGCCCCGGCGCTCAGTCCCGGCAAGACGTGGGAAGGCGCGCTCGGCGCCGTCTCGGCATGCGTCATCTACGCTATCATTCTCGCGATGTCCGTGCCGGGCCTGCGCGGCCAGGTGCAGGGAGCGTCCTGGATTCTCTACCTCGCCGGAGCCGTGTTCCTCTGCGCATCCAGCATCATCGGCGACCTGTTCGAGTCCGCAGTCAAGCGCGAAGCGGGCGCGAAGGACAGCGGCGCGCTGCTCCCCGGGCACGGCGGCGTGCTTGACCGCATCGACAGCGTGACCGCAGCGCTGCCGCTCGGCGCGCTGCTGCTTCGTCACTCGGGTCTGCCGTGAAGCGCCTCACGCTCCTCGGCGCGACCGGCTCGGTCGGCGCCAGCACGCTCGACGTCGTCGCCCGGCATCCAGACCGTTACCGCGTGTTCGCGCTCACCGCGCACCGTTCGGCCGAGGCGCTAATCGCGCTTGCCGCGCGATTCCGCCCGCGGTACGCCGTGCTCTCCGGCCTCATTGAGGACGCTGCGCTGAAGCGACGGTGCGCGGAGGCGGCGCCCGGCACCGAGCTCCTGTTCGGCGCTGGCGCGCTGCAAGCGGTCGCGTCCGACCCCGATTGCGACGCGGTCATGGCCGCGATCGTCGGCGCAGCGGGACTCGCACCGGCGATCGCCGCGGTACGCGCCGGCAAGCAGGTGCTCCTCGCCAACAAGGAAGCGCTCGTCATGGCCGGGCCGTTCTTCATGCGCACAGCGGCGGAGACGGGCGCGACGGTGCTGCCGATCGACAGCGAGCACAACGCCGTGTTCCAGTGCCTGCCGGGCGGGCGCAACCCCGGCGCGCGCGCGGTGCGCCGGATCGTGCTCACCGCCTCCGGAGGCCCGTTCCGCACGGCGCCGCTGGAGCGCCTCGACCATGTCACGCCCGAGCAGGCGTGCGCGCACCCGAACTGGGTGATGGGCCGCAAGATCTCGGTGGACTCCGCGACCATGATGAACAAGGGGCTGGAGGTAATCGAGGCAAGGTGGCTGTTCGACGTGGCGGCCGAGGCGATCGAGGTGCTGGTGCACCCGCAAAGCATCGTGCACTCGCTGGTGGAGTATGTGGACGGCTCGATGATCGCGCAGCTGTCGCATCCGGACATGCGCGTGCCGATCGCGCATGCGCTCGGCTATCCGGAGCGCATCGCATCGGGCGCGCGCGCGCTCGACCTGGCGGCCGTGGGTGGCCTCACATTCGAGCGTCCGGAGCCGCGGCGTTTTCCGTGCCTCGATCTCGCCTACCGCGCCCTGCGCGAGGGCGGCACCGCGCCTGCGGTGCTCAACGCCGCCAACGAAGCCGCGGTCGAGGCGTTTCTTGCCGGGCGTCTGCGGTTCACCGCGATCCACCGCGTCATTGCGCACGCGCTGGAGGTGGTGCCGGCGCGTCCGGCGGACGGGCTGCCGGCGGTGCTGGAGGCCGACGCGCACGCGCGCCGCGCCGCGGCCGAGTGCGTCGCCCGCCTGGGCACGGCGGCGGCATGAGCCTGCTGCAGACCCTCGCCGCATTCGTCGTCGCGCTCGGCGTGCTCATCATCGTGCACGAATACGGCCACTATCTCGCCGCGCGCCTGTGCGGTGTGCGCGTGCTGCGCTTCTCGGTCGGCTTCGGCCGGCCGCTCGCGCTGTGGCGGCGCGGGCCGGACGCGACCGAGTGGGTGATCGCCGCAATCCCGTTCGGCGGCTACGTCAAGATGCTGGACGAGCGCGAAGGACCGGTAGCGCCGCAGGAAGCCGCGCGTGCTTTCAACCGCCAGAGCGTCGGGCGGCGCTTTCTCATCGTCGCCGCGGGACCGGCGTTCAACTTTCTGTTCGCGATCGCGGTCTACACCGCGCTGTTCATGATCGGGGTGCCGGAGGCACGACCGGTGCTCGCCGAGCCGCCGCCCGGCACGCCTGCCGCGGTGGCGGGACTGCGTGCCGGCGACACGGTGCGCGCGACCGATGGCGAGCCGATCGCAACCTGGCAGGAGCTGCGCTGGCGTGTGATTCAGGCCGCGCTCGCGCGCGAGGCGCTGCGCCTGGAAGTCGCCGCCGCCGACGGCAAGATTTCCTTTCACCTCCTCGACCTGCGCGACCTGGCCCCGGAGCAGATCGAGAACGACGCCCTGGAGCGGCTCGGGCTGCGACTGTACCGGCCGCCGCTCGAACCGGTTTTCGGCCGTATCGCGACGGGGAGTCCCGCCGATCGCGCCGGCCTTCGCGCGGGCGATCGCGTGATCGAGATCGAGGGCCGGCCGGTGGCGAGCTGGGACGAGCTGGTGCGCGCGGTGCGCGCGCGGCCCGGCGCCATGCTGTTGCTGCGGATCGAGCGCGACGGCGCCGTCCACGACGTGCAGGTCCAGCCCGAGAGCGTGCCCGAAGGCGACACGCGCATCGGGCGCATCGGCGCCGCGCCGCGCATTCCTCCCGCGAACGCCGATCGCGTCCTGGTGGAAGTGAGTTACAGCCTGCCCGAGAGCCTGGCGCGCGCGGCGGCGAAGACATGGGACACCTCAATCTTCAGCCTGAGGATGCTCGGGCGCATGCTGATCGGCGAGGCCTCGTGGAAGCATCTTTCGGGCCCGGTGACGATCGCCGACTACGCCGGCCAGTCGGCGCAGATGGGATGGATCTCCTACGTCACCTTCCTCGCCCTGATCAGCATCAGTCTCGGCGTGCTCAACCTGTTGCCCATACCGCTGCTCGACGGCGGGCACTTGATGTATTATGCGGTGGAAATAATAAAAGGCAGCCCGGTTTCCGAGCGGGCGATGGAGCTCGGTCAGCGCGTCGGACTCGCTCTCCTGCTCGTGCTGATGGCATTCGCCTTCTATAACGACCTCAACCGACTGTTCTCGGGATAGCCGGCACCGATGCGCCTTTTTGCCCTGGCCGCAGCCATGCTCGCGCTTGTCGCGCTTCAGACACCGGCCGAAGCGCAGACCTTCCGCCCTTTTACCGTCAAGGACATCCGCGTCGAGGGCCTGCAGCGCATCGAGCCGGGAACCGTGTTCAGCTACCTGCCGGTGAAGGTGGGCGAACTGATGACCGAAGAGAAGGCGCAGGCGGCGCTGCGGGCGCTGTTCGCCACGGGATTTTTCCGCGACGTCCGCCTGGAGGTCGAAAACGACGTGCTGGTGGTGCTGGTCGAGGAACGGCCTGCGGTCGCCCAGATCGACTTCTCCGGCATCCGCGAGTTCGACGAAGAGACGCTGCGGCGCGTGCTGCGCGAGATCGGGCTCGCCGAAGGGCGCACGTTCGATCGCGCGCTGCTGGAGAGCGCCGAGCAGGAGCTCAAGCGCCAGTACCTTTCGCGCGGCCGCTACGCCGCCGAGGTGCAGACCACGGTGACGCCGCTGGAGCGCAACCGCGTCGCGATCCGTATCGCCGTCACCGAGGGCGAGGTGGCGAAGATCCGCTCGATCCGGATCGTCGGGGCGCAGGCGTTCGCCGAGCGCGAGCTGCTCGATCTGTTCGTCCTGCGCACGCCCAACTGGCTGTCGTGGTACACGAAGAACGACCAGTACTCCAGGCAGAAGCTCGCCGCGGACATCGAGACGCTGCGCTCGTTCTACCAGAACCGCGGTTACCTCGATTTCAACGTCGATTCGGCGCAGGTTTCGATCACGCCGGACCGGCGCGACGTCTACATCACGATCAACATCACCGAGGGCGAGAAGTACACCGTCGCCGGCGTCGAGCTCGCCGGCCAAATGCTCGCGCCGCGCGAGGAGCTGGAGAAGCTGGTGCGGTTGAAGCCAGGCGAGGTGTTCTCGCGCGAGCGCCTCACCGAGACGACGAAGGCGATCGCCGACCGGCTCGGCAACGACGGCTACGCGTTCGCCAACGTCAACGCGGTGCCGCAGGTGGACAAGGAAAAGCGTACCGTCGCCTTCACCATCGTGGTGGATCCGGGGCGCCGCGTGTACGTGCGCCGCATCAACATCGCCGGCAACACCAAGACGCGCGACGAGGTCATCCGGCGCGAGATGCGCCAGCTCGAGGGCGCCTACTACGACGCCTCGAAGATCCAGCTTTCCAAGACGCGCGTTGACCGCACCCAGTACTTCAAGGACGTGACGGTCGAGACGGCGCCGGTGCCGCAAAGCGCCGACCAGGTGGACGTCACCTTCACGGTCGAGGAAAAGCCCACCGGGTCGCTGTTGCTCGGCGCCGGATTCTCCACGGTGGACAAGCTGGTGGTGTCGGGCTCGATTTCACAGGCGAACGTGTTCGGCAGCGGCAAGTTCATCTCTGCGCAGATCAACTCGGGCAAGGTGAACACCACGTATGCGCTGTCCTACCTCAATCCGTACTACACCGTGGACGGCGTCAGCCAAGGCTTCGACGTCTATCTGCGCACCACCGACGCCTCCTCGCTCTCGGTCGGGCCGTACGTCACCAAGTCGCTCGGCGGCGGCGTCAAGTTCGGCTATCCGCTGTCGGAGGAGGACGGCGTCAACTTCGGCGTCAACGCCGAGCACGTGAAGCTGGAAACGTTCTCGACCAGCCCGCTCGCCTACATCAACTTCGTCAACCAGTTCGGCGCCACCTACAGCTATGGGGCGGGAACGGTCGGTTGGGCGCGAGATTCGCGCGACAGCGGGCTTGTGCCGACACGCGGCGCGCGGACCGGTGCCGGACTGGAGATCGCGGTCGGCAACCTGCGCTATTACCGGTTGACGCTCACCCATCAGTGGTTCCGGCCGCTCTCGCGCACGGTGACTCTGTCGTTGAGCGGCGAGCTGGGCTACGTGAACGGCCTGGGCGGCAAGCCGGTGCCGTTCTTCAAGAACTTCTATTCGGGCGGCCCTGGCTCGGTTCGCGGCTACAAGGCGTATTCGCTCGGTCCACAGGACGCCGCCGGCAACGTCCTCGGCGGCACGCGCAAGGTGGGCGGCAGCGCCGAGGTGCTGTTTCCCGTGCCCGGTGCCGGGCTCGACAAGTCGCTGCGCCTGGCGGCCTTCATTGACGCCGGCCAGGTGTACGGCAGCGGCGAGAAGTTCTCGCTCTCGGCGCTGCGCTACTCCGCCGGTATCGGACTTGCGTGGAGCTCTCCATTCGGTCCGCTGCGCCTGTCGCTCGCCCAGCCGCTCAACGCGAAGAGCGGATTCGATCGCACCGAGAGGTTACAATTGACTTTTGGCACGACTTTCTGATGCGGTCCTTGTCCATGCCGAAGCACATCCTGCTCGCCGCCGCCCTGTGCGCCGCCGTCGCCGCCGTGCCCGCGGCCCACGCCGAGGGCAAGATCGGCTACGTCAGCACCGAGCGCATCCTGCGCGATTCCGCGCCGGCGATCCGCGCGCAAAAGAAGCTCGACGCCGAATTCTCCAAGCGCGAGCAGGATCTCAACCGGATCGCCGAGCAGCTCAAGCGCATGCAGGACGACCTGGAGAAGAACGGCCTCACCATGCCGGAGGCGCAGCGGCGCAACAAGGAGCGCGAATTCAACGAGCTGAGCCGCGACTTCCAGCGCAAGCGGCGCGAGTTGCAGGAGGACGCCAATCAGCGCCGCAACGAGGAGCTCGCCGCGGTGGTCGAGCAGGCGAACCGCGTCATCCGCCAGATCGCGGAGCAGGAAAAGTTCGACGTCATCCTGCAGGATGTCGTCTGGTTCAGTCCCAGGATCGACATCACCGACAAGGTGATCAAGGCCCTGGAGGGCAAGCCGGCCGCGCGATGACATGCCGGGCCCGCTCACGCTGCAGCAGATCGCCTCGCAGCTTGGCGGCCGGATCGCCGGCGACCCGGGCGTTCTGATCCGCCAGGTCGCCTCGCTCGCGGCCGCGGGCGAAGGGGAAATCACCTTTCTCGCCGGCGCGCGCTACCGGAGCCAGCTCGCGACGACGCGCGCCTCGGCGGTCATCGTCGGGCCCGAGGCCGAAGGGTTGACGCGCCTGCCGCGCATCGTCGCCGACAATCCCTATGCGTACTTCGCGCGCGTGTCGCAGCTGTTCAATGCGCTCACGGTGCAGGCCCCGGGCGTGCACGCCACGGCGACCGTCGCCCGCGACGTGCGGCTCGGCGCGGGGGTTTCGGTCGGCGCGGGCTGCGTGATCGGGGAGGGCGCCGAGATCGGCGAAGGCAGCACCCTGTATCCGAACGTGGTGGTCTACCCGGGCTGCCGCATCGGCGCGCGCGCCATCGTGCACTCGGGCACCGTCATCGGCGCCGACGGGTTCGGCTTCGCCGCCGAAGGCGGCCGCTGGATCAAGATCCCGCAGATCGGGCGGGTGGTCATCGGCGACGACGTCGAGATCGGCGCCGCGTGCAGCATCGACCGCGGTGCACTGGACGACACCGTGATCGAGGACGGGGTCAAGCTCGACAACCAGATCCAGATCGGCCACAACTGCCGCATCGGTGCGCACACCGCGATGGCCGGCTGCGCCGGGGTCGCCGGCAGCACGCGCATCGGCCGGCACTGCGCCATCGGCGCAGGGGCGCTGATCCTCGGGCATCTCGAGATCTGCGACCACGTGCGCGTGTCGGCGCATACGGTGGTGTCGCGCTCGATCCACCGGCCGGGCACCTACACCGGCGTGTACCCGTTCGACGAACACGAATCCTGGATGCGCAATGCGGCGCTGGCCCGGAATCTCGCCGCCCTGGCGAAGCGCGTGCGGGACCTCGAACAACGCCTGCGGGCGAAGGAGGGCGGCAATGGCTGAAATGGACGTGCACGAGGTGCTCGCGCACCTGCCGCAGCGGTTTCCGTTCCTGATGGTGGACCGGGTGCTCGACTGCGAACCGGGGCGTCGCATCCGCGCGCTGAAGAACGTCTCGGTCAACGAACCGTACTTCCCCGGGCATTTCCCGCACCGACCGGTGATGCCCGGGGTACTGATCCTCGAGGCGATGGCGCAGGCGGCGGGGATCCTGGTGTTCCGGACCCTGGGGCAGCGACCCGGAACGGACTCGGTGTATTACTACGCCGGCATCGACGGCGCGCGCTTCAAGCGGCCGGTGGTTCCCGGAGACCGTCTGGAGATCGAGGTCGAGATCGTCGCTTCGAAGCGGGGCGTGTGGAAATTCGCCTGCCGCGCACAGGTGGACGGCGGTCTCGTCGCCGAGGCCGAGATCCTCTGCACCGTGCGTCATGCGGCGGAGGCATGATCCATCCGACGGCGATCATCGCGCCGGGCGCCCGTCTCGCCGCCGGCGTCGCGGTCGGTGCCTACACGATCATCGGTCCCGGCGTCGAGATCGGCGAGGGGACCTGGATCGGGCCGCACGTCGTGATCGAAGGTCGCACCCGGATCGGGCGCGGCAACCGGATCTTCCAGTTCGCCTCCATCGGCGCCGCGCCGCAGGACAAGAAGTACTCCGGCGAGGACACCGCCGTCGAGATTGGCGACGGCAACACCATCCGCGAGTACGTCACGATCAACCGCGGCACCGCCTACGACGCCGGAGTGACCCGCGTCGGCGACGACAACTGGATCATGGCCTACGTGCACCTTGCGCACGACTGCCAGATCGGCAGCCACACGATCTTCGCCAACGCCTGTGAGCTGGCCGGCCACGTGCGCGTCGGTGACTGGGCGGTGCTCGGGGCGACCACGCTGGTGCACCAGTTCGTGCGCATCGGCGCGCACAGCTTCACCGGCATGGGAACCTACCTCGACCGCGATCTGCCGCCCTACGTCAGGGCGGCGGGCAACATGGCCAAACCGTACGGCATCAACAGCGTCGGACTGCGCCGGCGCGGCTTCGACGAAGGCGCGATCGCGGCGCTCAAGCGCGCCTACCGCACGCTCTACCGCTCCGGGCTCGCGCTGCCGGAGGCGCGGCGCGAGCTGGAAAACCAGGCGCGCGAACATCCCGCGGTGCGCGTGTTCGCCGAGTTCCTCGACGCCTCGGTGCGCGGCATCATCCGGTAGTGGACGCACCCGCAGCGGGCATCGCCATGGTCGCCGGCGAAGCCTCCGGCGATCTCCTCGCCGCGCACCTGATCGCGGCGCTGCGCGCGCGCCGCGAAGGGCTGCGCTTCTACGGCATCGGTGGCCCGCGCATGGCGGCGCAGGGTTTCGAGGTGCTGGTGCCGATGGACCGCCTCGGGGTGAGGGGCTACGCCGAGGTGCTGCGCCACTATCGCGGGATCATGGCGATCCGCCGCGAGTTGGCGCGACGCCTGCTCGCGGATCGGCCGGCGCTGTTCATCGGCGTGGATTCGTCGGACTTCAATCTGGATCTCGCGCGCCGGCTCAGGAACGCCGGCATTCCGACCGTCCAGTATGTGGCGCCCTCCATCTGGGCATGGCGCGGCTGGCGGCTGCGGCGCGTCGCGCGTTCGGTGACGCACGTGCTCGCGCTTTTTCCGTTCGAGCCGCCACTGTACGAAAAGGAAGGCGTACCCGTGACCTACGTCGGCCACCCGCTCGCCGACCTGATTCCGCTCGAACCCGACCACGCGGCAGCGCGTGCCGAGCTCCGGCTGCCCGCCGGCCGGCGCGTCGTCGCGCTGCTTCCCGGGAGCCGGCGCTCGGAGCTCGCCTACATGGCCGACCTGTTCGTCAAGACGGCGCGGCGCCTGCTGCAGGATGCGCCGGACCTGCATTTCGTCTGCCCGACCGTATCGCGGCCGACGCGCGAGCTGTTCGAGCAAGCGCTGCGGCGCAACGGCGCGCGCGAGCTGCCGCTCACGCTCCTTTTCGGCCATTCGCACGAAGCCCTTGCCGCCGCCGACGTCGCGCTGGTGGCAAGCGGCACCGCGACGCTCGAGGCGGCGCTTTTCAAGACGCCCCTGGTGATCACATACCGCCAGTCGCCGGTTACCTGGGCGCTGATGCGGCGCATGCTCTATCTGCCGTACATCGGGCTGCCGAACATCCTTGCCGGGCAGCCGCTGGTGCCGGAATTCGTGCAGGAGCGCGCCACGCCCGGCGCGCTCGCGGAGGCGCTCGCCGCGCTGCTGGCGGACGCCGCGGCGCGGCGCCGGCAGGTGGAAAAGTTTCGCGAGATCCACCGCATCCTGCGCCAGAACACGGCGCAGAAGGCTGCCGACGCGGTGCTCGCCGTGATGGCGCAAGCGCGTGCCTAGCGCCCCGGTGCTTGTCTGCGGAATCGATGAGGCCGGGCGCGGCCCGATCGCCGGCCCGGTCGTCGCCGCGGCCGTGGTGCTCGACCCCGCGCGTCCGATCGCTGGACTGGCCGATTCGAAGCTGCTCGCTCCGAGGCGCCGCGAGGCGCTCGCGCAGACGATCCGCTCGTGCGCGCTCGCCTGGGCGGTCGCCGAGGCGACCGTGGAGGAAATAGACCGGCTCAACATCCTGCGGGCGACGCTGCTTGCGATGCGTCGCGCCGCCGAGGCGCTCGATCCGCGCCCGCACGAAGCGTGGGTGGACGGCGAACGCTGCCCGGACCTTCCGTTCCCGGCGCGGCCGATCGTGCGTGGCGACCGGCTGTGTCCGGCGATTTCCGCCGCCTCGATTCTCGCCAAGACCGCGCGCGATGCGCAGATGCACCGCCTGCACGAACGTTACCCCCAGTACCGCTTCGACCGGCACAAGGGCTATCCGACCGCCGAGCATCTGGCGCTGCTCGCCCGCTTCGGCCCGGCGCCGGTGCACCGGCGCACGTTCGCGCCGGTCAGCCGCCTGCTCGCCTCACGCCGCTGAGGCGGCCTCACGGCAGGCGCGCACCGCCGCGAGCAGACTGCGCGCCTCCGCCGCCGGTGCAACCATCGGCTGCAGGCTGCGTACCCGGGCGCGCAGCCGGCGATAGAAGCGCCGGTCCGACTTCGCGCGGTGGATGAGCGCCGCCAGCACCGCATCGTCGCCGGGCGGGAAATAGCCCGGATAGGAGTCGCCGAGCAGCCCGACGTTGCCGGGAATGCGGGAGGCGAGCACCGGCACGCCGAGCCGGATCGCCTCGGATACGATGTTCGCTCCGCCCTCCATGATCGAGCTCACCACGAGCACGTGGCTGGAGGCGAGCCGCCGCAGCGCGTGGCCGTGCGGCACGCTGCCGAGCCAGCGGTAGCGTGGTTCCGCGCGCATCGCGGCGCGCGCCGCGTCGGCCCACCGCGGCTCCAGCGCCGCGCCGAGCTGAAGCAGCTCGATGTCCCGTTCCTCCGGCAGCCGTTTTAGCGCGGCGAGCGCACGCAGCGGATCCTTCTCCGCGCGCAGGTGGCCGATCACCGCGACGCGGAATCGCCGCCGCACCGGGCGTTGCCGCAGGCGCGATGCGCACGACTGCACCACGACCGAAACCCTGCGGCGCAGGTCTGCGGGCAGCTCGCGCGCGGCGAGGCGTTGCAGCGCAATGAAGCGGTGCGCCATTCGCAGCGACGTTCTCGCTTCAGCCGAGGCGCGAATGTCGCGATAGACGTCGGTTCCGGTGAGCGCGACGAGCAGGGGACGCCCCGGGTGCGCCGCGGCAAACGCGCGGATCGAGGCGTGGCTGCGGCGCGCGTGCAGCGCGATCAGCATGTCCGTCTCCTCGGACGGATCCCAGGCAGTGGCCACCGACACGCGGTGTCCGGCGGCGCGCAGCATCGCCGCCCAGCGCAGCGCGGTGTGGCGGTTGCCGGTGCGCGAGCCGCGTCCGGCGGGCGTCACAAGCGCGATTTTCACGGCCGCCGCGCTTGGCTACACTGCCACGCGTGACAACGCCAGAATCCCTCGCGGCCGAGCTGCTCGCCGCGCGCGCGCGCACGCGCGCGATCGCCGATGACCTCGGCGGCGAGCGCGAGTTCGGGCCGATGCTCGCCATCGTCAATCCGCCGCGCTGGGAAATCGGGCATGTCGGCTGGTTCCAGGAATACTGGTGCCTGCGGCGCACCGGGAAGGGCCGCTACGCCGCCGAGAGGACCGCGTCCATTCTGCCCAACGCCGACGCGCTCTACAACTCGGCGACCGTCGCGCACGACGCGCGCTGGAGCCTGCCGCTGCCGGACTTCGCCGCGACGCTGCGCTACCGCGACCAGGTGCTCGAGCGCGTGCTCGATCGGATCGGCGCACGCTGCGACGAGGACGACGGATATTTTGTGCAGCTCGCGGTGCGGCACGAGGACATGCACGCGGAAGCGTTTCATTACACGCGGCAGACGCTCGGGTACGACGCGCCGCGGCTCGCCGCGCGCGCCCATCCGATCGGAGCGCCGGTGTCGGGCGACGTGGAGATTCCGGGCGGCGTGTTCGAGCTGGGCTCGCGGCCGCAGGACGGGTTCGTCTTCGACAACGAAAAGTGGGCGCATCCGGTGGTGGTGGCGCCGTTTCGCATCGCGCGCGCGCCGGTCACGAACGCCGAGTACCGCGCGTTCGTCGAAGCGGGCGGCGCGCCGCCGGCGCACTGGCGCAAGCAGGAAGGCGTGTGGCTGGCGCGGCGCTTCGACCGCTGGCAGCCGATCGCCGAGAACGAGCCGGTCATCCACGTCAGCTGGGAGAATGCCGTCGCCTACTGCCGCTGGGCCGGCCGGCGGCTGCCGACCGAGGCCGAATGGGAGTTCGCCGCCACCTGGGATCCAAAAACCGGGCGCAAGCGCCGCTATCCCTGGGGCGATGAGCCGTGGCGGCCGGAGCTGGCGAACCTGGACGGTGCCACGCTCGCCGACGTACACGCCTATCCGCTCGGCGACAGCCCGTGGGGGCTGCGGCAAATGATCGGCAACGTCTGGGAATGGACCGCGAGCCCGTTCCTGCCGTACCCGGGATTCCTGCGCGATCCCTACAAGGAGTACTCCGAGCCCTGGTTCGGCAACCACCGCGTGCTGCGCGGCGGCTGCTTCAGCACCTCGCCGCGCATCGCGCGTCCGACGTACCGCAATTTCTTCACGGCCACGCGCTCGGACGTGTTCGCCGGGTTTCGCACCTGCGCACTGTGAGCGCGGTCATCCGCTCGACGGCGAATTCGCGCGTGGCGCGCTGGCGCCGGCTGCTCTCCGATGCCCGCGCGCGCAGGCGCGAGCGCTGTGCGCTCATCGAGGGACCGCATCTGCTCGACGCCTGTCTCGCGAGCGGACGCAGGCCGCGCGCGCTGATCGTCGCGGAAAGCGCGGCCGCAAAGCCGGCGATCGCGCGCCTCGCCGAGCGCGCCGGTGCGGCGCCGATCGTCGTCGCCGACCGCGTGATGCGCGCGCTCGCCGACGTCGAAACGCCGCAGGGAATTCTCGCCGAGATCGCCCTGCCGGCCGAGACGGGGGATCTGGGTGCTATCCCGGCGTGCGTGTTTCTCGATGCGGTGCAGGACGCCGGCAACGTCGGGGCGATTCTTCGCTCCGCCGCCGCCTTCGGCATCGGCGCCGTCGTGCTGGGACCGGGATGCGCCGATCCCTGGTCGCCGAAGGTCCTGCGCGCCGCGATGGGCGCCCACTTTGCGCTGGCGCTGCGGCAAAGCGCCGACCTTGCCGCCGACATGGCGGCGTTCGGCGGCCGGATCGCCTGCACGCTGCCGCGCGGCGGCGTGCCGATCCGTACCGCCGACCTTTCGGGCCGGATCGGATGGATCTTCGGCGCCGAAGGGCGAGGCGTGGACGCCACCCTCGCCGCGCGCGCGCCTCTGCGGGTCACGATCCCGATCCGCGCGGACGTCGAATCGCTCAACGTCGCCACCGCCGCGGCGATCTGCTTCTACGAGGCGTCCACGCGTCAGTAGACGCGCCGCTCGATCGCCAGCTCGCGCAGGATGGTCGCCGCGATCTCCTCGATGGACTTGGTGGTCGAGTTGATCCATCGCACGCCCTCGCGGCGCATGAGCGCTTCCGCCTGCTCGACCTCGTAGCGGCAGTTCGCCGGGTCGGCGTAGGTGCTCTGCGGGCGGCGCTCGCGCCGGATCTCGGCCAGCCGTTCCGGCGAAATGGTGAGCCCGTACAGGCGCGACCGGTGCGACTGCAGCGGCTCGGGCAGAGCCATGCGCTGAAGGTCCTCCGGGATGAGGGGATAGTTCGCCGCTTTCACGCCGAACTGCAGCGCAAGGTACAGGCAGGTCGGGGTCTTGCCGCTGCGCGAGACGCCGATCAGGATCACGTCCGCCTCGCCCAGCTCGCGGTGCGACGCCCCGTCGTCGTGCGCAAGGGCGAAATTGACCGCCTCGATCCGCTTCTTGTATTCCTGGCCGTCCAGCGCACTGTGCGAGCGGCCGATGGCGTGGCTGGACTTCGCGCCGAGCGCCGTCTCCAGCGGATCGATGAACGTCTCGAAGAAGTCGAGAAAAACCGCGTTCGAGCGTCGCAACACCTCGCGCACGTCGTTGTTGACCAGCGTGGCGAAGACGATCGGGCGGTCGCCGCCGCGCAGCGCTTCGCGCTCGATGCGCTCCCGGCATTCCTCGGCCTTGGCGACATTGTCCACGAACGGCAGCGTCACCTGGTTGAACTGCACCCCCTCGAACTGGGTGAGCAGGCTGTGGCCGAGCGTCTGCGCGGTGATGCCGGTGCCGTCGGAAACGAAAAACACGGTGCGGCGCTGCGTCATGACCGATAAAATAGGGGCCTTCCCCGCCAGCGGCAACTTCCGGAAAGGGTAGACACGTGTATGTAGCCTGGCTGAAGGACCTGCGCATGGCCGACCTGCCCAGGGTCGGAGGCAAGAACGCGTCGCTGGGCGAGATGATGGGTCACCTCGCCAGCGCGGGCATCCGCGTGCCGGAGGGCATTGCGACCACCGCCGAGGCCTATCGGCGCTTTCTTGCGGCCAACGGGCTGGACGAGCGCATCGCGGCGCGGGTGCGCGCGCTCGATCCGACCGACGTCCAGGCGCTCGCGCGCTGCGGCGCCGAGATCCGGTCCTGGATCGAGGCGGCATCATTTCCTTCGGACCTAGAGGCGGAAATCAGGGAATATTTTCAGAGACTTGTCGCTGTTTGCGGCAGCGGCTGCTCCTTCGCAGTGCGCTCGTCGGCCACCGCCGAGGATCTGCCCGACGCGTCCTTCGCCGGCCAGCAGGAAACCTATCTCAACGTCCGCGGCGCCGACAACGTGCTCGCGGCGATCCGGCGGGTGTATGCGTCCCTGTACAGCGACCGCGCGATTTCGTATCGGGCGCACCATGGCTTCGACCTCGGCGGCATCGCACTGTCGGCCGCCGTGCAGCGCATGGTGCGCAGCGACCTCGGCGCGGCCGGGGTGATGTTCACCCTGGACACCGAGTCCGGATTCCGCGACGTGGTGTTCATCACCTCGGCATGGGGCCTGGGCGAGTCGGTGGTGCAGGGCGCCGTGAACCCGGATGAGTTCTACGTGCACAAGCCGATGCTCGCGGCCGGCCGGCCGGCGATCCTGCGGCGCGCGCTTGGCGCGAAGCACCAGAAGATGGTCTATGCCGAGGGCGAGGGCGGCTCGACGCGCGTGGTCAGCGTGCCCGACGCCGAAGCCGGGCGCTTCTCGCTCGCCGATGCCGAGGTGCTGGAACTCGCGCGCATCGCCTGCGCGATCGAGGCGCACTATGGCCGCCCGATGGATATCGAGTGGGCGAAGGACGGCGTCGACGGGATGCTCTATGTGCTGCAAGCGCGCCCGGAGACGGTGAAGGCGCGCGCCGGAGCCGGCGCCGAGGAACGCTATCAACTGCGCGCGCGCTCGCGCGTCCTCGTCAGCGGCCGGGCGATCGGGCACAAGATCGGCTCGGGCCGGGTGCGCAATGTGCGCGACGCCTCCGAAATGTCGCGCGTCCAGAAGGGCGACGTGCTGGTCACCGGCATGACCGACCCGAACTGGGAGCCGGTCATGAAGCTCGCCGCCGCGATCGTCACCGACCGGGGCGGACGTACCTGCCATGCCGCGATCATCGCGCGCGAGCTGGGCATCCCGGCGGTGGTCGGCTGCGGCGACGCCACCGCTCGGCTCGCCGACGGCCAGATGGTGACGGTATCGTGCGCCGAGGGCGACACCGGCCACGTCTACGAGGGCGCGCTGCCGTTCGAGGTGAGCGCCGCGGAGCGGCGCGAGTTGCCGCCGATACCGGTCAAGATCGCGATGAACGTGGGCAATCCCCGGCTCGCGTTCACGTTCGCCGCGCTGCCAAACGCCGGCGTGGGCCTCGCGCGGCTGGAGTTCATCATCAACAACGAGATCGGCGTGCATCCGAAGGCGTGCCTGGAGGCGGCGTCGCTGCCGCCGGAACTTCGCACCGCGGTCGAGCGTGCCGCGCGCGGCTACGCCGACCCGCGTACCTTTTTCCGCGAGAAACTGGTCGAGGGCGTCGCCACGATCGCCGCTGCGTTCTGGCCAAAGCCCGTCATCGTGCGCCTGTCTGATTTCAAGTCGAACGAGTACCGCAAGCTCCTCGGCGGGGAGCGCTACGAGCCCGAAGAAGAAAACCCGATGCTCGGGTTCCGCGGCGCCGCGCGCTATCTCGCCGTGAGCTTTCGCGACTGCTTCGAGCTGGAGTGCGAGGCCCTGCGCCGCGTGCGCGACGAACTCGGCTACACCAACGTCGAGATCATGGTTCCGTTCGTGCGCACGCTCGCCGAGGCGCGCGAGGTGGTGGCGCTTCTTGCCGCCAACGGCCTGAAGCGCGGCGAGAACGGCCTCAAGGTGGTGATGATGTGCGAGGTGCCGTCGAACGCCGTGCTGGCGGAGGCCTTTCTGGAGCATTTCGACGGCTTTTCCATCGGCTCGAACGACCTTACGCAGCTCACCCTGGGCCTTGACCGCGACTCCGGCCTGGTCGCCGAGAGCTTCGACGAGCGCGATCCGGCGGTGCGCGCGCTCGTGGCGCAGGCGATCGCCGCCTGCCGCAGGCAGGGCAAGTACGTCGGCATCTGTGGCCAGGGCCCGTCGGACCATCCGGACCTCGCGCGCTGGCTGATGGAGCAGGGCATCGAGAGCCTGTCGCTCAACCCGGACACGGTGATTTCGACCTGGCTGGCGCTCAGCGAGAGCGCAGCAGGCGTTGGCGCTGGCGCTGCCACTCCCGCTCGCGCTCGGACGCCCGCTTGTCGTGCCTGAGCTTGCCGCGGGCGAGCGCGATACGGACCTTGATGCGGCCGTTCGCGTCATGCAGGTCGAGCGGCACCAGCGTGTAACCGCGTTGCTCCACCTTGCCGACGAGGCGCCGGATCTCGTCGGCCTTCATCAGGAGCTTGCGGGTGCGCGTCGGTTCCGCGTGCACATGGGTGGACGCGGCGGTAAGCGGGCTGACGTGGGCGCCGACCAGCCAGAGCTCGCCAGCGCGCGCCATCACGTACGACTCCTTGATCTGCACGCGCCCGGCGCGGATCGCCTTGACTTCCCAGCCCTCGAGCACGAGGCCAGCCTCGTAGCGCTCCTCGATGAAGTAGTCGTGCAGCGCCTTGCGGTTCTCGACGATGATCATGGCGGAGCGGGTGGGCGCATTCTAGCAACCGCATGAAGCGCATCAGCCGCTCGGCGATCGTCGAGCGCAGCGCGCAGGAACTCTACGCGCTCGTCGAGGACATCGAGTCGTACCCGCAGTTCGTGCCGCGCTGCCTCGCGGCGCGGGTGCACGAGCGCAGCCGCGCCCGCACGGTCGCCACGCTCACCTTCGGTCTGCCGCAATTCAGCCAGTCGCTCACCACGGAGAACATGAACCGTCCCGGAGAATCCATCCGCATGCGCCTGCTGGCAGGCCCGTTCCGGCATTTCTCGGCCGCGTGGCGCTTCACGCCGCTCGGCGCGCACGCGGCGCGGATCGATTTCTCGATGGAATACGAGTTCGCGAACCGGATCGCGGCGAAGGCGCTGGGGCCCCTGTTCGAACGCATGGCCGATACCATGGTCGAGGCGTTTCGCGCCCGCGCCGAAAACGCAGGCAATCAATGAAGGTGGAAGTGGTCTATGCGCTGCCCGAACGGCAGGACCTCGTCACGCTCGATCTGGCGCCGGGCGCGACCGCGGGCGATGCCGTCGCCGCAAGCGGGCTGCTCGAGCGCCATGCGCTGCCCGATCCCAGCCGCCTTGCGCTCGGGATATCGGGGGTGCGGGTCGCGCCCGGCCGGCGTCTCGCAGAAGGCGATCGGGTGGAGATCCTGCGTCCGCTCGCAACGGACCCAGCCGAGGCGAGGCGCCGGCGCGCGCGGGCGCGACTGCGCTAGTGGCACCACTGCTGCACGAGCTGGCGCGCTTTCGCCGATTCCTGCTGGATCTGAGCGTCGTCCAGGTAGTAGCGCTCGCCCTTGTCGTCCGTGCGAGCGATGCGCTGGCCGCTTTCCAGCGTGCGCAGAGCCTCGCGCGCGCGCTCGCAGTTCTCGCGCCTCGCCTGGGCGTCCTGTCGCTCCTGCTCGGCCTTTGCGGCCGCTTTCTGCGCTTCCAGCTGGCGCTTGCGATACTCCTGCTCGATGTCGGCGGGCGACGCGGGTCCCTTCTTCGCGTCTTTGGCGGCAGTAGCCGGCGCCTCGACGGGGGCCGGCACGCGAACGGTGGTGACTTTCGCCCCGGGCGGCGGCGCGTCGCCGCAGACGCGGCGCCCGCCTTCGTTCCAGCACTTGATCTGCGCCTGTGCCGCGCCGGCCGCCCCGGCGAGGACAAGAATGACGAGGAAAACTCGCATCGCTGCACCTGTTGAACGCGCGCCGCGCGCCCCGCGCACAGGTGAGCAAGCTAGCGGCTTTCGGCTCGCGCGTCAAACGGACCTCGCGTATAATGCGCATTTGCGCGCAAGACAGATCATGCGGGTAATCCGGAAGGCGCTGACCTTCGACGACGTCCTGCTCGTTCCCGCCCACTCGCGCGTCCTGCCGCGAGATGTTTCGCTGAAGACCCGCCTGACGCGCGGGCTCGAACTGAACATCCCGCTCGTTTCGGCGGCGATGGACACGGTCACCGAGGCGCGCCTTGCGATCGCGATCGCGCAGGAAGGCGGTATCGGCATCATCCACAAGAACCTCCCGGTCGCGGCGCAGGCGGCGGAAGTGGCGAAGGTGAAGCGCTTCGAATCCGGCGTGCTGCGCGACCCGATGACGGTGTCACCGGACATGACCGTGCGCGAGGTGCTCGCGCTGCAGCAGCAGCACCGGATCTCGGGATTTCCGGTGGTCAAGGACGGTCGGGTGGTCGGCATCGTCACCAACCGCGACGTGCGCTTCGAGACGCGGCTAGATCAGCCGGTGCGGCAAATCATGACGCCGCGGGAGCGGCTGGTCACCGTGCGCGAGGGCGCCAGCCGCGACGAAGCGATGCAGGCCATGCACCGGCACCGCCTGGAGCGCGTGCTGGTGGTAGACGAGGAGTTCCGCCTGAAGGGCCTCATTACGGTCAAGGACATCCTCAAGGAATCGGAACATCCGAACGCGTGCAAGGACCCGCAGGGCAAGCTGCGGGTCGGCGCGGCGGTGGGCGTCGGCGAGGGCACCGACGAGCGGGTCGCCGCGCTCGTCGAAGCGGGGGTTGACGTGCTGGTGGTGGATACGGCGCACGGTCACGCGCAAGGCGTGCTCGATCGCGTGAAATGGATCAAGTCGCGCTATCCGAAGGTGGAGGTGATCGGGGGCAATGTCGGCACCGCCGACGGAGCGAAGGCGCTCGTGGACCATGGTGCCGACGGGGTCAAGGTCGGCATCGGCCCCGGTTCGATCTGCACCACGCGCATCGTCGCCGGCGTCGGCGTGCCGCAGATCACCGCCATTCAGGACGTCGCCGAGGCGCTCGCGCCGACCGGGGTACCCCTGATCGCGGACGGCGGCGTGCGCTACTCGGGCGACATCGCCAAGGCGATCGCCGCCGGCGCTCACGCGGTGATGCTGGGCTCGCTCTTCGCCGGCACCGACGAAGCGCCGGGCGAAATCGAGCTATACCAGGGCCGCTCCTACAAGGCCTACCGCGGCATGGGCTCGCTCGGCGCGATGCAGCGCGGCGCCGCGGACCGCTATTTCCAGGACTCGGACATGAACGTCGAAAAGCTGGTACCCGAGGGCGTGGAAGGGCGGGTGCCCTACAAGGGCAGCGTGGTGTGGGTGATCCAGCAGCTGCTCGGCGGGCTGCGCGCAAGCATGGGCTACACCGGATCGGCGAATCTGGACGAGCTGCGCCGACGCGCGCAGTTCGTCGAGATCACCTCCGCGGGCATGCGCGAGTCGCACGTGCACGACGTCCAGATCGTCAAGGAAGCACCGAACTACCGGGTCGAGTAGCGCGTTGCACGACCGGATTCTCATCCTCGACTTCGGCGCGCAATACACACAACTGATCGCGCGCCGCGTGCGCGAAGCCAGGGTGTACTGCGAGATCCATCCGGCCGATGTCGGCGATGACTTCGTGCGCGAGTTCGCCGCCGGCGGGCGGCTGCGCGGCATCATCCTCTCGGGCAGCCATCTCTCGGCCTACGATGCCGGTGCGCTGCAGGCGCCGGACGCGGTGTTCGCCCTCGGCGTGCCGGTGCTCGGCATCTGCTACGGGATGCAGACCATGGCGCAGCAGCTCGGGGGCCGGGTTGAGCCGGGCAAGGTGCGCGAGTTCGGCTATGCGGAAGTTCGCGTCCACGGACATACGCGGCTGCTCGAAGGCATCGAGGATTTCCGCACCCCGGAAGGCCACGGCATGCTGCGCGTGTGGATGAGCCACGGCGACAAGGTCGTCGAGATGCCGCCCGGGTTCCGCCTGATGGCCTCGACACCGTCATGCCCGATTGCCGGCATGGCGGACGAGTCGCGTGGCTATTACGGCGTGCAGTTCCACCCGGAGGTCACCCACACGGTGCAGGGCGCGCGTATCCTGCATCGCTTCGTGCGCGAGATCTGCGGCTGCACGGGCGACTGGAACATGCCCGATTTCGCCGGCGAAGCGGTGGCGCGCATCCGGGCCCAGGTCGGGGCGGACGAGGTGATCCTCGGTCTCTCCGGCGGGGTCGATTCCTCGGTCGCGGCGGCGCTCATCCACAAGGCGATCGGCGAGCGGCTGACCTGTGTGTTCGTGGACCACGGGCTGCTGCGGCTGAACGAGGCCGAGCAGGTGATGGAAGCGCTGGGGCGCAATCTGGGAGTGAGAATCGTGCATGTGGATGCCGCGACGGAATTCATGGAGCGCCTCGCGGGCGTCTCCGATCCGGAGGCCAAGCGCAAGATCATCGGCGCCGCGTTCGTCGAGGTGTTTCAGCGCGAGGCGGGGCGGATCCCCAACGCCCGCTGGCTCGCGCAGGGCACTATCTATCCGGATGTAATCGAGTCGGCAGGTGCGAAGACTAGGAAGGCAACCAGCATCAAGTCGCACCACAACGTCGGCGGGCTGCCCGAGACCCTGCACCTGAAGCTGCTAGAGCCGCTGCGCGAGCTGTTCAAGGACGAGGTGCGCGAGCTTGGCCTCGCCCTCGGGCTGCCGCGCGAGCTGGTGTTTCGCCACCCGTTCCCGGGGCCGGGGCTCGGCGTGCGCATCCTTGGCGAGGTGAAGAAGGAATACGCCGATCTGCTGCGGCGGGCGGATGCGATTTTCATTGACGAGCTGCGCGCGAGCGGCTGGTACGACAAGGTAAGTCAGGCGTTCGCGGTGTTCCTGCCGGTGAAAAGCGTGGGGGTGATGGGCGACGGGCGCACCTACGAGCATGTCGTCGCCTTGCGCGCGGTAGAAACCTCCGACTTCATGACCGCGGACTGGGTCGCGCTCCCGCACGAACTGCTTGCGCGCGTGTCCACGCGCATCATCAACGAGGTGCGCGGCATCAACCGGGTGACCTACGACATCTCCTCGAAGCCACCAGCCACCATCGAGTGGGAGTAGGGCGTGCGTCGGGCGGCAGACCTTTTTCGATCGTGGCCGCGGACAATCCGCCGCCGCGTCAGGGGCTGACGCCGCGGGCAGCGACCGATCA
The DNA here is from genome assembly GCA_040752005.1 of Pseudomonadota bacterium. GTDB lineage: Bacteria > Pseudomonadota > Gammaproteobacteria > Burkholderiales > SG8-39 > RBG-16-66-20. The sequence goes on along the minus strand of JBFMFX010000007.1, from coordinate 50,565 downwards.
GCCTCGCGCTCGCAGGATGCCGGCGAAGTAGGCGGTGAGTTCCTCGCGCGCCGCGAGCGGCAGCACGTCCCCGACGTACTGGTCCGGCCGCACGATGACCATGCAGCCCCGCTCGCGGTCTATGCCGCGCATCTCGAAAATGTCCTCGCCGCGCTTGAGGTCGGCGCAGAAGATCTTTTCATAATCGCACAGCCCGTAGCGGCCCACATGCGGGCGCAGCAGCGTCGGCATCCGGGTGAACTCCAGTTCGCGGAATCCCTGCTGGAAAACGGCGCGCGTGTCGATCACCGCGTCGACATCCTCGCCAGGTGCTCGATGGCGGCGCAGCGGCGACGCGGCGTCGTGCTCGAGCCAGTCGCAAAGCGCCGCGATGGCGCCGCCGGGCCCGCCGGTGTCGCCGGCAGGAGCGAACAGGAAGAGCCGGAAACGGGCATCGGCCTCGATGCAATGCCCCAGGTGCATCGGCCTGGCATCGGCCAGCCGCACGACCGGAGCGGAGTGAAACCGCTTGCCGATAGGAAAACCTGTGGCGAGGTGCTGATACGTCGGCAGGCCGGTCAGCGCGCTCGGCTCGTACTGCACCGTCAGCCCGCAGGTGAAAGGCAGGTTGCGGACGAAATCGCGCGCCACCCGCGGCAGGCCGTCCACGACGTCATCGGCGCCCGCGCCGACGACCCGCGCCCAGGTGTGGTCGAACTCGATGAGCGCCTTGGCCGTGCCGCGGCGCTCAGCCGAGTAGCTGTGCAGCAGCGCCGGCTCGGCGCATCCGGTCAGCACCAGGATCAGCTTCCAGCCGAGGTTGAACGTGTCGCCCATCGAAACGTTCATCCCTTGCCCGGCCTTGGGACTGTGCGTGTGGCAGGCGTCGCCCGCGAGCATCACGCGCGGTGTGCGACGGGCGACCTCGTTTTCGGGCACATCATCGAACTTGTCGGTGAGGCGATGGCCGATCTCGTAGATCGACCACCAGACGATTTCCTTCACGGCGAGCGTGAAGGGCCGGAAGATGCGCTGCGCCTTGGCGATGATGTCCGCGGCTGTCAGGCCGCGGTCGGCGACGCGCTCGTTCTCGCCGAGCCGGTCGAGCTCGACGTACACCCGCACCAGATGCCCGCCCTCGCGCGGCAGCACCATCAGCGTGCCTTCGCGCTGCGAGCGCACGAACGACTTCATGCGCCAGTCGGGAAAATCGGTCACGGCAAGCAGATCGATCACTCCCCAGGCCTGGTGCGCCGCATCGCCGTGCAGTGTGCCGCCGATCGCGCTGCGCACCGTCGAGCGCGCGCCGTCACAGCCGACGACATAGCGGGCGCGTACGGTGGCCTTCTTGCCTTCGTGCCCGGGCGCCGTACGCTCGAGCGTGACCGTCACGGGGAAGTCGGTCGCCTCGGGAGCTACGCGCACGTCCGCCACTTTCAGTCCATAGTCGGGCTCGAGCCGCGTCGGCGCGTTCCGCATCACGTCGAGGAACATGTCGTGCACGCGCGCCTGGTTGAGCAGCACATGCGGCATCTCGGAGATGCCGTCGGGCACGTCCTGCACGCGCGCGACACGGGTGAGCGCTCCTTCGGCATCAGGAGCCCAGAAGGTGGTTTCGTTGATCCATACCGCCTCGCGCATCACTTTCTCGGCGAAGCCGAAAGCCTGGAACATCTCCATCGTGCGCACGCTGATGCCGTCGGCCTGGCCTCTTTCCATCGGCCCGAGCTTCGGTTCCACCAGCATCGTACGGATCTGCGGCACGCGGGCGAGCTGTGCAGCCAGGCACAGGCCGGCCAGGCCCGAGCCGGCGATCAGGACGTCCACCGTCTCGGGCAGCGGGTCGCCGGCGCGCCGGTGGCCCGGAGCGGCCGGCTGGATGTCGGGATCACCGGGCCTGAAGCCATTGACGTGGTATCGCATCGCGGATTCCTTCCGCCGCGGGGTGGATGACGATATGTTTACGAATCATATGCATGCATACTACAATCGTCAAGCGGGAAGCGGCCCGCAACGCCGGGCGCGCGCCCGGCGCAAGGCCGGCGACGGAGACTTGGATGGACAGACTGAAGATGGCGGGGCACCTGATCCGGCGACTGCACCAGCAGTCGACGCAGGTTTTCCAGACGCGGACGCAGGAGGCGGGCTTCGATCTGACCTCGGTGCAGTTCGCGGCGCTCAACGTGATCGCCGAGCGGCCCGGCATAGATCAGGCAAGCCTCGCGGCGACGATCAGTTTCGACCGTGCGACGATCGGCGGCGTCGTCGAACGGCTCGAACAGAAGGGCTGGATCCGCCGCGAGGTCAGCGCGGACGACAGGCGCGCGCGCCGGCTGTACCTGACTGCCGAAGGCAAGCGGCTGCTCGCCGCAGTGCGACCCGTCGTCGAGGCGCTCCAGACGGAGATCCTTGCCGCGCTCACACCCGCCGAGCGGGCGGCCTTCGTTGCGCTCGCGCGCAAGGCACTGGCGCTGGATTGACTCGTTTTCCTGCACGGGAAAGCGGAACCCGCGTGATCGCCGACGTGCACGCCGTTACCCGACGCGGGCCGCGCCTGGCGCTACACTCGCAGCGCGCCGCACGGCGAGGCGCTCGCAAGGGCTTGTCGAACCTCTGTGCCGCACGCAACCCCCGGGGTGAGGCGCAGCGAGCATGTCGCCGGAGCCGGGGGCACGAGCGGCGGGATGAGCATCCGTGAAAGCAACGATTTTCGAGACCGCCGGCGACCGAGTGGACATGAATGACGAGGCGTTCATGCGCCGTGCCCTGGAACTCGCGCGGCGCGCAGCGGACGAGGGCGAAGTGCCGGTCGGCGCGGTGGTGGTGGCCGACGGGCGCATCGTCGGCGAAGGCTGGAATCGCCCGATTTCGTCGCGCGACCCGACTTCGCACGCCGAAACCGAAGCGATCCGCGCCGCCGCGCGCACGCTCGATAACTACCGCTTCTCGGGCGCAACGCTGTATGTGACGCTGGAGCCCTGCGCGATGTGCGCCGGGGCCATCTTCCACGCCCGGATCGGGCGCGTGGTCTTCGGCGCACCCGATCCGAAGACCGGGGCTGCGGGCAGCGTCGTCAACCTGTTCGCCGAGGGGCGGCTCAATCACCATGCGGCGGTCGAGGGCGGCGTGCTCGCCGAGGAGTGCAGTGCGCTGCTGCGCGCCTTCTTTGCCGCGCGCCGATGAGAATCGAGGTTGACGCGGCGGCCCAGGAGCTTGCGCTCCTGGACGGCGCGCGGGTCCTGCGGCGCTACCCGGTGTCCACGGCGAAGAACGGGCTCGGTGAGCGCAACGGAAGCTTCTGCACGCCACGCGGGCGTCATGTGGTCCGGGCGAAAATCGGGGCGGGCCAGCCTCTGAACGCCGTGTTCGTGCGGCGGCGTCCCACCGGCGAGATCTGGACGCCGGAGCTGCACGCCCGCTACCCAGGTCGCGACTGGATCCTGACCCGGATCCTCTGGCTGAGCGGGTGCCAGCCAGGCTTCAACCGCCTGGGGGAGGTGGACACGATGCGTCGCTACATCTACATCCACGGCGCGCCGGAAACTGCAGAAATGGGAAGGCCGGGATCGATCGGCTGCATCAGGATGCGAAGCGCCGACGTGCTGGAGCTCTTCGAGCTGGTTCCGCCGTATGTCCCGGTCGTGATTCATGGCTGACGTCCGCCGGCGACGCCGCGGATGGGCAATACTTGGCAAAAGATCGTGAAAACATGGTGTTATGTGACTTTCGCCCTCGCCTTTGCAGATCTCGAAGCGGAGGATCGCAAAAAAGTGTAGTGTGCTGATCGGAGAACGCGGTCGGGCAGTGCGGGTCCAAGAACAAAGGAGGCTCTATGAAGCCGATGCGTGAGACGGTGAAAAAAGCGGGTCGCGGCGCATCGCGTCTCGCGTTGGTCGCTGTGTTCGGGATCGCGGTGAGCGGCTGCTCGCTGCTCTCCGAATATCGGATCATCGAGCGCGACGTGCTGCGCAATCCGGACGGACACATCGTCGGGCAGAAGGAAACGCTGCGTTATCGCGGAACCGGAGAGGTGTTGACGCGGCTCTCGCTCTACGCGCCGTGGCGCAACGCCGAAGGACAGATCGTCGGTTACGAGGAACGGACGCGCAGCGGGTCGATCATCCGCGACCTGCAGGGCAACGTCATCGGCGGGCGCTGGAAAGACCTGCGCAGCCGCGGCACCAACATGTACAACGAGGGGATCTCCGTCGTGTTCATGCAGCCCGCGCCACGGCGCGGCGCGGGCTCGGAGCTGCAACCGGTCGCCGCTCTCGACTTCGTCCGGCTCGCCGAAAGGCTCTAAGCGCCGCCGGGCAGCTTCAAGCCGGCCAGCCGCTCGCGGTTCGGCGAGCGGATGACCCCCTTTTCGCAGATGATCGCGCTCACGAGTTCCGCGGGCGTGATGTCGAACGCCGGGTTGCGCACGCCCACGCCTTCTGGCGCCCAGCGCGTGCCGCGGTAGCCGATGACCTCGGCGGGGTCGCGCTCCTCGATCCGGATCGCGTTGCCGTCGGAGGCGTTGAAGTCGAACGTGGACAGCGGCGCCGCGACATAGAAGGGCATCCGGTGCCGTTGCGCCAGCACCGCGAGCATGTACGTACCGATCTTGTTGGCGACGTCGCCGTTGGCGGCGATGCGGTCAGCGCCCACGAGCACGACATCCACTTCCCCGCGGCTCATGAGGAATCCGGCCATGTTGTCGGTGATGAGCGTGCAGGGGATTCCCTCCTGCACGCACTCCCACGCGGTCAGGCGCGCACCCTGCAGATACGGCCGCGTCTCGCAGGCGATCACCGAAACGCCCTTGTCGCGCGCCGAGCGTACGACGCCGAGCGCGGTGCCGTAGCCGGCGGTCGCGAGCGCGCCGGTGTTGCAGTAGGTGAGAATGCGCGCTCGCGGCGGAATCAGCGCCGCACCGTGTGCGCCGATGGCCCGGTTTGCGGCAATGTCTTCGGCGAAGATGGCGAGCGCCTCGGCCTCGAGATCCTTCGCGCGCTTCATGCGCTCCAGCGCCCAGAACAGGTTCACCGCCGTCGGCCGGCTCGCGGCGAGCCGCTCGTACGCTTCCCGTGTACCGCGCCCGAGCACCACGCCGAAAGCCGCGGCACAACCGATGGCCGGCGCTCCGCGTACCACCATGTCACGGATCGCTTGCGCCACCTCGGCGTCGGTTCGGCAGACGACGTAGGCGGTTTCGGTCGGCAGGAGCCGCTGGTCGAGCAGCTCCAGCGCCTTGCCCGTCCAGCGGATCGGCTCGACCGTCACACCACGCGCTCGTTGCCGCCGTCCACCGGGATCTGCGCGCCCGTGGTCTTGGCGAACAGCGGACCGCACAGCTCTGCGGCAAGTTCGGCGACATCGCGCGAACGCACTTCGGTCCGCAGCAAGTTGTTCCGGCGATACTGCTCGACGGTCATGCCGTAGGCCTGCGCCCGCGCGGCGAGAAGCTCCTCGGTCCACAGACCGGTGTCGAAGACCTGGTTGGGATGGAGTGTGTTGATGCGGATGCCCTCGCGTCCCCATTCGAGCGCGGCCACGCGCGCGAGCTGGTTCAACGCCGCCTTCGAGGCCGAATAGGCGCCCGCGCCCGGACCGGGGGCCGGCACGTTCTTCGAACCGATCACGGCGATGCGCCCGCCGCGCGGTGCGAGCTTGAGCAGCGCGTGGCTTGCCCGCATCACGGTCAGGCCCGCCTCGACGTTGACCAGCATCGCCCGCCGCCACATCTCGGGGGTGATCTCCTCGACCCGCTGCGACGCCGGAAAGATACCGGCGTTGAGCACCAGCATATCTACGCCGCCGAAGCGCCTGACCGCGGCGTCCAATGCCGCGTCCACCGCGCTCGCGTCGGTGAGATCGCAAACGATCCCGAGATAGTCGGGGCGCTGCCATTGCCGCTCGATTGCCGGATCGAGATCGAGCCCCACCACCGCCGCCCCGCGCCTCAGGAATGCCTCGACGCAGGCACGGCCGATGCCCGAAGCCGCCCCGGTGACGAGCGCCACCTCGCCGGCGAATACCGGCGCATGGCCGGCCCTTTTCAGCTTGGCCTGCTCCAGCTCCCAGTACTCGATGTCGAAGATGTGCTTCTCATCGAGTGCCTTCCAGCCGCCCAGTGCCTCGGCGCGCAGGATCACGTCCACCGTGTGCGCATACAGCTCTTCGACCACCGCTGCATCCTTCGCGGTACGGCCCATCGCGACGAAGCCGAATTCCGGGTCGAGCGCCATGCGCGGCGCCGGATCCAGCATCGTCTTCCTCTCCGCCGCCCGTGCGGCGTTGCGCTCGAAATAGGCGCGGTAGGAGGCCGCGAACCCGGCGACGTCGCGTCCGAGCATCGGCACCGGCTTGGTGCGGATGACGTGGTCCGGTGTGGCAGGGCCGCTTTGCGCGATGCGCGCCACCTCGGGGTGGCGCGCGAACGCGAGGAAGCGCGGCGAATCGTTGAAGCGCAGAATCATCGGAAAACCCGCCGCCTGCGAGACCTCGCGGCGCAGCTGCGCCGCCGCGACGCGGGCAAACGGCGCCGGCGCCGCGGGCGGAAGCTCGACGCGCCAGGCGCCGCGCCGCTCCAGGTATGCCTCGGCCATGCCGACCAGCTCGATCATGCGTTCATACGACTCGCGCGCCTCGGCGCCAAATGAGAACACACCGTGCCCGAGCAGCACCATGCCGATCGTGTTGCGGCCCGCCTGTCGCGGGAACTCCCGCGCGCAATACGCCGCGAGATCGAATCCCGCCATAATGTACGGAATGATCACCGCGCGATCGCCGTAGATCTCGCGGATCCGCGCTTCGCCGTCCGGGGAGTTCGACACCGAGAGCACGGCGTCGGCGTGGGTGTGATCCACGTATCGCCAGGGCAGAATCGCGTGCAGCAGGGTTTCGACCGACGGCGCCGGCGCCCCGGCGCGCAGCACGTTTACGGCCAGCTCGTTCACCATCTGGCGATCCGACAGCCGCGGCAGCGAAGCGAGGCGCCGCACGGCGTTCAGCTTCACCGGGGCGAACCCTTCCGCCTCGATCGTCTCCAGATCCCAGCCGCTGCCCTTGACGTAGAGTACCTCCTCGTCCTCGCCGAAGAGGTTTTTTTCGACGATCTTGACCGAGGTGTTGCCGCCGCCGTGCAGAACGAGCGACCTGTCGCGTCCGAGCAGCCTCGATGTGTATACGCGCAGCCCCAGCGGCCCTTGAAACTGCGCCGCCTCGGCGTCACTCCAGAGGCTTTTCATCGGCGCGGATTATACTTTCCGCTCATGTACCGGATCGAGCTGATGAGCTGGGACAAGGCGCAGCCTGTCGCCGGCCCGATCCGCTTCGCGATCTTCGTCGGTGAGCAGAACGTGCCCCCCGGAATCGAGCTCGACGACATGGACGCGAAGTCGGTGCACGCGATCGCGTACGCGCCCGACGGCAAGGCGGTCGGCACCGGCCGGCTGCTTCCCGACGGGCAGATCGGGCGCATGGCAGTGGTCAAGGAGTGGCGCCGGCAGGGGGTCGGTGCGGCGATTCTCGAAGCGCTGGTGGAGGAAGCGCGGCGGCGCGGCCACACGGAGGTCGTGGTCTCGGGGCAGTTGCAGGCCGCCGAGTTCTACCGCGATCACGGTTTCGTCGCCGAAGGCAAGGTGTACCAGGAAGCCGGCATCCTGCACCAGAAGATGCGGCGCAAGCTCTAGCCGCGCGAACGCCGCCGGCAGACTCAGAGGCCGGCGCGCGTGAATTCGAAGCCCGCGGTCTCGCCCGCCACGCCCGCGGCATCGAACACGCGCTCGGCCAAGCGCACGCGACCATCGGCGGCACCGAGAAGCACGGTCGCGCAGCGCGTGCCGTAATCCGGCGCGGTGATTCTCGCCGCATCGAGCAGCGCGAACAGCGTCTCCACCGCGACGTGAGTCTCCAGAGCGCGCGCGAACCGTGCCTTCGCATCAGCGACGTCGGGCGTGTCGAGCAGGAAATTTCCCAGCCCGTAGATGCCCGGAGCGAGCCGGCGCGGGTCACCGTCGCGATTGGACAGCCACCACAGCTCGTCGCCGTCCGCGACCAGCAGATTGAAACCGCTGTAGGCGTTGCGCCGGGCGGAGACTTCGGCGACGTAGGCCGCCGGCGCCGCGCTGCCGGCGAGAAAGCGCGCCACCAGCGCGCCGCGCGATTCCGCCGCCGACGGATCGCGGCCGCCGCGGTAATTGGTGACCGCGGCGAAACGCCCGCTGCGCGCAACACCGATCCACGTGCCGCCCGCCCTCAGATCGCGCCCGGCGAGGATTGCCGGGGCGTCGCGCCAGAAGCCGGCGGGTTCGGCCGGCCTGTCGTGGAATTCGTCGCGATTCGCCGCGACCACGAGCGGAACATCCGGCCGTGCGCGCCAGGCGACGAGGATCAGGCACATACGAAGCGCTCGATCCTGCGGTCCAGGCCGAGATCGGCGGTTTCGCGCGCCATGAGCGACTCCAGCGCGGCGCCGTCGCGCACGCCTTCGTAGACCTCCATGTAGGTGGTTGCGTCGTCGCGCCGGCGCATCCAGCGCCCGTGCACGCCGGTTTCGCGCGCAACCGTCTCGAACAGCCGCGCCACACGCGCGCGCACTTCCTCGACCCGCGCCGGATCCACGCGGTAGTACACGTAGTAGTTCGTCACCGCGAGTAGGGCAGGGGCAGCACCGCGAGGGCCTCACCGCCGGGCGAAACACGGATCGGGCTGCCGGATTCGATCGCAGCGCTCGCGAGCACCGCGAGCGCCTCGCCGTCCGCCGCGTTCACCACCAGACCCGCAGGCTCTTCCGGATGCGCGTCGCAGAAGACGCTCTGCCCGGGCTTCAGCGCGGTGCTCGTACCCAACCGGTACATGCGCCGCTTGACCGCGCCGCGGTACTGGGCGCGCGCCACGACCTCCTGCCCGGGATAGCAGCCCTTGCGGAAGTCCACGCCGCCGATCACTTCGAAATTGACCATCTGAGGCAGCAGCTGATCCTGGGTGGCCGCCGAGATCCACGGGATCCCGGCGCGAATGTCCTGCAGCATCCACTCCTGCGGCTCCGCATTGGCCTGCAGGCCGACTTCACCGAGGAGGAGAAACCTCTCCGGACCCAGCCGCACGAGCACTTTTCCTTCGCGCGAGGCGACGGCCAGTTCCTCCTGCGGCACCGCCAGGCCGAGCGCGGCAAGCTCCCGCGCCGCGTCCTCGCCCCAGACGCCGTGCTGGGTCCACGACTCGCTACGATCGTCGATGCTCACCTTTGCCCGCAGCACGTACATCGCGAGCCGCCGGGCGATCGGCGCGGCGAGGTCGCGTGCGAGCTGCAGCAGGAATCCGTCCGCGTGCGGAATCACCAGGAACGTCGCCAGCAGGCGACCCTTGGCCGAACACCAACCGGCGCGGCGCGCGCGGTCCGCCGGAAGCTGTGCGATATCGGCGGTAAGCTGCGCGTGCAGGAACGCGCGCGCATCCGCGCCTTGCACGCGCAGCAGGCCACAGGCGTCGAGTTTCGCGATCCGCATCGTAGAATGCCAATTTTAGTGGCAACCCTTGCTCCGCGCCCTGTCCGTCGCTCTCGTCGCCGCGCTGCTCGCCGCAGCCGGCTACGCGCTGTGGTACCTTGCCACGCCCGTCAAGGTCGCCGGCCTTCCGGCCGAGTTTGGAATTCCACCGGGGACCGGTTTCCGTGGCGCGGCGCGTCGCATGGAGGAGGCCGGGATCGCGGTGGGCGCCTGGCGCTTCGAGCTGCTCGCCCGCGCGCTCGGGCGCGCCCACGAAATCAAGGCCGGAAGCTACGAGCTTACGCAGGCGCCGACGCCGCTCGAGCTGCTCGACAAGCTCACGCGCGGCGATGTCATGCAGGCGGAGATCACGTTCATCGAGGGGTGGACCTTCCGCCAGATCCGCGCCGCGCTCGACGCCCATCCCGGCGTGCGCCATGATTCGCTGGGTCTGCCCGACGCCGCGATACTGGCGCGGGTAAAGGCTGCGGAGTCGCACCCGGAAGGGCTTTTCTTTCCGGACACCTACGTCTTCCCGAAAGGCACCAGCGACCTGCGGATCCTCGAGCGCGCCTACGCCGCGATGCAGCGCCATCTCGCGCGCGAGTGGGCGGCGCGGGATCCGAGCACGCCCTACCGCACGCCGTACGAGGCGCTCATCATGGCCTCCATCGTGGAGAAGGAAACGGGTCGCGCCGACGAGCGCGAGCGGATCGCCGGAGTGCTGGTCAACCGCTTGCGCGCCGGCATGCTGCTGCAGGTGGATCCGACGGTGATCTACGGTCTCGGCGAAAGGTTCGATGGCAACCTGAAGAAGATCCATCTTCAGACAGACGGTCCCTACAACACCTATACGCGGCCGGGACTGCCGCCCACGCCGATCGCCTCGCCTGGGCTCGCGGCGCTGCAAGCCGCGCTGCGCCCGGCGAAAACCACTGCGCTTTACTACGTCGCACGCGGCGACGGATCGAGCGAGTTCTCGCGCTCGCTGCAAGAGCATAACCGCGCCGTGCGAAAATACCAGATCGATGCCGGACGCTAGAGGCAGGTTCATCACGCTCGAGGGCGTGGACGGCGCCGGCAAGTCTTCCCATCTGCCCTGGATCGCCGAGCGGCTGCGCGCCCCGGGGCGGGAGGTCGTGGTGACGCGCGAACCCGGCGGCACGCCGCTCGCCGAAAGGTTGCGAGAGCTCCTGCTCGCCGAACCGATGGATCCGGTGTGCGAAACGCTGCTGATGTTCGCCGCACGCTGCGATCATCTCGCCCGCTCGATCCTGCCGGCGCTCGCGCGCGGCGCCTGGGTGCTGTGCGACCGCTTCACCGACTCGACGAGCGCATACCAGGGGGCCGGCAAAGGAGTGCCGCTGGAACTGATCGAGCGGCTCGCACACCATGTCCACCCGGGCCTGCGGCCGGACCGGACGCTGCTTTTCGACTGCCCCTTCGAAGTGAGCCGCGCTCGCCTGCGGGGCACCGGGCGCGTGCCCGATCGCTTCGAAGGGGAAAGCCGCGAGTTCTTCGAGCGCGTGCGCGCGGCCTACCATCGGCTCGCCGCCGCGGAGCCCGGGCGCATCCGCCTAATCGACGGTGCCCAGCCGCCGGAGCAGGTGCGCGCACAGATCGAGTCCGCCCTCCAGGGTTTCTGAACACCGATGATCGCCGAACTTCAGACCGAAACCTGGACCCGGCTGTGCGCGATGCGCGCCCGCCTGCCGCATGCGCTGCTCTTGCACGGTGCCCCCGGGTCGGGAAAGCTCGCGCTCGCCGAGCGCTTCGCGCAGGCACTGCTTTGCGAAGCCGAGCGGTCGCAGAGCGCGCCATGCGCAAGCTGCGCTGCGTGCCGGTGGTTCCTCGCCGGCAGCCACCCCGATGTGCGCTACGTCGAGCCGGAGGCGATGGCGCGGCAGGCCGGTCTTGCCGATGACGAGGAAACTCCCGCTGCAAGGCCGGCAGGGTCGAGCAGCGAAATCAAGGTCGACCAGATCCGCGCGCTCGCGGATTTCGTCAACCTGGGCTCGCATCGCGGCGGGCTGCGCGTCGCAATCGTGCATCCGGCCGAGGACATGAATGCAGCGGCGGCGAACGCGCTCCTCAAAAGCCTGGAAGAGCCGCCGCCTGGCGCCGTGTTCCTGCTGGTATCGCACCGGCCTTGGCGGCTCCTTGCCACCGTTCGCAGCCGTTGCGTCGGTGTGGCGGTGCCGCTGCCTAAAGCCGATGCGGCATGCGCCTGGCTTGCGGCGCAGGGCGTCGCGAACCCCGACCTCTGGCTCGCCTTCGCAGGCGGCGCGCCGCGACGGGCGCTTGAGCTCGCGACCGGACAGTACAGCAAGGCGGTCGAAGCGCTGCTGCGCGCACCACAGGCCGCTGATCTGGCATCCGCCTTTCGGGTCGAATCCCGCGAGGAGTTGGATCTGCTCGCCGAAGCGCTGCAAAAGTACGGCCTTGATCGCGCATTTGAGGCGATGGCCGGGCGGCGCAAGTACTTGCCGGGCGCTGGCGGCGGCAGTGGATCCGTCCCGGCGCGCGATTGGCTTTCCTTCGCTCGCAGGATGGGGCAGATCCGGTTGCTGGTTCGGCATCCGCTCAATCCGCGCCTCGTCGCCGCCGAGATGCTTTCGGAACTGCCGCAGCCGGCGAAAAGGGGTCTTTGAATGTTTAATCTGAGATGTCTATTGCAACTCATTGTATCGACAGTACTAACTCTGTCCAGTTCCTCCTCAAATGCCCAGGCTTACGAGCAATTCCTGACGGCTGTCGAGCGCGGCGACGTCAAAGTCGTGGCAGAGCTCCTGGACAAGGGCTTGGATCCGAACACCGCTGACCCGAAAGGCAACACCGCGCTGATGATGGCCGCGCGCCACGGCCACGAGAGCCTCGTCGCGCTCCTGCTCGAGCGCAAGGCGAACGTACGCGCGCGCACCCCTCATGGGGACACCGCCCTGATGATGGCCAGCCTGGGAGGGCATATTGGTATCGCAAAAATGCTCGTCGAAAAAGGCGCCCAGGTTCGCGAGCGCGGCTGGACGCCCGTGCACTACGCTGCGTTCATGGGTCACGCGGACATGATCCGGTTCCTTCTTGATCGGGGAGCGGACAAGGAGGCGGTGGCACCGAACGGCTACACGCCGCTGATGCTAGCGGCGCGCGGCGGTCATCTTGAAGCCGCGCGGGTGCTGCTTCAGGAAGACGCGGATTTTCGCCACAAGGGGCCGCAGGGCGAGACAGCGCTCGCGATCGCCCGCGCCAGGAACGACAAGCCGCTGGAGGAGCTTCTCAGGCGAGCCGGCGCGGTCGAGTAGCGCGCGCGAGCCAGCCTCCTGCGAGCCACGGGCAAAAAGGTTGGTCGGTGCCGGGGAGAGACCCGTTGCATCGGAATGTAACTTGACATAACACACATTGTGCGAATAGGCAGGGAACTTCCAAAACGCTTTCAGCTCATTCGCTCCTTCGGCGGGATCGGGATCCGAACCACCGGAATTCCCTCCTCAAGCAACGCTTCATGCTCCTGCCGCGACGCCTGGCCGCGGATGGGCCGCGCTGGGGACTCGCCTTTGTGGATGCGCCGGGCCTCGGCTGGAAACTCGCCCCCGACGTCCTCCGAGCGCGTGAGGATCTCATCCAGCAGGCGCGAATACAGGAGCTGGGCCGCGGCAAGCGGATCCCGCCCGGCGATCTGCGGTTGTGCTTCAGGTTCCGCGGGCGGCGGCGAAGCGCCCAGATTGAGCCGTGCGGCCGACGGCAGGCGCTCGACGCCGTCGCTTCCGCAGCTCGGGCATGCCAGAAGCCCGCGTGCCTTCTGCGCCTCGTAATCCTCCGCCGATCCGAACCAGCCCTCGAAGCGATGGCCCTCGCGGCAGCGCAGGTCGAATACGATCATGTCCAAATGATACTAGGACGGGCCGTTCTCGAGCCGCGCCGTGAACGCCTTGAGAAGCCTGCGCAGGGCCTGAACGTCCTTTGCCCGGAAACGACGCAGTACCCGGCTTTCGTGCCGCCGCGCCTGCGCCACCGCCGGCCGGATGCGGGCGCGGCCGCGAGCCGTCAGCTCGATGAGCGACTGGCGCAGATCCATGCCGCCTGCCACCCGCCGCACCAGCCGCCTGCGCTCCAGCCGGTCGAGCAGCTTGGACAGCGTCGGCTGCTCCAGCAGCGCGGCGCGCGCGAGCGCGCCGACGGTGTGCGCACCGCCCGCCGACAGCGTCGCCAGCACGCGCCATTCGGCGACCCGCATGCGCCGCGCCCGCAGCAGCGGGTGGAACTCGCGCAGGATGACGTGGCTGGCGCGCGCGACCAGGTACGGCAGATAGTCGTCGGGGAAGCGGTATCGCCGGCGCCGACGTTTTACATGCGGTTTCATTGACCGATGATTTTTCATGCAATACGATAGGATGACGCCGTCCGGAGAGCAAGCGCCATGATCGCCGACCGTATCGAGGCCAAGTGGATCGAGCTGTTCGCCGAAGTCTTCGCGCGCTGCAAGGTCGGCGCCGGCGACATCTGCGCCGTACTGTCCGAGACCCAGTCACGCGCGCTCAATGTGCGGCTTGCCGAGCTGGCGCTCGCCCGGCTCGGCGCGCGCCCGTTCCATGTGATCGTGCCGACCCCGCGCCAGTCGGCGCCGGTCCCGGTCCGTTCGACCGGCGCCTCGGTGGCGCTGCGAGACATGGGGCCGGCGGTGGCCGCGCTTGCGGCCGCGCGCTTCGTCGCCGACTGCACACTCGAGGGCCTGATGCACGCCCCGGAACTGCCGCAGATCCTCAAGGGCGGCGCGCGCGTGCTCTACATCTCGAACGAGCACCCTGAGGCGCTGGAGCGGCTGGCGCCCTCGCCGGAGGACGAGCATCGCGTGCGCAGCGCGATGCGCCTGCTGCGCCACGCGCGGCAAATGACCGTCACCTCCCCGGCCGGCACCGACCTGCGCATCCGCGTCGAAGGCGCGCGCGTCGGCGGCGTCTGGGGCTACACCGACAAGCCGGGCACGCTGTCGCACTGGCCGGGCGGGCTTTGCCTTTGCTTTCCCGCCGCCGGCAGTGTCGAGGGAACGCTGGTACTGGCGCCGGGCGACGCCAATCTGACGTTCAAGCGCTACGTGGAAGCGCCGGTTCGCCTCGCGGTCGAGGCGGACTACGTCACCCGCATCGAAGGCGAGTCGCTCGACGCGGAGCTGATGCGCGAGTACTTCGCGGCGTGGGGCGACCGCGAGGCCTACGCCGTTTCACACGTCGGCTGGGGCATGAACCGGCGCGCGCGCTGGGACGCGCTCGTGATGTACGACCGGCGCGACGTCAACGGCACCGAACAGCGCGCGTTCGCCGGCAACTTCCTCTACTCGACGGGCGCCAACGAGGTGGCCGGTCGCTACACGCTCGGACACTTCGATCTGCCGCTGCGCAATTGCACGATCGCGCTCGACGGCAGGCCGGTGGTCGAGGCGGGGCGTCTGGCCGGAGAACTCGCGTGACCCCGCTCCTTTTCCTTCATGGCGTGGGCGGCGGGCATCATGCCTGGGAGCGCCAGTTGCCCCATTTCGCGCGCCTTGGCTATCCCTCGCACGCGTGGGACCAGCCCGGCTACGGCGAAAGCGCGACGGTCGAGCCCTACGACTTCGAGCAGGTGAGCGCCGCGCTCAGGCGGCTGATCGAAGCGCTCGGCGGCGAGCCGGTGGTGCTCGTCGGCCACAGCATGGGCGGAATGGTGGCGCAGGAGGCGTACGCGCGCTTTCCGGAACTGGTGAAGGCGCTCGTACTGTGCTTCACCAGTCCTGCCTTCGCCGGTGCAGACACCGCATTCGCGCGCGAATTCATCGCCGCGCGCCTAGCGCCGCTCGATGCCGGCCAGACCATGGCGGAGATCGCGGCGCGTCTGATGCCGACGATGCGCGGCACCCAATCCGACCCGGCGGGACTTGCGCTCGCCGAGCGCGTCATGGCCGAAGTGCCGCCGGAAACGTACCGCAAGGCGGTACGCATGCTCACCACCTTCGACCGCCGCCGCGAGCTGGCGGCGATCCGTGTACCGACGCTGCTCATCGCCGGGACCGACGACCGCACCGCCCCCCCTGCGGTAATGCAGAAGATGGCGCAGAAGATCCCCGGCGCCGAATACGTGCTGCTCGAGGGGTGCGGCCACCTCGGCCCGATGGACCAGCCGCAGGCGTTCAACGCCGCGCTGGAGGATTTTCTGCGCCGCCATTCCCTGTGAGGTAGACATGGACATCTGTGCCGCATTGGGCGACCCGCGCTACGCGGTGACCGGATCGAACTATCCCCTGACCGCGAAGCAGCGCGAGCTGATCGCCCTCGCCGAGTCGCTCGGCCCGCGCTTCGCCGCGCGCGCCGACCGCTACGACCGTGAAGCGAGCTTCCCGCACGAGAACTACGCCGAGCTGCGCGCCGCCGGCCTGCTCGGGCTGTGCGTGCCCCAGCGCTACGGCGGCCTCGGCGCGGACCTGAAGACGTACGCGCTCGTCTCGGCGACGCTCGGCAAGTACTGCGGCGCCACCGCGCTCACCTTCAACATGCATATCTGCTCCACGCTCTGGCCGGGCACGCTCGCCGACGATCTCGACATGACGCCCAAGCAGCGGGCCGAGCACGAACGGCACCGCGCGGTGCACTTCGGCCGCGTGATCCGCGACGGTGCGGTCTATGCGCAGCCCTTCTCAGAGGGCAGCGCGGCCGCCGCGGGCAAGGCGCCCTTCGGAACCACCGCCACCAAGGTCGAGGGCGGCTGGCTGGTGAACGGCAAGAAGATTTTCGCTTCGCTCGCCGGCGCCGCGAACTATTACGGAGTGCTCTGCACCGAGGACAAGCCGGACCGTACCATGCGCGATACGCTGTACCTCGCGGTGCCGGGCGATGCGCCAGGCCTTTCCGTGGTCGGTGACTGGGATCCCCTCGGCATGCGCGGAACCGTGTCGCGCAACCTGATCTTCAAGGACGTGTTCGTGCCGGACGACGCGCAGATGATGCCGCGCGGCGTATATTTCCAGGCCGCCAGCCGCTGGCCGCACATGTTCACTACGCTGGCGCCGACGTACGTCGGCATCGCGATCGCCGCCTATGAATTCACCGTACGGTATCTGCGCGGCGAGGTCGAAGGCATGCCGCCGGTCAAGCGCCGCATGTATCCCACCAAGCAGATCGCGGTCGCCGAGATGTGGGTCAAGCTGGAGCAGACGCGGGCGCTGTTCCTGCGCATGCTGGAGGACGCAAGGATTGACCCGCCGAAGGACGCGCGCCTGCGCGCCTACGCTGCGCAGTTCACGATCATGGAGAACGCGAACGAGCTGTGCCGGCTCGCGATCCGCACCTGCGGCGGCCAGTCCATGCTGCGGAACCTGCCGCTGGAGCGCCTGTACCGCGACTCGCGCTGCGGTTCGCTGATGCTGCCCTGGACAGCGGAGCTGTGCCTCGACCGCATCGGTCGCGAGGCGCTGTACGAGCCCGGGGAGGCCGACGATTAACTTCTCGCGCATCGTCGAACACTGGGCGCACCAGCGCCCGGACAAGGTCGCGCTGCGTTTTCAAGGCGAAGCGATCACCTACGGCGCGCTCTGGAAGCGCATCGCGGAGACGACCGCGGCGCTCGGCGTCGGCCGGGGCGAACGCATCGCCTGGCTCGGCTACAACCACCCGCGCATGCTGGAGCTTCTCTTCGCGGCTGCGCGCGTCGGGGCGATTCTCGTGCCGCTCAACTGGCGACTCACTGCCGCCGAGCATCGGGCGATCCTTGCCGACTGCACGCCGCGCTATCTCGTCGCGGAGGACGAGTTCGTCGAGCAGGCGCGGGCGCTGGGCGTGCCGCTCGGCCCCTCCTCGCCTGCCGCCGCGGCGGGCGCGATGCACCCGGCAGGGGTGGACAGCGACGACCTGCTCATCGTCTACACCTCCGGCACGACCGGGCGCTCGAAAGGCGCGGTGCTCACGCAGTCGGCGCTGCTGTGGAACGGGTTCAATTCGATCCACGCGCACGACCTGTCGCAGGCCGACCATGTGCTGAGCGCGCTGCCGATGTTCCATGTCGGCGGCCTCAATAACCAGACGCTCCCCGCACTGCAGGCGGGCGCCACCGTGACGCTACACCGGCGTTTCGAACCCGGGCAGTGGCTGGCCGACGTCGCCGCGCAGCGACCGACGCTGTCGCTGCTTGTGCCGGCCGCGATGCAGGCGGTCATCCAGCATCCGGACTGGGCTCGCACCGATCTTTCCTCGCTGCGCCTGCTCAACACCGGTTCGATGGTGGTGCCGCTTTCGCTCATCCGCGCCTTCCATGCGCGCGGCGTACCGGTCGGGCAGATCTACGGCTGCACCGAAACCGCACCCATCGCCACCGTCCTGCTGCGGGAAGATGCCATGCGCAAGGAAGGCAGTGCCGGCAAGCCAGCGGCGCACTGCGAAGTGCGTCTGGTGGACGGCGAGATCCAGGTGCGGGGACCCAACGTGATGCGCGGATACTGGAACGATCCCGAGGCGACACGCGCGGCGTTCGACGGCGAGTGGTTCCGCACTGGCGACCTTGGACGCTTCGACGACGAGGGCTTTCTCTGGATCATGGGCCGCTCGAAGGACGTCATCATCTCTGGCGGCGAGAACATCCATCCGGCGGAGCTGGAAAACGTTCTCGCCGACTGTCCGGCGATCGCCGAAAGCGCGGTCATCGGCATCGCCGACCCGAAGTGGGGCGAGGTACCCTGCGCCTGCATCGTGCTCAAGCCCGGCGCGCGCCTGACCGAGACCGAGGTGCTGGCGCTTTTCCGCGACCGCCTCGCACGCTACAAGCACCCGCGCCGGGTGCTGTTCCTCGACTCCCTGCCGAAGAACGCGCTCGGCAAGGTGCAGCGCTTCGAGCTGCGGCGCCGCCTCGGTGCCGGTTGACGCTACTCGATCACCAGCTCCACCGAGCCGAGCGGACCGGCCTCGAAGCGGATGCGCTCGCCCGGCTTCGCGAACCGGGTCGCCACCAGGCTGCCGGTGATCACGATATCGCTGCGCCATAGGCCAAGGCCGCGGGCGGCGAGGTGGTTCGCGATCCAGGCCAGCGCCACCAGCGGATGACCCATCACGTCGCGGCCGCGGCCCTCGCCTACCGGCGAGTCGTTGACCAGCGCCACACCGCGTACCTCGGCCAAGTCGATGCGGCGCCAGTCCTGAACCGGCTCGCCGAGCACCACGCCTTCGTTCCACGCGTTGTCCGCGATCAGCATCAAGGGATGCGCCGGGAGCAAGGCGTAGTCGGCGTTGCGATCGTCGGCGAGCTCCAGCGCCGGCATCACCGCCTTGACCGCCGCGGCCACGGATTCGCGCGTGAACGGCGCGCCGACCGCCGGCAAGTCGTCGCCCAGCTCCAGCGCGATCTCGAACTCGACCAGCAGACGCACGTAGTTCGCGGCGCGCACGCGCGCCGGGCCGTGCAGCACGGTCTTTTCCAGAATGTCGCCCGCGATGGGCTCAGACATGCCCACCATGCGTCGCATCTGTGGCGTGGTCAGCGCAATCTTGTAGCCCGCCACCGCGCCCAGATCGCGCCCGCGCATGCCGACGTACTCGCCCTGGATCGCGTATGCCTCCGCGATATCGCGCGGTGCGAGATTCTCCGGCAGGGGCGCAAACGGCTCGCGCCGCTGGTGTGCCAGGTAGAGCCACTCGCCCGCGCGCTCGATGCGCGGGGCGCGGTTTTTTAGCCGTCTCATGGTCGCTCCGCGCAATGAGGTACCCGGGGCCGGAGTTGAACCGGCACGGCCTTGCGGCCTGGGAATTTTAAGTCCCCTGCGTCTACCAGTTTCGCCACCCGGGCGCGCGACACGAAGGGCATGGAGGCGGGGGTCGGAATCGAACCGGCGTCCACGGCTTTGCAGGCCGCTGCATGACCACTCTGCCACCCCGCCGGATGAAACGCGAAGGGAAGGCGCTCAGGCCTTCCCTTCCTGAAATCTGGAGCGGGAGACGGGTCTCGAACCCGCGACCTTAACGTTGGCAACGTTACGCTCTACCAACTGAGCTACTCCCGCGCGGTTGACCGGCGGATTATAGCCTACAGCGCGGCGTGGGGCAGCGCCTTGCGCAGGTAGTACAGCATCGAGGCCACCGTGAGCACGGCGGCGACGTTGATCAGGATGGTGCCGAGCCACTGGCTGTCCACCGCGCCGCCGAGCGGCTCGCCGTACAGAAGCAGTGGAATCGCGACCATCTGGCTTGCGGTCTTGAACTTGCCGATCGTCGCCACCGCGACGCTCTTCGCCTGCCCGACCTTTGCCATCCACTCGCGCAGCGCCGACACCGCGATCTCGCGGCCGATGATGATCAGCGCGACCACCGCGTCCACGCGTGCAAGGTACAGCAGCACGATCAGCGCCGCCGCGACCATCAGCTTGTCGGCGACCGGATCGAGGAAGGCGCCGAACGCGGAGGTCTGGTTGAGGCGCCGCGCCAGCCAGCCGTCGAGCCAGTCGGTCGCCGCGGCGAAGAGGAAGATCACGGTCGCCGCCGTGTCGCGCCCCGCGACGGTGATCCACGTGCCCGGCAGATAGAACAGCGCAACGAAGAGCGGAATCAGCATGATCCGCAGCCAGGTGACCAGATTGGGAAGATTGAACGGCATCAGGCGTGCAGGTGCCGGTAGATGCGCTCGGCGAGCGCGCGCGAGACGCCGGGGACCTTGGCCAGCTCGTCCACCGCCGCTTCCTGCACGCCCTGCAGGCCGCCGAAATGCGCAAGCAGACGCTGGCGGCGCTTGGCGCCGATGCCGGGAATGTCGGCGAGCGTCGAGGTGGTGCGCGTCCGGCTGCGGCGCGCGCGATGCCCCGCAACCGCAAAACGATGCGCCTCGTCGCGGATCGTCTGGATGAGGTGCAGCCCCGGATGCTCCGGTGGCAGCGCGAGGACGGCGCTTTCGGCTTCCAGCACCAGCGCTTCCTCGCCCGGCCGCCGCGCCGGTCCTTTGGCGACGCCGACGATCGGAACGTCCCCGATCCCCAGCTCGGCGAGCGCCGCGCGCGCGGCCTTCACCTGCCCGCGGCCGCCGTCAATCAGGATCAGGTCCGGCAGGCGGCCCTCTTCGGCTGTGATCCGCGCGTAGCGGCGCTCCAGCGCCTGCCGCAGCGCCGCGTAGTCGTCGCCCGGTGTCACGTCGCGGATGTTGAAGCGGCGATACTCGGCGCGCTGCATCGCATGCCGGTCATAGACCACGCAAGAGGCGACCGCCGCCTCGCCCATCGTGTGGCTCACGTCGAAGCACTCGATCCGGCTCGCCGTCTCGGGAAGGCCAAACGCCTCGCGCAACGCCGCGAGGCGCGCTTCCTGCGTGCTCTTTTCGCGCGCGCGCTGCGCGAGTGCGAGGCGCGCGTTCTTCTCGGCCATCTCGACCCACACGCGGCGCTCGCCCTGTGCCGCCGACACGACCTGTGTCCCCGGGTGGACGAACTCCACCGGCATGCCGGCGACCACGAGCGGCGGTGGCGGCTGGTCCACGTAGTGCTGTTCGAGGAAGGCCGCAAGCACCTCGGCCGGGCCGGCGCGCTCGGCGTTCTGCGGAAAGAAGCTGCGATCGCCGATGTGCCGCCCGCCGCGGATCATCACCAAGTTCACGCACGCGATGCCGCCCTCGGCCGCGCAGGCGACGACGTCGGCATCCACGCCGCGTTCGGACTCGACGTACTGGCGAGCCTGCACGCGCGAGAGCGCGCGCGCCCGGTCGCGGTAGAGGGCCGCCTCCTCGTAGCGCATCGCTGCGGCTGCCGCCTGCATCTTCTCGGCGAAGGCGCGCAGCACATCGTCCTCCCGGCCCTGCAGGAACATCTCCGCCGCCTTCGCGTCCTGCGCGTAGCTCGCCTCGTCTATCTGGCCGGTACAGGGCGCCGAGCAGCGCCGGATCTGGTACAGCAGGCACGGGCGCGAGCGGTTCTCGAAGACCGTGTCCTCGCAGGTGCGCAGGCGAAACACGCGCTGCAGGAGCTGGATGCTCTCGCGCACCGCTTGTGCGTGCGGAAACGGGCCGAAGTAGCGGCTCTTCCGGTCGCGCGCGCCGCGATGGAACGCGAGCCGCGGAAAGCGGTGCCCGGTGAGCACCAGGTAAGGGTACGATTTGTCGTCGCGGAACAAAATGTTGTAGCGCGGGGCAAGGCTCTTGATGAGGTTGTTCTCCAGCAGCAGCGCCTCGCCCTCGGAACGCGTGACCGTGACTTCGATCCCCGCCACCTGGGCGAGCATCATGCGGATACGCGGGCTGTGCTCCTGCTTGGTAAAGTAGGAACCGACGCGCTTTTTCAGGTCGGCCGCCTTGCCGACGTAAAGCACTTCACCCGCTTCGCCGAGCATGCGGTACACGCCGGGCAGGCTCGGCAGACCGACGACGAAACTCCTGGGGTCAAAACGGACGTTCACGGCGATGCGATTCTATCGCCAGGGCGCTGATTTCGTGTAGAATTTCGCCCCTTTTCAAGAGCGACCTGCAAGCCATGGCGAAAGTTTCCGCAGTCGAGATCCGCGTCGGCAACCTGATCGAGTGGGACAAGCGCGTCTGGCGCGTGCTCAAGTGCTACCACGTGCACGTCGGCGGGCGCGGCGGCGCGTTCATGCAGGTCGAAATGAAGGACATCGAAACCGGCACCAAGACCAACCAGCGCTTCCGTACCGAGGACAAGGTCGAGCGTGCCTTCGTCGAGCCGCGCGAAATGCAGTACCTGTATCAGGACGGCGACTCCTACGTCTTCATGGACAAGGAGACCTACGAACAGCTCGCCCTTCCGGCCGAATTCCTCGAAGGCCAGACCGGTTTCCTGCTGCCGAACACCGACGTGCAGGTGAACTTCTACGACGGCCGCCCGATCGGGCTGGAACTGCCGCCCTCGGTGGTGCTGACGGTGGTCGAGACCGAGCCCGGCATCAAGAACGCGACGGCGACCACCACTTTCAAGCCGGCAAAGACCGACACCGGCCTCGTCGTGCAGGTGCCGCCCTTCATCAACCAGGGCGAGCGCATCAAGGTTTCGACGAACGACGGCAGCTACATGGAGCGGGCGTAGCCCCCGCTCAGGGGATCCGTTCCAGCAGCCTGAGCGCGTCGCGGTAGGCGACGCGCCTTCTCAGGTCCCCGCCTCCCTTGTGGAGCATGCGCTCGGCGCGCTCCGGTCGTGCCATCGGCAAGTCGCCGAGCGCGGCAAGCAGCTCGTCCTGCCCCGCGGGGTCCTGGCACAGCAGCACCATGTCGCAGCCGGCGGCGAGCGCGGCGCGCGCGCGCGCGGGGATCCCGCCCGCGGTGCTCGCCCCTTCCATCCCGAGGTCGTCGCTGAACACCAGCCCGCCGAACCCGAGCCTGCGGCGCAGGACCTCCTCCAGCCAGAAGCGCGAGTAGCCCGCGGGCTCCGCATCGGCATCCGGGTAGATGACGTGCGCCGGCATCACCGCGGCGAGCCCGGCCGACATCGCGGCGGCATACGGAGCCACGTCCTTGCGCAGGATGTCGGCCTGCTTGCGCTCGTCCCGCGGTACGCCGACATGCGAGTCCGTCGCCGCAAAGCCATGGCCAGGAAAATGCTTGCCGACCGCCGCCATGCCGGTCTCGCCCAGACCCTCGATCAGGGCCGCAGCGAGCGCGCCGACCGCGTTCGGATCGAAGTGCAGCGCCCGGTCGCCGATCACCGAACTCGAACCGTAGTCGAGATCGAGCACCGGCGTGAAGCTGAAGTCCACCCCGTGCGCGGCAAGCTCCGCGCCGATCACATAACCGACCGCGCGCGCGCACTCGCGGGCGGCGTCCCGGTCGCGGTCCCAGAGCGTGCCCAGCCTTCGCATCGCGGGTATCGCGGTGAAGCCCTCGCGAAAGCGCTGAATGCGTCCGCCCTCGTGATCCACGCAGACGAACAGCGGCGGATCGCGCAGCGCCGCGATCTCCGCGGTGAGCGCGGCAAGCTGCTGCGGGTTCTCGTAGTTGTGCGCGAAGAGGATCACCCCGCCCACGGCGGGATGCGTCAGGCGCCTGCGGTCGTCGTCGGTGAGCGCGGGCCCGAGCGGATCGAGCACCACCACGCCGCGTGGCAGGCGCGCCTTGGTCCTTCGCACGCTCGACCCCCCGCTATTCCACCGTGAAACCGGAAGCCTTCACGATCGGCGCCCATCGGGCACGGTCCTCGGCGGTGCGGCGCGCAAGCGCATCGGGTCCCCCGCCCACCGGTTCCAAGCCGAGTTGGGTCAGTCGCCCGGCTACCTCCGGCGAGCGAATCGCGGCTCCGAGCGCGGCAGCGAGGCGCTCGATCACCGCAGGCGGCGTCTTCGCCGGCGCGTAGAAGCCGAACCAACCTTCGCCCAGAATCTGCGGATAGCCGAGCTCGGCGAAGGTCGGCACGTCCGGAGCGACCGGCGAGCGGCGCGCCCCCGAGCTGGCCAGGATGCGCAGCCTGCCCGCGCGGTGATGGGGAATCGCTTCCGAGAGCACGTCAATCCCCGCCGGGATCTGCCCGCCGATCAGATCGTTGAGCAGCGGCGCGCCGCCCCGATAAGCGACGTGCACCAGTTCGACGCCGATCGCGCGCCCGAGCAGCAACCCGAAGAAATGCGGCAGGCTGCCCGCCGCCGGTACGCCGAAGCTGCCGCGGCGCGCGTCGCCCTTCACCCACGCGATGTACTCGGCGAGCGTCGCGGCAGGAGTCGCCGGGCCGGTCGAGAATGCGAGCTGGAAGCTCGCCGCGAGCGACACCGGCGCAAAATCCTTCTCGGGATCGTACGCGAGCCGCTTGTGCGTGAGCGGGTTGATCACGGTGATGGCGAAGGGCGCCGCCATCAGCGTCCTGCCGTCGGGAGCGGCGTTCTTGAGCGCCTCGGCCGCGATCTGACCGCCCGCTCCAGGCCGATTCTCCACGACCAGCGCAGCCTCCAGCGCGTCGCGCGCTCTCTCCGCCGCGAGGCGTGCGACCAGGTCCGCGCTGCCTCCGGGCGCAAACCCCACCAGAACCCGGATCGGCCCGACCTGCACCTGCCCCGATGCGGCACCTGCGGTGGCGAGCGCGATGGCAAGCGCGCCGCGCAGCAAAGCGTTCACCTGCCTCCCTTCGCTCGTGCGGATAAGAGGTATATTGTCCCATGGAGTGCCCGGCATGCCGGCACGAAAACCCATCCGGGCAGAAGTTCTGCGGGGAGTGTGGCACCGCGCTCGCGCCCGCCACCGCGATGCCCGCGCCCGGGAGTCGCATGCTCGGGCCGCCGACGGCGCAGGTCCCGGCCTCCCAGGTAGCACTCGAGGGCGAACGCAAACAGGTCACGGTGCTCTTCGCCGATCTCAAGGGATCGCTGGAGCTCCTCGCCGGCCGCGATCCGGAGGACGCGCGCAGGCTCCTCGATCCGGTGCTGGAGCGGATGATGGAATCGGTCCACCGGTACGAGGGCACCGTGAATCAGGTGATGGGCGACGGGATCATGGCGCTCTTCGGCGCCCCCGTCGCGCAGGAGGATCATGCCCTGCGAGCGTGCCGCGCCGCGCTCGCGATGCACGAGGCGGTCGCGCGCCAGTCGGAGCAGTCGCAGCGCGACCTCGGCGCATCTGCGCGAATCCGCGTCGGGCTTAATTCGGGCGAGGTCGTGGTGCGCATGATCGGCAGCGACCTGCGGATGGACTACACTGCGGTCGGCCAGACGACGCACCTGGCGGCCCGCATGGAGCAGCTCGCGCGCCCCGGCGGCATCCTGCTGGCCCCTTCCACGGCGGCACTCGTCGAAGGCGAGATGGAGTTGAGGCCCCTTGGCCCGGTGCCGGTGAAAGGACTCGGCCAGCCGGTGGAGATCTACGAGCTCACCGGGGCGGGACCGGCGCGAACACGCCTGCTTGCCGCCGCGCGCCGTGGCCTGACGTCCTTCGTCGGCAGAGCTGGCGACCTCGAGCGCATCGTCGCGGCGCAGGAAGCCGCCGCGGGCGGCGCCGGGCAGGTGGTCGGGGTCGCCGGCGAGGCCGGCGTGGGCAAGTCGCGCCTGTTGCACGAGTTCGCGCATTCCGAGCGCCTGCACGGCTGGCTCGTGCTCGAGGCGGTAGCGGTGTCCTACGGCAAGGGCGTCAGCTACCTGCCGCTCGTCGAGCTTCTCAGGCGGCACTTCCGGATCGGTGACCACGACGGGCCGGACGAGATCAGCGCCAGGATCACCGCCGGACTTTTCGCGTTCGACCGGTCGCTGGCATGGGCGCTGCTGCCGCTGCTCGCGCTGATGGATGCACCCGGCGTGCACGAGGACTGGCGCAGGCTCGATCCGGCGCAGCGGCGCCAGCGCACGCTGGAGGCGGTTGCACAACTGCTTCGGCACGAGGCGCGCGCACGGCCCCTCCTTCTGATTGTGGAAGACCTGCACTGGGCCGACAGCGAGACGCTGGCGTGTCTCGACTTCCTCTTCGAGCGCATCGCATCGGATCGCCTGCTCGCAGTCGTGAGCTACCGGTCGGACTACCGGCACGTGTGGGCCGCCGACGTGCCTTTCCGCGAAGTACGGCTGCAAGCGCTTGCGGCGCAAACCACCGCGAGCCTGCTCGACGCGTTGCTGGGCGGTGACTCGAGCCTCGATCCGCTCAAGCAACTTCTCGTCGAGCGCGGCAACCCGTTTTTCCTGGAGGAAACGGTGCGCATGCTGGCGGACACGAAGGCGCTCGCCGGCGAGCGCGGCAACTACCGGCTGGTGCAGCCGGTTCATTCGATCGAGGTCGCGCCCACGGTCCAGCCGGTGCTCGCCGCGCGCATCGACCGCCTCCCGCCGCAGGCGAAGAGCCTGCTGCAGGTCGCCTCCGTTATCGGCAAGCACCTGCCCCTTGCGCTGCTCCGGGCGACCGCCGAGCTTCCGGACCATGTCCTGCGGGAAGTGCTGGAACAGCTGCAGGCGTCGGACCTCCTATACGAAACCGGCCCGCCGCCGGCAGCCGAGTACGGTTTCAAGCACGCGCTCACGCACGAAGTCGCCTACGGCGCGATGCTGCGCGAGCGTCGCCGCGCGCTGCACGCGAGGGTCGCCCAGGCGCTGGAATCCCTCCACCACGGGCACCTCGGCCCGCACACCGAGCGTCTCGCCTACCACGCGCAGCGCGGCGAACTGTGGGACAAGGCCGTGCGCTACCTGCGCAAGGCAGGCCGCAGGGCCGCCGAGCGCTCCGCGCTCGGCGCCGCGGCGGCGTGGTTCGAGCAGGCGATCGAGGTTCTGGCGAAGCTGCCGCAGAACCGCCCCACGCTGGAAAAAGCATTCGACATCCGCCTCGAGCTACGCGCGGTGCTCGCGCAGCTCGGCGAGGGCGCGCAGGAGCTCGCGCGCCTGCGCGAGGCGGAGGCGATTGCGGGACGTCTGGGCGATGCCGGCCGCCAGGCATGGGTAGGCGCGTTCACGACGAGCGTGCTCGCCCGGCGCGGTGAGCTAGACGAGGCGATCGCCGCAGGCGAGCACGCCGTGGCAGCCGCGCTGGCGGCCGAGGCACTCGACCTGCGGATCATCGCCTCGAGCCTGCTCGCCCCGGCGCATTACTTCCGCGCCGACTACGGGCGGGTGGTCGAGCTCACGACCGCCAATCTCGCAGCGCTGCCCGCCGAGTGGATGCACGAATCCTTCGGCAGCACCACGCCTGCTTCGATCTTCGACCGCCACTGGCTCGTCATGGCTCTCGCGCAGCTCGGCCGCTTCGCGGAAGCCGCGCGGTACGCCGCGCAGGCGATCCGGATCGTCAGACCGCGCAACCATACCCACTCCGTGCTCCAAGCGTACTACGCCGCAGGCACGCTCCGACTCGTCCGCGGCGAATGGGCAAAGGCGCGCTCGCTGTTCGAGCGCGGCATCGCGCTGCTGCCCGCCGGCAATCCGCTTCTCATGCTGCCGTGGTCGGTCGCTTCCTGCGCCTGGGCGCTGGCCGAGCTCGGCGATTCGGCCGGTGCCGACGCGCGTCTGCAGATGGGCGAGGAGCTGCTCGAGCGTCACGCCAGACACGGGATCCTCGGCCAGGCGGGCTGGGCGTTTCATTCTCTGGGCTGTGCCTCGCTGGCCCTCGGCCGGCTCGACGACGCACGGCGACTGGCCGCCCGCGCAATCGCAAGCTCGCCGTGCCATCCCGGCTTCGCGGCGCACGCGCTGCACCTGCGGGGCGATATCGCCGCCCATCCCGAAGGATTCGATGCCGCGGAGGCGGAAGCGAACTACCGCAACGCGCTCGCTCTTGCCGAGCCACGGGCCATGCGTCCGCTGGTCGCGCACTGCTGCCGGGGGCTCGGCGAGGTGGCGCTGCGCACGGGCAGGCAAGACGAAGCGCGGCGGCGGCTCGACCGCGCCGCGGCGCTGTATCGAGAGATGGACCTGCCGGCCCGGATCGCACAGATCCCAACGAAGGCCGCTTCGCCGGCGCAAGGCGCACCGGCCGGCCTCTTCTAGCCGTCGGATTCCAGGATGACGGTCGCGCAGGCCATCGCGCGCTCGTCGGTGATCGTCAGGTGCGCGCGCGTGATGCGGCGCTCCTTGAGCAGCGCCGCGAGCGCCTCGGAAAACTCCAGCACCGGCCGGCCCGAGCGCAGGTTGCTCACCCACACGCCGTGCCAGTTGGCCGGCGCATGGATGCCGGTGCCGAGCGCCTTGGTGAACGCCTCCTTCGCGGCGAAGCGCTTGGCGAGATACGCCGCCGGCTGGCGGTGCGCGCGAAATCGCTCCAGTTCCGGCGCGCACAGGATCTTGCGGGCGAAGCGCTCGCCGAAGCGCTCCAGCGCGCGCTCGATGCGCGCGATCTCGATCAGATCGGTGCCGACACCGTAGATCATCGCGCGGCCGAGTGCGCGGCGTCGGTGATGAGGCGCTTCATCTCGCGCACCGCCTCGCGCATGCCGACGAATACGGCGCGTGAGACGATCGCGTGGCCGATGTGCAGCTCGCGCACGCCGGGCAGGCGCGCCACCGGCTCGACGTTGAAGTAGTTGAGCGCATGCCCGGCGTTGAAGCGCATGCCAAGCGCGCGGATGCGCTCGCCGGCGGCGCGGATCTTCTCCAGCTCCGCGCGCACTGCCGGACTCTCGGCATCCCGCCCGCGGGCGTGGAACGCGTGCGCGTACGGTCCCGTATGCACCTCGCAGACGGCGGCACCGATGCGCCGCGCCGCCTCGACCTGCGCCAGGTCGGCGTCAATGAACACCGATACGACGATGCCGGCGTCGGCGAGCTTCGCCACCTGCTCGCGCAGGCGCGCCTCCTGCGCGAGGATGTCCAGCCCCCCCTCGGTCGTGATCTCGTGGCGCCCCTCGGGCACGAGCATCGCCATTTCCGGACGGATGCGGCGCGCGATCGCCACCATCTCGTCGGTCGGCGCCATCTCCAGATTGAGCTTGATGTGCGTGAGTTCGCGCAGGCGCCGAACGTCTTCGTCCTGGATGTGCCGGCGGTCCTCGCGCAAGTGCACCGTGATACCGTCGGCACCGCCGAGGTGCGCCTCAACCGCGGCCCACACCGGGTCGGGCTCGTAGGTGCGGCGCGCCTGCCGCACCGTGGCGACATGATCCACGTTAACGCCCAGCTCGATCACAGGATCCTCAGCTCCGCGAGCACCGCGCGCGTGTTGAGCACCTGCCCGCCCAGCCGCGCACCGATCAGCATGCGCATCAGGCGCAACGCCTCTTCGCGCGTCTCCGGCTCGCTGTAATCGTCGCGCGCCATCGCGAGCAGCGTGCGGCCGCGCACGACCACTTCGGCAGCCCCGCCCACCGCCTCGACCGGACCCCGGTCGGGCTCGTAGGCATAGTGCTTGTCCGGCTCGATCGCCGCGCCGCCGATCGCCTCGCGCTCCAGCTGCGGAGCATAGCCCAGTTCCACGAGCAGGCGCCGCTCGAAGCTGCGCAGCACCGCGGCGTGCGCCTCGCCCGCGGCGAGCCGCGCCAGGCTTGCGGCATAGGCGTCGAACAGCGCCTCGTGCGCGTCCTCGCGCGGCAGCAGCTTGAGGAGAAGCTCGTTCAGATAGAAGCCGCACATCAGCGCCGTGCCCGAGAGCCCCGCACCGGCGCCGGCCCACTCCGCGCCGGTAAGCGTCACCAGCTCGGCCGCGCCGCTCCAGGACACGCGCAGCGGTTGAAACGCCAGCAGCAGTCCCCGCAGCGCCGAGCGCGGCCGGCGGGCCCCGCGCGCAAGCATCCCCATCCGGCCATGGCGGCGCGTGAGCATCTCGATCACCAGGCTCGATTCCATGTACGGGTACGCGTGCAGCACGAAGGCCGCCTCGTTGTGCGCGCGCCGCTTCATCGTCAGGCGTATCCGAGCTGCTTGAGCAGCCGCGTGTCGTCGCTCCAGTCGCGGCGCACCTTGACCCAGACGCCGAGGTACACCTTGCCGCCGAACAGCCGCTCCATGTCCAGGCGCGCCGCGGTCGCGATGCGCTTGAGCATCGCCCCTTCCCGGCCGACGACGATGGCCTTCTGGCTTTCGCGCTCGACGAGAATCGAGGCCTCGATGCGCCGCAGGCGCCCCTGTTCGCGGAAGCTGTCGAGCACCACCTCGCAGCGATAGGGCAGCTCCTCGCCCAGCATCCGGAAAAGCTTCTCGCGCAGGATCTCGGCGGCGAAGAAGCGCTCGTCCTGATCGGTGAGCTGCTCGGCCGGATAAAGCGCCGGGCCCTCGGGAAGGACGTCGCGCAGCACCTTGAGGAGTTCGACCACATTCCTGCCGGTGCGCGCGGAGACCGGCACGATCGCCTCGAAGCGCCGTTCCGCGTCCAGGCGCGCGACGAACGGAAGCAGGTCGGCGGCGCGGCGCACGAGGTCCACCTTGTTCACCGCGACGACCACGCGCGCCGAAGCGGGAACGCGCGCGAGCACGGCACGGTCATCCGCGCCATAGGCCATGGCCTCGACCACGAAGAGGACCGCGTCGGCCTCCCGCGCCGCCTCTTCCGCGCGCCGATTGAGCGCCCGGTTGAGCGCCCCGGGATGGCGGGTCTGCCAGCCCGGCGCGTCCACGAACACGTACTGGCACTCGGCGGTGGTGAGCACGCCGCGCACCAGGTGGCGCGTGGTCTGCGGCCGCGGCGAGACGATCGCGAGCTTCTCCCCCACCAGCCGGTTGAGAAGGCTCGACTTGCCCGTATTCGGCCTTCCGGTCAGCGCGATCGTGCCGCAGCGGAATGCGCTCATGCTCCCAGCAGCTTCAGCATCGCTTCGGCGGCCTGCTGCTCGGCCATCCGCCGCGAGCTGCCACTGCCGCTGGTGCGGCGCTCGGCGGCCCCGGGTTCGCCGACCAGGCATTCCACCTCGAACACCTGACGGTGCGCCGCACCGCGCGTGCCGACGACGCGATACTGGGGCAGGCCCCGCCCCCGCCCCTGGAGGAACTCCTGCAGACGCGTCTTCGGGTCCTTGGCGGGGGCGTTCGGGTCCAGGCGCGCGAGCGCCTCGCTGTACGCGCGCAGCACTGCCGCGCGCGCCGCCTCGTAGCCACCGTCGAGAAAGATCGCGCCGAAGACCGCCTCCATCGCGTCGGCGAGGATCGAAGGCCGCTCCGCGCCGCCGCTCGCCGCCTCGCCCTCGCCCAGCCGCAGCCAGGCCGACAGGCCAAGCTCGCGGGCGACCGCCGCGAGCGCCGCTTCACGCACCAGGCTCGCGCGCAGGCGCGACAGTGGGCCTTCGCCGAGATCCGGGAACCGCCGGTACAGCTCTTCCGCGATCACGCAGTCGAGTACGCCGTCGCCGAGGAATTCCAGCCGCTCGTTGTGCGGCGAACCGAAGCTGCGGTGGGTGAGCGCCTGCGCAAGCAGCGCCTCGTTCCGGAAGCGGTGACCGAGCGCGCGTTCCAGCGGCGCGCGCGCGGCGTCGCCGACGTTATTGCTTCGAGGTCGCCGCAAAATCGATATAGACGCCGACGTTGGCAAAGAGCGGGATTTCCTTGCGGTACGCAGCGGTGATGACCACGGTCCCGCCGTCCTTGGTGATCTCCAGGTCGGCGCCCTTGATCGAGGTGATGTCGTCCACGGTCGCGCGCTGGTCGAACGACCTGCGGATCTCCGCGGGGGAAGCGCCGGCGCGCTCGCTTGCGAGCGCGTTCACCGCCTTCTTGACTGCGAAGAACTCGATGTACGAGGGTGCAAGCTTCATCCCGAGAAGCGCGACGATGATCAGGATGAACGCAGCCACCAGCAGACCGCCGAGACCAATGCCAAGTTGACTTCTGCGCATGCGGATGCTCCTCCCCGGGTTACCTGAACGTGCCGAAGCGCCCCAGCTCGTTGAGATTGAGCCAGATGAAAAACGCCTTGCCGACGATGTTGGCGTCCGGAACGAACCCCCAGACGCGGCTGTCGCTCGAATTGTCCCGATTGTCGCCCATGACGAAGTAATGGCCCGACGGCACGGTGCAGGCAAGGCCATCGCTATTGTATGTGCATTTGTCCGAGTGCGGAAACGCGCGCGGCGGCAGTGGCAGCGCCTGCGCGTCCTCCTCGAGCAGGATCTCGTGCTCGACGCCGTCCAGCGTCTCGATGTAGCGGCGCGCGAACTGCATGCGCTCGCGGTGCAGATAGTCCTCCACCTGCCGCAGCGGCACCGGTACGCCGTTGACGAACAGCCGCTTGCCCCGGTACTCGACTCGGTCGCCCGGTACGCCGACCACCCGCTTGATGTAGTCGAGCGTCGGGTCTTCCGGGAAGCGGAACACCACCACGTCGCCGCGCCGCGGCTCGCTCACCTCGATCAGCTTCGAGTTGAGCACCGGCAACCGGATGCCGTAGACGTACTTGTTCACCAGGATGAAGTCGCCCACCAGCAGGGTCGGGATCATCGAGCCCGAGGGGATCTTGAACGGCTCGACGAGGAACGAGCGCAGGAGGAACACGATCAGGATCACCGGAAAGAAGCTGACCGAATACTCCACCCACCAGGGCTGCTTCGCCCCGGCCGGGCGGCGCTTTCCCAGCCACGCCGACTCCAGCGCCCAGATCGCCCCGGTGAGAACAAGGAGCGCGAGCAGGAACAGGGCGAAGGTCATTTGTCGCCCACCTGCAGCACCGCCAGAAACGCCTCCTGCGGAATCTCGACCGAGCCGACCTGCTTCATGCGCTTCTTGCCCTCCTTCTGCTTCTCCAGCAGCTTCTTCTTGCGCGTGACGTCGCCGCCGTAGCATTTGGCGAGCACGTTCTTGCGCAGTGCCTTCACCGTCTCGCGGGCGATGATCTGCGAGCCGATCGCGGCCTGGATCGCGACGTCGAACATCTGCCGCGGGATGAGCGCGCGCAGCCGCTCCACCAGCTCGCGCCCGCGGCGCTGCGCCGCTTCGCGATGGACCATGGTGGACAGCGCATCCACGCGCTCGCCGTTCACCAGGATGTCGAGCCGGATCACGTCGGCGGCGCGGTACTCCTTGAATTCGTAGTCGAGCGAGCCGTAGCCGCGCGTCACCGATTTCAGCCGGTCGAAGAAGTCCATCACCACTTCGGCGAGCGGCAGGTCGTAGGAAAGCACCACGTGCCGCGGCGAATAGTGCATGTTGGTCTGCACGCCGCGCTTCTGCGTGCACAGCGTCATCACCGGGCCGACGTATTCCTGCGGCACGAAGAGGCGGGCGGCGATCACCGGCTCGCGGATCTCCTCGATGCGCGACGGCTCGGGCAGGCGCGCCGGGTTGGATACCTGCACGACGGTGCCGTCGCGCAGCTTCACCTCGTAGACCACCGACGGCGCCGTGGTGACCAGCGCCATGCCGTACTCGCGCTCCAGGCGCTCCTGCACGATGTCCATGTGCAGGAGGCCGAGAAAGCCGCAGCGAAAGCCGTGCCCGAGGGCGAGCGAAACCTCCGGCTCGTAGTGCAGGGACGCGTCGTTCAGGCGCAGCTTGTCCAGCGCCTCGCGCAGTGCCTCGTACTGGCTCGACTCGACCGGAAAGAGGCTCGCGAACACCTGCGGCTTCACTTCCTTGAAGCCGGGCAGCGGAACGGCCGCCGGCCGGTCGGCGTGCGTGAGCGTGTCGCCCACCTTCGCCTCGCGCAGGTCCTTGATGCCGGCGACGACGAAGCCCACTTCGCCCGCGCCGAGGCTTTCGCGCTGCGCCGACTTCGGGGTGAAGACGCCGACCTGCTCGCACAGGTGCTCGGCGCCGGTGCTCATCAGCCGCACCCGATCCTTCGGGCGCAGCGTGCCGTCCATCACCCGCACCAGCATCACCACGCCGACGTAGTTGTCGAACCAGGAATCAATGACCAGCGCCTTGAGGGGCGCGTCGCGCCGGCCCTTCGGTGCCGGTACTCGCGCGATCACCGCCTCGAGGACCGCAGGCACGCCCTCGCCCGTCTTCGCGCTGACGCGCAGCGCATCCTGCGCCTGGATGCCGATCACGTCCTCGATCTCGCGGACCGCGTTCTCCGGGTCGGCCGATGGCAGGTCGATCTTGTTCAACACCGGGATGACCTCGACGCCCTGCTCGATCGCGGTGTAGCAGTTGGCCACCGTCTGCGCCTCCACCCCCTGCGAGGCGTCCACCACCAGCAGCGCACCCTCGCACGCGGCGAGCGAGCGGCTCACCTCGTAGGAGAAGTCCACGTGACCCGGCGTATCAATGAGGTTGAGGAGATAGGTCTCGCCGTCGCGCGAGCGGTAGTTGAGCGCGACCGTCTGTGCCTTGATGGTGATGCCGCGCTCGCGCTCCAGCTCCATGGTGTCCAGCACCTGCTCGGCCATCTCGCGCCCCGCGAGCGCGCCGCACCGCTCGATGAACCGGTCGGCGAGCGTGGACTTGCCGTGGTCAATGTGGGCGATAATGCAAAAGTTGCGAATGCGGCTCTGGTCCATATAAGCAAAGAGGGTGCCGCAGCACCCTCCGTGGGCCGCTATTCTACCGCAGCGCGACTTGCAGGGTCCGGCGCCTGTTTTCCTAGCCCTTGTCGGCGAAGCCGCTGACGGTGAGGTACGCCATGCTTTCGCCGCGGCGCACCTGCAGCGTGATGACGGCGTTCTTGTCCAGGCCGGCGAGGATCCTGTTGAACTGCTCGACGCTCTTCAGCTCGGTGTGCTGGCCCTTGTGCACGAGCGTGAGCAGCACGTCGCCGCGCCGCGCCTCGATGCGCGCGTCCGGCCGCACCTCGGTGACCACCAGGCCGTGCGAGAGCTTCATGTCCTCCTTCTGTTTCGCCGACAGCTCCGCCACGACGATACCGAGGCGGTTGGCGGCGATTTCGGCCGGCTTCTGCCCGCGGGGCGCGTCGCGTCCGGCGATGCGTTCCTCCTGCAGCTCGCCGACGGTCACCGACACCGTGCGCGTCGCGCCCTTGCGCCACAGCTCCACGTCCACTTTCGAGCCCGGGCGCGTCGCGCCGACGATGCGCGGCAGATCGCTGGAGCTCTCGACCGCCTTGCCGTCGAACTTCAGGATGATGTCGGTCGCCTCGATGCCCGCCTTGTCGGCCGGGCTGCCCTTCTCGACCGAGTTGACGAGCGCGCCGCGCGGCCGGTCCAGGCCGAAGGAGGTCGCGAGGTCGCGGTTCACCTCCTGGATCACCACGCCGATGCGCCCGCGCGTCACGCGCCCGCGCTCGCGCAGCTGTTTCTGCACATCGAGCGCGACGTCAATCGGAATCGCGAACGACAGTCCCATGAAGCCGCCGGTGCGGCTGTAGATCTGGGAGTTGATCCCGACCACCTCGCCGCGCATGTTGAACAGCGGCCCGCCGGAGTTGCCGGGGTTGATCGCCACGTCGGTCTGGATGAACGGAACGAAGTTCTCCTGCGGCAGCGAGCGTCCCTTGGCCGAGACGATGCCGGCGGTCACCGTGTTCTCGAAGCCGAACGGAGCGCCGATCGCCACCACCCATTCGCCCACCTTGAGCTTGTTCGGATCGCCGAACCTGACCGCCGGCAGTCCGGTGGCATCAATCTTGATGAGCGCGATGTCGGTGCGCCGGTCGGTGCCGATCACCCTCGCCTTGAATTCGCGCTTGTCGGAGAGCTTCACCGTGATGTCATCCGCCCCCTCGACGACGTGGGCGTTGGTGAGGATGTAGCCGTCGGCGGTGATGA
Organism: Pseudomonadota bacterium; assembly: GCA_040752005.1. Classification (GTDB taxonomy): domain Bacteria; phylum Pseudomonadota; class Gammaproteobacteria; order Burkholderiales; family SG8-39; genus RBG-16-66-20. The sequence goes on along the minus strand of JBFMFX010000007.1, from coordinate 15,141 downwards.
TGAAGCCCGAGCCGAGCGAGCGGCTCTCCGGGCGCGGCCCCGGCTGGGGCCGCGGAATGAAGCGGCGGAAGAACTCCTGGACCTCCTCGTCCTCCAGGTTCGGAATCTGCGGCAGCGCCGAGCGGCGCACCGCCTGGGCGGTACTGATGTTGACCACCGCCTGCGCCTGCTCCTCCACCAGGCGCGTGAAGTCGGGCAGTTCGCGCGCCTGCGCCGCGGCACCGGCGGCGAACATCAGCATGCACAGCGCGATCCAGGTTCTGAACAGCGTCATCGGCTCCCTCGGTTGGTGGATGGTCACTGGCCCAGACGGCGATATTCCACGGTATTGCCCAGGCGCTGCACGCTCGCCGCAGGCGCCTCGCCGACCACGGTCACCACATGGTCGGCGACCTGTCGGGTATAGATGTTGACCGCGCCCACGCTTGCCAGACCCGGTCGCACGCGCTCGCCGCGACGCGACGCCGGCTCGATGAATACCGAGAGCGCCGCCATGCCGTCCGAATACACCACCTGATTCACCGCCGCGGACTCGCCGATCCGGCGCGTCACTTCGGCGATCTTGCGAAACCCGGGCAGCTCCGGTCCGAGCCGCCAGCCCTGCTCCTCGAGCCTTGCCGGCACCACGGTCGCCTGTTCGATCCGCCAGTCGCGGGTCGCATAGCGCGGCTTCAGCTTTTCGCGCGGCACCGAGCCGATGGCGAGCTGCGTGAACGTGAACTGCTCGACGGTTTCGCCCTTCGCGTTGAACGTGCGCGCCCGCAGCAGCATTCCGGTCGCCGTGTCGGCCCAGAGCTGATAGCCGTAGCGCCAGTCGTCGCGCGGCGTCAGCACCACCGATTCGCAGTCGTAGCCGGCGATGCGCGCGGTTTCGCCACGCGACACCTCGTAGTTGCGCAGCAGGTCGGCGAACGTTTCCGGCAACAGCGCCGGGAAGGCGCGCGGGTCGACGCGCCGTTCGACCTTCACGGTGCGGCTCTCGGGCAGGTAGCACTTGATCGTGTCCCGCGTACGCACGACCTCGCGCGGCGTGCCGTCGAGCACCTCGATGCGCTCGACCTCCCCGCCGGGGCCGGCGTAGCGCGTGATACGCGAAGACTCGACGCGGTCGCCCTGCTGAGTGACGAAGGTCCCCGTGTAGGAGAGCTTCTCGGTGGCCTGGTAGATGCGGCGCAGGAGCGCAAACGCGTCCTCCGACGGCTGCGCGAGCGCCGGTACGCCGAGCGCCAGCGCAAGCCACACGCCGAGAGCGAATCTCACCGCCGGCTGCCCGCGATGTCCGATACGGTGCGCGCGTAGCCCTGCAGCGCGTAGCGCGGCGCGTAGCCCTGGTGCGCGAGCAGGTAGTCGCGCGCTCCTTCCGGCAGCGCCGCGCGCACCGGCTCCTTCGCCGCTTCCTTCGGCGCCGGGATGCCCGCCACCACCGCGGCCGGCTTCGGCGACTGGGCGAACTGCGCAGCGGAGCCCGGCTCCCGGAGCGCGGTCACCGACCAGCCGACGAACGCCACCGCGGCCATCACCGACGCCGCGGCCGCCGCGATGCGCGGCAGCCGCCTCGCGGCGCGCGCCCATCGCGCCGGCGCGAGCACGACTGGCTCCTCGGCGAGTCGCGCGGCGACGCGCTCGGTGAAACCCCGGGACACAAGCCGGGTATCGCGCAGACTGTCGCTGATCAGGTGGTAGGTGCGCCAGGCTTCGATCGCCTCGCGGTCCGACTTCAGGGCGGCGAACACGCGGGCGACATCGTCGCTCGCCAGCTCACCGTCCATCAGCTGTGAAATCTTCTCCTTCATCGTTTCACCACCTTCTGTCCTTCGCCGTGTCGAGCAGGGGTCTCAGCTTCTCCGCGATCGCCTCGCGCGCCCGGAAGATCCGGGAGCGCACGGTGCCGATGGGGCAGTCCATCACACGCGCGATCTCCTCGTAACTCATGCCTTCAAGCTCCCGCAGCTGGATCGCGGTCCTCAGCTCCTCGGGCAGCGCGTCGATCGCCGCGTTTACCGTCGCCGCGATTTCCCGCGACAGCGTCACGCTTTCCGGCGTGTTGATGTCACGCAGCTGCTCGCCTTCGTCGTACCCCTCCGCCTCCTCGGCTTCCAGCTCCGTGGAGGTCGGCGCCCGGCGGCCCATCGCCATCAGATAGTTCTTGGCGGTGTTGACGCCGATGCGGTAGAGCCAGGTGTAGAAGGCGCTGTCGCCGCGGAAGCTGGGCAGCGCACGGTAGGCCTTGATGAACGCCTCCTGCGCGACGTCCTCCACTTCCACCGGGTCGCGGATCAGCCGCGACAGCAACCGCACCAGCTTCCTCTGGTACTTCTCGACGAGAAGCTCGAAGGCGCGCTTGTCGCCGCGCTGCGCCCTTGCCACCAGCTCGCGGTCGATGTCCTTTTCAGACACGGCCGCGGACCCTGCCTATGTGCCACAGACAAGCGAGTTTGCAAATAGTTCGGCACACGGCCGGGCTGCGCTCAAGCCCGCGGTTGCCCCGCCGCCACGCCCGGCACCCTGCTCCAGCGCGCCCAGAGCCGCAGGAGCCGGAAGGCGGGCTCGCCCAGCATCGCGCGGGTGACCAGGACGGTGCGCCGCCGCGGGGCGCGAACCGGCAGCGCCACGCACGAGCGCGTCACCCATCGTCCGGGCCCCACGGCCGAGGCAACCCGCCGCCCGTCGGCGAGGACCAGGACCACCTCGTCCGGGCCGCGAAGCTCGATCGCCCGTGTCGAATGGCGCGCGCGCAGCAGGGCGCGGTCCCGGGCAGCTTCCGCCCCGAGCGCGAGCACGAGCACCGCCAACGCCCAGCCCGCTGCCCCCGGCAGCGCAAGCGCCACACCGGTCGCCGCCGCGAGATGCGCGCCGAAGATCGCCGCGGCAAGTACCGGCGAGGGTGAAAGCTGCAAGCGAAGCGGCGCGGCGCCCGTCAAACCCGGGTGAACACCAGCGTGCCGTTGGTGCCGCCGAAGCCGAACGAATTGGACAGGGCGGTGCGGATCGGCATCCGGCGCGCCACGTTCGGCACATAGTCGAGATCGCACGCCGGATCGGGATGTTGCAGGTTGATGGTCGGCGGCGAGACCTGCTCGTGCACCGCGAGCACGGTAAAAACCGCCTCCACTCCGCCGGCCGCCCCGAGCAGGTGCCCGGTCATGGATTTGGTCGAGTTGACCGCCACCTGCTTTGCCCGCTCGCCCATCAGGCGCTTGATCGCCACCGTCTCGGCGATGTCGCCCAGAGGGGTCGAGGTGCCATGCGCATTGATGTAGTCCACCGTGCCGACGTCCAGTCCGGCGTCGCGCAGCGCGTTGCGCATGCAGCGAAAGGCGCCGTCGCCGTCTTCGGCCGGCGCGGTGATGTGGTACGCGTCCGCAGACACGCCATAGCCCGCGAGCTCGCAATAAATCCGCGCCCCGCGCCGCTTCGCATGCTCGTATTCCTCCAGGACCAGCGCGCCGGCGCCCTCCCCGAGCACGAATCCGTCGCGCTCCCGATCCCACGGCCGGCTGGCCGCCCCCGGGTCGTCGTTGCGCGTCGAGAGCGCGCGCGCCGAGGCGAAGCCCGCGATCGCCAGCTCGGTCACGGTGGACTCCGCGCCGCCCGCGAGCATCGCGTCCACCTCGCCGTAACGGATCGCCTTCGCCGCCTCGCCGATGCAGTGCGTCGAGGTAGTGCACGCGGTCACGATGGCGAGATTCGGGCCCTTGAGCCCGAGCTGAATCGAAAGGTTGCCGGCGATCATGTTGATGATCGTGCCCGGAATGAAGAACGGCGAAACCCGCCGCGGGCCGTTTTTCTTCAGCTCGTCGTGCGTCGCCTCGATCATCGGCAGACCGCCGATGCCGGAGCCGAAATTGACCCCGATCCGCTCGGCGTTCTCCGGGGTCGCCGTCAACCCCGAGTCGCGCCAAGCCTGCAGTCCCGCCGCCATGCCGAAGTGGATGAAGCGGTCCATCCGGCGCGCTTCCTTGGCGGACACGTACTGCGTGACGTCGAAGTCCTTCACTTCCCCGGCGATCTGGCTCGTCAGGCGCGAGGGGTCGAAGCGGGTGATGCGGGCGATACCGGACCTGCCGGCGAGCACGCTTTCCCACGCTTCCCGGACGGTGTTGCCCACCGGGCTGACGATCCCCAGCCCGGTGACGACCACTCTGCGACGCTGCACCTTGCGCTAGGACTTGGCGTGCGACTTCACGTAATCGATCGCCTGCTGGACGGTCTTGATCTTCTCGGCGTCCTCGTCAGGGATCTCGGTCTCGAACTCCTCCTCCAGCGCCATCACCAGCTCGACGGTGTCAAGAGAGTCGGCACCGAGGTCGTCGACGAAGGACGACTCGTTCTTGATCTCGGATTCGTTCACCCCGAGCTGCTCGGCGATGATCTTCTTGACCCGTTGTTCGATGTTCTCCATGCGGCGCTCCTTCCCTGTATTCGTTGAGCGATTTTACCGGATTCATGCCATGTACATGCCGCCGTTCACGTGCAGAACGGCACCGGTGACATACCCCGCGGCGGGCGAAGCGAGATAGGCCACCGCCGCGGCGACATCCTCCGGCGAGCCGAGCCGCCCGAGCGGAATCTGCGCCAGCAGCGCCGCGCGCTGCGCCTCGGTCAGCGCGCGCGTCATGTCGGTGTCGATGAACCCGGGGGCGACGCAGTTCACGGTGATGTCGCGGCTGCCCAGCTCGCGCGCGAGCGCGCGCGTCATTCCGGTGACGCCCGCCTTCGCGGCGGCATAGTTCGCCTGTCCGGCGTTGCCGGCGGCGCCGACGACCGAGGTGATGTTGATGATGCGGCCCCAGCGCGCCTTGATCATGCCGCGCAGGACGGCGCGCGACAGGCGGAACACCGCCCGCAGGTCCGTCTCGATGACCTCGTCCCACTCGGAGTCCTTCATGCGCAGCGCCAGGTTGTCGCGCGTCACCGCCGCGTTGTTGACGAGGATCAGGATGTCGCCGAGCTCCTTCTGCACCTCGGCGACGAGCGCGTCGCAGCGCGCGCTGTCGCGCACGTCGAGCACCTTGCCGACGATGCCGGCCGTGCCGAGCGCGCGTGCCCCCGCTTCACTCGTGGATGTGCCGACCACGCGTGCACCCTGTTTCGCCAGTTGCAGGGCGATCGCGCGGCCGATGCCGCGCGAGGCGCCGGTCACCAGCGCAATGCGTCCGTCAAGCGCAAGCATCCTTGTCCTCCCGCAACTGCGCCAGCGCCTGCTCGAGCGAGGCGCGATCCGCGAGCGCGACAGCCTGCAGGCGCGCGTCAATGCGCTTCGCCGTGCCCGCGAGCACCTTGCCGGGGCCGGCCTCGAGCACGTGCGTGACGCCCTCGGCGGCCATCCGCTTCACGACCTCGACCCAGCGCACCGGCGAGGCCGCCTGCCGCACCAGCGCCGCCCGGATGCGATCCGGATCGGTCTCGGTCGCGACGTCCACGTTGTTGATCACCGGGATACGCGGCGCGGCGAGCGCAACCTTTGCCAGGTACTCGCCCAGCCGCTCGGCCGCCGGCCGCATGAGGCTGGAATGAAACGGCGCGCTCACCGGCAGCATCGTCGCGCGCTTCGCGCCCTTCGCCTTGCAGATCTCGATCGCGCGTTCGACCGCGCCCTTGTGCCCGGCGATCACCACCTGCCCCGGCGCGTTGAAGTTCACCGCCTCGACCACCTCGCCCGGCGCCGCCGCCCGCGCCTCGGCGCAGGCCGCGCGGACCGCTTCGTCCTCGAGCATCAGGATCGCCGCCATCGCGCCGACGCCCTCGGGCACCGCTTCCTGCATGCACCGGGCGCGGTAGCGCACGAGCGGCAGCGCATCGGCGAACGCAAGCGCCCCGGCCGCCACCAGCGCCGAGTATTCGCCGAGGCTGTGGCCGGCGACGATCGCCGGCTCCGGCCCGCGCAGCGCGCGCCAGGCACGCCACACCGCGACGCCGGCGGCAAGCATCGCCGGCTGCGTATTGACCGTGAGGCCGAGCGCCTCCGCCGGCCCTTCGTCGAGCAACCGCAGGAATTCGCCGCCGAGCGCCGCCGCGCACTCAGCGCGCACCGCCTCGACCTCGGGCAGCCCGGCGTAAGCCTTGAGCATCCCCACCGACTGCGACCCCTGCCCGGGAAACACCATTGCCAGCTTCATCGCCCTCCCTTACATCGTGACCAGCGTCGCGCCCCAGGTGAACCCCCCGCCCACGCCCTCGAACATCACGGTGTGGCCGGTGCGGATCCTGCCCGCGCGCACGAACTCGTCGAGCGCGAGCGGCACCGAGGCGGCTGACGTGTTGGCGTGACGGTCTACCGTCACCACCAGCCGCTCGCGCGGCAGGCCCAGCTTCTTGGCGGTTGCCTCCAGGATCCGCACGTTCGCCTGATGCGGGATGAGCCAGTCCACGTCTTCCAGTTTCATCCCGGCGGCGGCGAGCGTCTCGTGCGCCACTTCCTCGAGTACCTTCACCGCGAACTTGAACACCTGATTGCCCTGCATCTGCAGGAACGGCGAGCCGAGGATTTTGCCGCCGCAGACGTTGCCCGGCACCGACAGGATGCCGGCGTACCGGCCGTCGGCGTGCAGCACCGAAGCGTGCACGCCCGGCTTGTCGCCAGCGGCGAGCACGACGGCGCCGGCGCCGTCGCCGAACAGCACGCAGGTGCCGCGGTCGTTCCAGTCGAGGATGCGCGAGAACACCTCGGCGCCGACCACCAGCGCGTGCTTCGCCATGCCGCAGCGGATGAAGTTGTCCGCCGTGGCGAGCGCGTACACGAAGCCGCTGCACACCGCCTGCACGTCGAACGCCGCGCAACCGGCGGCGCCGAGCTTCGCCTGCAGCAGACAGGCGGTGCTCGGGAAGATGTAATCCGGCGTCGAGGTGGCGACGACGATGAGATCCAGGCGCGACGCCTCCAGACCCGCGGCGGCGAGCGCCGCGCGGCTCGCTTCCAGCGCCAGGTCGCTCGCGCCCTGCGACTCGTCCGCGATGTGCCGCTGCCGGATGCCGGTGCGCTCGCGGATCCAGGCGTCGCTCGTATCCAGGCGCTCGGCGAACTCGTCGTTCGTCATCACGCGCCGCGGCAGATAGCTGCCGGTGCCGACGATGCGCGCCCTTCTCACGCGGCCTCCGGCCGCGCCATGCGGCGCATGATGCGCGCAACGACGTCGTTGCGCACTTCGTCGGCGGCGCGGCGCAGCGCCTGGCCGAAGGCGAAGGCGTCCGCCGAGCCGTGGCTCTTGATCACGATTCCGCGCAGCCCGAGCAGGCTGGCGCCGTTGTAGCGCCCGGGATCCATGCGCTCGCGCAGAGCCTTGAGCACCGGGGCCGCCGCGAGCGCCGCGGCGCGCCTGAGCGCATTGCGCGAAAACTCCTGCTTCAGGAACGCGACAATCATCTTCGCCACCCCCTCGGAGGCCTTGAGCACCGAGTTGCCGACGAATCCGTCGCACACCACCACATCGGTGGTGCCCTTGAAGATGTCGTCGCCCTCGACGTTGCCGTAGAAGTTGAGCCCGGTCGCGCGCAGCAGCTCCGCCGCCTGCTTGACCGTGTCGTTGCCCTTGATGTCCTCGACGCCGATGTTGAGCAGCCCGACACTCGGGCGCTCGCGATGCTCGGTCGCCGCAACCAGCATCGCCCCCATCACGCCGAACTGCATCAGCTGCTCGGGCGTGCAATCCACGTTGGCGCCGAGGTCGAGCACGGTGGTGTAGCGGCCGCGCATGTTCGGCAGCAGCGTGGCGATCGCCGGGCGGTCTATGCCGGGAAGCGTTTTCAGCACGAAGCGCGCGATCGCCATGAGCGCGCCGGTGTTGCCGGCACTGACGCAGGCGTCGGCCGCGCCGCTCTTGACCAGATTGACCGCAACGCGCATGGACGAGCGCTTCTTGAAGCGCAGTGCCTGCACCGGCGGCTCGTCCATCCCGACCACCTCTTCGGCGTGCTCCAGCCTCAGGCGGGCGTCCGGGCGCGCGCCGCCCGCCGCCAGCTCGCGTTCGATCTCGGCGCGCCGGCCGACGAGAATCAGCGCGACGTCGCCGTCCGCGCGGGCGAAATCGAGCGCGGCCGGAACGGTCACATGGGGGCCGTGATCGCCGCCCATGCAGTCCACTGCAACGGTAATCGGCACTCGCGAGGACTGCCCGCGGCGCGCGGCCGCCGGGTTACTGGCCCTTTTCCCGGACGACCTTCTTGCCGCGGTAGTAGCCCGTCGGGCTTATGTGATGGCGCAGGTGCACCTCGCCCGTCGTCGGCTCGATCGCCAGCGGCGGCGGAACGAGAAAATCGTGCGACCGATGCATGCCGCGCCGCGACGGCGACTTCTTGCCTTGCTGGACTGCCATGATGGCTCCTGTCTCCGAAATCGTTTCAAATCAATGCCGGCCGCCCCGAATCAGCTCGCGCAGACCTGCGAAGGGCGAGCGTTCCGATTCGTGCGGCCCAGCCATCACGCCGGCGCAGCGCTCGTGCCGGGGCGCGAGCGGCAGCGCGAGCAGAAGCTCGTCCTCCACCAGAGAATGCACCTGCATCTCCCGGTGCGCCACGATCCACTCCGGCCCCTCGGCGACGAACGGCTCGGCGTCAATTTCCGCCTGCGCCTGCGCCAGCAGCAGCGTCGCGTCCACATGCACCGGGAACTCGAGCGCGTCCAGACACCTCTGGCAGGTGAGCTGCAGCGCGCCGCTCAGACGCAGCCGCAGCGCCGGCCTGCCGTTCACTTCCGGAACGCCCTCCAGCTCGCAGGCGATTGAACCGCTGCCCGAATGCAGCACGTCGCGCAGGCGCGGGAAATCCGATGCCGGCCACGCGCCGAGCAACGAGGAGCCGGCCCTCGCGAACTCGAGGCCGTCAATGACCGGCCGCCGCTGCATAAAGTGCGAATGCTATCATGCGCGGAAATTCATCGTCAAAACAAAGCCATGCCTTCACCGCGGCGGCTCGTGCTCGCCTCCACTTCGCCGTACCGCGCCGCGCTTCTGCGGCGTCTCGGCCTGCCCTTCGAGCAGGCCGTTCCCGGCGTGGAGGAAGCGGCGCGGCCCGGAGAATCGCCCTCGGCGACGGCGACCCGGCTTGCGATCCTGAAGGCGCGCGCGGTGGCGGCGCGCCTTGCCGACGCCCTCGTCATCGGATCCGATCAGGTGGCTTCCTGCGAAGGCACCGTTCTCGAAAAGCCCGGCGATCGGGAGAACGCGCGCCGGCAGCTCGCGTTTCTGAGCGGCAAAACCGCCTCGTTCGACACCGCGGTGGCGCTGCTCGACTCCGCCAGCGGATTCGTGCGCAGCCGCGTCGTGCCCTGCCGCGTGACCTTTCGCACCCTGACCCCGAAGCAGATCGAGGCGTACCTCGAACGCGAACAGCCGTACGATTGCGCCGGAAGCGCGAAGTCCGAAGGACTCGGCATCGCGCTGATCGCGCGCATCGAGACCGACGATCCGACGGCGCTCGTCGGACTGCCGCTCGTCACGCTCACCGACCTGCTCGCGCAAGCCGGAATGCCGGTGCTCGGCTGATGGCCGGCGTTCTGTACGCGATCCCGACGCCACTCGGCGCAAGCCCGGAGGAGTCGCTGCCCGCGGGCGTGCTGCTGACGGTGCGCGCGCTGCGCGACTTCGCGGTGGAAAACGCGAAAAGCGCGCGCGCCTTTCTCGCCGCCGCCGGCTGCGACCCGAAGCAGGCGAGCATCCGGGAACTCGGCGATGAAACCGACCTGGCGCCGCTGCTTGCGCCGCTGCGCGAAGGCCGCGGCCTGGGCCTGCTGTCCGAGGCCGGCTGCCCTGGCGTCGCCGATCCGGGCGCACGCCTGGTCGCGGCCGCGCACCGCGAGGGCTTTCGTGTCGTGCCGCTGGTCGGACCGTCGGCGATCGTGCTCGCGCTGATGGCCTCCGGCCTGCAGGGACAGCGCTTCGCCTTCCGCGGCTACCTGCCGCGCGAGCGCGGCGAGCGCGAGCGCAGCATCCGCGAACTCGAGGCGCGCTCGCGCCGCGAGCGCGAAACGCAGATCGTCATCGAAACTCCCTACCGCAGCGACGCGCTGCTGCAGGCGCTGATCCGGACCTGCGCGCCGGCCACCCGGTTGTGCGTGGCGACGGACCTCACGCTGCCCACCGAGTCGGTGCGCACGCGCACCATCGCGCGCTGGCGCGAGGCGGGCCACACGATCGGCAAGCGCCCGTCCGTGTTCCTGCTTCTCGCCTGACCCGCTTTCAGCGCACCCCCAGTCCGGTGCGCGCCGCGAGCCTCTCCAGTCCCTCGGCCACGCCGAGGCCGAAGCGGCGCGCGAACTTCTCGGCCAGGTTCTCCTTCTGCGTGAAGTCCACGATGTCCTCGGCCTTGACGACCTCGCGGGCGACATAGTCGAGGCTGCCCAGCGCATCGGCGAGGCCCAGCTCGATCGCCTGGGTCCCGGTCCAGATCATCCCGCTGAACATGTCGGGCGTTTCCTTCAGCCGCGCGCCGCGGCCTTCGCGCACCGCGGCGATGAACTGCTGATGGATGTCGGCAAGAAGGCCGAGGGCGATCTTGCGGTGCGATTCTTCGAGCGGCAGGAACGGATCGAGCATCCCCTTGTTCTCGCCGGCGGTGAGCAGCCGGCGCTCGATGCCCAGCTTCTCCATCAGGCCGGTGAGACCGAATCCGTCCATGCGCACCCCGATCGAGCCGAGGATGCTCGAGCGGGCGACATAAATGCGATCGGCGGCGGCGGCGACGTAGTAGCCGCCCGAGGCGCACAGGTCCTCGACCACCGCGTACAGCGGAATCGCCGGGTACTTCGCGCGCAGGCGCCGGATCTCGTCGTAGATCGTCTGCGCCTGCACCGGCGTGCCGCCGGGCGAGTTGATGCGCAGCACGACCCCGGCGGTGTTCTTGTCGCTGAACGCCGCCTGCAGCGCCATCGTCACTTTCTCCGCGCTCGCATCGGTGCCCGGCGCGATCAGGCCGCTGACCTCGATCATCGCCGTATGGCGATCCGCCTTCGGCTCCTTCGCCCACCTGAAGTCCATCGCCACCAGCAGCAGCGCGGTGAGGTAGGCAAAGCCGAGCAGCTTCCAGAAAATGCCCCAGCGGCGCGCGCGCTGCTGTTCCTTCAGCGCCGCGGTCGCGAGCTTCTCGATCAGTTCGCGTTCCCACTTGCTGTCGTCAGTCATCTTCGCATCCCAGGTAGTAGACCGACCCGTCGCATTCCTCGACTTTGAGTTTCACCAGAGATTTGGTACCGCATGGCCCGCCGATGCATCTGCCGGTGTGCGCGGCGTAGGTCGCACCGTGCGTCGAGCATATCAAATCGCGCCCCTGCGGGTCGAAGAATTCCCCCTCGCGCCAATCGAGCTCCATCGCCACGTGCGCGCAGCGATTGAGGTAGCCGCGGACCTGCCCGCCGGAGCGCACGACGAAGGCAGGCGCAGGCTCGCCGAAATACTCGACCTCGAAGCGCACCCCGCGACCGCCCTCCTCCAGGTCGGCCGAGGCGCAGATCAGGCGAGCGTGAGCGTCGCCAGCCACTGCGGCAGCTCCCTTACGTCCTTGAGGCAGGCGCGCGGCGCGAACGTACGCAGCACCTCGGCCGAATGCGCGCCGCTCTGCACCGCGACCGCGTCCACGCCGGCGCTCGCCGCCATCTGCAGGTCATGCCCGGTGTCGCCGACCATGATCGTGCTCGACGGCGCCTCCGCCAGCATGCCGATCAGTTCCCGCAGCATCGCCGGATGCGGCTTGGGCTGCGTTTCGTCCGCGCAGCGCGTCGCCGCGAAGTACAGCGTCAGCCCGGTCGCGGCGAGCGCCCGGTCCAATCCCCGGCGGCTCTTGCCGGTCGCCACCGCCAGCCGGTGACCGCGCCCGGTGAGCTCGGCGAGTGTCTCGGGAACCCCGGGAAACGGGCGGATGCGGTCCTCGCACGCGAGGAAATGCCTGCGGTAATGCGCGACGAACTCCTCGTAGCCCGAGCTTGGCAGCTCCGGCACCGCATGGCGAAGCGAATCATGCAGGCCGAGCCCGATGACGTGCGTCGCGCGCTCACGGTCGGGTACCGGCAGCCCCATGTCGCGCGCCGCGGCGCGAATGCAATCGGCGATCGCGGCGGTAGAGTCCACGAGCGTGCCGTCCCAGTCAAATACGATCAGCCGGTAGCGCAAGGCGCTCCTCCAGGAAACGACGCATGTCGGCAGGAAGCGGCGCTTCCAGGCAGATCCGGCTCCCGTCGACGGGGTGCGCGAACGCGAGCCTGCGCGCATGCAGCATCAGCCGCCCGGCGCCCTCGCGCGCCAGCCGCCGGTTGAGCGCGAAGTCCCCGTACTTCGCGTCGCCGATGATCGGGTGGCCGGCGTGCGCAAGGTGCACGCGGATCTGATGCGTGCGGCCGGTCAGAAGCCGCGCCTCCAGCACGCTGAACGCGTCGGAGGTCGCAAGCGGGCGCACGCGCGTAACGGCGGGCCTGCCCTCGGCACGCACCGCCACGCGCCGCTCGCCCGCCGCGGTGACGTACTTGTGCAGCGCCGCGCGCAGCTCGCGCTCGCCGCCCTGCCAGCGGCCGCTCACCACCGCGACGTAGACCTTCTCCACCTCCCCTTCCCGGAGCATGCGGTGTAGCGCGGTGAGCGCGCTGCGCTTTCTCGCGATCAGCAGGACGCCCGAGGTGTCGCGATCGAGCCGGTGTACCAGCTCGAGGAAGCGCTCGCGCGGACGCGCGGCCCGCAACCGCTCGATCACGCCGTGGCTGATGCCGCTGCCGCCGTGCACCGCGAGCCCGGCCGGCTTGTCCACCGCGATGAGCGCCGGATCCTGGTGAAGTACGGGCAGCTCCAGCGGACTGGGCGCGGCTTCACGACGCGCGCCCTGCCGTACCGGCGGCAGGCGAACCCGGTCGCCGGGCCTCAGCCGGTACTCGGGCCCCACGCGCCCGCTGTTGACCCGTACTTCGCCGCTACGCAGCACACGGTAGACGAAGCTCTTGGGCACACCCTTCAGCCGCCGCAGCAGAAAGTTGTCGATCCGCTGCTCGCCGTGGCCTTCGCCCACCTCGACCCAGGTTGCCCGCGGCTTGCTTAAGTCATTCATTTTTATTATTATCTCGCGTCCTTCCTCCGAATGCGAGGGAAAGGAAAGACCAGCCGCCCTGCATCGTTCGGTGTCTCGTCGCGGCGCCAGACGGCCTCGCGCGCAACCGCCTGCCGGGCTTCGAGCCGGGGGTTAATCTCGCTCACCTCAAGCAGCGAATCGCAACGCAACATGACGCGCGCAGGCTACAAGCCCGCAGCAGACACTTTCATGGGAACCCGCCGCCCCGACCGGGACCGGCGCGCCTGCGCGCGCGGGAGAACTCGTAGTGAAACGGATGCTTTTCAACGCGACCCAGCAGGAGGAACTGCGGGTCGCCATCGTGGATGGACAGAAGCTCGTTGATCTCGACATAGAGTCGGCCTCCAGGGAGCAGCGCAAGAGCAACATCTACAAAGGAATCATCACCCGCATCGAGCCCAGCCTCGAAGCCGCCTTCGTGGACTATGGCGAGGAGCGGCACGGATTCCTGCCCTTTAAGGAAGTTTCCCGCAGCTATTTCCGCCCCGGCGTGGATCCGGCGCGAGCGCGCATCCAGGACGCGCTCAGCGAAGGCCAGGAGCTGATCGTCCAGGTCGAAAAAGACGAACGCGGCAGCAAGGGCGCCGCGCTCACCACGTTCATCAGCCTGGCCGGCCGCTACCTGGTGCTGATGCCGAACAATCCGCGCGGCGGCGGCGTTTCGCGCCGCGTCGAGGGCGAAGAGCGCGAGGAGCTGCGCGAGGCGCTGGAAAAGCTGCAGGTGCCCGAAGGCATGAGCGTCATCGCGCGCACCGCGGCCATCGGTCGTTCGATCGACGAGCTGCAGTGGGACCTCAACTACCTGCTTCAGCTCTGGCAGGCGGTGGAAAAGGCGGCCCGGGAAGGCGGGTCGAGGCCTTTCCTGATCTACCTGGAGTCGAGCCTGGTCATCCGCGCCATCCGCGACTATTTCCAGCCAGACATCGGCGAGATCCTGATCGACACCGAGGAGATCTACGAGCAGGCGCGCGCGTTCATGCAGACCGTGATGCCGGCCAACGTCGGCAAGGTCAAGCTGTACCGCGACGACATGCCGCTGTTCTCGCGCTTTCAGATCGAGCACCAGATCGAGAGCGCCTACCAGCGCAAGGTGGATCTGCCCTCGGGCGGCTCGGTGGTCATCGACCACACCGAGGCGCTGGTCGCGGTGGATGTCAACTCGGCACGCGCGACGCGCGGCCAGGACATCGAGGAAACCGCGTTTCGCACCAATCTGGAGGCGGCCGACGAGATCGCGCGCCAGCTGCGCCTGCGCGACCTCGGCGGCCTCATCGTGGTGGATTTCATAGACATGGAGTCGCCGCGCCACCAGCGCGAGGTCGAGGCGCGCTTTCGCGAGGCATTGCGGCACGACCGCGCGCGGGTGCAGATGGGCAAGATCTCGCGCTTCGGCCTGCTCGAGCTGTCGCGCCAGCGCCTGCGCCCTTCGCTGGAGGAAACCGCGCACTCGAGCTGCCCGCGCTGCGGCGGCACCGGATTCATCCGCGGCACCGAGTCCACCGCGCTGCACGTGCTGCGCATCATCCAGGAGGAAGCGATGAAGGAGAACACCGGGGCGATCCATGCCCAGGTTCCCGTCGACGTCGCCTCGTTCCTGCTCAACGAGAAGCGCAGCGAGATCCAGAAGCTGGAAGCGCGCCTCAAGGTGAACGTCGTGCTGGTGCCCAACCCGCATCTGGAGACGCCGCACTACAAGGTGCAGCGCCTCAAGCATGAAGAACTGAACCAGATGGAGCACGTACCGGCGAGCTACGAGCTGGTCGAGCAGCCGGAGGCGCCGGCGGCGGCCGCGGCGGGCGAGCCGCGCAAGGAGCGGCAGGAAGCGGCGGTAAAAGGCATCACGCCGGCGCAACCGGCGCCAATGGTGCCCGAGCGGGAGCCGGCGGCGACGCCCGGCCCCGCGGTCGCTGCGGTGCCGCCCGCCGAGCCGCAAGGCGAGCAGCGCAGGGGCTTTTTCCAGCGCATCCTCGGCCTGCTCAAGCCCGAGAAGCCGGCGGCCGAGCAGCCTGCGACGCGCAGCGAGCCGGAAGTGGCGCCGACGCAGCCGCCACGCCAGACGCGCCCGCAGGAGCCGCAGGCGCGCGAAGAGCACAGGCCGGA
>JBFMFX010000006.1:0-156109 GCA_040752005.1 Pseudomonadota bacterium | reverse complement strand
GCTTGATCGACCGTCGTCTCAGATGAGTCCGCCGCGTCCCCTATCGGGTTCGATTCAAAACATGCTTGGCAGCGAAAAAGCAGGGAGGCTCGTCGCCCCTTGACAGGTCGAAGCCATATCAACGTTCTCGCGCGCTGTTATCAAGATCGGAGGTACGGACCTTCGCTGCAGCCGAGTTCAATAGGCTCAGCAACCGCTTTTGTGTGTCCTTGAGTCCTGCTTTCTCCGCGAGCAGAATTGCCCGCCGCACCGTTTCTTCCCGAAGTTCTTGCGCAGTTCTCAGGCGCGTGCCTGCCCAGAGACTTCCCGGCTTGCCGAACCTCACGGCCTTCAGCCCGAACTGATCTCCCGTAAGGTCAACGTCAATGACCCGGCCGCCGATGTTTAGCCGGTTGAACCAGTGGCTCTGTCCCTGAACTGTCGCACTAACAAATTCACCACCGAATCGGTCCCAGACGATGACCGATACCGCAGCACACTGCCCCGCGCTCGGCGGCCTGCCCTGCGTCTCCGTACCTGGAGAGGCGGTCTCACGGGAAAATGCGACTTCCAAAATGGTGCGCAGCCGTTCCAGCTTGGCGAGCCTCTCGGTTGTGCGCGACTCGCCCGCAAGCTGTTGTTCCACTGGAGCTCTAGAAAACGCCTTCATCAGCCGCGAGAACAGACGCACCGTCAGACCCTTGGCCTCATCCCTGATCATGGCACTTTTCGGAGACCGAACACCACCAACCCGGCAGTGACGAGCGCTGTGAATAGGGCCACCGCAGCGCTGCTCCAATCCCACGCCTCTGCCCGAAGCATATCCACCCAGCGAGGCGCAGCCAAAAAGGCCGCGATCAGGACACCCACAAGAGTTTGCCGTCGCCAGGCTCCCGCGACCTCCAGCACCAGCTCGAAATCGTGATGCTCGGTCTCCTGGCCTGGGCACGATTGAGTCAGGCGTCTCCCGAATGACAGCAGGGCATATTGCTTCCTCGCCTCCCCTGTCGTCCTGAAGTAAACACGCTTGATGTCGTACGGCGAGTCAATGGCCAAAGGCTGTGTTGTCAAGGACTGGACGCCGTTGCCTTGAGCGCTAACCTTCAGCTGCCCCCAGGGACCGCCTTGCTGGCCAGCGACTGTCGGCGGCGCGTAGTGGACAACGTCCGCCCGGTAGATCTTGTCTGGTTCAAGCGCGTACTTGTCCTCGCAGAAAGGTACCGGAGTCTTGGCGTCCTCTGCGACAACGCTCCGCAGATTATAGAAAAACGGGCAATCACGGAAATCGGCACGTCCACCCAAGATACCTACAACAGCCTGCCATGCTCGACGGTCTTGGTCACTCCGGCACCCGTCGGGGCGGTTCTTAAGAGCGACTAGAAAATGACCCCCAAGCTTTCCGTCTTCCCATTTTGGCAGCGACGCACCATTAAGTAAGGCCTCGGTTACTGCACTCTGCACATTTGCGTCTTTGTCCACCATAGCGAAATCCCCGACCTCAAAACGAATCACGACGAACTCGCCCTCGCCCTCGCTGTCGACGATCCGGCAAAAGCGGCATGGCACGATCTCTGGAGCTCTATCTTTATTCGAGGTGTCGAGGTACGCAACAAGTGCTTCGGACTCACGGAGGCCGTTGTTGGATAGTTCGCGAAAGAGGTCGTCGGGAACGTGTTGCTTCCGGTACCGAAACTGCGTCCGGCCTCCGGTTGGCAACGCCATCACGCGTATGATGTCGTCGCGGTAACGCGGACGCTGACCCGAAGAAAGCATCACAACGAATTTCTCTTGCCGACCATGAGAAGCCATAAACGCAAGCACCTTATACCAACTCTCTGACCACCGTGGACTCGTTGCCGTACACGTCCACGACCTTGACCGCGATTCGCTTGTAGCCGCGCACCGGGAACGGCTCCGAGGTGAGCCTGAGCGCGAACTCCTCGTCCGGCACCTCTACGCCGAGTTTCGACAGCGCGGGCTTCTTCCTGAAGTCGAAGAACATCTGGCAGTCCACGAAGCAGTCCCCGTCGTAGTCCTCGTCGAGGTACCAGGCCGAGACGTAACCCGAGTCGGCACGCTTGTACTCGGTGGTCCGGCGCTTGCGGTCGAAGAGCGCCACACCCTTGAGCGTGACGCGCAACTGCTTTTCCTTGCCGTTCTTCTCGGTCTCGATCTCGATGTCCGGCAGTGCGAGCGGCGAAAAGAGCAGCTCCGGCTGTGTGACCTTCAGCCCCTCGGCGAGCGTGTCCGGGCGGATCATGATGAGCTCGACCTTGACCTTGCCGCGCTTCTCGAGCGCCGACTTCACCTCGCCGACATTGGCCTCGAACGCCCAGCCGAGCACGTGCACCTCGAGGATGCCCGAGGCGAGCGCGTCCTGGACGGCGTCGTTGATCTGCTTGGCGGTGACGCGCCCGGAGAGCGGGCCGACCGAGATCGCGATATTCTCCTTCTCGGTCTCCGCCATCGCGTGCACCAGCCCAGTCGCGCCCTGGATCGCCGCGTCCTTGCGGTAGAGGCGGCAGATCGTCTCGATGTAGTTCTCGAGCTTGGCTGGCTCGCCGTACGTGGCCGGCGTCTCACGGACCACATAGCCCTTCCAGTCCTCGACTGAGTAGCGGCCAAGGGACATCACCTCGAAGGGACCGCAGACGCGGATCGCGTCCCTGTCCACCTCCGGCTCGTCCACCAGCTCGACCTTCTCGGGCTCGAGGTCGTAGGCGAGGCTCTTGAGCGTCACGCGGTTCACGGTCTTGTAGATGAAGTTGCCGGAGACCTTGCCGTTGCGCGTCTTGTAGTGCTCGAAGGTGGCCGAGAGCAGCCGCTGGCGGGCGATGTTGATCGCCACGCGCGAGGTGTCGCAGGTGATCCAGCGCCGACCGAGCCGTTCGGCGCAGAACGCGGTCGTGCCCGAGCCGCAGGTGGGGTCGAAGACCAGGTCGCTGGGGTCGGTCGTCATGGCGATGCAGCGCTCGACGACCTTGGGCGAGGTCTGGACGGCGTAGAGCTTCGCGGCTGCGAAGCCACTGATGACGGTGTCTTCCCAGATGTTCGTGTACGGTGCCAGCGGAAAATCGTCGGCGTACCGCTTGTAACGAAGTCGCTTGCCAATCGGAAACAGCCTTCCCTTTGCCGCCAGGCGACGCAGACCCTCCCGACTCGTCTTCCAGTGAGTGTTGGGCGGTAGGTGGTACTTCACGCCGTCAAACTCGAACGGCTCCGAGCCTTCCTCGGTCTCGCCCTGTGAAGACAGGTCGCCAGGCATAAAGCGGCGGGCTCCCTTGGGAAGCGGAACGACGCCCAAGTTCTCTTCGTCCGTGATTCGCCTTACCGTGCCGTCGGGCAATTCGAGCAGGGTGTACTGCTCCTGCAAGGTGTACTGCGGACGCGGCATGTAGAGCTGCCGGTATTTCAGAGCGGCCTTGTCTTTTGCATACCAAAGCAGTCGGTCGAATACGGCGTCCAAACCGATGCCGCCCTTGCCCGAGGTCTTGTAGAACACGATTTCCGACACGAAATTGGCAGCTCCGAAGACTTCGTCCAAGAGCGCTCGCGTGATATGCGCGTTCTCGTCGCCCATCTGTAGGAACAGCGAGCCGCTCTCCGCCAGCAGCTCCCGGCACAGGTAGAGCCGCTCCTGGAGGTACGACAGATACGAGTGAATCCCCAGCGCCCAGGTGTCCCGGAACGCCTTGATCGTGAGCACGTCGTCGGCCGGGTCGTCGGGATCGTTCTTCGTCGAGTCCACCCGCTGCTGGAAGTTGGAGTCGTACTTGATGCCGTACGGCGGATCCATGTAGATCATCTGCACCTTGCCGCGCAGGTTCTCGTAGTGGAGCAGCGACTCCATCACGTGCAGCGAGTCGCCGCAGATGAGCTTGTTCTTCCAGCCTTCCTCGTGGGTGTAGAACTCCACGCGCTTGCCCTTGTCGCTCTCGCGGAGCTGCTTTTCGAGGTCGGCGAAGAGGTGCCCCTGCCGCGGCGCGCCCGACTTCTCCTCGGCCGCCTTCCTCGCCCGCTCGATGATCTGCGCGATGCGCGACTCGGGGACGATCTCGTTGCGCTGGAGCGGCAGCACCGGCACCTCGCGCCGGTTGCGCTTGCCCGCCCAGAAGAGCACCGGGTCCGCCGCCGGGTCCATGTCCATCACCACCGGCCGCTCGTCGCCCTCCGGCAGCTTGCCGACGTGAAGGGCCGTGCTCCAGCCGTTGTCCATCGGAAGCCGGACCACCTGCTCCTCGGCCGGCAGGAGCGGCGTGTGCCCGGTCTCCGGCGTGCGCGGCTCCTTGATGTGGTCGTAGGTGTAGCGGGTGACTTTCTTCTCGATCTTGGGCTTGCTCGTGGAGCCTTTCGGTCTTGCCATACGGATTCCTTGGTCAGTCGCTTGCCAGCCCCAGAGACGCGCGCACGTGCTCGCGGGTCTCCGCGTCTTCGATCCACAAGTTGCACCCGCTGATGCCGCGGGTGAGGAGAATGCGGTAAGCCTGAGCGAGCGCGGCCCGGAGCCGCTCATGAGCCGGCCCGGGCGCGTGCTCGGCCCGCGCGGCGGCGACGCTGCGGCCGAGGCCGGTGTCGTGCACGTGCGCGGGCTGCGCCCGCCACTGACCGCCGCGCCAGACGAGGTCGCTCAGCCACAGCACGCCGACGTAGTCGAAATCGAAGCCGCGCACGGCGTACGGGCAGCCGACTTCGCACAGCGGGTCGGCGGCCATCGGGCTGCCTTCCGGCGCCTGAATGAACCAGGTGTAGTCGCTGCCATTCTGTGGAATGAAGTTCCAGACCTTGCTCCAGTACCGCTTCCTGCCCGATGCGTCCACGTAGGGTTCATGGAAGTCCTGCTGCGCAGCAGGCAGCGCGTGGGGCCGCGCGGCACCTTTGGTTTTCCATTCACGCGCGTAGCTCGCGAGCAGTCGCACGGTGCGGCGGGCAGCGGCTTGCTCCCGCAGCCCTTCTTCGAGCGCAGCGGGCGTGTCGGCCAGCCGGACGCTGAACACGCGGCGCCACTTCCGCGCAAGCGTGGCCAGTTCCGCCGCCGGCTCGCCGCGCAGTAGACCTTCTACCCAGTCGACGTAATCGGTGGATCCTGCGCAGCGGAACTGCGCGCCCTCGAGCGAGATCGGCTCGCCCATCTCGGCCCCCAGCTCCGCAGCCCAACGGCGGATGTCGGCGAGCGTCGAGTTCTCCCGGTCCCGGAAGCCCTGCTCGGCGTCGAGCAGGAAGATCGAGACGGTAGAGCACCGGATGATGTGCCAGCCGAGCGGCCCAAGGGTCGGCGCGAAGCCGAACTGGCCACGCCCTTCCGGATGTTCGGGGTTGATCAGGGCGTGCGCCTCATCGACCACCGACACGAGGTATTGCTCGTCGCCGGCACCGTCCTGGAAAGGCACGCCCCAGTCGCGCAGCAGCTGCACGTTGGCGCGCCAGCTGCCCGGATCGCTGGCGAAGTCGTTTCCATGTTTCTTGCGCAAACGCCCGAGCGTCTGCGTAGTCACAGGCACATAGCTTGCCGCGCGCTTGACGACGCCGCTCGCCGCGCGCGCGCCACCCGCGATCTGGAATAGCTTCGACCAGTTGCTGGTCTGCGCAGTGGATGTCGTCGTCAGCACCACGGAGCCATCGGGTAGCCTGTCGTCGGTGACGAGCGTCGACCAGATGCGCGCCGCGAGCACGGACTTCCCCGAGCCGGGCGGCCCCTCGATCACGATCACTTGCCTGCGGGGTGCATCGCGGCCCAGCACTTCGGCCTCGAGCCGCGCGCGCACCAGGGCGAACGCGCGCCGCTGGTGGTCGAGCAGCTCGAACGGGCTGTTCGCGCGGTCGCGGATCTGCGCGCCGATCTGCCGGATGAAGCCGCGGTCCTGCCGATAGCGGCCCGCCACAAAGGCGCGGGCAAACCGCTCGTCGGGCGCATCCAGATGCCGGGCGAGGTAGGCGGGCCAAGCCTCACGGACGACGTGCGGCGCGAGCGTGAAGCACGGATACTCACGCACCAGGGTGTCGTTGGGCGGGTCGGCGTAGCGGTCAACGGAGTAGTCGCGGGTGAAGAGCACGCAACCCCGCACCTCGGCTCGCTGCTCTTGCACGGTCGAGTGGAAGCGGCGGCAGTACTCGGTGTAGCCGCGCACCTGATCGGCCGGGTGCAGCACTATCGAGCCGCCGCGCTCCATGAGACCCTCGGCGGGACCCGGGCGATCACCGCGCGTGATCCAGTGCTTCAGTTCGACAATCACCGCTGAAGGTCCGGTCGCTCTGCGACCGAGAAGCACGACATCGCACCAGGACGATGCGGCTGGCAACTGATACTCGAGCGCGACGTAGCCATGCCCGCCGAAATACAGATGCAGGGGCCAGAGGGCCGGAGCCGCAAGCGCCTCGGCCAGCGCCGGCAGCGATGCCTCCCACGCCTCGCGCTCCTCGTCGCCGCTGCGGCCGGTGGGGGACTGGAGCTCCGCGATGAACGCGGACGGATCCGCGCGGATTGCCTCCCGGAACTCGGCGACGGTCAACAGCATGGCACGCGGTCCCCGCCTGTCGACTTCATGGCGTCCACCCGGTCTTGGCGGCGGCAATAACGATGCGTGCGCACGCCTCCGCATCGGCGTCTGCCTGGTGGTGGCGCAGCGGAATCCGCAGCCGCTGACAGACGTCTGGCAGACCGGTCGGGTGGATGCCCCACAACTCTCGCGACAGGCGAACGGTGCAGACGAACCGCCTGCGCGGTTCGGTCAAGCGGTAAACGCGACAACAGCTCGCCAACACGGTGCTGTCGAATGCCGCGTTATGTGCCGCCAGAAACGCCACCGAGTCGATGCGCCGCTTCAGTTCTGGCCAGAGATCCGCGAACGTTGGGGCGGAGCGAACGTTGTTCCAGGTCAGCCCGTGGATGTGCGTAAACGCGAATTCGCGCATGGGAGGCCGGATGAGTTCGTGTACACGATCGACGATCCGACCGCCTTCGACGACCGCGATATCGACAGCGCACGCGCTGGCTCGGTCATGATTGGCGGTCTCGAAATCAATCGCAGCGAATCGCATGAGGATCCGGACCTACTTCTCGAGGCCATTCACTTCGAGAAATGCGTCCACCGTGTTGAACACGTTCAGGAACAGCGGACTGCCCGCAAACGACAAGGGGCTCACCGGGCCGATGGTCATGAACGAGTACTGCCTGCTCTTGGCATCGAACGCCGAGTGCGGATCGCGGAAAAGCTGGTAGAGATCGAGCGCCGTCCCGGATGAACCCACGAGCTGCCGCAACGACTGGAACTCCTGGCCGAGCGCCAGCCCGAAGCCGAAGAAGAAGATCCCCAACTGCTGGAGGATCTCCGGGTGCAGGCTCGAGAGCGTCTGGCTGATGAAGAGCCAGCCGAGGCCGTACTTGCGCGTCGTGCGCGCAGCGTCGATGAGGACCGATCGCACGCCTTTCGCCGCATCGTCGTCACTAGGCAGCTCTCGCGGGGCAAGTCGATGCGCCTCGTCGATCACCACCAACGCGTTGAGGCTCTGGTTCTCCTTGTAGAAGTACTCCGCCGTCTGGGCGAGCCCGTCGAGGAGCCGCTTGATGACGAGTGATTGGATCTTATCGTTCCAGAACAGGCCTTTCGCCTGCTCCTTGGAAAGATCGATCACCAGGATCGGCCGGTTGTCGCGGGCGGAGCCATCGTCGTTGGTCAGCGACAGCAGCCAGGCGAGCGCCTTGTTGATGCTCTTGGCGTCCTGACGGTCCTCGCGAAACAGCTCCGCCACCGGCCTCCAGTAGTCGTTGAAAAATTCGTCGGGGTTGGCCTCGTGCAGCGCGGTGTCGAAGCGGGCGCGCGAGGCCTCGGTCCGGTAGAAGACCTTCTGCACCTTGTCATCCTGAAGCAGTTTCCAGGCGGCGTCGAAGGACTTGCGTTGATGCAGGTCGGTGAGCTTGATCTTGGCTTTCTGCAGCTTGTCGGCCAGCACGCCGCAGGCGAGTTCGCGGTTCTCGCCCTTGGGCACGGTCAGCCGCTCGAAGAACTGCGACTCGAACAGGATCTGCTCGAAAAGCTCCCAGCGGTCGAGCACCAGATTGCGAACGGTGAGCGTGACAGGCTGCTTACCGAGGTTGCGCGCAACATCACCCACGGGCAGAGCGAACTCGTCGCTCTTGCCGCCCTTCTTCATGTCCCGCGCGAATTCGCCCTGCGGGTCGATCACGAGCAGCGCCATCTTCTGATAACGGGCGTATGCGAGCAGGATCATCTTCGCGAGGACCGATTTGCCCGAACCGGTCTTGCCGAAGATGCCGAGGTGGTACGCCTCGCCGGCCCCATCGGGCCCTCGGTCGAAGTGCTTGAACCAAAGGGGCAGGCGCGGTTTCGAGCCGTAGACGTGACCGAGATAGAAGATCTGGTCGCGGTACGGTCGGAGGAGTTCGTCGAGGACGGGGTCGGTCACCAGGTGGATCGGTGTACCGGTGGGCGGCACAGTGCCGAGGATGCTGGGCTCGTAGCCGACGGCGCCGCCTTTCCGGAAGACCGCGCTGATCACCATCTGGCCCAGGTGCGTGTCCTGGCGCTCGCTCACGGCGTCCACCCGCCCGCGCTGGCGGATCAGGCTACGCATCGTCGGGTCCTCGTGCCAGATGTTACGCAGTTGCACTTCGGTGATCTGCCCGAGCGCGTAGTGGAGGCTGGCGTCCTGGGAAAAGCGGAATAGCGCCAGCTCGCCAACCAGTTTCCGTGTCGCCGCCGGACCGAGGATGTCGAGCGCAAGCTGCGCGCTCGAGGAAGGAGAACCCACCACCCCCAGTCGCTCGGCCTGATCGATAATTTGGTCAAGTTCCTCTGGCTTCTCGGCCATTCCTTACCTCCCTGCCTCGCTCCGGTAGCCGTGCATGGCGAAGAAGACCTCGCCAATGTCCCCGCCGTACTCCTCAGAGATCCGCTGGGTTGTGACTTGCCGGAAAGCTGGAATAGCCCGGGCGAGCGCCTTGACCGTGCGGTCGGCGAGATAGATCGGGTACGGCTCGAGCATCGACGGCGTAGCGGTCTGGTGTTTCAGCCCCTGGACAACCGTCGCCAGCCGGTGCGTGTTGCCCGCGATGCTGGCCGCTGCCTCGACGCGCAGCGCCGGCAACCACTCGTGCGGCTTGTAGTAGAAGACCTGAACGGGCAATAGCGCGG
Source organism: Pseudomonadota bacterium (assembly GCA_040752005.1). GTDB lineage: Bacteria > Pseudomonadota > Gammaproteobacteria > Burkholderiales > SG8-39 > RBG-16-66-20. Next base: position 146,981 of record JBFMFX010000006.1, on the reverse strand, counting down.
CGATGATTTCGTCCGCGAGCTCGCTTGCCTGCGTCCTCACCTCGGCTGGAAGCGCGCCCGTGTTCAGATGCCAGGTGACGTTATTCTGTTTGTCTCGCGGATGCTCTATCTGCACTTCCTTCGTAAGTTCGCCCGCGTTGAGCAGCAGCGTGAGCATGCCGCGATCGTCGTGGCTGGACGGCCAGCCCAACTCCCTGCCGATCTCGCGCCGGGTCGAGTACTTTGGCAGGGCAACGTACTGCTTGTCTGAACGCTCCGCGCGCAAAAGCGTGAGGTAAGCGTGCAGATACTCGACGCAGTGCGCGAGGAACTCCTCCGAGCAGCGCAGATCTTTTGCCTCCGGTGCCTTGTTAAGCGCTTGGTTGAAGTAGATAACCGGCAGCGTCAGCGTGCCGTCGATCATGACAAGATCGTGCGGCGCGCTCGTCGCTAGGCGCAACTCCTCGCCGAGCATCACGGCGCGCAGGATGGTTGCCGTGTCCTCCTGGTGCGGCTCGGCGGCAATGAACGCCTTGTGCCGCGGCAGGTCCCAGTGCCGTTTCTCGGACGGCGGCGTCAGCCCCTCGACCGCGACTGCGGCGGCGGCGACGAGGTCGGTGGTCAGCAGTCGTTCGATGGCGTACGAGCCGTCAGCGGCGCAGGTGGTGGGTAGCGGCGGGTAGCCGAGCGAGGACTCGGAGATCACCTGCCCGGACTTGATCAACTGCTCGCGCAGCGCACTGCGATCCGCGCGGATCTTCTGGAAGGAAGCGAGCAGGTTGTCCGCAACCGTCTTGGTCTGCCCGAGCACTTCCTCGACCAGTGCCGCGGGAAGGTCGGCAAAGGGGGTCTGATCGCTCGGCCCAGTGCTCATTTGAAATCCCAGAGCCTGTAGCTTTCCGGCCGAAAGCTGCGGTAGCTGTCGTCGCGCGCGGCGCGCGGCAACAGCCAGCGCTCCCGGAACCAGTCGAACACCTCTTCGACAGTATGGCCGTAAAGCCGCAGACGCTGCTGCTCACCGCGCAGGAACTCGAGGCTGTTGTGCGCCAGGGGCGCAGCGAAAATCTCGCGCCGCACGCCGTGATAGATAAGTTCGCGTGACAATCCAAGCAGCGGCAGCACCTTGCGCAGCAGTTCGCGGCGATTGCGGAACCCCGTGCCCCAGCTTGCGTCCTTTGCGGTGGCCGCACAATTCACTTCAGCGAGCGCGCGCAGGTCCCCGTACAAGCCGTTGCCGAAGTGGAACTCGCCGGAACCACGCGTGTAGCCGAGGCTGTGGAACACGGGGCGCCCGTCGAATGAAAGCCGGTTGTACAACGACGATCTTCCCAGAGCCGAGGTGGTAGTGAGAAGAGCCAGTCGGGCGGTCAGCGGCTTGCCACTGATGAATGCACGGCTTCCGCTGTACTTTCGCCGAAAGGCCGCCTGCACCTCGCGGGTGGTCGCCAGCAGGGCGATCAACTTGCCGCACAGCAATTGCGAATACGGGGGCACGGCGCCCAGGACGAACAGGTCCATCACGCATTGCAGCCGCGCGTTCCTGGCTGCCTTGTCCCAGCCGATCCACCGGTCGCGAGGCCCGAGGCTGAACACCGGATCGCCGAGACCGAAGATCCCCATCAGCTTCTCATTCGCCTCGTCGTAGACGACGAAGCGCAGGCGCCGGCCATAGCCGGCGGACACCGGGATGCTCCAGTGTAGGCGCGCATACCTGAAGAGCAACTCGTCCTCGGTATCCGGCTTCACGACCACCAGTCGCGGTCGAATCCGCTCCGGGTCGACCTCGCTGCCACTGGCTATGTAAGTGAGCAGGCGGTCTTCGTGTCGCGCTAACCCCTCTCTGGAGCGCTCGACCTGATGCCGCACCGCCTCGGCGTGCAGCGCGCGCACTCGTTCCTTGTCGCTCGGGTCTGGCGGCAGCAGCCGGCCGGCCCGGATGCGAAACCCCTGTGCGCGCAGCGAACGCAGGACCCGCGCGCGCAATTTCTCTCGCCCGACCACTGCCACCGCACTCATCATCTCCCTCCCGCCGCACGGCCGGACGTGCACATACCCCGGTAGTCGCAGGCGCCGCACTTCTTCGCGCTCGGAGCTGCGGGCAGCATTCCGCGGCGTAGCGCGTCGGCGGCCTCGCCGACCTTGAACTTTACGTCGGCGATGAAGTCGTCGTCCACCGAGCGCGGCTTACGCTTGCGCTCGTCCAGCTCGTAGACCTCCACGTAATCCGGGCGGCGCCCTGTGAGTTCCTGGTAGCCGAGCGCATACACGTGAAGCTGCGCCTCGGTCACCTCCTCCGCTTGCGCGCGGTCGCTGGACTTGAGGTCCACGATGGTCGTCTCGCCGGTGTCAACGCGGCGCACGAGATCGATCCGCCCGTTCACGGTCACACCGTGGCCGAGGTTGATTTCGATCTGCTTTTCCGAGAACTCGATCTTGTCGAAGAGCGCGGCATTGTCCCGGAGGTAGTCGCGTAGCACCCGTTCGGCAGCAGCCTCGAGCTGCTGGCGGAGGGCCGGGTAGGCGTAGGGGACGTGAAGGTGCGTCTCGACCAGGCGCGGCACCTCCGCGGCATCGGCCACGTCACCACGGATCGCGCGCGCGTGCACCTCGGCCAGCGCGTCGTGCAGCGACTTACCGTAGCCCAGTGCCTCGTGGATCGGTGCGTTGAAGCCGTAGAGAACACGGAGCTTGAATTGGTACGGGCACTCGAAGAAGTACTTGAGATCCGAGAACGAGAAGACGACGTTCGTCACGCCCGCACGCGGCTGTGGAGGCAGGCGTTTGCGCTTAGAGTAGTCGGGGGCTTTCCGCTTGACATACTTCGAGGCGAGAACGTCCTCCCAGAAGGCTGATCGCTTCTGGAAGAGCTGGTTGCCCGGCACCGCCCCCCAGGTGAGGTGCAGGAACTTCTGGCTGCGCGTCATGGCGACGTAGAAGAGCCGCCGCTCGTCCTCGAGGCTGCCCTCGAAGCGCGCCTGCCCCCGGATCGCCGCGCGCGGGAGCAGGTGCCAAACGTTGCGGCCTCCCGGCTTCTTTGCGGGGAACCGGTTCTTGAGGAGCGCAGGCACGAACACCACCGGCCACTGCATGCCCTTCGCCTGGTGCACCGTCATGATGCGCACCGCGTCCGGATTCGCGTACTGGTTGTCCTGCCAGCCCTCGGGGTAGGCATCCTCGGCGCGGTACTGGAGGAAGTTGGCAAAGGAGGCGTACTTCTCGACCGGCTTCGAGTGGTAGTGGATCGTCTCGAAGTCGGAGATGAGCTGGCTGAACTTGCCGAGGTTGTAGAAGACGACCTCGCCGCGCCCGTTCGGCACTCGCTCCTCGCGAATCCCGGCCTCGTCGAGAAAGGTCAGGAACACGCGCTGGATGGAGTACTGGCCCCAGCGCTCCTGGTCCGGATCGGTCAGAGCGGCCTTGGAGGCCGCGACGCGCTTGACCGCATCGCGCAAGGCGGCGGGGTCGAGACCCAGTTCGGCGTCCTTCCACGCTTGCTCGACGTCCCCTTCGGTGACGCCACCGTGATCACCCATGAAGTAGAAAAGCTGCCGCGCAGCTTCCGCCTCGCTCGTTCCAAACAGATTCGTCATGCCCGTGACGACGTAGGGAATGCCGGCCGCACGCAGGGCATTTGTGATCGGCTCGGCGTTGGCCTTCACGCTCCTCAGAAGCACTGCCATGTCGGACCAGGACAGGCCGCGTTCGCGTCCGTCCTCGGTGAAGGCCACGCCGCGCAGTGCCTGGGCAGTGGCAGCGATGTACTGCGCCTCCTCCGCTGCGCTCGCAAAGGAGAGCGCCACGATGTCCCCGGGTTCGTAGGGCTGTGCGCCGGTGGGCTTCATCGCCTTTGCCAGGCGCTCGGCGTTCTGCTCGATGAACGCTCGGGCAGTTTCGACGATTCCCTCGCTGGAGCGGAAGTTCTCTTCCAGCGAGATTTGGTCCATGTCCGGGTAGCGCGTATCGAAAGTCAGGATGTTACCGACGTCGCTGCCTCGCCACTGGTAGATGGTCTGGTCGTCATCGCCTACGACGCAGATGCGGGCCCCCAGCTCGTGCAGCGACCAGACGACCGCCTCCTGCACGGGGTTGACGTCCTGGTACTCGTCGACGATCACGTACTTCACGCGCTCGGCGAGCCGCTCGCGCACCCCGCGGTCATTGGTCAGGATGTCGACCGCGGACTCGAGGATCGAAGAATAGTCCAGGTAGCTGTGCTTATCGAGTAACGAGCGGTAGCTCCCGAGGCCGTGGACGACCGCGCAGCCAGCGAGGTGCACAGTTTCCACTTCGGCCTCGCGCAAGATGGAGAGGGCGGCAATGTAGTGCTGCGTGTCGCGGTAACGCTTGAGTGGCCTGCCGTTCAGGTCGGTCGAGGTCGTGAGCCCGCTCTGCGTGGAGTGGCGATCGACGAACAGCCCCTGCTGCACCTCGTTCAGAACTTCGAACTTGAGGTACTTCGCCGTCTCGCTTTTCAGCAGCTCGAGACAGAACGCGTGGATCGTCCCCACGAACATCTCGGCAAGGCCGGAGAGATCGCCGAGGGTTTCGCGCGTCCGGGTGACGATGCGCTCTTTCAGCTCGGCCGCTGCTTTTTCGGTAAAGGTGAAGGCGACGATGTTGCGGGGCGCGAGAGCGCCGGGTGTGCCCGGCGTGAGGAGATGGACGACGCGCCGAGCCACAACCTCGGTCTTGCCGGATCCAGCGCAGGCGATGAGCTGGAGGTTGCGACCGCCGTGCTCAATAGCCCTCCGCTGGGAGTCTGTGAGTTTCATAGTCGTCCCAGGTCACTCGCGCTGGCTAACGCCTCGCAGATCAGCACCGTCACCGGGTTCGGATCCGACGCATACGCTTCCAGGGCGCGCCGCAGCGTACCAAGCGGCAACCCGCTCGCGGCAAAGGTTTCGTGGAAGGCGGAGAGTCCGAATGGGTCGAACAGCTCGTGCAGGCGCGGATGATCGGCGTTCTCCACGCCGACCGCCAACTCCGCCAACGACCGCCGCGCCCACCAGAGGTGCAGCGTCGAGATATGCCCGTGCCTGAGGCTCTTGTCCCGCACGCTCTCGGCCGAGATCTCCTGGATCGGGAGCGCGACCCCGATCAGCCGCGGGCAGTCGCGGTCAGGCATGAATGGCCTCCCCGTCGTCGAACTCTGAAGCCGCTCTGAAGCCATGCGCTTCAGAGTTCGCTTCGGCGATATACGAGCTTGAAGAGGGCCGCTCCGGGCGGACTGGGGTCGCCTTGTTTCCAGCCTACTCTCCATCCGCTCTCTCAGACGCATTGGCCAGCCTACCCCAGCGCATTCGCCAGCTCATTCCAGCGCATTCGCCAGCTCATTCCAGCGCATTCGCCAGCTCATTCTGCCTCTCCAAGGAGGAGGAACCAGATTGCCCCCCGGCCGCGCCCGGTGGAGCCTATAAGGCCGAGCCGCTTCAGATGGTAGAGGTCGTCCCGGACCGTCGCCTCCGCCGGAGGGTGCGACAGGCTCGCCATGATCTGGCGCAACGGAATACGCCGTCTGCGGCCGATCACCTGCAGGATCTCCCGCTGCCTCTCGGTGAGGTCGTGAGCCACCCGGTGTGGCGCGATGTAACCGCTCGGGAGGAAGCGCACCCACACGGAGCCCGCCTGCTCACCGAACTCGGGCTCGGGGTGGCCCGCGCGGACGCACAGCGCCACGATGTCCTCGGTGCCGCGGCCCCACTGCTCAATGAGCCCGCGGCGGTAGAAGACCCCGGCAATGAGTGGGTTACGCGGCCGAGAATCGTGCTTGCGCTTGAGGTCCTCCGGCTTGAGCCCGAAGGGCAGCGTCCCGTCGCTCCAGATCTCGAGCCGATCGTGGTAGATCGCCACGCTCACGGCACCGCCGGCGTTGGCGTAGGTGCGGTGGCAGAGCGCGTTGATCACCGCCTCGCGGAGCGCCGCCACAGGGAAGAGCGGCTCGTCGATCCGCTCCAGCTTGCCCGGCTCGAACCTCCCGGCAATCGGCAGGTGCCGGAGCGCGAACGCCATCGCCTCGTCGAGCAGCCGGAACGCGTGTCCGTGGACCTGGCGGTTGTCTACGAACGCCGACTTGTCGATGCCCCGGAACCGGGCGAGCCGGAGCTGGCACTGCGGGTAGTCCTGCTCGAGCTGCGTCCCGAACAGCACGACGGCGGCGTTGAGGAGCTGGCCATCCTTACGGAGCTGAAAGCGGTCGAGGATCTCGCCGATATCCTTGCCGGTAGACTCAGGGAGCCGGCCGGCTTCGATCCCGAGCCTCACCGTGCGCAAGATCTCCTCATGGTCGACCTGGTCCAGCCCCACCCCCGGAGCGACAGCGTTCTCCCAGCGGCTGCGCGCGTGCGCCCGCTCGAGCAGAAGGCTCTGGTAGCGTTCCTGCGGCATCACCGAGGTCACGGTTCCCACGCGCTGATAGGGCCGGCCGTCGAAGGCGAACGGGCGTGTGTCATACGCCGCCGGGGCTTCGAGGACGAGCACCTCTCTGCTCTTGCCGGCCGCGATGCGATGGACCCGCACCGGTGCAGGTGGCTCGAATCGCCCAAGCAACGCCGCGATGTCTTGCAACGTGGTGTCCGCCACGGTCTGGCCGGTGATGCGACCTTCCGGCGTCACTCCGACTAACACGACGCCACCCGTTCCGTTGAGGAAGCCACAGAGGGCTTCTCCAGCTCTGCGGAGCTGGGAAGTGGAACTCTTGAATTCCACCACCTCCGACTCGCCTGCTGCCGCCAGGCGCTCTACGTCCGACAGGTTCATATGCCCCCCTCCGCCTCGGGCTCCGCCGCACCGATGCGCGTCGCGACCTCTTCTCCCTGCTGGCTCCAGTCGCCTTCCTCGACCACGTACTGGATCTGCCGGTACAGCACCTCGAGATGGAGCTTCGAGATCGGGTCCTGGATGATTTGAAGTCGGGGAGCAGACATCCTGTCTGCCTTCTCTTGTTCAGGCTGGAGGCCTGCCCCCCGACAGAAGGTGACGATATACAGCCCGGCTCGCTCGCCGAGTTGGCGCAGCTTGTTCAACCTCGGGGCCGGTCAGGAAAATGGCGCAAGATTGGACGCGCCCCTTGACCTCGATGAACCGCTTCTCTCCGCCCGGTCCCCCGGTCATGATCGTCTTGCCCGCCCCGGTGTCGTCGGCGAGCAGGAAGCGAATTCGCGGAAGCGGGAGGAGATAGCGGTAGACCGCCTCGACTTGGTGAGGAAGCGGATCGACGATGCTGGAGTTGACCGCGAAGAGGGGGTCGAACTGGTGCGCGATGCGGATGCGCTCTGCCTCGGCGCCGAGAAGGAAGAGCTTCGCATCGCCATCGAACGCAGGCTGCTGCCCGCGAACCTTGACGAGGGCCGCGAGTTCCTCCGCAGCCAAGGGGCGCTTGACAATCCGGCGAGACTGGAGCCCGACTCCTTCGATCAGCGTCTTGGTACCCAAGGGAGCGATGCGTTGAATCTCGACGAGCTCGGAAGCCTCCAGGCCCGAGACTACATCGCCCGGGGCGAGGTCGTTGTCGTCCTTCGTGGTCACCGTGGCGTCCTTCTCGGTCATCTCGACGTTTTCTCCCCCGGCAGCCTTGTGTCTCTGGAATCCAGTCCTTCTTTCATCTCAACCAGTCGCATCACAAGGGACGGAAGCGGCACGCGCTTGCCGTTCTCGCAGTGGTTGCCAGTGCTGGACCTCCTCTGGCGAGCGGAGGCGGCGGGTTCTCCGGGTGCGAGAAGCGCTCAGGATCGGCCAGGGCATCTGCAATTTCCTAGGGTGGCGCAGGCACGAAGGCGGCCGTCGCGAGCGCGCACCCGGGTAGCTCGATCCAGTTCCGGCTGGTGCGCAGCTCGCCGGGCTGGAGTTTGCCGGCGAGCGCTCCACGCCTCGGCCCGGCGTGGAATTCGCGGATCAGCCGCACGGACACCGGCAGCTCGGCCTCGTGCGCGTGGCCACGGTTCGCCGCGCGCACGTAGCTCGCCACTTCGGTCATGTCCGCGGGCGCGTCGGGGCCAAAGGGCCGTGCCTCGGTGGCGAGCAGGTTTTACACCGATGACCGCGTGCCTGCGATCATCGCTGGAGAGCCCCGCCTCCTTGCGCGCGTACATGAAGACGAAGAACGCGTTCGAGGAGCTGCGGCAGTTGTGGAAAGGGCCCTGTCGTGTCCCATTATGGGACATGAAGGCGAAGAACATGCCCGAGGAGCCGCAGCAGCGATCGTGCTCGGCCTCGTAGCCCACGGTGGCGGCGCTTTCCTTTGCCTGGGTCGCGGTTTTTCTCGCTTTCGCCATCGGCGTTCCTCGATTCCTCGGCCTGCGCCTGACGCTCGAGGATCCTGCCCTCCGGGCGCCCCCGAAAGCCCGGCGAGGTTCGTGGTCCGCGGATATCTACTCGGAACAGCCGAGCGCCGTCAAACTTCCGGGTGCGGCGCCGCGCAGGGCGAACCGGGCCGCGCCCCCGGTCTCAGCGAGGAGACGCCGGTAGCGGTGGCTTGGCCTCGGGCCGCTCGTGCCAGTTCGCCGTCACGATCCGGCGCAGCACCGAGAGCCTGCGGTGAAAGAAGTGGTCGGCCCCCGGCACCACCACGATCGGCAGGTCCTGCGGCCGCGCCCACGCGAGCACGTCGGCAAGCGGCACCGTGCTGTCCTGCTCGCCGTGAATGACCAGCGTGTCGGCGGGCACCGCGGGCACATCCAGCAGCCGCACCGCAGGGGCGACGAGCACCAGCCGCTCCGGCGCCTCGCCGGCGGCGGCAAGGCGCGCGGCGAGGCGCGCCACCATCGCCGCGCCGAAAGAAAATCCCGCGAGCACCGGCCGGCGCGTGCCCGCGTGCGCGAGCACCGCGGCAAGATCGTCCACCTCGCCGCGGCCTTCGTCGTAGGCGCCTTCGCTCGCGCCGACGCCGCGGAAGTTCGGCCGCCAGGCGGTGTAGCCCAGCTCGGCGAAGGTGCGAGCGAGTGTGTGCACCACCTTGTTCTCCAGCGTCCCGCCGTAGAGCGGGTGCGGATGCGCCACCAGCGCGATGCCGCGCGGCTCGCCTTCGGGCTCGTCCACCGCGCACTCGATCATCCCCGCCGACCCCGGGACGAGGCTGCGGCGCGTGCGCGGGGAGGGCATCAGATGCGCAACCGCTCGACGATGCGGCCGTGCTGCACGTGCTCGACGAGTATCTCGTCCACGTCGGCGCGGTCCACGTAGGTGTACCAGACCGCCTCGGGGTAGATCACGATGCAGGGGCCCTCTTCGCACCGGTCGAGACAGCCGGCCTGATTGACGCGCACCCGGCCCGGCCCGGCGAGGCCGAGCGCCTTGACGCGCTCCTTGGCGTACTCGCGCATTTCGCTCGCGCCCTTGGCGTTGCAGCAGGTGCGGCCGGTGGCCGGATCGCGCTGATTGCAGCAGAAGAAAACGTGCCGCTCGTAGTACGACATGGGGCGGCGATTCTACCCGAGCGGGCCCTGGCGCCGGGACGCGAGGACGATCAGGTAGGCGAGCGCGGCGAACGGCCACGCCGCCGACACCAGGCGCGTGAGGCCGTTGAAGTTGAGGAAGTGGCCCTGCTCCCAGACGCGCAGCGTCTCGGCGGTGTAGGGGTTGGGCGGGGCGAGGTTGACCAGCACGGTCGCGGCCATCGCGAGCACGGCGGCAAGCGCAAGGCGCGCGGTGCGCGGCAGGCCGGCGAGCAGCGCGGCGCCGAGTGCGCCGGCGGCGAGGCCCGCGAGCGCGCCCGGCGTCGCCCACGCGAGCGCCCGGTGCGTCTCCATCAGGATCGCGAACGCGGCGCTGCGCACCGCGAGCGCCGCGAGCGCCAGTGCGAGCACGATGCGCCGCACCGGCGCGCCCGGCGCGAGCATCGCCGAGACGAGCAGGCCGAACGCGGTCAGGTTCGCCGCCGCGACCGCCGCTTCCAGCGCGACGAAGAATTCCGCGCCGTGCGCGCCGCCCTCGGGCGCGGCGACGAGATCGCGCAGGTCGCCCGCGCCGAACAGCAGCGTCGCCGGATCGAGCTGCGCGAAAAGCCACAACCCGACGAGCGCCATGCCGACGTGAGGCTGCCCGGCGGGCTCCAGCAACCCTGCGCGCCAGCGCGCGAGCGCGCCGCCCGGCGCCAGGGCGGGCGCGATGCGGGCTCCGAGCAGCGCGCCGAGCGCTGCGCCTCCGACATTGGCGGCGAGGTCGGCGAGCGAAGGAATGCGCGAAGGCAGGAACGTCTGTGTCGCCTCGAGCGCGAGCGACAGCGCGCCTCCGGCCGCCGTGGCGACGACAACCGCCACCGCCCCGCGCAGCCGCGGGTACAGCCAGGCGGCCGCGAGCAGACCGAAAGGCAGGTAGCCGGCGAAGTTCGACCACAGGTCGAACGCGGTGCGGTGGCGCGGCCAGCCGGCGGCGAGAAATTCGAACGCCGAGACTCCGGAATCGCGCCAGCCCGAGAGCGGATACAGCGACGCGTACGCGGTGAGGAAGACGTACACCGCGAGCAGCAGGCCCCGGGCCGAGCGCGGCGCGCCCGCCACTTCAGGCGTGCCGCGTGCGCGCCGCCGGAGAGTACGCCCCGAGCACCATGCCGGCCGCGGAGAACGCGAGGCCGACCAGTTGCGGCGGCACGATGGCGTCGGCGGCGACCACCTCGGCGATCAGCCAGGAAGCGAGCCCGAGCCCGACCGAGAGCACCGCGCCCGGAAAGTTCGCCCGCCGCCAGTAGATGCCGGCCGCAAGCGGCACCAGGCACGACACCAGCGTCACCTTGTACGCGTTCTGCACCATCTCGTACATCGTGCTGCGCGAGTGCACGGCGAAGAGCAGCGCCGCGAGGGTGAAGGTGACCAGCACGACGCGCAGCAGCAGCAGGAACTGGCGGTCGCTCATGCGCGGCGCGAACGGGCGGATGACGTTCTCGGTAAAGAGCGCCGTCGGCGCGAGCAGCGCCCCGGAGGCGGTCGAGAGGATCGCCGAAAGCAGCGCGCCGAAAAAAAGCACCTGCGCCCAGAGCGGCGTCCGGTCGAGGATCAGGCTGGGCAGGATGCGCTGGATCTCGCGCGCGTCGTCGTTGCCGAACAGCTCGCCGTAGCCCGGGTCAATGACGAGCGCCGAGTAGGCGATGAACATCGGCACGAAGGCGAAGCAGAAATAGATCGCGCCGCCCAGCAGGCAGCCGCGCACCGCGGTCTTCTCGTCCTTCGCCGAAGTCACCCGCTGGAACACGTCCTGCTGCGGAATCGAGCCGATGGCGAGCGTCATCCACGCGGCGAGAAACGCGAGCCACTCCTTCGCGCCGCCGGAGGGAAAGAGCTGGAACTTGCCGGCCTCGGCGGCGGCGGCGATCACCGCGCCCGCCCCGCCCGCCATGTCGGCGACCAGCCAGGCGACGAGCGCCAGCCCGATCAGGATCACCACCGACTGCACCATGTCGGTCAGCGCCACCGCCCACAGCCCGCCCATGATGGTGTAGCCGAGCACGATCGCCGCGCCCAGGTAGATGGCCGGCTCGAGCGCCAGCGCGCCGCCCGAGAGCACCGACAGCACCAGCCCCAGCGCGGTGAGCTGCGCCGAGGTCCAGCCGAGGTAGGAGGCGGTGATCGCGACGCTGGTCGCCACCTCCACCGGCTTGCCGTAGCGCCTTCGGTAGAAGTCGCCGATCGTGAGCAGATCCATGCGGTAGAACGCGCGCGCGAAGAAGAGCGCGACGAACAGCAGGCAGAACGAGGCGCCGAAGGGATCGGCCGGAATGCCGGCGAGCCCGTCGCGCACGAAGGTCGCCGACACCGAGAGCACCGTCTCGGCCCCGAACCAGGTGGCGAACACCGTCGCCGAGGCCATGTACAGCGGCAGGCTGCGGCCGGCGAGCACGAAATCTTTCGAGTTGTGCACCCGGCGCGCCGCCCACAGGCCGATCGCGATCGTGACGATCAGATAGGCGACGACCGAGGCGGCGAGCATCCGCGGCGATTATAGCGACGCGCGCTCAGAGCAGCGCGAGGACCGCGCCGAGCACGCCGAGCCCGAGCAGCGCGAGAACGAGCGCAAGCAGGATGTCGTTGCGGCGCGCGTTCTCGCGCGCGAGGATCGCGAGCGCGCGCTCGAGCGCCGCGACGCGGTCCTCGGCGAGCAGCCGGTGCGCAAGGCGCGGAAGCTGCGGCAGCGCCTGCGCCCAGTACGGCGCCTCGCGGGCGAGCGCCTTCGCCAGGGCCTTGAAACCGACGCGCTCGCTCATCCAGCGCTCCAGGTACGGCTTGGCCGTTTGCCACAGGTCGAGGTCGGGGTCGAGCTCGCGCCCGAGGCCCTCGATATTGAGCAGGGTCTTCTGCAGCATCACGAGCTGCGGCTGCACCTGCACGTCGAAGCGCCGCGAGGTCTGGAACAGCCTGAGCAGCAGCTTGCCGAAGTAGATCTCCTTCAGCGGGCGGGCGAAGATCGGCTCGCACACCGCGCGGATCGCCGATTCGAATGCGTCCACCCGCGTGCCCGCGGGCACCCAGCCCGCGTCCACATGCGCCTGCGCCACGGCCTTGTAGTCGCGGTTGAAGAACGCGAGGAAATTCCTCGCCAGCCACTCCTGGTCGGCGGCGCCGAGCGTGCCCATGATGCCGAAATCGAGCGCGATGTAGCGCGCGCGCACCGCGCCGGCGGCGTCCTTCGTCACCTCGACGAGGATGTTGCCCGGATGCATGTCGGCGTGGAAAAACCCGTCGCGGAACACCTGGGTGAAGAAGATCTCGACGCCGGCGCGCGCCAGCGCCCGGATGTCCACCCCCGCCTCGCGCAGCCGCTCGACCTGCGAAATCGGGATGCCGCGCATCCTCTCCATCACCATCACGCGCGGCGCGCACAGGTCCCAGTGCACCCGCGGCACGACGAGCAGCGGCGAGTGCGCGAAGTTGCGCGCAAGCTGCGAGGCGTTCGCCGCCTCGCGCATGAGGTCCAGTTCCTCGTCCAGGTGGCGGGCGAATTCGGCCACCACTTCGCGCAGGCGCAGGCGCCGCGCGTCCGCCCACAGCCATTCCGCCACGCGCGCCGCCGCCTCCAGCACCGCCAGGTCGCGCGCGACCGCGCGCTCGACCCCCGGCCGCAGCACCTTCACCGCGACCTCCTCGCCGTCCGGCAGGCGCGCGATGTGCACCTGCGCGATCGAGGCGCTCGCCTCGGCCTCGCGTCCGAACTGCGCGAAGAGCTCGGCGACCGGCCGCCCGAGCGCGCGCTCGATCTCCGCCACCGCCTGCTCCGGCGCAAAAGGCGGCACCCGGTCCTGCAGCTTCGCCAGCTCGTCGGCGAGGTCGGCGGGCAGCAGGTCGCGCCGGGTCGAGAGCACCTGGCCGAACTTGACGAAGATCGGCCCCAGCGTCTCCAGGGCGCGGCGCAGGCGCGCGGCGACCGGCTCGGCGCTAGCGCGCGCGGCGAACGCGAGAATTCTGCTCTCGGCGAGCGCCGGCACCAGCTCGTGCAGCCCGAAGCGCAGCGCGACGGCGAGGATCCGCGCGAGGCGCAGGAGCGTTTTCACGTCAGCCGCCTCGCTCCAGCCGCTCGATGCGCTTTTCCAGGCGCTCGATCGCGTCGCGCAGCTGCGCGAGCGCCGCCGAGTGCTCGGCCAGCAGCGCGCGCGGCACGAGGATCGGGCGCTCCTCGACGGCGTATTCGACGGCACCTTCGGCGAGGCGGCGCGCGGCGTCCGCGCCGAGCGCGGCAAGGCGCCTGGCGAGCGCCGCGAGCCGGTGCGCCGGCGCATCGCCGATCCAGCGCGCGAGGTCTTCTTCCGCGTCCCAGCGCAGGTTGCGCAGCAGGAACATCACCTCGGCCGCGAGCTGCGCGTTGCCCGAGACCTCGACTCCGGCAAGCAGGTAGTCCTCGCCTTTGAGCATCGCGGCAAGCGCCTCGGGCTTCAGTGCGATCGCGAGCGAGGCCTCCGACTGCCCGCTCGCCGGTGCGAGCCAGCCGCCGCCGCCCACCGTCAGGCGCAGCGCCGGCAGCGGCGGGGCGCGCAGCTCCACCGTCTCGCCCTCGAACGGCGCGAGGCGCTTGCGGGCCCAGGGCTCGGCCTCGAGCAGGTGGTTGAGCGCTGCGGCAAGGGGAGATTCGATCAGCATGCGCGCATCGCGAGGGCGCGCCGGCGCAAAAAACAAAAGGCCACCGTTCGCGGTGGCCTTTGGCCCGGACAACGCCCGTTCAGTGCATCTGCTGGATGCCGGCGAGCAGCCAGCCGCTGGAGCCGTCGGCGGGCTTGACGAGATTCCAGACTTCCTCGAAGCCCTCGGGCGTGGCCCCGGGGGACTCGCGCACCACGCCGGAGAATCGAACGCTCGCCCAGTGCCGGTCGCCCTCGGTGGTCACCTCGAGCAGGTCGGCGTTGAGCGCCATGACGTCGGTTCTCTGGCGCGCGCCGCCGCGCGCCTCGATGTCGCGGCGCAGCTCCTCGAAAAGCTCCGCGGTGGTGAACTCGCGAAGCTCCTGCAGGTCGGCGTTGTCGTTCGCCGCCTGAAGGCGCATGAAGTTGAGCTTGGCGGTGCGCAGAAAACCCGCGACGTCGAATCCTGCGGGCACGTGCGCGCGCGCGGCGCCGGCCGCCGGCGGCTCGAAGTCCGCGATCTGCGACGGCGGCGGCGCGGCGACCGTCTCGCTGCCCAGCCCCGCGTACTGCACCGGCCGCGCGAGCGGCGCGCGGCGCGCGAGCGCCCGCACTGCGAACGCCGCCGCGAGCACGATCAGCCCGGCAAGCAGGATTCCGACCATGAGGCCGGCAAGGCCGTTCGCGCCGAGCAGCCAGCCGAGCGCACCGCCCAGCGCCAGGCCGCCGAGCACCGGCATCCAGCGCGCCATGCCGCTTGCCGCCTGCGGCTGCGCCGCGGCGGGCGCGGCGGCCTGCGTCTGCGCAGGCGCGGCCTGCTGCGTCTGCTGCATCGGCCTGGCCGGCACCGCCGCCGGAGGCGGGGCGCTCAGCGAACGTTGCGCACCGACCGGGCGGCCGCCGCCCAGGCGGCGCGCCTCGGCCTCCGTGACGAGGAACGCGGCGCCTGTGGCCGCAATCACCACTCCGAGCACGAACCGATTCATGGCTTCCCCCGAATGAAATTCCCGCTGTGCGAGCGCCTATGCTACCGCAGCTTCCAGCCGCGATGCACGGCGGCGATTCCGGCGGCGAGATTGAAGTACTCGACCTGCTCCAGTCCGGCGCCCTCCATCATCGCCGCCAGCGTTGCCTGGTCGGGATGCACGCGGATGGACTCGGCCAGGTAGCGGTAGGCGTCGGCGTCGCCGGCGACTTTCGCTCCCAGCCACGGCAGCACCCTGAAGGAGTACAGGTCGTAGGGCCTTTCCAGCGGCTTCCATACGCGCGAGAACTCCAGGATCACCAGCCGGCCGCCGGTCTTGAGCACGCGCGTCATCTCGGCAAGGGCCGCCTCCTTGCGCGTCATGTTGCGCAAGCCGAAGCCGACCGCGACGCAGTCGAAGGCCGCCTCGGGAAACGGCAGGCGCTCGGCGTCGCACTGCACCGCCGGCAGGACGCGGCCCTCGTCGAGCAGGCGGTCGCGGCCGCGCGCCAGCATCGCGCCGCTCACGTCGGTCATCCAGGTTTCGGCGCCGCGCGCGGCGAAAGCGCGCGCCAGATCGCCCGAGCCGGAGGCGACGTCGAGCACGCGCTCGCCCGGGTGCACGCGCGCCAGCTCGACCGCGAACGCCTTCCACAGCCGGTGCAGGCCCGCCGACATCAGGTCGTTCATCAGGTCGTAGCGCGGCGCGACGCGCTCGAACAGGCCGCGCACGCGGCGCGCTTTTTCCTGCTCGGAGACCCGCTCGAAACCGAAGTCGGTTTGCGCCATCGCCCTCAGTCGCGGCTCGCGCCCGCCTTCTGCAGCTTGTCCAGGTATTCGGCCCACAGCCGCTCCTGGTTCTCGCCCAGCCAGTAGAGGTATTCCCAGGAGTAGATGCCGGTGTCGTGGCCGTCGGAGAACACCGGCTGCACGGCGTAGGCGCCGACGGGCTCGAGCGAGCGGATCTCGACGGCGCGTTTTCCGGTCTGCAGCACTTCCTGTCCGGGTCCGTGGCCGCGCACTTCGGCCGAGGGCGAGTACACGCGCAGGAACTCGTACGGCAGGCGAAACGTCTTGCCGTCGGAAAACCGGATCTCCATCACGCGCGATTTCTGGTGCAGCGTGATGCCGGTCGGGACCGGGGCCTGTCCGCTCGCGTCGCTCATATCATCTCGTAGGCGACGCGCTCGAAGTCCGCGCCGCGCTCCAGTAGCTCGGTCAGCCGCACCCGCACCGGCGCCTCGACCCAGACCTCGACCACGCGTTTGGGCTTGAACCAGCCGGAAGCAAGCACGAGCGAGGGCGGCGCCCCGAGCGCCGGCACCGCGCTGAGCGAAAGCGCCGGCACGTACGTGGCATCGCGGATGTTCAGCCCGGTCGGGCGCACCGCGGTCGCCGCCGGCAGCCCGGGCATCAGCCGCACGCCGCAATAGAGGTCGCCCTCCTCGCTTTGCGCGAGCCAGCGCACCTGCCCGAGCATGAAGCTCTTCGAATCCGCCGGCCGCACCGCGACGAGCTGCCCGGTGACGTAGCGCCGGCCCGGGGTACCGGCGCGGCGAATCATCTTCAGACCCTGCGCGCTCTCGTCCTGCAGCTGCCAGTGCTCCAGCACGAAGCCGTGCGCCGCGCTGTAGTCGTCCTCGTCGCGCGTGCTCAGGCGCCCGAAAGTGGCGATCTGTTCGCGCTCCTGCTGCGTCAGCTCGCGCTCCCCGGGCTGGCGGAACACGCGACCGGAAACGTAGTAATGGATCGCGGCGATGTCGTTGCAGCACTGCGCGGTGTCGGCGACCCGCCTTCGTTCGGCGGCGCGCGGCGCGCGCGGCTGGCACCACTGGCGATAGAGGAAGACGAGCAACTGCTCGCAAGAGGGCTGCACGCAGTCCTCGCCCAGCGCCAGCTTCGCCGGCGACTCGCCCTTCCTCAGCAGCCCGATGCGGTTGCGCAGGCTGCGGGCGAGCTTGGTGACGTCGAGGTAGCGCGGCTCGGCGGCCGCCGCGCCGCCGCGCTCCGGAGTGCCGTTGCCGGCGAGGTCCACGACGAGCGGCGGGATGTCGCCTTCGTCCGGGGGGCTGGCACGCACCTCGACCTTGTGCGCCCAGCGCTCGAGCAGATAGGCGGTGAAGGTGAGCTGGCGCTGGCTCATCTCGTTCGGGTTCGCAATGCCCATCAGCAGCGCGCGCACGTAGGCGATGCGCGGAGAGGTATCGTGCACATCGCGATTGAGGTAGTCCTTGACCGCGGTCTCGGCGACGCCCAGGCGCTCGGCGGCGACATACGCCGCGTGCAGCGCGCGCCACTCGCGCGCCGGCACCTGCCGGTAGGCGCGGTAGTGGTGGAACATCTTGAGGCCAGAGAACGCGAGCAGGCGCTGGCAAATGAGCGCGCCCTGCGCGCGCATGCCGGCGTCCCCGGCGACGGCTGCCTGCAGGCACCTGAGGTAGCCGATGCGCATCTGCTCCCAGAGGTCGAGGGTGTCGGCGAAGATCGCGCTCTCGGCTTCGGCCATGGGCAGCGCCCGGTTGGCGAAGCGCCGCGCCTGCTCGATCTGCACGAAGTTCACCGCCTCGCGCAGCGTCTCGAGCACGGCAAGCCGCGTGACCGGCTTCGCCGCGGCGCGGTTGAATTCCTCGATCTGCACGCGCAGCTGGTGTTGGGCGGCGGCGACATTGGCGAGCGGGACGTTCTCCAGCCACGCCTTGGCGGTCGCCGGATCGCTGAATTCGGGTGCTGCGCTTGCGGAAAGCTCCGGCAGCACGATGTCGGCCATGGCGATCGGACCCTCCTGTGCAGGGTGCACTTTACCCTACCGGAACGCGGGGCCCGCTTGCGGCGCGCCGGCGGAGGCGCCGAATATGTCGCGGTAGCTCGCGAAAAAGCTCGCATACAGGACCGGCAGCATCACGAGCAGCAGCGGCAGCGCGAGCCCCATCAGAAAGCCGCGCAGCTTGCCGCCGAAGACGAGCAGCAGCGCCGTCATCACGGCGAACGGGACCACGACCGCGACCAGCGCCGCCGCCAGGCCGTAGCCGAGGAACGCGCGCCAGTTGACGAGGGTGGCGAAGAAACTGAAAAAAAGCGCCTTCGCCGGGGGCATTCCGTGCCAGGCGGCGAGGACCGGAGCGAACCAGTACAGCATCATCACCGGCGCGTAGCCGAGCGCGGCCAGAACGAGCGCGGCGCGGAACTCCTCGGACTGCAGCATCTGCTCGTCGGGCCGCTCGCCGCCCGCCATCCAGCGCGCCAGCGCTCCGCCGTCGGCGAGCGTCGTCGCCCACAGCACCAGCGCGAGCGCGAGCGCGTAGATCGCGCCGAGCGCGAGCTGCGCCTGCAGGCCGCGCCCGCGAAAGCCGGCGAAAAGGTCGCCGATCGCCGGGGCGCCGCCCCGCGCCGCGCTGCGCGCCGCGGCCATGAAGCCGACGGAGAACGCCGGTACCAGCACGACCGCGACCGCAACGCCGAGCTGCGGCGGCAGCCCGAACGCGGGCACCGCGCCGAGCAGGCTCATCAGCAGCCAGTACAGGACGACGATCGCCATCCAGGCGAGCGGCGCGGCACGGAACAGCCGCCAGCCGTCGACGACCCAGCCCGCGCCGCGGCGGAACGAGACGATCTCGGCTTTCATGCCAGCCAGGGTGCCGGGTGTCCGGCGCGCAATTCCAGAATCTCGCGGAAGTGCCGCGGATCATGCACGCGCACGAGCACGCCGGGCCGCGGCAGGTGGTAGTCATGCAGGCGCGACAGCCAGAACCGCAGCGCCGCCGCGCGCAGCATGAGCGGCCAGGCGTCGGCTTCGGCCGGCGCGAGCGGCCGCAAGCGGTGATAGGCCCCGAGCAGCGCGCGGACGCGGCCGGGGTCGAGCCGGCGATCGGTCGCGGGGTCGGCGAGGCACCAGTCGTTCGCGCAGACCGCGAGGTCGAACAGCAGGCAGTCCACACCGGCGAAGTAGAAGTCGATGACGCCGACCAGGCGGGCGTTCTCGAAGAGCGCGTTGTCGCGAAAGAGATCGCCGTGCACCGGACCGCGCGGCAGGTCGGGATGGCGCTGCGCGGAAAGGAGCGCGATCTCCTCGCGCGCGCGGCGCAGCTCCTCCGGCGCAAGGTGCGGCGCGAGGTCCTCGGCCGCCTTTTTCCACCAGCGCGGTCCGCGCGGGTTTTCCAGGTAGCCGCCGAAGGAGCGGCCGGCCAGATGCATGCGCGCGAGGAGCATCCCCAGCTCGGCGCACTCGGGCTCGCCCGGGCGCTCGAGCGATTGGCCCGGCAGCCGCGTCACCAGCGCCGCCGGCTTGCCGTTGAGCGTCGAAAAGTAGCGGTCGGCGTGATCGGCCACCGGCGCCGGGCAGGGAATGCCGTGGCGCGCGAGGTGCGCCATCAGCTCGAGGTAAAACGGCAGTTCCTCGGCCGGCAGCCGCTCGAACAGCGTCAGCACCCAGCGCCCGTGCGTCGTCGTCACGAAGTAGTTGGTGTTCTCGATACCGGACTCGATCGGCTCGAGCGCCACCAGCTCGCCGACCGAATACTGCTTCAGCCAGGCGGCGAGCTGGCTCTCGGAAACAGGGGTGTAGACGGACAAATCAGTCGAAGGACCAGATTGTCCACATCGGCACCCGCACGCCGTCGTCGAGCGAGTCGCGGCGCACCCAGTTGCCGTTGCCGGTGGTGTCCACGAGATAGTACGGCGTGCCGCCCGGCGGCGTGACCTTGAGGATGACGACGCGCCCGTCCTGGCGGATCTCCTCCACTTTCTCTTCGCCGCTCGGCGGCGCAATGCGCACGCGCGGCTCTTCGGCCGGCGCTTCGCGCAGGCCCGGCGGCGCGGGCGGCGGCGGGGGAAGCGGTTCGAGCCGGGGCGGCTGCTGCGCGAGCGCGGCCGCACAGGCGCCGAGGAGCACAGCGGCGAGCAGGCGGCGCACCATGGCGGGCATTCTAGCAGAGGGGCTCGATCCGACGCCGGGCGCCGCGCCGGCTCGCCGGCCCGCTCGCGGCGCAATCGCAAGCGCAGCCGGCGGCGCGGCGCGCGGCCGCTCACAGGTTGAGCAGCACCTCGCGCTCGGCGGGCAGCGGCTCGAAGCCGCGCTTTTCGTAGAACGCGAAGATCGCCTCGACCACCTTTTCGGGCTCGTCGATCACCTGCAGCAGGTCGAGGTCCTGCGCGTCGATCATGCCCTCGCCGAGCAGCCGCTCGCGCAGCCACGCGAGCAGCCCCTGCCAGAACGGGCCGTGCATCAGGATGATCGGCATCCTGCGCGTCTTGCGCGTCTGCACCAGCGTGAGCGCCTCGAACAGCTCATCGAGCGTGCCGTAGCCGCCGGGCAGCACGACGTAGGCGGTCGCGAACTTCACGAACATCACCTTGCGCGCGAAAAAATGCCGGAACCTGAGGCTGATGTCCTGGTACTCGTTCGCGTGCTGCTCGCGCGGCAGCTCGATGTTCAACCCCACCGCGAGCGAGCGGCCGGCGAACGCGCCCTTGTTCGCCGCCTTCATCACGCCGGGGCCGCCGCCGGAGATCACGGCGAAGCCGGCGTCCGAGAGCAGCCGCGCGGTCTTCTCGGCCAGCTCGAAATAGCGCGAATCGTCGGCCGCGCGCGAGCTGCCGAAGATCGAGACCGCGGGCCGGATGCCGGCGAGCCGCTCGGTCCCCTCGACGAACTCTGCCATAATGCCGAACACCCGCCATGCCTCGCGCGCGGTGAGCGCGCCTTCCGGATATGCGGGCTTGGGCAGCTTGTCGTGTCGCATCACCTGGGTCACCGTGTCGGGGAACAATCGCGAAAAGACGCTGCTCGTCGTGGACGGCTCGTCCTACCTCTACCGGGCGTTCCACGCGCTGCCGGAGCTGAAGAGCCCGCGCGGTGAGCCGACCGGCGCCATCTACGGCGTCGCCAACATGCTAAGGCGGCTCGCCGCCGACTACAAGGCGCAGGCGCGCGCGTGCGTGTTCGACGCTCGCGGGCCCACCTTCCGGGAGCAGGAGTATCCGGCGTACAAGGCGAACCGCCCTGCGATGCCGGAGGACCTCGCCCGTCAGATCGAGCCGCTCAAGGAGCTGGTCGCCGCGCTCGGCTGGCCGGTGCTGGCGGTGGACGGCGTCGAGGCCGACGACGTCATCGCCACGCTCGCCGAGCAGGCGCGGCGCGCCGGCTGGCGCACGATCATCTCTACCGGCGACAAGGACCTCGCGCAGCTCGTGTGCGAGCGCGTCACGCTCGTCAACACGATGGCGAACGAGACGCTGGACGAGGCGGCGGTGCGCGCGAAGTTCGGCGTGCCGCCGCAGCGCATCACCGACCTGCTCGCCCTCACCGGCGACGCGGTGGACAACGTGCCCGGGGTCGAGAAGGTCGGCCCGAAGACCGCCGCGAAATGGCTGCAGCAGTACGGCTCGCTGGAGGGAGTGATCGCGCACGCCGGCGAGATCGGCGGCGTCGCCGGCGAGAACCTGCGAAGGAGCCTCGACTGGCTGCCGGAGGCGCGCCGCCTGCTCACCGTGCGCCGCGACGTCGCGCTGCCGGTTTCGCTCGCCGACCTCGCCCCGCGCGCGCCCGACCGCGAGCGCCTGCGCGAGCTGTTCGAGCGCCTGGGCTTTCGCAGCTGGCTGCGCGAGCTGGAGAACGGCGCCGGAGACGGCGCCGGCGCGGCAACCGCGCGCGCCGCCGAGCCGCAAACCGCTCCGGCGCGCGCACCCGCCCCGGGCGAGGCGCCGCGGCGCAAATACGCGACGATCCTGAGCGAGGCCGAGCTCGACGACGTGCTGCGCCGGCTGGAACAAGCCGATCTCGCCGGCTTCGACACCGAGACCACCGCGCTCGATCCGATGGCCGCGCGACTGGTCGGCATGTCGTTCGCCGCCGGCGACACCGCCTGGTACCTGCCGCTTGCGCACGAGTACCCCGGCGCGCCCGAGCAGGTGGGCCTGGAGCGCGCGCTCGCGCGCTTGAGACCCTGGCTGGAGAACGAGCGCCACGCCAAGGTCGGCCAGAACCTCAAGTTCGACTGCCACGTGCTCGCCAACCACGGCGTGGCGCTGCGCGGCGTCGCGCACGACACGCTGCTGCAGTCGTACGTGTACGAGGTGCACGAGCGCCACGACATGGACTCGCTCGCCGCGCGCCACCTCGGCTGGAAGACGATCACCTACGACGAAGTGACCGGCAAGGGTGCGGCGCGCATCCCGTTCTCCGCGGTCGAGGTGCGGCGCGCGACCGAGTACGCCGCCGAGGACGCCGATTTTGCGCTCGCGCTGCACTCGGTGCTGTATCCGAAGATCGCCGCCGACGCGAAGCTCAGGCGCGTCTACGAGGAGATCGAGCTGCCGGTCATGCCGGTGCTCTTTCGCATGGAGCGAAACGGCGTGCTGCTCGACACCGCGAAGCTCCAGGCGCAGAGCGAGGAGCTGGGCAAGACCCTGTTCGCGCTCGAGCAGAAGGCCTGCGCCGCCGCCGGACAGCCCTTCAATCTGAATTCGCCGCGGCAGATCCAGGAGATCCTGTTCGAGCACCAGAAGCTGCCGGTGAAAAAGCGCACCGCCACCGGCCAGCCCTCGACCGACGAGGACGTGCTCGCCGAGCTTGCGCTCGACTATCCGCTGCCGAGGCTGCTGCTCGAATACCGCGCGCTCGCCAAGCTCAAGTCCACCTACACCGACAAGCTGCCGAAGATGGTGAACCCGGCCACCGGGCGCGTGCACACCACCTACTCGCAGACCACCGCGGTCACCGGGCGGCTCGCCTCGAACGACCCGAACCTGCAGAACATCCCGATCCGCACGCCCGAGGGCCGGCGGATCCGCGAGGCGTTCATCGCGCCGAAAGGCTGGAAGATCGTCTCGGCCGACTATTCGCAGATCGAGCTGCGCATCATGGCGCATCTTTCCGGCGACGAGGGGCTGCGGCACGCCTTCGCGCACGGCCACGACGTACACCGCGCCACCGCCGCCGAGGTGTTCGGCGTGCCGCTCGAGCGGGTCACCGAGGAAGAGCGGCGCACGGCGAAGGTGATCAACTTCGGCCTGATCTACGGCATGTCCTCCTTCGGCCTGGCGCAGAACCTCGGCATCGAGCGCGCGACCGCGCAGGCCTACATCGACTCCTACTTCGCGCGCTATCCGGGCGTGAAGCGCTTCATGGACGCCACGCGCGAGCAGGCGCGAGCTCAAGGCTACGTCGAGACGGTGTTCGGGCGGCGGCTGTGGCTGCCGGAGATCCGCTCCGGGTCGCCGGCGCGGCGAGCCGCCGCCGAGCGCGCCGCGATCAACGCGCCGATGCAGGGCACCGCCGCCGACCTGATCAAGCTGGCGATGATCGCCGTGCAGCGCTGGCTGGACGACAAGCGCATGCGCACGAAGCTCATCATGCAGGTGCACGACGAGCTGGTGCTGGAGGCGCCCGAAGCGGAACTGGAGGACGTGAAGGAGGGGGTGCGCGAGCGCATGCAGAACGTGGCGAAGCTGGAGGTCGCTCTCGTCGTGGACGTCGGCGTCGGCGACAACTGGGACCAGGCGCATTGATCGCGGCACTGAACCCGCGATTGCGGAGGAAGAACGCATGGCCCTGAAACGCCCCGGAGGTCCGGCCGGCACGCTCGTTGTGCTGGAGCATGTCTCGCGCGTTCTCAAGGGCAATCCGCTCGGCGATCCGCACGTGCGAAAGCTCGCCGTGTGGCTGCCCCCGCAGTACGACGAGGGCCGCAGCCGCGGCCTCGGGCGGCGCTTCCCGGTGCTCTACGACCTCGCCGGCTTCACCGGCTCGGGGCTTGCGCACACCAACTGGAAGCCGTTCGGCGACAACGTGCCGGAGCGCGCCGCGCGGCTCGTGCACGAGGGCAGGATGGCGCCCGCGATCCTCGTCTTTCCCGACTGCTTCACCGCGCTCGGCGGCAACCAGTACGTGAATTCGCCCGCGATCGGCGACTACGCCGACTATCTCGTGCGCGAGATCGTGCCGTTCGTGGACCGCGAGTTCCGCACGCTCGCCTCTCGCGAGCACCGCGGCTGCTTCGGCAAGTCCTCCGGCGGCTACGGCGCGATGCTGCACGGCATGAAATATCCGCACACCTGGGGCGCGATCGCCAACCATTCGGGCGACGCGTACTTCGAGTTCGTCTATGGGTGCGACTGGCCGAACACGCTCGACG
This sequence comes from Pseudomonadota bacterium, assembly GCA_040752005.1. Classification (GTDB taxonomy): domain Bacteria; phylum Pseudomonadota; class Gammaproteobacteria; order Burkholderiales; family SG8-39; genus RBG-16-66-20. Next base: position 122,872 of record JBFMFX010000006.1, on the reverse strand, counting down.
AGCTGGCCAGGCACCGGCGCCCGAAGCGCAGGGCCGGACCCTACGATGCGCGCGCCGAGGCGAGCCGGCGCGGGCTCGCCGAAGGGCTGGATGACGGGCGCATCCGGCGCTTTCTCGCGCACGTGTGGAAAAAGGAAAAGCTCTCCAGCGCCGAGGGCCACTGCCTCATGAACCTTGCGATGGCGGCGACCTACGACCCGGACCCCCGCGCGCCGCTTCGCTTTCGCGTGCCGTTCAACCTGGAAACCGGCGAGGTGCTGCCCGCGCGCTGGCGCAACTGGCGCCGGCACGACCCGATCCATCTCGTCTCCCGGTACCGCGAGAACCTGCGCTCGCTGCGCGGCATCTACCTCGACTGCGGCTGGCGCGACCAGTACCGCATCCACTACGGCATGAGGATCCTTTCACAGCGCCTCAGCGAGGCCGGCATCCGGCACCGCTACGAGGAGTTCGACGACGACCACTCCGACATCGACTACCGGATGGACGTGAGCCTGCCGTTCCTCTGCCAGGCGCTCCGATAGCCGCTCCGAGAAGACGGGGGCAGCCCGCGCCTCACCCGGTTCCTGCCTAGCGCAGCGCGCCGAAGACTCGGCGGATGATGTCGCTGCCCGCCTTCACCGGGTCCTGGCGGATCTTCCTTTCCTCCTCGGCCACCATGTAGAAGAGGCCTTGCAGCGCCTTCTGCGTGACGTAGTCGTCGAGGTTGGCGTGCTCCCTCGCGATGAGGCCGAACTGCGCGCCCTTCTCGGCGTAGCGGTTGTAGACCTCGGCGAGCTTCACCTTCTTCGTCGCCGCCTGCACGATCGGAAGAAAGCGCTGGCGCAGCGGCTCTGACGTGGTGCGCCTGAAGTACTCGGTGCCCGCGGTGTCGCCGCCGGTGAGAATTCCCTTGGCGTCCTGCACGGTCATCCTTTTCACGGCGTCAACGAAAAGTGCCCGCGCTTCCGGCACCGCCGCCTCGGCGGCCCGGTTCATCGTGAGGATCAGCTCGTCGGCGTACCCGCCCATGCCGAGGTTGCGCATCAGCTTCTCGTAGCGCCGCAGGGAATCCGGGAGCGGAATCCTTACCTTGTCGTTGCCGAAGAAGCCGTCGGTGCGCCCGAGCAGTCCGACCGCCGCCACCGAGCCTTTTTCGAGCGCGGCCTTGAGGCCCGCGACCGCGTCCTGATTGCTGATCGAGTCCAGGCTCGCCTGCGCCGCGAGCGCGGCGCCAGCGAGCGCCGCGGCAGCGGCAAAGGCAAGAATTCTCATACGCATCGGCTTCTCGGGTGCAAGTGCCGGTCCAAGCTTATCCGAGCCTTCGGCGCAGCGGAACTCCGGGGCTCCAGACGCGTCGCATGTTCATGACACCTGCAAGGAGGCCGCCATGTCCATCGCTCACACCGTGCGGATGTATCTCGAAGGGCGGGGCGTTCCCTACGAAGTGATCGCCCACAAGCGCAGCGCGACCAGCCTGCGCGCGGCCGAGACTGCGCACATCGAGGCCGAACGGCTGGCAAAGGCGGTGCTGTTCGAAGACGACCTCGAGCACGATCGCTATGTGGTCGCGGTGCTGCCCGCGACGCAGCGCGTCCGGGTTCCCGAGCTGGCGATCGCCGTCGGCCGTCCGGTCCACGTCGCCAGCGAGGAGGAGGCGAGCGCCCTGTTCGGCGATTGCGAACCCGGGGCGATTCCCGCGCTCGGCCCGGCCTACGGAGTCGAGACCGTCATCGAGGACAGCGTGCTCGAGCACCCCGACCTGTACTTCGAGGCCGGCGACCACGAGCACCTGGTCCACCTGAAGACGCGCGATTTCGCGGCGCTGCTCGCCGATTGCCGCCACGGGCGGTTCGGCGAGTCGCCCGAGAACCGGGCATCCGGCTAGACATGATGGCCCGACTGCGCATGCGAAGCATCGGGCCGGTGAGGAGAAGCGCAAGCGGAGGTTTGCCTCCGGTATGGCGGATTGCGCACCGAGGTGCGCCGAGCCACATGCAGAGCGCCCGAGGGCGGCCTCGGCACATATCCAGGTGCAGGCAAATCCCTGATCAGATTGCCACCTTGTTCGCCGAATTGTCCTCGCTTTGGGCGCGGTACACCCCGGAGGTGCGCTCCATCTGCGCGGATTCAGGCCGGCGGATGAGGCGTCTTGCCAGCGGACGGCATCATCGCCGCGGAGAGGGTGTCGCGCAGATCACGCGGCGCGGAGGCCTCGAAGCGCACCGTGAGCGCGCCGACGTTCACGCGGAGCACGCGGCAGTGGCTGTCAGACACGATCTCCGAGATCGCGCCGCGCGCCATGTCGTGCGCATCGTCCCTGCATGGTTTCTCCTTTTCCGTCGCATGAGGGCTGGCTCGAGTTGATGCGGCGATCACGGTCGAGATCCCAGCAGAGCCACACCCGTCCGGATCTGCTCCTCGACCCATTGCGCGAACAGCGGATGAGGCGCAAAGCCCTCGCCCAGATCGAATTTCAACCCGTCAAGGAACGCCCGCTCCGGTCCGCGGCCGCTGGTGCGCGCCGGGATCACGATGGCGCGGCCGCCGTCGCGGGTGGCTTCGTCCACCATTTCCCTCACCCTCGCCACCCACGGCCCGCGCTTCTCCGGCCAGTCCTCGCGCCACGTCGCGTAGCGGATGGCGCGGAAGGCCGCGCCGCCAGCCTTCATGTGCGCGGCCAAGGTGTCCAGGATTTTCAGCCAGTGCTCGTTTCTCGAATCATCACCCGCGCCATGGGCGGTAAGGATCACCGTTTCGGTTCGCGGGTCGCGCGAGAGCGCGCGAGCGCGGTCTAGCAATGCGGCCGCAAACAGCGGGCTCGCTTCCACGCCGCCGACGGTCACCACGGGCAGGGAGGAGCGGATACGCGCCGGCGGCGACGAAGGGGCGCTGCCGTGGCTGTGGCCGTTGCCCTGGCCGTGTTCCTGGCCGTCGCTGTGCCCGTCGTCCCCTCTGGGCAGGGAGGGAACCCCTGCCTCGACGTCGGCGCCGATCATGCGCTCCACCTCGTCCTTGAAGGACGACGCGAGTCCGAACACCCGCACGATCACCACGGCACGGGCGCCGCGCCGCTCGAGCCTGCGCACGGCGCGCTCGATGAGCGGCTGGTCCGCCATGGAGAAAACGTATTCCACCAAGTAGCGTGCCTCCAGCGGCTGCGCGGCCTGGCGCATGGTCTCGTTCCAGTGGTAATCGGCGCCGTGTGCGAGCAGGATCACCCCGAGTTCGCGTGGCGCAATGTCGGCACGGTAGTTCGCCTCGCGCGCCATCCACGTCGCGAGCATGGCCTCGGGACCCGGACCTGGCGCCGCGAGGTCTACGCCCGCGGGGACCACCGGCTTCAGCTCGGCGTCGAAGGACATCATGCCATCCGCGCGCCAGCCGAGGTGGAACGGAACCACCACCGTTCGCCCCGGTTCTTGCGTCGCGTCGGCAAGCGCGCGCCCGATTTCGGCGCGGCGCGCTTCGCGTTCGGGCGCCCTGCTGTCGTACCAGACGAGCGCGTGCACGCGTGCGAAACCGAAACCCGCCGCCGCCTGCTCGGCCAGGCGCTGCCAGTCGCGCTCGAGAAGCCGGCGCGTCTCGTCGTCGCGCGCCCCGTAGCCCACGACGACCAAGCGCGCGCCGTTCGGCCTGCGAATCGTGCGCAGCCGATCGGCGAGCGCCTCGACCGCGAGGTAACTCTCCCCGAAGGTCCTGGCAAACGAGACCGGCAAGCTCGCGTTCGCGAGGTGCTCCTTGACGAGCATGAGAGCCGGGTCGTTCGCCGAGAGGAACATCGGCAGGACGACGGCGCGGCGCGCGCCGCGCTGCGCCAGCCTCGCGAGTGCGGCGGCGAGCATGCCGCGGGTGCGCGCGTCGGTCGCGAAAACCAGCTCGGCGTTGCGCCCGGCCGCGAACGCATCGAAAGCGTCGCGCAGCTCCTCATCGCCCTGGAAGCCGCGATCGGCGGCCACGGCGAGGAACCCGAGGTCAGCGCCGGGCGCTGCGCGCACGGTTTGCACAGATCCGTTCGCCGCGACCACGGCGAGCCCGAGCATGAGTGCTGCGCGCAGGAAGCCGTTCATTGCGAGCCTCATCGGCCGTCTCCGGTCAGGGTCAGAACTGGTATTTGAAGGTGAGCCGCGCGTTGCGGCCGGGCTGGCTGAAGCGGTCGAGGCTCGCCGCTGTCGGCATCGGCGCCGTGCCGCCGCCAACGCCCTGAAGGTCCGACCACAGGAAGTACTTGCGGTCGGTCAGGTTGAACACACCGAAGCTGAGCGCGGCCTGCTTCGACAGGTTCCAATAGCCGATCAGATCGAACACGCTGAAACCCGGACTTGCGACCGGCGCCGGCGCGACGCTGGCGTCGATCCGTTTCTTGCGCTCGACGAACGTGCCGGCGAGCTGAAACCCGTAGCGGCCGCCCGGCGCATCGTAGCGCACTGCGGCGACGAGCTTGAGCGGATCGACGCTGTTCAGCGGCTGGTGCCGGTCGGTGTCGTCGCCGACCGCATGGGCGAGCGCGCCGAGAAGCCCGAAGCCGTTTCCAAAAGCGAGCTCGCCGCGCGCCTCGAAGCCGTAGATCCGGACGTTGTTGAGGTTGATTGACTGGAACGTGATCGGCACCACCGTGCTGCAGCGCGGATCGCCGGGACAATTGAGCGCCTGCAGCGACGCGATAAAGTCCTTGTAGCGGTTGTAGAACGCCGCCACGCTGAAGCGGCTCGCGCCGAAGTTGCCGCGCAGTCCGGCCTCCACGCCGCGGCTTTTCTCCGCCTTGAGGTTGGGGTTCGGGATCGCCGTGTAGCCGAACGCGAGGTTGGTGAAGCCGATGTTGACGTCGTTGTAGGGCGGCGCGCGGAAGCCGTGCGCATACTGGCCGAACAGCGTGTATCGGGGCGTGATGCGGTAAAGGAGGCCCAGCTTCGGCGAGAGCGCCTGGTGCGTCTTCTCGACCGGCGTGATGCCGGGGTTGTCCTTGGTGAACTGGGTATCGGGCCGCGGCGCCAGCTTGTAGTAGTCGTAGCGCAGGCCCGGAATCGCGCTCCAGTCGCCGAGCCGCGCCTCGTCCTGGACGAACAGGCCGGCGAGCGTCGTGTCGCTCACGGGAAAATCGCGCACGGGAAAGCTGTCCGGCGCGATGGTCTTCGTCGTGGCCCCGGTGGTCACGTTGATGCGCAGCCCGTCGCGCGCCCCCGAAGTGCGCGTGCGGCTCAAGTCGAGGCCGTAGACGAGCCGGTGGGACCAGGGGCCGGTCTGGAAGAGCTTCTCCAGTTGCGCGTTCAGCCCGGCGGCGCGTTGACGGAAGTCGAAGGAACGCTCGAAAAGGCAGGTGTTGGTGCCTGTCGTTACTCCCGAGCAAGCCGCCGTCGTGTTGGCGCGGGTCTCGGAAGTTCGCTGCGCCGTCTGGCTGTCTTGGTAGTAAACCTGCCAGCGCGCGATCTGGAACAGGCTGCCGTTCGCATTGCGGTGCTCGTGCTCGAGGCTCAGACGGTCGCGCCGCGCGTCGTCGTCGCCGCGCAGCGCCGAGGTGCGCGGTGTATTCGGGTTGAGCGTCAGCACGTCGGTCGCGGTCTTGCTGTCGAGGTGCTCGAGCGTCAACTTGAAGCGGTTGTCGGCATGCGCGCGAAAAACGAGCTTGCCGAGCAGGTTGCCGTCTCGCGTGGACTGCGGATTCGGCTCGGTGCGTGCCGCTCCGGTGCCGCCCACATCGCCCCTGTTGTCCGTCTCCGAGCCCGAGCGCCCGGTGTACAGCAGCAAGCCCTGCAGATCTTCGCGCCCCGCGGCCAGCGTGGCGGTGAGGAGCCGGCTGCCGTCGGCGGAGGCGTAGCCGCCCTTGAGGCTCGCGAACACCGGCCCGCCGGTGAGCCGCATGAAATCCGCCGGGTCCTTGGTGATGTAGGTCACGACTCCGCCAATCGCGTCCGAGCCGTAGAGGCTCGAGCCCGGCCCGCGCAGGATCTCGACCGCCTTGAGGGCGTCAATGTCCATCGCGTCGCGCGACGCGCTGCTGAACGAGCCAAAGGAGAACGCGTCCGGCAGGCGGATGCCATCCACCTGAATGAGCACGCGGTTGCCGCCGATGCCGCGAATGTTAAAGCTGTTCGGGCCGAAGCGGCCGGGGTTGTTGCTTACCGACACGCCGGGCTCGTAGCGGATGATGTCCCTGATGTCCTTCATCATTTCGCGCTCGATCGTCCCGGCGTCAATCACCGTCACCGTGGCCGGCGCGTCCTGCAACGGGCGCTCGGTACGCGTCGCAGTCACCGTGACCGCGCCCAGCTGCTTCTCGGGAGTGGCCGTCGCCTGCGCGAGCGCGATGCAAGGCGCGGCAAGCAGGCTGGCGAGCGCCAGGGGCGCGCACCGCGAGATTCGGTTTTGTCCGCCGTTGTCATCGTCCATGAAAAAGCCTCCGGGCAAGTTCAAGCAGTCGTCGTTCTCTGGCTGGCTGCCAAGCCGGCAGGCTTGTGGGCTGGCTGGGGAAATGGTTTCGTTTTCTGGTCCGGTTCGAACTCCTCTTGTCAAAGCATCGCTATGCGATCAGAACGGTATCGCCTTTGTCCGCATCGAAGCCGTCACCGGCCAGTGCAAGAATGCCGTTCACGAAGGAGGACAGGCTCGGGTTCCTGAGCAGCACGCAGGGCTTGCCGTCCTGCTTGCAGAAGCGCTTGACGGCGTAATACGCGGCGTGACTGACGTTGCCCGCCGCACAGACCACCGCATCGGCGCTCGCGAGCAGCGCCTGGAGCCGCCGCAGATTGTTTTCCAGCCCGCCATCGTGGTGCAGGAAACGGCCGCGGCATTGCTCGACGAGCATTCGATACTGATCGACCAGGCCGGTGCGCCCGCCCACGCACAGCACGCAGCGTCCTGAAAGATCGGCGGCGCAGGCGGCGCGAGCTGCCCCCTCTCCGTCACGTGAGAGACGCGCCAGCATTCCCCGCAGGGCTCGTTCCGCGGCTTCGCGTTCGCGCCGGGCCTCGGCGAGCGCCCGTTCGAGTTGCGCGCAACGTGCCTCGATCTCGGCAATTCGTGCAGCGCGTTCTTCGGCCCGCTGCGCGCGCAGCGACTCGGCAGCGAGCGCACGCTCGGCCCGCGCGAGCGCGCCGTTGTCTTCCAGCTCGCGGATCCGTCTTTGCGCCTCCTGAAGCCGGAGTGCCGCGGCAGCGGCGTCGGCTGCGCGCCGCTCGAGGGCGGCGATCAGCGCGTCCTTGCGCGCGAGCTGCTCGGCGCTCTTGCCCGACTGGCGTTGCAACTGTTCCCGGAGACGCTCGTTTTCGCGCTCAAGCTCGGCGAGCCGGCGCAGGTCCGCGCATCTGGAAGCGCCCGCCTGGTGCAGTAGCATGTGCAGCTCTTCGCCCGCCGCGGCGAGCGTGCACTCCGAGGCCAGGGGATGCGTCATGATCGCCCATAGCGCACCGGCCACTTCGCCGCGCGCGAGCGCTTCGCGCCACAGCACGCGGATCTCCTCGTCCGTCCTCGCCTGCGCGAAGCGCTTCACGGCGAGCGCGAACTTGCGCTCGAGGGCTTTCTGGATCAGCGCGGACAGCGCATTGCGGCCGCGCGCATGCTGCACAGCGGAGTGGTGCAGCTCGTAATCCGAGGCACTGTCCCATTCGTTGATGCCCGCACGACGCGCGAGCCGGCGCAGCTCGGCGATCGAAAGGCAGGTGCCGACAATGGCGCAGTGGTAGCCGGCGCCGACCTCCCACAATTTCTTGCGGCGATTGACAGCTTCCCCTTCCGCTCGCGAGCTTTCGTCGCCGGCGTTCAGCGGAAAGAGCGCCGCGACGGCTTCGGCCAAGCTCGACTCGGATGTCGCAGATGTGTCGGGCAGGAACGGCATGTAACTCATCAGGCGCTCTAACAGCAGGCTGAAAGGAAGCCGCTACTTCGTCAGGATCAGCTTCCCCTTGCTGGTCTGGCGCAACGTGTAGATCTCGCCGGCGTGCCGGATGCCGATCTCGCGGCTTCCCGCGAACAGTTCCGCGCTGTCGATCTCGCGCCGGCGCGCCGGCGGCCGCGGAAATCCGCCCGCGCCGATTTGTTTCGGGATCGCGCCACCGGGCAATGCCTTGTCTTTTTCGCCTGTCATCATCTTTCGGTGCGTCTCTGCGCGCGGCTGCGGCCGGCCAGATAAAACCCGCCGATGACGATCGCGAGCACCGCCAGCTGCGCGAGCAACGTCTCCGCGGTCGGAAAGATCCCGAGCGCCGGGATCCTGACGAACGCGACGGCGTCGGCCGAGATCTTGCCCGCCTCCTGCAAGGCAGCGACGCCCTGGCCGGCGAACACCACCGCCAGGAGCGCGATCAGCACCGAGGTCACCGCAAAGAACGCCCCGATCGGCAGCCGCATGCTGTACTTGAAGATCCCCCAGCCGAGCGCGGCGAGCGCCACCGCCGCCGCCGCGATCCCGCCCCACAGCGCGCGCCGGCCTTGTGCGCCCGCCTGCGCCCACAGCGCCTGGTAGAACAGCACGATCTCGGACATCTCGCGATACACCGCGAGGAACGAGGCCGCCGCCATCGCCCGCAGCGTCTTCTTCTCGAGCACCGCTCCCACCTGCTCGCGGATGAACTGCTGCCAGCGCTGCGCGTAGGCCTTGCTGTGCAGCCAGAGGCCGACGTAGATCAGCATCGCCGCGGCAAGCAGCGCGGTCACGCCTTCGGTGACTTCGCGGTCGGCGCCGGAGATGTCCACCACGAAATTGGCGGCGAACCAAGTTGCGACACCGAGCGCGAGCGCTGCGACCCAGCCAGCGTGCACGTAGGGCAGCGCGTCGCGGCGCTTGGTCTTCACCACGAACGCGAAGATCGCGGCGAGCAGAAGGATCGCTTCCAGCCCTTCGCGCAGCAGGATCAGCAGCGAGCTCGTGAAGATCGTCCCCGCCGACACGCTGGAGGAGAGCCGCTCCTGCGCCTGCTTGAGCAGCGACTCGACGCGCTCCGCCTGTTGCTCGACCTGCGCGAGCGGTGCGCCGGACTTGAGCGAACTGCGGAAAGCCATCATTTCGCGCTCGATCGTCAGGCGCAGCTCGCGGTCCACGTTGTCGAGGCTCGCCCCACCAGCTCGAAGCCTTCGAGGTAAGCGGTGATCGCGAGCCGCTGGGCGGCCGCGCGCTCGCCCTTGCGCAAGGCGGCGAGCGCTTCATCGAGCGCCTTGAGCGAAAAAGCGATCGGCGAGGGTTTCACCTGCGCCAGCGCTTCGGCCTGCGCGACGAGCGCCGCCTTCGCTGGGTTCTCGGCAAGGGCCTTCGCCTGCTCGCTCACCTGCGCGGTGAATTCGAGCATCTCCTCGTACTCGTCCTCGTTCTTGATCCTGCCGCCCTCGATCGCCGCGGGATAGTCCACGCCGACGTAGTCGAGCAAGTGCAGGAGGGTCTGCGCGTCGCGCGCCGCGGCCATGCCGGAAAGCGCAACGGCGAAGAACAGAACCAGGGGGCGCAGGCGCATGCCGCTCAGAACGCGTACTTGATGCCGGCCCGCACGAGCCGCGGCATACCCACCTGGATGCCGCGTGTGCGATCTACGATGTAAACCTTGTCGGAGAGGTTTTTCACGGTCAGGAAAAGCGCTGTCTTCTGTGGCTTGAGGTAGTAGTTCAGCGCGGCGTTCCAGATCGTATAGGCCGCTAGCCTGCCGCTCTGACCATTGCCATTGGGCAACGGGCTATCGGTGTTGGCAAAATCGCTGAACTGCTCGCCGACGTGCACGGCCTCCAACTGAATGTCGAAGCCGCCCATGGCATAGCCGACCGCCGCGGTGAGCATGCGTTTCGGCGCATAGGGCTGGCGGTTGCCGGCGGCGCTGCCCGCGACCAAGGCGCCGTTCGCCACCTGGCGGAAAGGTGTCGTTTGCTCTGCGGTGGGCAGGAAGGTGAAAGCACCGCGCAGATAGACGCCGCTTTCCCGCCCGAGACGTCCGGAAAGCTCCGTGCCCTGGAAGAGCGCCTCGCCTTCGGCGAGCGGCGTGCTGCCGCCCGCGATCGACCCGACGGCGATCAGCCGCTTGAAGTCGTTGCGAAATAGTGTTGCCTGAACGCTCGTGCCCGCGGCGGGCTCGGCGCGCAGGCCGAGCTCCCAGTTGGTGGAGAGCTCCGGTCCGACCTCGGTGCTCGTTCCGGTGCCTGCGATGACATCCTCGGTGCGTGGCGGAGCGAAGCCCCGGTGCACGCCAGCAAAGAAGATCACGTTCTTCGCCGGGTTGTAGGTCACGCCGAGGGCCGGAATCCACTGCGCGAGCGAATCGGACCCGGCACGGCCGGTGAGGTTCTCCGTGCGTTTGCTCTTGATGCGCTCGTAGCGCAGCCCCGGGCTCACAGTCCACTGGCCGAACAAGAAACGGTTTTGCACGAAGAGCGAATAGGCGTCCGCCTCACGGCGGCTGTCTTCCACGACCGTTCCGCTGCGAGCGGTCGGTGAAATGCCGTTCACCTGCCTGCGCTTTTGCGTCTCGTAGTGCGCCTTGACGCCGGCTTGCAGCTCGCTTTTGATGCCGAACGCCGCGTGCGCGAGCTGCAGCCGCGGCTCCACGCCCCAGGTGTAATAGTTTCGAAGCCTCCCTTGGACCGAGTTGCAGGCGTCGGGGTTGACCGGCTGCCCGGCGAGCCGCGCGTTGGTGAAGGCGGGGCCGCACTGCGCATCGGTCGTGGTGCTCGACTGGCGCCACCAGTCGCGGTTGAAGTTGGCGAAGTACAGGTTGGTTATAAGCACCGCGTCCCTGCCGAGCTCCAGCTCGTGGGTCGCCGAGGTGCCGTAGCGCTCGATATCGAACTTGTCGTTCTTGAACGGGTTGTAGCGCGGGCCGAAGTTGCGGAACTCGGCGTCGGTGAGCCCGCTGTAGGTGACCGTGGAGTCTTCGGTGAAGACATTCGCGCGCAGCGTGAGCGCCTGGCTCCTGCCGAGCCCGAGCACGGTCTTGAAGTTGACGTCGTTCAGCTCGGAGCTGATATTGTCGCGCGCGCCGTCGCCCTGCTTGCGCGTGTAATCGAGCAGCATGCCGCGCCCGCCCAGCTGGACCTTGCCGTTGAAGTAGCCTCGATTGCCGACCGTGCCGGAGACGAAGCCGCCGAATCTTTGCGGCGGCGTTGGCGTGATGTAGTTGATGACGCCGCCGACGGTCTGCGGCCCGAACAGGATCTGTCCCGCGCCCTTGAGCACTTCGATGCGATCGAAGCGATCGATCGGCGGGTGGTAATAGCTCGCGTTGTCGCCGTAGGGCGCATAGGCGAGCGGAATGCCGTCCTCCAGCAGGGTCACCTTGGTGGAGCGCGTGGGATTCAGGCCGCGGATGCCGATGTTGGGCCGCAGGCCGAATCCCTCTTCGTCGCGCACGTTGATACCGGGAGCCTTGCGCAATGCCTCGTTGGCGGTGAACACCCGGCTTCTTTCGAGCGTGCGCTCGTCTATCGTCTCGGCGCTGCCGGGAATGGCGGACAGGTTTTCGGGTTTACCGATCACGTCCACCCTCGGCATGACGACTTCAGGGGCGCTTTGCTGGGCGTGCGCAAGCGGGGCAAGGGCCGCGAGTACGGCGCATGCGAGCGGCTCGAGTCTTGGATAAGCAGACATTTCTTCCTCCCTTTTCGCGGGTTGATTGTTCTGCTGGCTGGCTTGTAACGGCTGGCTGGCGTGGAACGGCACCGGCTTGCGGTGAGGCCATCACTGCATCTCCGGCTCCGAGATGAATCCGATGCGGGTGAGACCGGCTTTTGCGGTGTCGGCCATCACTTCGGCGATCGCCTGGTACAGCGTCGTGCGGTCGGCGCGCAGGTGAATTTCGGGCTGCGGCTGCAAGCGCGACGAGGCGGCGAGCCGCTCGCGCAACTGGCGGCGAGTCACCGGCTCGCCGTTCCAGAAAATATCGCCCGAGGCGCGGATCGCGAGCTGGATGTTCTCCGGCCTGGTGAGGTTGGGGTGGCTCGAGGCCTTCGGCAGATCAATCTTCACCGCGTGCGTGAGCAGCGGCGCGGTGATGATGAAAATCACGAGCAGCACCAGCATGACGTCGATCAGCGGCACCATGTTGATCTCCGCCATCGGCGCGGGCTCGCCCCGGTTAAAGCCGCCGAACGCCACGCTCAGGCCGCCCCCTTGGCCGCGTCTTTCATCGTGACAGGCTTGAGCGGCGTCACTGCGCCCGGATCCGCCACATGCGCGCCGGTGGTGAGCACCGCGTAAAGGTCGTGCGCGAATGCGTCGAGCCGGGCGAGCACCAGGCGGTTGGAGCGCACGAACGCGTTGTAGGCAAGCACGGCGGGGATCGCGACCGCTAGGCCGAGCGCCGTCATGATGAGCGCCTCGCCCACGGGGCCGGCGACCTTGTCGAGCGTGCCCTGGCCCGAAAGCCCGATGTTGACGAGCGCGTGATACACCGCCCACACCGTGCCGAAGAGCCCGACGAAGGGCGCGGTCGAGCCCACCGAGGCGAGCACGGTGAGGCCCGATTCGAGCCGCGCGGTGTCCTCGTCGATCACGCGGCGCATGGCGCGCGTCAGGAATTCGGCGGCGGTGCCCGCTTCCTCCAGCTTGTTCGCGCCGTGGCGCCGGTGGTGGCGCGCGGCGACTATGGCATGCCAGGCAAGATGCGAGAACGGCTCCGCGGGGTGGTGCTCTTCCAGGTGCATCTCGACTGCGGCGAGCGAGGGAGCGTTCCAGAACACCTCGAGAAAGTGCGTGCTCCTGCGGCGCTCCAACAGCACCGTCAGCGCCCGGGTGACGATGAGGTACCAGGTGGCGAGCGACATCATGAGCAGGATGACGAGGATCGTCCTTCCCACCGCGTCGGTGTGCGCAAGGAAGCTCGCGAAGCCGACGGTTTGCACGGGTTCCATCGGTTCAGCCTTCGAGTTTGAAAGAAATCGGGATCAGTACCCACGCTCGCACCGCCTCGGATCCGCGCTTGGCAGGCACGAACTTCCAGTGCCTGACGGCATCGCGCGCCGCCTCGTCCAGGCGCAGGTAGCCGCTCGAAGTGCGGATCTGCACTTCCTCTGCGCGGCCCTCGGCATTGACCAGGACGCGCAGGATCACGCGCCCCTGCTCGCCAAGGCGCCGCGCGAGCGGCGGGTACGGTGGCGGCGGGTTCTCCAGATAGTCGGCGTCGAAGATCGGCGCTGTCACCGGCGCTGGCGCTGCCGCAGGCGCAGGTGCGGCGAGGACCGGCTCCGCAGGGGGCGGCGGTGCAGGCGGAGCGGCGGGCGCGAGGATCGGCGAGGGCGCGTCGCTCGAGGATGTAATGACCGGCGGCGGCTCGGCCGGGCGCGGCTGCGCCTTGATCTTCGCCACGGGCTTCGGTTTGGGCAGTTCCGACGGCGGCTCGAGCTTCGGTTCCGGCCGCTGCAGCGCGATCAACTCCACCATGATCGGCGCGGCGCCGAAGAGTGCCGAGCGCGCCGGCTCGTAGCCGAGCAGCGCGGCCACGGCCGCGGCATGCAGTGCCGCCGTTGCCGCGGCCCCCAGGAGTTGCGGCGCGCGCCGACCCATCAGTGCACCGGCCGCCGAAGCTCTGCTCCGCCTGCCGCCTGGCTCCATGCTCCTTGGAGCCGTGCACAGACCTCGCGGACGACGGGCGAAGCGTCCGGGTGCGCGGCAAGGCACTGCATGTGGCGCGCCACGCAAAGTGCGAGCCGCGGGCAGCCGGTGCGCGCGTGGTGCGTCATCAGGTAGAGAAGCGCCGCGGTGATGGTTTCCGCGCGGCTCGTATCGGGGTCGGTTTGGCGCATATCAGCCAGGTCCTCGAAGTAGATTTCGCTGGCTGGCTGCGGGCCAAAGGCCCGTTCGCTGGCTCGCGATCTGGTGCAACCGCTTCTTTAAAGCTTCATTCCTTGCCTTCGGCTATATGCTAAATGAGAATCATTCGCATTGCAAGCGGGCGCTCGACTACGCTCATTTGCCAATGCAATAAGGGTTACTAACCGCGACCTTGCGGCGCGGGCTTGTCGCGGAGCGCCGAGAGGTTGCTTTCGGACTCGAAAGGGTCGGCCCGGCGGGGCGTCAGCGCACGCCCGCCTCGCGCGCCTGGTGCTCGGCGTGGTAGGACGAGCGCACCAGCGGCCCGATCGCCGCGTGGCGAAAGCCCATCGCGGCGGCTTCGCGCTCGAACATCGCGAACGTCTCCGGCGGCACGTAGCGATCCACCGGCAGGTGGTGCGCCGAGGGCGCGAGGTACTGTCCGATCGTGAGCATGTCCACGCCGTGCGCGCGCAGATCGCGCATCACCGCGAGGATCTCCTCGTCGGTCTCGCCCAGACCCACCATCAGCCCGGACTTCGTCGGAATCCCCGGATGGCGATCCTTGAACGCGGCCAGCAACGCGAGCGAGTGCGCATAATCGCCCCCCGGGCGCGCCGCGCGGTAAAGCCGCGGCACGGTCTCCAGATTGTGGTTGAGCACGTCGGGGGGCGCCGCGCCGAGGATTTCGAGCGCGCGCTCCATGCGCCCGCGGAAATCGGGCACCAGAATCTCGATCGTGGTCGCCGGCGATCGGCTGCGCACCGCGCGGATGCACTCGGCGAAGTGCGCGGCGCCGCCGTCCCTGAGGTCGTCGCGGTCCACGCTGGTGATGACCACATGGGACAGGCGAAGGCGCGCGATGGTGTCGGCCAGATGCGCCGGCTCCTCGGGATCCGGCGGCAGGGGCCTGCCGTGCGCGACGTCGCAGAAGGGGCATCTGCGGGTGCAGATGTCGCCCAGGATCATGAAGGTGGCGGTGCCGCGGCCGAAGCACTCGCCGATGTTCGGGCAGGAGGCCTCCTCGCACACCGTGTGCAGGCGCTGCTCGCGCAGAATCCGCTTCACCTCGTGGTAGCGCGAGCCCGGCCCCGCGGCGCGCACCCGGATCCACGCCGGCTTTTCGAGCTTTTCGCGCGGGACGATCCGCACCGGCACGCGCCCGGTCTTCGCCGCCCCCTTCTCTTTCGTTCCCGGCTCACGCATCTTCGAGCCTGCGCGTGAGGATCGCCGCAAGTCGCGCGCCCAGTTCCGCGACGCCGCCTGCGATGCCGAGGTCTTTCGTCTGCGTGACGCGCAGGCCCGGCTCGCCGCAGGGATCTATCGCGGCGAAGGGCGCAAGGTCCATGTCCACGTTGAGCGCCAGGCCGTGCCAGGCGCAGCCGCGCGAGATGCGCAGTCCGAGCGCCGCGATCTTCGCTCCGTTCACGTACACTCCGGGGGCGCCTGCGCGCGTCTCGCCGCGGCCGAGCAGCTCGATCACCGACTCCTCCAGCATGCGCACGAAGCGCCGCACGCCGATCCCCCGGCGCGCGAGGTCCACGAGCGTATACAGCACCGCCTGCCCGGGGCCGTGATAGGTGATACTGCCGCCGCGCTCGCAGCGCACCACCGGGATACCGTTCGCGACGCGCGGCCCGTGCGCTTCGCTCGCGCCCTGTCCGAGCGTGTACACCGGCGGGTGCTCGAGCAACCACAGCTCGTCGGGCGTCTCGGGCCCGCGGCGCGCGGTGAACTCGCGCATCGCCGTGACCGCCGTCTCGTACTGCACGCGGCCGAGCCGCCTGAGGACCGTGCTCTCCGCGACCAGCATCAGAGCACCATCACCACGTCCGGATGATCGCAGAGGTCGCGGTAAAGCATGTCGAGCTGCTCGCGCGAGGTGGCGTTCACCACCATCGTCAGGCTGAGATAGGTGCCCTGGCGGCTCGCGCGCATCTGCATCGTCGCGGGCTCGAAATCGGGCGCGTGCGCGAGCACGATTTCCAGCACGCTCTGCGCGAAGCCGCGGCTTCGGCGCCCGAGCACCTTGATCGGGAATTCGGTCGGGAAGGCGGGCGCGTCCGTCACCGCCCGCAGTCCGAATTCGTCCTCCACGCTAGGCGGCCGCCCTTTCCTTTCCGGCACGCATGACCTTCTGCTTGAAGTCCTGGTACAGGCGGTACATCCGCCGGAACAACGGCCCCGGCCTTCCGTTGCCCACCGGCCGGCCGTCGAGCGTGACGATCGCCAGCACTTCGCGCGAGGAAGAGGTCACCCAGACCTCGTCGGCGGCGAACACCTCCTCGCGCGCGATCTCGCGAAACCGCACCGGGATGCCTTCGGCCTGCGCCAGCTCCACCACCACGTCGTAGGTGACGCCGGGCAGGATGAGGTGGGATTTCGGCGGCGAGAGGATCGCGCCGTCCTTGACGACGAAGACGTTCGAGGCCGAGGCCTCGGTCAGACGGCCGTCGCGAAAGAGGATCGTCTCGGCGGCGCCCGCATCGGCCGAGAGCTGGCGCAGCAGGCAGTTGCCGATCAGCGAGATCGTCTTGATGTCGCAGCGCAGCCAGCGGTCGTCGGTCGCGGTGACCGCGGCGGCGCCGTTCTCGACCAACTCCGCCGGCGGCGTCACCAGCGGATTCGCCATCATGAAGACGGTCGGCGCGACGTCCTTGGGAAAGGCGTGATCGCGCCTGGCGACCCCGCGCGTCACCTGGAAGTACACGCCCTGATCCTCGAAGGGCTGGCGCGCGACCAGCTGCGCGATGATCTCGCGCCACTCGGCCCGGCTGTAGGGATTGCGGATGCGCACCGCCGCGAGGCTGCGCTCCAGGCGCGCGAGGTGCTCCTCCAGCCGGAACGGCACGCGCGAGTACACCGGAACCAGCTCGTACACGCCGTCGCCGAAGATGAAGCCGCGATCGAGCACCGGCACCCGCGCTTCCTCGAGCGGGAGGAACCGGCCGTTCAGGAAGACCGTCTGCGCGCCTATTTCAGCCATAGCCGCAGTGTATCCCACGCGCGCCCGAACAGGCCCGCCTGGGCCACCGACTCGCGCGCCACCAGCGGGTACTCGCCCAGGATCCGGCCCTCGAGCGCGACGCGCAGCACGCCGACGCGCTGCCCGGCCGCGACCGGAGCGACCAGCGGCGACTGCGCCAGCAGCTCCGCCCTGAGCTTGTCGGCGAATCCCTTCGGCACGGTGACGAAGAGGTCGCTCGCGACGCCCGTCTTGACCTTGTCCGCCACGCCCTTCCAGACCTCGATCTCCTTCACCGTATCGGCGGCGCCGTACAGGCGCACCGCGTCAAACGCCTGGAATCCCCAATTGAGCAGTTTCTGCGACTCCTGCGCGCGTGTCGCCTCCGACGTGGAGCCGAGCAGCACCGAAAGCAGCCTGCGCTCGCCGCGGCGCGAGGAGGCGATCAGACAGTAGCCCGCGGCCTCGGTGTAGCCGGTCTTGACGCCGTCCACCGTCGGATCGAGCCACAGCAAGCGGTTGCGGTTCGGCTGCGTGATGTTGTTGTAGCGGAACTCCTTCTGCGAATAGTAGGTCGCGTACTCGCGGGGAAAATCGCGGATCAGCGCCGCGGCAAGCAGGTACAGGTCGCGCGCGGTCGAGTAGTGCTGCGGATCGGGCAGTCCCGAAGCGTTGACGAAGCGCGTGTTCTTCATGCCCAGGCGCGCGGCCTGGCGGTTCATGCGCTCGGCGAACCGCTCCTCGCTTCCCGCCACCAGCTCGGCAAGGGCGATGCACGCGTCGTTGCCCGACTGCACCACCATGCCGCGGATGAGTTCCTCGACGGTGACCGGCCGGCCCGGCTGGATGAACATGCGCGAGCCGGGCGCGCGCCAGGCGCGCTCGGAAACCGCCACCGGCTGATCGAGCGCGATCGTCTTTTCCTTGAGCGCCGTGAAGACCAGGTACGCGGTCATCAGCTTGGTGAGCGAGGCGGGCTCGACGCGCTCGTCGGGCTTTTCCGCAGCGAGGATCTGGTTGCTCGTGAGGTCGGCGAGGATCCAGGAGCGGCCGATCACCTGCGGTGGCTGCGGCATCTGCGCCTGCGCAGCGAGCGTGATGAAGCAGACCATCGCGGCGAGAAGGCGAAGCATGCGGAACGCGGGCGGGAGAGAGGCGCCGATTATAGCGGCGCGGTCTAGCGAGACACGAAAACCGGCCTCAGCTTCAGCTCCGATTCGATGCGCTCGGCGATCGCGCGCGCGTGCTCGCGCGAGCCGTAGGGTCCAAGCTGCAGGCGGTACAGGCCACCGGCGGCGAAGATGCGCACCGCCTCGGTGAGCCAGCCGAGATCGAGCGCAAGCCGCGCGCGGAATGCCTCCGCGCTCTCGCGCGCGGAGAACGCGCCGAGCTGCAGGAACACGCCTCTCGGTTCGGGAGCGGTGCTGGCGGCTGCGCTCGCCGGCGCGCCGGGCGGCGAAGCCGCCGCAAGCGCCGGCTCGCCGGGCTGAATCGCCTCGACCTCGACCACGGCGCTGCCCTGCTCTACGAACCCGAGTTTCCACGCCGCGGCGTAGGAAAGATCAATGATGCGCTCGCCGTGAAACGGCCCGCGGTCGTTGACGCGCACCACCACGCTCCTGCCATTGGCCGGGTTGGTGACGCGCGCGTAGCTCGGTATCGGCAGGACGGGGTGCGCCGCGGTCATCGCGTACATGTCGTATACCTCGCCGCTGGAAGTCTTCTGGCCGTGATAGCGCCGGCCGTACCAGCTCGCCAGGCCCCGCTCGCGGAACCCGACCGCGCTCGCGAGCGGCACGTACTCGCGCCCGAATGCTTGATACGGCCGATTGGCGAAGCGGTGCAGGGGCTCGGCGCGCGGCACGGCATCGGGAATCGAGGCAAGATCGGCCGGCGGACGATCGCCCGGACCGTCGTCCTTGTAATAGGCGCCCGGCCGCCGCTCGGGCGCCGGCTCGGGCCTTGCCTGCGGCGCCGGCGCGGGCGCTTCGCGCTCGATGAGCGCGCCACAGCCGGGCAGCGTCAGCGCAAGGAGAACGAGCGCCGCACGCCTCATCCGGCCTCGTACACCACGTTGCCGGCGACGATCGTCGCCCGCACGCGGCCGGCCAGCTCGCGGCCGAGGAACGGAGTGTTCCGGCCCTGGCTCCGGAGGTTCTCCGGCGTCACCCGGAATGGCGCCTGCGGATCGAACAGCACCAGATCGGCCGGCGCCCCGGGCGCGAGGCGCCCCGAGCCCACGCCGAGCACGCGCGCCGCATCGCTCGTGACGCGGGCAAGCGCTGTCGCGAGCGGCAACCCGCGCTCGGCCGCCCACCGGAGCGTGAGCGGCAGCAGCAGCTCCAGTCCCGTCGCTCCCGGCTCGGCTTCGTCGAACGGAAGCTGCTTCTGGTCGTCGTCCACCGGCGTGTGGTCGGACACCACGCAGTCGATCGTGCCGTCGGCAAGCCCTGCGGCGAGCGCGTCGCGGTCGCGCGGCGAGCGCAACGGCGGCTCCAGCCGGCAGTTCGAGTCGAAGAAGCCGATGTCCCTTTCGCACAGGTGCACATGGTGGACGGCGACGTCGCAGGTGACCGCGAGCCCCTCCTTCTTCGCCACGCGGATCATCTCGACCGCGGCGGCGGTGGACAGCCGGCACACATGCAGGCGCGTGCCGGTCGCGCGCGCCAGCTCGAGCAGCGTCGCGAGCGCGATCGTCTCGGCGAACGGCGGTATCCCCGGAAGGCCCATGCGCGTCGCCATCTCGCCGTCGTGCGCCACGCCGCCCGCGGCGAGCCACGCATCCTCGGCGCGCAGCCATACCGGAAAGCCGAAGGTGGCCGCGTACTGCATCGCGCGCCAGAGCACCTGCGTGTCCCTGATCGGCGCGTTTGCCTGCGAGAACGCCACGCAGCCGGCGGCGGCGAGCTCGGCCATCTCGGTGAGCCGCTCGCCGGCGAGCTTGACGGTGAGCGCGCCCACCGGATAGACGCGCGCACGCGACAGCGCCTTGGCGCGCCGGCGCAGCATGTCCACCAGCCCCGGTTCGTCGAGCGGTGGATCGGTGTCCGGCGGGCACGCGAGGCTGGTGACGCCGCCGGCCACCGCCGCCTCCAGCTCGGACTCCAGCCGCGCCTTGTACTCGTAGCCGGGCTCGCGCAGCCGCGCGGCAAGATCGATGAGGCCCGGGGCGAGCACCAGGCCCCTTGCCTCAATGACGCGATCGGGACTCTCGACGCGCTCGGCGATGCGGCCCTCGACGACCGCCACGTCGCCCGGTGCGTCCCGGCCGCTCGCCGGGTCCACCACGCGCGCGCCGCGGATGACGAGCTTCACGCGCCACCCGCCACGATGGACATCACCGCCATGCGCACCGCGATGCCGAAGGTGACCTGCGGCAGGATGACCGAGTGCGGTCCGTCGGCGACCGCCGAATCGATCTCGACGCCGCGGTTCATCGGCCCCGGGTGCATGACGATGGCGTCGGGCCGGGCGAGCGCGAGGCGCTCGGGCGTCAGCCCGTAGCTCATGAAGTACTCCTGGGCGCTCGGCAGCAGCGCGCCGCTCATGCGCTCGTTCTGCAGCCGCAGCATCACGATCACGTCGGCCTCGCGCAGGCCCGCGCGCATCTCGTGGAATACGCGCACCCCGAGGGACTCGACTCCGGTCGGAATCAGGGTCTGCGGGCCGATCACGCGCACTTCCGCCGCCCCGAGCGTGGTCAGGCCGTGGATCAGCGAGCGCGCAACGCGCGAATGCATCACGTCGCCGACGATCGCCACGGTGAGCGCGGAGAACTCCTTCTTGTAGTGGCGGATGGTGTACAGATCAAGCAAACCCTGGGTCGGATGCGCGTGCCGCCCGTCGCCGGCGTTGATCACATGCTCGTGCGGCTTGACGTGGCGCGCGATCAGGTAGGGCGCGCCCGACGAGGCGTGCCGCACGACGAAGATGTCGGCCTGCATCGCCGAGAGGTTCGCCACGGTGTCGAGCAGCGACTCGCCCTTGCTCTGCGAGGACGCCGCGATGTTCAGGTTGATGACGTCGGCCGAGAGCCGCTTGGCGGCGATCTCGAAGGTCGTGCGCGTGCGCGTGGAGGGCTCGAAGAACAGATTGAACACGCTCTTGCCGCGCAGCAGCGGCACCTTCTTGATGTCGCGCTCGGTGACGCCGGCGAAGGACTCGGCGGTGGCGAGGATGCGCTCGATCGTCTCGCGCGGCAACCCCTCGATGGACAGCAGGTGCTGAAGCTCGCCCTTGTCGTTCAGTTGCGGGTTACGCGGCATCTTCCAGCTCGAAGCGCAGGCGGCCGTCGGCGGCCCGCTTCAGGCGCAGCCGCCGGCCCTCGGGGACCTCGACCCTGGCGCCGACGTGCTGCGCGCAGATCGGAAGCTGGCGCCCGCCGCGATCGGCGAGCACGACCAGCACGATCGAACGCGGCCGGCCATAGTCGAACACTTCGTTCATCGCCGCGCGCACCGTGCGCCCGGTGTAGAGCACGTCATCCACCAGCAGGATCTCGCGCCCCTCGACCTCGAACGGGATGCGGGTGCGCTTGGGGTCGTGCTTCAGGCCCTGCTCGGCGTAGTCGTCGCGGTAAAAGGCGATGTCCATCAGGCCGAGCGGCAGCGCGAGCCCGAGCATGGCGTGCAGCCGCTCGGCGAGCCACGCCCCGCCGGTATACAGGCCGATCATCGCCGTCTGCGGCGTGACGCGCGCGCGCAGCTCGGCGGCAAGGCCGGGCAGCAGCGCCTCGGCGTCGGGCAGTGCCGTCATCGCCTGCGCTCCGCGAAGTACTGCTCCAGCACCACCAGCGCCGCGTGCGAATCGAGCCGCTTGCCGCGCGCGAGCCGCGCGGCGTGCCGGCTGCCGTAGGCCGCGCGCATCCGGCTTTCCGCCTCGGCCGAGCTGTAGCGCTCGTCCACCATCGCGACCGGCAGCCGGAAGCGCGCCTCGAGCGCGCGCGCGAAGCGCTCGGCGCGCCGCGTCATCTCGTGCGCGGCGCCGTCCTCGCCGAGCGGCCGGCCGACCACGAGCTGCGACGGGTTCCACTCCTTCACGAGCCGCCCGACCGCCGCGAATCGCCCCGGGCCGCTCGCGGCGCGGATCGGCTCCAGCGGGTGCGCGCTCGCGATCGTCGCCTCGCCGACGGCGACGCCGATCCTCTGCAAACCGAAGTCGAAGGCGAGGACGGTGCGCGCGCCGCCCTCAGGCATGTCCCGCGACGTCGGCAAGGCGCGCATAGTCCAGCCCCAGCAGCTCCAGCGCCGCCGGCAGGCGCTCCTCGGCTGGAAGATCGAAGATGATCGCGTCCTTCGCCTCGACCGTGAGCCACGCGTTTTGCTTCAGCTCGTGCTCGAGCTGCCCCGCCGCCCAGCCGGCGTAGCCGAGCGAGACCAGCATCTTCGTCGGGCCCTCGCCGCGGCCCACCGCCTCCAGGATGTCGCGCGAGGTGGTCAGCCCGATCCGGTCGCGCACGCGCAGCGTCGACTGCCAGTTGCCGGGCGGTGTGTGCAGCACGAAGCCGCGGTCGGTCTGCACCGGGCCGCCGAAGTAGATCGGCGCATCGGCGATCTCGGTATTGCGCATCGACAGCGACAGGCGCTCGAACAGCGTCTGCAGGGTCATGTCGATCGGACGATTGACGACGATGCCGAGCGCGCCCTGCTCGCTGTGCTCGCACACGAAGGTGAGCGTCCTCGCGAAGTGCGGATCGGCCATGTTCGGCATGGCGATCAGGAAGTGGTAAGTCAGGTTGATCGAGGACATGCGCCGGGTGATTCTACTCCAGCGCACCCGGCCGGCGCTGCGGCGCCGCGTTCAGTGCGCGCGCCGCGCGCGGCTCAGATCTGCACCATCTCGAAGTCTTCCTTGCGCGCGCCGCACTCCGGACAGGTCCAGTTGATCGGCACGTCCTCCCAGCGGGTGCCGGGCGCGATTCCTTCCTCCGGCAGGCCCTTTTCCTCGTCGTAGACGAACCCGCAGATCAGGCACATCCACGTACGGTACTGGACGACGTTCTCGGTCATCGGCGCGCGTATCGGTGCGATAGAATGGGGCGCCATTGTACCGAAAGCGTCGCTCCGCCAGCGTGGCCGCGCGCCCTCCCGTCGTCGTCAGTTTCGCCGCGTCCGACCCGACCGGGGGCGCCGGCATCCAGGCCGATTGCCTCGCGATCGCCGCGCTCGGCTGCCATCCGGCGACGGTGCTCACCGCGCTCACCGCGCAGGACACGCATGGCGTGCACGGCCTGCTCGCGATCGAACCGCGCTGGGTCGAGGAGCAGGCGACGCGGCTGCTCGCCGACATCGCGGTCGGCGCCTTCAAGCTCGGCGTGCTCGGATCGGCGGCGAACGCGGCCGCCGTCGCGCGCATTCTCGCGGCGCATCCGCGCGTGCCGGTGGTGGTGGATCCCGTGCTCGCCTCCGGGCGCGGCGATGCGCTGGCGGACGCGCCGACCGTCGCGGCGCTGCGCGCCGAGATCCTGCCGCGCGCGACGGTGGCGACGCCCAACAGCCTCGAGCTGCGGCGGCTCGCCGCAGCGCAGGACGCGCCGCTCGATGAATGCGCCGCGCGGCTCGTTTCTCTCGGCTGCAAGTACGTGCTGGTGACCGGAGCGCATGAGCCGGGGGCGCAAGTGATGAACACGCTCTTCGGCGAAGGCGGAAGGATTCGCTCGGACGCGTGGCCGCGCCTGCCCGGCGAGTACCACGGCTCGGGCTGCACGCTCGCCTCGGCGCTCGCCGCCCTCCTCGCCCGCGGCGTGGCGGTGACCGACGCGGCGCGCGAAGCGCAGGCCTACGCCTGGCGCGCGCTCGCCGCAGGCTATCGCGCGGGCGGCGGCCAGCTCGTGCCCGACCGACTCGCCGCCGTGCGCGCGCGCGACCCCGATGACGCTGCGCGGCCTGTACGCGATCACGCCTGAGTGCGCCGACACGGCGCGCCTTGCGGCGCTGGTCGAGCGCGCGCTCGAGGGCGGCGCGCGGCTCGTGCAGTACCGCGCCAAGGCGCTCGCGCGCGAGGCGAAGCTCGCGCAGGCGCGCGCCCTGGTCGCGGCGGCGCACCGCCACGGCGCCCTGCTCATCGTCAACGACGATCCGGCGCTCGCGGTCGAAGCTGGCGCCGACGGCGCGCATCTGGGGCGCGAGGACGGCGATCCGGCGGCGGCGCGCGTGCTGCTCGGAGCGCGCCTGCTCGGCGTCTCGTGCTACGACTCGCTGGAGCGGGCGCGCGCCGCGGCAGCCGCCGGCGCCGACTATCTCGCCTTCGGGTCGGTGTTTCCCTCGCCGACCAAACCGGCGGCGGTGCGCGCGCCGCTTTCGCTTTTCGCCGCCGCGCGGCCGCTCGGGCTGCCGCTGGTCGCGATCGGCGGCGTCACGCTCGCCAACGCGGCGCAGGCGATACGCGCCGGTGCCGACTGCGTGGCGGTGATCTCGGCGCTGTTCGACGCGCCCGACGTCGCGGCCGCCGCGCGCGCGTTCTGCCGCCTTTTCGACGAGGAGCCGAGCGTCGCCTCATGACGAACCGCAACGAGGAACTGTTCACACGCGCGCAGCGCTCGATCCCGGGCGGGGTCAATTCGCCGGTGCGGGCGTTTCGCGCCGTCGGCGGAACCCCGCCCTTCATGGCGCGCGCCTTCGGTCCGCATGTCTGGGATGCCGACGGCCGGCGCTACATCGACTACGTCGGCTCCTGGGGTCCGATGCTCGCCGGACACACGCATCCGGCGGTGGTCGAGGCGGTGCAGGCGGCGGCGGCGAGCGCGCTTTCGTTCGGCGCGCCGACCGAGGCGGAGGTCGAGCTGGCCGAGACGATCCGGCGGCTCGTGCCCTCGATGGAGCTGGTGCGGCTGGTGTCCTCCGGCACCGAGGCGACGATGACCGCGATCCGCCTTGCGCGCGGCGCGACCGGGCGCGACCTCATCGTCAAGTTCGACGGGTGCTACCACGGCCATGCCGACGGGCTTCTCGTCAAGGCGGGCTCGGGCGCACTGACCTTCGGCAACCCGAGCTCGGCCGGCGTGCCGGCGCAGACGGCGGCGACGACCCTGGTGCTCGACTACAACGACACCGCGCAGCTCGAGCGCGCGTTCGCCGAGCGCGGCGCCGAGATCGCCGGCGTGATCGTCGAGCCGGTCGCCGGCAACATGAATCTCGTGCTGCCGCGCCCGGGGTTTCTCGAGGCGCTGCGCGCCTTGTGCACCGCGCACGGCGCGCTGCTCATCTTCGACGAGGTGATGACCGGATTTCGCGTCGCCCTCGGCGGCGCGCAGGCACGCTTCGGCATCCGGCCCGATCTCACCACGCTGGGCAAGGTGATCGGAGGCGGCCTGCCCCTTGCCGCGGTGGGCGGCGCGCGCGCGATCATGGAGAAAATCGCCCCGCTCGGACCGGTGTATCAGGCCGGCACCCTCTCGGGCAATCCGGTGGCGGTGGCCGCGGGGCTGGCGACGCTGAAGCTCGTCGAGGCGCCCGGCTTCATCGCGCGCGTCGAAAAAACGGCGCGATCGCTCGTGGACGGACTGGCGGCCGAGGCAAGGGCGGCGGGGGTGGAGTTCTCCGCGCAATCCATCGGCAGCATGTTCGGCATCTACTTCCGCGAGCGCGCTCCGGAGAACCTTGCCGAGGTGATGCAGTGCGACCGCGAGCGGTTCAACCGCTTCTTCCACGCCATGCTCGGGCGCGGCGTGTATCTGGCGCCCTCGGCCTTCGAGGCCGGTTTCGTCTCCGGCGCGCACGGCGAGGCCGAGATCGCCGAGACGCTCGCCGCGGCGCGCGCCGCGTTCCGTTCACTCTAGGCGCGGCTCCTCGAACACCGCGTCCCCTTCGCCGCCGATTCCCGCCGCGCGCCCATGGCGGCGGTAGAGCCACATGCCGAGCAGCCCGGAGGCGACCAGGAGCGCCGCCGCCAGCGCGATCCGGTCGGTGGCGCTGACCTCGACACCGCTGCCGGCGAGCGCGAAGGCCATGGTGAGCGGAACGTAGCCGAGGAGCGACCCGGCGAGGAACGGCAGCGGCGGCACGCGCGAGAGGCCGGCCGCAATGCAGGTCAGAAAGTTGTTGCCGACGGGCAGCAGGCGCACGAGCAGCGTCATGCCGAAAGGGTGCGCGGCGAGGAAATCCTCCAGCCGCTTCACCCGGCCGCGCAAGCGCGCGCCGGCGAGCGGCCGGCCGACGAGGCGGGCGTAGAAGAACGCGAGGGCGCAGCCGACCTCGGTGCCGGCGAGCGCAAGCACCGTCCCGAGCCAGAAGCCGAACGCGTAGCCGCCGAGAAAGCTCACGATCTGCCGCGGCAACGCGAGCGCGGTGGCCGCCCCCGCCATGCCGACGAAAAGCAGCTCGCCCGTCAACCCGTTGCCGCGCACATCGCGGTCGATCCACTCCTTGCTCACCACTTCGCCGACGAGGCCGCTTTCCACGAGTACGCCGACGGCGACCAGCGTGGCGAGCAGGACGAGTCCGGAAACCAGGGTGCGGGCCTTCACGCGCGGTCCGCCTCGACGATCACCGGCCGACGGGTGCGCCGCTGCAGCCACATCACGCCGAGCGTGTCGACGATACCGACCCAGAGCCGGTCGAGCACGCCGTAGCTCGAGCGGCCGTGCGCGCGCGGGCGGTGCGCGACCGGCACCGAAAGCGTGGCGCCGCCGTTGCGCTGGATGAGCGCAGGAAGAAAGCGGTGCATGTGATCGAACGCGGGCAGCTCGAGATAGGCGCTGCGCAGCACGAGCTTCAGTCCGCAGCCGGTGTCCGGCGTGCCGTCGGCGAGCAGCCACGCGCGCACCGCGTTGGCCACCCGCGAGGCGGCGCGCTTCGCCCAGCGATCGCGGCGCGCGACGCGCCAGCCGGTCACCAGCTGCACGTTGGCCTCGGGCCCGGCGCGGTCGCGCGCGGCGAGCAGCCGCGCGATGTCGGCGGGGTCGTTCTGGCCGTCGCCGTCGAGGGTCACCACCCACTCGGCACGCGCCGCGCGCACGCCGGTGAGCAGCGCCGCGCTCTGGCCGCAGCTTTCGCGATGCGTCAGCACGCGCAGGCGCGGAAAGCGCGCGCGCGCTTCGAGCAGCTCCGCGGGCGTCGCGTCGCGGGAGCCGTCGTCCACGTAGATCACCTCGAACTCCGGCCCGGACAAGAGCGCGGCGTGAATCTCCTCCAGCAGCGGCAGCACGTTGCCGGCCTCGTTGCGGACCGGGACGACGACGGAAAGCGAGACGGCGCCGGACGGCGCGGGCGCGGACACCCCGGCGATTCTAACGCCGGGGCTCGGCGACGAGGACGAGCGCCTCCTCCTCGCCCGCTCTGCGGCCGCGCGCGATCACCTGCACCGCGTGCCGCGCCGAAAGCGCACCGAGGTGCCGCACACGCGTTGCGAGGAACACCCGGCCTTGCCCGGCGAGCCGCTCGGCGAGGGCGCGCTCGGAGTCGAGCACGTGGACTCGCCGGCCCGAGTAGTAAACGTAAGTGGCCGGGTTGACGTCGAATGTCGCGAGCGCCGCCCCGGCGGGGAGCCGCTCGGCGGCGAGCCGCGCAAGCGAACGCGCTTCGAACCGCTCCGCGCTCCACCAGGCGGCCCCGGGCGTACCGATCGGCCACGCCGCCGCCGCAAGTGCTGCGGCCGCGCCGAGCGCCGCCAGCGGCGTGCGGCCGGCGCCGAAGGCGCGCGGTGCGCGGTCCCCGCTCACAGCAGTAGCAGGGTCGCCAGGCCGAGGAAGATGAAGAATCCCCCAGCGTCGGTGCACGCGGTGATGAGGACCGAGGAGCCGAGCGCCGGATCGCGGTCGTACCGCGCGCGGACGTACGGAATCGCGACTCCCATCGCGGCAGCAAGCAGCAGCGTCAGCAGCATCGCGAGCGCCATCACGCCGCCGAGCGCGACGTTGTCGTAGATGAGCCAGGTGACGACGCCGAGGATGCCGCCCCAGATCACGCCGTTCAGCGTCGCCACGCCCAGCTCCTTGGCGATCAGCTTCGGCCAGTAGCCGGGCTGGATCTGCCCGAGCGCGAGCGCGCGCACGATCATGGTGATCGTCTGGTTGCCGGAGTTGCCCCCGATCCCGGCGACGATCGGCATCAGCGCCGCGAGCGCCGCCAGGCGCCCGATCGAGCCTTCGAAGATGCTGATGACTCGCGAGGCGATGAACGCGGTCACCAGGTTGATCGCCAGCCAGGCCCAGCGGTTGCGGAAGCTCGACCACACGGTGGCGAAGATGTCCTCCTCGCCCGAGAGCCCCGCCTCGGCGAGCTGGGCCTCGGCGCTCTTTTCGCGGATGTGGTCGACGACCTTGTCCACGGTGAGGCGCCCGATCAGGCGACCGAAATGGTCGGTCACCGGCGCCGAGACGAGGTCATAGCGCTCGAACGCGCGCGCCGCGTCCTCGGCGCGGTCCTCCGGGTGCAGTTTCACGCTCTCGGGCACCATGACCGCGCCCACCTCGGCCGCCAGGTCGCTGACGATGAGCCGCGCAAGGGGCAGCGTGCCGCGCAGCCTGCCCTCGCGGTCCACGACGAAGAGCTGGTCGGTGTGGCCGGGCAGCTCGTCCATGCGGCGCAGGTAGCGCGTCACCGCCTCCAGCGTCACGTCCTCGCGCACGGTCACCTGATCGAAGTCCATCAGCGCACCGACCGTGCCTTCGGCGTAGGACATGGCCGCGCGCAGCCGCTCGCGCTCCTCCTGCGGCAGCGCCCGGATCACGTCCTCGATCACCTCCTCCGGCAGATCGGGCGCGAGGTCCGCGATCTCGTCGGCTTCCAGCGACTCGGTGGCGGCGACGAGCGACTTGGAGTCCATGGTCGCGATCAGCGAATCGCGCACCGCCTCCGAGAGCTCGAGCAGGATCTCGCCTTCGCGCTCCGGGGGGACCAGCTTCCAGAGCGCGAGGCGCTCCTCCGGGGGCAGCGACTCCAGGATGAAGGCCGCATCCGCCGGGTGCAGGCGCTCGAGTTCTGCGCGCAGCTCCTCGGGGCTGCGCCGCTCCAGCAAGCGCGAGCGCACCGCGCGCAGCGCCTGCGCGAGGTGCTCCAGTTCCAGCCGGACCTGTGGCTCGCTCATCGGTTCAGGGTATCCGGGACGCCGGCATGCGCGCGAGGATCGCCGCCTGGCGCTCGGCGATGTAGGCGGTGAGGCGCCCACGCCCGTAGCGGCGGGGAGCGGGCAGGATCGCGGCGAGATAGGCCGCCTGCTCGGCGGTGAGCGCCGCGGCGTGGCTGCCGAAGTGGTGGCGCGCTGCGGCTTCGGCGCCGAAGACCCCCTCGCCCCACTCGGCGAAGTTGAGGTAGAGCTCCAGGATCCGGCGCTTGGACATCGTCGTCTCCAGCATCCAGGTGATCGCCGCTTCCTGCGCCTTGCGGATCCACGAACGTTCGCCCGACAGGAACAGATTCTTCGCCAGCTGCTGACTGATGGTGGACGCCCCGGCGACGATCCGGCCGCGCTTCTCGTTCTTCTCGATGGCGCGCGAGATCGCCTCCCAGTCGAAGCCCTCGTGCTCCATGAACCTTGCGTCCTCGGCGGCGATCACCGCGCGCTTGAGGTGCGCCGAGATGCGCTCGTAGTCCACCCACTGCTGCTGCAGCCGCGCCGCCGGGTCTTTTGTCCGCAATTCCGCCAGGCGCCGTTCCATGAACGCGGTCTGCGACGGGTTCACCGAGCGCCACCACAGCACGTGCGCGAAGAACCAGCCCTGTACCGCGACCAGCAGCAGCACCGCCGCGCCGAGGGCGTAGCAGAAGCCCTTCCAGGCGCGCGCGAGCCATCGGGCGAGGCCCCGCTTCCTAGCCGGCACGCAGCGCCGCGAGCACGGCGCGGGTCGGCGGCCGCACGCCGCGCCAGACGAAGAACGATTCGGCCGCCTGCTCGACCAGCATGCCGAGGCCGTCGGCGGTGCGCGCGCCGGCGGCGCGCGCGGCGGCAAGGAACGCCGTGTCGCGGCCGTACGCCATCTCGTAGGCGAGCGCGCCGGGCGCGAACACGCCTTCGGGAAGCGGTGGCATCGCGCCGGTGAAGCCCGTGGAAGTGGCGTTGATGACGAGGTCGAAGCGCTCGCCCGCGAACTCCTCGTAACCGCCCCCGCGCGCCGGCGGAAAGCGCGCCGCGAGCGCGCGTGCCCGCGCCGCGTCGCGGTTGGCGATCGCGAGTGCCGCCGCTCCGGCGGCAGCGAGCGGCCCGACCACGCCCCGCGCTGCGCCGCCCGCACCGGCGATGAGCACCCGCTTGCCGGCGATCGCGAAGCCGAGATTCCTTTCCAGATCGGTCACCAGTCCGACACCGTCGGTGTTGTCGCCGTAGGTCTCGCCCTCGCCG
The DNA here is from genome assembly GCA_040752005.1 of Pseudomonadota bacterium. GTDB lineage: Bacteria > Pseudomonadota > Gammaproteobacteria > Burkholderiales > SG8-39 > RBG-16-66-20. The sequence goes on along the minus strand of JBFMFX010000006.1, from coordinate 92,936 downwards.
TCGAAGCGCAGCGTGTTCGCCGCACCGGCCGCGCGCGCCCGCTCGCTCAGCCGCGTGCAGAGCCCGAACGCCTCCTCCTTGAACGGCGCGGTCACGTTCGCGCCGCGGCCGCCGGAGGCGCGAAACGCCGCCACCGTGCGCGCGAAGCCGTCCAGCGGTGCCTCGATCCGGATGTACTCGATCGGCTGGCCGGTGGCGCGCGCGAACTCGGCGTGAATCCAGGGCGACTTCGAATGGGCCACCGGGTTGCCGATGACCGCGTAGCGATCGGACATTCTCGCCGGCCCTAGCGGCTTTCCGTCCAGATGCGGTCGCCCTGCCCGAAGAACCAGGTGCGGGTGATGACCAGCAGGTCGGTGTCCTTGCGGATGTCCGGCGGAAAGGCGGCGAACGGCGCGGCCAGCCGCACGATCTGGAACGCGGCCTCGTCCAGGATCTTCAGTCCCGAGGAACGATCCAGCTCCACCGACTCGACCGAGCCGTCGGGCCGGATGGTCACCGACAGGCGCAGATTGCCGTAGAGGCGGCCGCGCGCCTCAGCCGGATAGTGCAGCGTGCCGATGCGCTCGATCTTGGCGCGCCATTCTTCCTCGTACTGGGCGAAGCGGTATTCGGTGGCGTTGGCGCCGATGAAGCGCTTGCGCGGGCGCTTCTGGTACTCCTGCACGCGCCTGTCGATCTGCGCCCGCAGCTGCATCGTCGCGAGCGCGAGGTCGGCGAGGTCGCGCCCGGACACCTGCGGCGCCTCGACCGGCTGCGTCTCGCGCGGCGCCTCGGGCGCCACCGCGGGAGCCGGCGCCTGCGCCCTGGCGAGCAGCTCCTGCTGGCGCGCTTCCAGCTCCTGCACGCGCTTCTTCGCCTCGGCGAGATCGCGGCCGGGGGCGCTCGGCTGGGTGACCGGAAGCGGCGTGCGCGCCCGCCGGTCTTGCTCGACGTTGCCGCCGCCGTCCAGGTTCGCCTGCGCGAGCGCCTGGGGGCGCGCCGGCTGCTCGCGCGACTTGGCGTTCACCAGGATCACGTCGAGCGGCGCTTGCGCCGCCTTGAAGCGCAGGCTCTCCGGAAAGCGAAAGTGGACCGCAAGCAGCACCGTGTGCAGCAGGATCGAGGCAGCGACCGAGCCGGCGAGCAGACGCGAGCGCCGGTCCAGCCCGTTCCAGTACTCGCGCGGATCCACGATCAGCGTCGCCGTGTTGGCCGTCAATGCTTCTCCGCAAGGTCTTGTGCCGGCGGTATTTTAGGCGCAATGCGGAACCGCGCCCGAGGGCGGTTCAGGCCGCCTGCGCGAGCGTCTCGCGCCAGACGCAGTCGGCGGTCAGGTCGAGCGGGTCCACGCCGCGTACCGCGAGTCGGACGCGCGCGCCGGCCGCAAGCGGCGGCAGCGACGGGACCCGCACCACGAGAGGGATCGCCTCCAGGCGCGCCACGCCTTCGCGCACGACGGTCGCCTCGGCCTCGGCGACGCGCTCCTGTTCGAGCCACTTCAGGCACCAGTACTGCTCCAGCCGCCTCTGATGCTCCTCCATGCGCGCGGCCGCGACCTCGAAGGCGCGCATCGCCGAAAGCAGCGCCTCGGAGTTGCGCGCAAACGGCGGGCGGCGGCCTTCGAGCGCCGCGGCGAGTTGCCACTGGTTGACGAGGTCGAGATAGCGTCGCAGCGGCGAGGAAAACCAGGCGTAGCAGGCGACGCCCAGCCCCTCGTGCGCCTCGGGATGGACCGAAAGCCGCACCTTGCCCATGCCCTGCGTGCGATAGATCGCCGCGACCTCGCGGCCGGCGAGCAGCTCTCCCCAGAAGCTGTTGGCGAGGATCATCAGCTCGGAGACCAGCTTGTCGAGGGGCGAGCCGCGCCGGCGCGGCTCGATCCGCACGCGCTCGCCCTCGATGCGAAACACGTAATCGGTCACGCCCGGCGGGGTCGCTGGCCGGCCGCGGCGCGCCTCCTGCGCCACGGCGAAGCGCCACAACAGGCGCAGTTCGTCCTCGAACTCCAGCCCGCGCCGCTCGTTCGCCGGGAACGCCTCGTTCAGCACGTCATAGTCGCCGTGGCGCAGATTGGCCGCGACCGGCACCCGCTCGATGCGGCTCGTGCGGCCGCGAACGCCCCAGTCCGCGGGCGATACGGTGACATACAGCGAGAGCGCGGCGCGCGGCGCGCCGGCGGCAAGCGAGCAGGCGGCGATCGCATCCTCCGGCAGCATCGTGAACTTGCGCCCCGGGAAATAGGCGGTCGAGAGCCGCTCGCGCGCGATCGCATCGAGCGACGAGCCGGGCCCGAACGCAAGCGCCGGCGCCGCGATATGGATGCCGATGCGCAGCTCCCCGCCTGCGGTCGGCGTCACCGAGAACGCGTCGTCGATCTCGGTGGTACCGACATCGTCCAGGCTGAAAGCGCGCACGTCGGCGAGCGGCAGGTCCTCCGGCGGCACCGCCGGCTCGTGCTCGGGGAACGCCGTGCCGCGCGGGAAGAACTCGTGCAGGAACCGGCCGAGATGGTACTCGTGCGCGGAGCCGAGCACGCCGCAGCGCAGGAGCAGGCGCGCCGCATCAAGACCCGTTTCCCGGCAGGCCTGCTCGAGCGCCTTTGTCTCGGGTTTGTTGCGGTCCGGTGCGTACAGCAGCTCCTCGCGCAGCCGGGCGACTTCCGGCGGACACTCGAAGCGCACAAGGCGCGCCGCCCATGCGTCGATCGTCTCCTGGATCCGCCTTTTCTTTTCCAGGCCCGCGAGCGCGAGCTTGAGCGTCTCCTCCGGCGCCTTGCGGTAGCGCCCGCGCCCGCGCCGGTGAAAGTAGATCGGCGCCGAGTGAAGCTTGAGCAACACCCCGGCGGCTTCGACCGGCGTGGGCTCTCGCCCGACGTACTCGCGCGCCAGATCCATGAATCCGAAGTCGCTCTCGCCGCAGCACTGCCAGAGGAACTCGGTGTCCAGCGTCGCGGCGTAGGCCTCGGCGGCAGGCAGCAGCTCCGCCGCCGCAGGCCGCTCGAACTCCAGCAGCACGTTTGCCGCCTTCACTTTCAGGCGCTTGCCGTGCGGGCTCTCCACCTGCACCGAAGCGGGGGTGCGGCCGAGCACTGCGCCGACCTTGAACTCGCCCTGCTCTTCGTACAGGACGTTCACGGCCGCGGCGCGAGACCGGCAAAGGCGAGGATGCGCGCCAGATGCTCCGGAAAGCTCGCAAGCGTATGGTCGCCGCCGTCGCGCACCACCATCCGCGCGCCTTCGTACTTTCGCGCCGCCTCGCGCCAGTCGAGCACCTCGTCGCCGGTTTCCAGGAGCAGCAGATAGCGCTCCGGATCCACGCGCTCGACCGCGAGCGCGCGCCAGCCTTCCAGGTGCTCGCGCGTGAGCACATAGCTTTCCCCGGTGTACAGGTTCTTTTGCGGCCCGAGGAACGCCTCCAGGCCGACGTACGGGCGCACCGCCGGCTGGATCAGGACCGCGCGCAGATCGTGCTTCTCCGCGGCCCATGTGGCGTAGAAGCCGCCGAGCGAGCTGCCGACCAGCGTGGGCTTGCCCGGAGCGGCGCGCGCGATTTCCAGCTCGATGGCACGCGCCGCGTCTTGCGGCCGATGCGGGAGTGTCGGGCAGGAAAAAAGCTCGCCCAGGCCTCTCTGCTCCATGTAAGCCTTCAGCAGCCGCGCCTTGTGCGAAGCAGGCGAGCTGTTAAAGCCGTGCAAATAAATGAGCCCCGTGCTCATCGGCGATCCAGTGCGGCGAGCAGCTTCTCGTGGATGCCGCCGAAGCTGCCGTTGGACATGACGAGCACGCGATCGCCGGGCCTCGCCTCGGCGAGGATCGCAGCGATCAGGCGATCAAGACGTTCTTCGCAACAGACGCGGCCTGCGAGCGAAGCGAATACTTGCTCCGCATTCCAATTGATGCCCGCAGTGTGCACGTACACTCGGTCGGCCGCGGCGAAGCTCCCCGGCAGCGCTTCTTTCATCACCCCTTTTCTCATGGTGTTGGATCGCGGCTCGAACACCGCGAGGATGCGCCCGCCCGGCAGCTCCCGGCGCATGGCATCCAGCGTTGCCCGGATCGCGGTCGGATGATGGGCGAAATCATCGTAAACGGCGATCCCGCCTGCGACGCCGCGCAATTGCAGCCTTCGGCGCACACCCGTAAACCGCTCCAGCGCCTGGATCGCCACGAGCGGATCCACACCGACATGCCGTGCCGCAGCGATTGCGGCAAGCGCGTTCGCGCGGTTGTGCGCTCCCGGCAAAGCGAGCTTTACCCGCCCGACCGCCCTGCCCTGGCAGGCCACTTCGAACGAGCCCTGCGCGTCGGGCTCGCCCGCCTGCCATCCGTCGGCCGAACAGAAGTGCTCGACCGGGGTCCAGCAGCCTTTTGCGAGCACTCGCTTCAGATTCTCGTCGGCGCCGTTCGCCACGACCCTGCCAGAGCGTGGAACGATCCTTACAAGGTGATGAAATTGCCGCTCGATCGCCGCAAGATCGTCGAAGATATCGGCGTGGTCGAACTCCAGATTGTTCAGGACGAGAGTCCTCGGGCGGTAGTGGACGAATTTCGAGCGCTTGTCGAAAAACGCGGTGTCGTATTCGTCTGCCTCGATCACGAAGAAATCCGAGTCCTGAGCCCTGGCCGAGATGCCGAAGTCTGCCGGCACCCCGCCGATGAGAAATCCCGGCCTTTTCTGCGCCCGCTCCAGTATCCAGGCGAGCATGGAGCTTACCGTCGTCTTTCCGTGCGTTCCTGCGACAGCGAGTACCCACTTCCCGCGAAGGAAATTTTCTGCGAGCCACTGCGGGCCGGACATGTACGGCTCACCCCTGTCGAGGATCGCCTCCATCAGGGGGTTTCCTCGCCTTATCACGTTGCCGATGACCCACAGGTCCGGGGCGATGCGGATCTGATCCTCTCCGTAGCCCTCGATCGGCTCGATGCCGAGGGCAGCGAGCTGCTCGCTCATCGGCGGATAGATGCCGCTGTCGCACCCGGTGACCCGATGCCCGGCCGCGCGCGCGAGCGCGGCGATGCCGCCCATGAACGTGCCGCAGATGCCGAGGATGTGAAGGTGCACGGAAAGAGTGCCCGGGCGCCACGCGCGCCGGTGAACGAGGGCGCGATTCTACGCGAGCGATTGCGCTATAGAATCGGGCGCACCGCCCAAGGAAGAAGCAGATGCGCCGCAAGCACCCCCGCGACAACACGACGCGGGCTCGCATCGCCGCCGCGGCCGCGCGCCTGATGGCCGAGGACGGAATCGACGACTTCGCGCTCGCCAAGCGCAAGGCGGCGCGGCTGGTCGGCGCAGCCGATCGCGAGGCGCTTCCCGCCAACGCCGAAATCGAGGAGGCGCTGCACGCGTACCGCGCGCTGTACCAGGCCGATGAGCACGCCGAGCGCATCACCGAGCTGCGCCGTCTCGCCCTGCAGGCGATGCAGCTCTTTGCGCCATTTCATCCTTATCTCACCGGCCCGGTGCTCGCCGGCACCGCCGGCCCGTATGCCGCGATCGAGCTTCAGCTTTTCCCCGACAGCCCGAAGGAGGTCGAGCTGTTTTTGCTCGAGCGGCGCCTCGCCTACGAGACCGCCGAGGGCCGACGCTTCAGCGGCGACCGCGTTCATGCGGTAGCGGAGCTGACGCTCGACTGGCATGGCACGCCGCTCCGGCTCTCGGTGTTCGATCGCCGGGACGAGCGCGTCGCGCTGAAAAAGACGCACGCCGGGCGCGTCGCTGAGCGAGCCGGCATCGCGGAGGTCGGAAGTCTCCTGGGGCGTGGTGTCGCCCCGTCGCCGTAGGCTGGCGCTCTTTGGGGCCGTGGGTCTGGCCGCAGGGCTGGCCGGACTGTGGCACGGTTCGCGTACGAACGCGCCGCACCCGCTGGAGGGCATCAAGCTGCCGGACGTGCAGGGCAGCATGCGTGACCTCGGCGAATGGCGGGGAAAGGTGTTGGTACTGAACTTCTGGGCAACCTGGTGCGCTCCCTGCCGGGAGGAGATCCCGATGCTCGTCCAGGCACGCCGATCGTACGCTGCTCAAGGAGTAGAAATCATCGGGATCGCCGTAGATAATGCGGCCAACGTCCGCCAATTCACAGAAACCTTCAAGATCGAATATCCGATCCTGATCGCCGATGCGTCTGGCCTTGACTTGACCAGGAAGCTCGGCAACGCCGCAGGCGGCCTGCCTTATACTGCGTTTGTCGACCGTGACGGCCGGCTTGTTACCGCCAAGCTGGGCGGGATGAGCAGGGCCGAGCTGGATGCGGCTCTTTCCAAAATAGTCCGCTAATTTCCATATAAAATCCCCCCTTCTTCAGCGAACTGGCGGCAAATGGCGAAAAAGCCAGCAGCGGCAAGGCCCGCGATTCTTGTGCTGCACGGGCCCAACCTCAATCTCCTTGGCTCGCGGGAGCCGGAAATCTACGGCCGCGATACGCTGGAGAGCATCAACCGCAGGCTGGAAGCGAAAGCTTCGGCGGCGGGCATTCCCATCGAGTGTCTGCAGTCCAACCACGAGGGTGTGCTCGTGGACAGGGTGCAGCGGGCGGGAGCGGAGCGCGTTCGTTTCATCATCCTGAATCCCGCCGGATTCACGTATTCGAGCGTCGCCCTGCGCGACGCGCTGACGGCGGTGAGAATCCCGTTCATCGAGGTGCATCTGTCCAACATCCATGCGCGCGAGCCATGGCGCGCGCAATCGCACTTCACCGCGGTCGCCGTCGGGTGCATCCAGGGCTTGGGCGCCATGGGATACGAGCTGGCGCTCGACTATGCGATCGCACGCCTGAAGGCGCGCTGAGGCCGGCCGGGGCGGGTCGGGCGGCGCGCCGAAGGCGCCGGAAAGGGGGGTCACAAACCATGGATCTGCGAAAGCTCAAGAAACTGATCGAGCTGGTGCAGGAATCCGGGATCGCTGAGCTGGAGATCACCGAAGGCGAGGAGAAAGTGCGGATCTCGCGCGGTGGAGCGGTGAGCGGCGGGCCGCCACCGGCCAGTGCGCCGGCTTCCGCCGCCGCGACGTCAGGCGCGGAGTCCACCCCGTCGGCGGCCGCGACCGCTGCGGAAAGCGCCGAGGCGAAGTCGCCGGCCGCGCCCGAAGGGCACGTGCTGAAGGCACCGATGGTGGGCACGTTCTACCGCGCCGCCTCGCCCGAGGCGAAGCCCTTCGTCGAGGTCGGCCAGACGGTGAAGGAGGGGCAGGTCGTCTGCATCATCGAGGCGATGAAGCTCATGAACGAGATAGAGGCCGATTGCTCGGGCACGATCAAGGCGATCCTGGTGGAAAACGGCCAGCCGGTCGAGTACGGCCAGCCCTTGTTCATCATCGGCTGAGCGCCCCCGCGGCATGTTCGAGAAGATCCTCATCGCCAACCGCGGCGAGATCGCGCTGCGCATCCAGCGCGCCTGCCGCGAGCTGGGAATCCGCACGGTGGTGGTGCACTCCGAGGCCGACACCGAAGCGAAATACGTCAAGCTCGCCGACGAGTCGGTGTGCATCGGCCCGCCATCGGCCGCGGCGAGCTACCTGAACATTCCCGCGATCATCAGCGCCGCCGAGGTGACCGATGCCGAGGCGATCCACCCGGGCTACGGCTTTCTCGCCGAGAACGCCGACTTCGCCGAGAAGGTGGAGGCGAGCGGCTTCGTCTTCATCGGCCCGCGGCCGGAGAACATCCGCCTGATGGGCGACAAGATCAGCGCCCGCGCGGCGATGGCGAAGGCCGGAATCCCCGTGGTGCCCGGTTCCGACGGGCCGCTGCCGGAATCCCCCGCCGAGGTGGTCAAGATCGCGCGCCGGCTGGGCTATCCGGTGATCGTCAAGGCCGCCGGCGGCGGCGGCGGGCGCGGCATGCGGGTGGTGCACACCGAGGCCGCGCTGATCAATGCCGTCAACCTCACGCGGCGCGAGGCGCAGGCGGCGTTCGCCAACCCGACGGTGTACCTGGAGAAATATCTGGAAAATCCGCGCCACATCGAGTTCCAGGTGCTCGCCGACGAGCATCGCAACGCGGTGCACCTGGGCGAGCGCGACTGCTCGATGCAGCGCCGGCACCAGAAGATCCTGGAGGAAGCGCCGGCACCGGACCTGCCCGCAAGACTGCGCGACCGGATCGGCGAGCGCTGCGCCGACGCGTGCCGGCGCATCGGCTATCGCGGTGCCGGCACCTTCGAATTCCTGTACCAGAATGGCGAGTTCTACTTCATCGAGATGAACACGCGCGTGCAGGTCGAGCACCCGATCACCGAGATGATCACCGGCGTGGACATCGTGCAGCAGCAGATCCGCATCGCGGCGGGCGAGAAGCTCCCGTTTCGCCAGCGCGACATCGCGTTCACGGGGCATGCGATCGAGTGCCGGATCAACGCCGAGGACCCGTGGACCTTCACGCCCTCGCCGGGCCGGATCACGTCCTACCATCCGCCGGGCGGGCCGGGCATCCGCGTTGACTCGCATGCGTACGCCGGCTACACCGTGCCGCCGTATTACGATTCGCTGATCGGCAAGGTGATCGCCTACGGTGCGAGCCGCGAGCAGGCGATCCGGCGCATGCGCATCGCGCTCTCGGAGATGGTGGTCGAGGGCATCCAGACCAACATTGCGCTGCATCTAGAACTGCTGCACGACAGCCGCTTCGTGCGTGGCGGGACCCCGATCAGTTACCTGGAGCAGAAACTCGCCGAACAGCAGAAGACGCGCGAGTGACAACGATGCCGTGGCTGTCGATCACGCTGGAAACCGCGGGCGAGCACGCCGAGGCGCTCTCGGACGCGCTGGTGGAGGCGGGCGCGCTGTCGGTCGCGCTGGAGGACGCGGCGGCCCGGACGGCGCAGCAACCCGCGGCCGACTGGGTCGCCGCGCCGCGCTGGCCGCGCACTCGCCTGGTGGCGCTCGCGCAGGACGGTGCCGACGCCGCCGCGCTGATCGCGCGCGCGGCCGCAAGCTGCGGCATCCAGGCCCCCGATTTCGAGGCGGCGCGCCTGGAGGATGAGGACTGGGTGCGCCGCGTCCAATCGCAGTTCGGCCCGATCCGGGTGGGCGACCGGCTCTGGGTGGTGCCGAGCTGGTGCGACGCGCCCGATCCGTCGGCGGTGAACGTGCGGCTCGATCCGGGCCTTGCGTTCGGCACCGGCAGCCACCCGAGCACCGGGCTGGTGCTCCGGTGGCTCGAGCGCACCGTGCGCGGCGGCGAGCGGCTGCTCGACTACGGCTGCGGCTCCGGCGTACTCGCGATCGCCGCGCTGCGGCTCGGCGCGCGTGATGCGCTGGCGGTGGACATCGATCCCCGCGCGCTCGAGGTCGCGTGCACGAACGCCCGCGCCAACGGCGTCGCGCTCGCCACCGCCGCGCCCGAGGCGCTGACTGCGGCGGATGCCGGCTTCGACCTGGTTGTCGCCAACATCCTCGCCGGGACGCTCATCGCGCTCGCGCCCGAGCTTGCGGCGCGCACGAGGACTGGCGGACATGTCGCGCTCTCGGGCATTCTTCAGGCGCAGGCCGCCGAGGTGATCGCCGCCTATGCGGCGCACTTCGATCTCGCGGTGCAAGAGGAAGAGGGCGGCTGGGCGCTGGTCGCGGGAGCGCGCCGGTGACGCTCGTCACGCGCTGCCCGAACTGCGCGACCGCGTTCCGCGTGCAGCCGGCGCAGCTCGCCGCGCGCAGCGGCAAGGTCCGCTGCGGCAAATGCGCCACGGTGTTCGACGGCCTCGCCGGGCTGCTCGCCGACGAGTCCGCTCATGCCTCGCACGAACCCGAACCCTCGCCGCAGCTTGCGCTCTTCGAGCCGCCGCGCCCCGAGCCGGTGCGCGCAAGCGCCCCGGCGGCGAGCGAGCCGCCGCCGGCGCCGCAGTTCCTCGAGGCCGAGGAGCCGCGGCCGCCGCGCCGGCTGCTCTGGGGGCTGGGCGCGCTCGCCGCGCTCGCTGCGCTCGCTGCGCAGGGTGCGATCCATTTCCGCACCGAGATCGCGGTGCTCGTGCCCGAGGCGCGCGCGCCGCTCGCCGCCGCGTGCGAGTGGCTCGGCTGCGAGCTGCGCCTGCCGCGGCGCCCGGAGCTGATGGCGATCGAATCCTCCGACCTGCAGGCCGACGCCCGGCGCGAGAACGTGATCGTGCTGGGCGCCGTGCTGCGCAACCGCGCGCCGTTCCCGCAGGAGTATCCGGCTCTGGAGCTCGCCCTGACCGACGAGCGCGACGAGCCGGTGGTGCGCCGCGTGCTGATGCCGGCCGATTACCTCGGCGCCGAGGCCGCGGCGCGCCTCGCCCAGGGCATCGCGCCGGGCGCCGACGCCGCGCTTCGCGTCGCCTTCGACGCCAGCCGCGTGCGCGCGGTGGGCTACCGCGTCTATCTCTTCTATCCCTGAGACCGCATGCGCATCCTCGTCACCGGCTCGATCGCCTACGACACCATCATGGTGTTCGGCGACCGCTTCCGCAACCACCTGCTGGCCGACCAGCTGCACATCCTCAACGTCTGTTTCGTCGCACCGGAAATGCGCCGCGAGTTCGGCGGCACCGCCGGCAACATCGCCTACAACCTCAAGCTGCTGGGCGAAGACCCGCTGGTGATGGCGACGGTCGGCGAGGATGCCGGGCCGTATCTCGAGCGCCTCGAGGCGCTCGGCATCGGCACCGCGCTGCTCAAGCGCGTTCCGGGGCAGTTCTGCGCCCAGGCGTTCATCACCACCGACCTGGACGACAACCAGATCACCGCGTTTCACCCCGGAGCGATGAATCACTCGCATGAGAACCGCGTCAGCGCGGCGCTCGGGGCGGGGCTCGCCATCATCGGCCCGGATGGAAAGCAGGGGATGCTCCAGCACGCGCGCGAGTGCGCCGCGGCGCGCGTGCCGTTCGTGTTCGATCCGGGGCAGGGCCTGCCGATGTTCTCCGGCGCGGAGCTGATGGAATTGGTGCGCCTTGCCGACGTGCTCGCGGTCAACGACTACGAAGGCAGGATGCTGGCAGAAAAGACCGGGCGCGCGCTCGAGTCGCTCGCGGCCGAACTGCGCGCACTGATCGTCACGCTGGGCGCGCAGGGCTCGGTGATTCACGCCGGCGGCCGCAGAATCGAGATTCCGGCGGTCGTGCCCGATGCCGTGGCCGACCCCACCGGTTGCGGCGACGCCTACCGCGCCGGGATTCTCTACGGCATGGCGCACGGCTGGGACTGGGAAAAGACCGGGCGCCTTGCCTCGGTGATGGGCGCGATCAAGATCGCGCACCGCGGCGCGCAGAACCACCGCCCGACGCGCGGCGAGATCGCCGAGCGCTACCGCCGCGCCTTCGGCGTCTATCCGTTCTGAGGCCTCAGGCGAGCTTCGCCCGGATCCGCGCGGCGTACTCCTCGAGTGTCTCGCGCGGCGGGTTCTTCGCCGGCCACACGAGTTCCATGCCATCGCCCGCGTGGCGCGGCAAAAGGTGCACGTGGTAATGGAACACGGTCTGGCCGGCTGCGCGTCCGTTCGCCTGATACACCGACAGCCCCTCGGGATTGAACGCGCTCCTGATCGCGAGCGCGACCCGGCGCGCGGTGCGCGCCACCGCCGCCGCCTGCGCCTCGTCCAGCTCGTAGAGATTCGCGGCGTGCTTCTTCACGGCCACCAGGACATGGCCCGGGTTCACCTGACCGATATCCATGAAGGCGAGCGTGTACTCGTCCTCGTACACGCGCGTCGAGGGGATCGCTCCCGCCACCAGCCTGCAGAAGACGCAGTCGGTCATGGGAGCAGGGGGGGCCGGGCCCCTTCGGCCGGGTTCGCGCAGGGCTCTCCCGGTCTCGGCCGCGACGTTCGAACGAGCATTCATTGTCCGCCTCCTATGGGCTGGTAGCCGGGCGAGGGTACTTGAGCGACCCAGCGGTCTTCAAGCCGCAGCGCGCTGAGGTGCCCGCCCCAGACGCAGCCGGAGTCGAGCGCGCAATAGCGCGCGGCGAGCTTCAGGCCGAGCGCCGACCAATGGCCGAAGACGAGCACTGGCTCCGCGGCGCTGCGCAGCTCGAACCACGGGCGGTAGCCGGGTGGCGCTTCGCGCCCGGTGACGTGAAAGTCCATGGCGCCCCCAGGTGTGCAAAAGCGCATGCGCGTCATCGCGTTGACGATCACGCGCAGGCGGTCCCAGCCGGTGAGCTCGTCGCTCCAGCGCTCCGGCCGACTGCCGTAGAGGTGGGCCAGAAATTCGCGGTAATCCGGCCCGCGCAACGCCCGCTCGACCTCGCGCGCCAGCGCAAGCGCCTTCGCCACGCTCCAGCCCGGAAGGAGGCCGGCGTGAACCATCGCCCAGTTGCCTTCGGCGTGCATCAGCGGCCGCGCGCGCAGCCACGCGACCAAGTCGGCCGCGTCCGGCGCGCCGAGCACGTCGGCGAAGGTATCGTCGGGGCGCCTGCGCTCGAAGCCCTCGTACTGGGCGACGAGGTGCAGGTCGTGATTGCCAAGCACGACGACCGCCCGCTCGGCGAGCGATTTCACGAACCGCAGCACCTGGAGCGATTTCGGCCCCCGGTTGACCAGATCGCCGACGAACCACAGCCGGTCGCGCGCGCAGTCGAAGCCGATCCGCTCAAGCAGCGCCTGCAGCTCGTCGAAGCAGCCCTGCACGTCGCCGATCGCATAGGTCGCCATGGCGCCGGGCAGTATAAAGACGCCGCGCGCAGCTACAGCGCCGCGTCCAGCCTGCGGTACTGGATCGCCTCGGCGAGGTGCGCGCTTCGCACCGCGCCATCGCCCGCGAGGTCAGCGATGGTGCGCGCCACGCGCAGCACGCGGTGGTACGCCCGCGCCGAAAGATGCAGCCGCGCGATCGCCTGCCTGAGCAGCTCTGCGGCCGCGGCATCGCAGGCGCAGTACCTGTCGGTCTCGCACGGGCCCAGCCAGGCGTTCGGTTTTCCCTGGCGCGCGATCTGGCGCGCCCGCGCCGCGGCGACCCGCGCGCGCACCGCGCTCGAGGGCTCGCCGGGCTGCCCGGTGAGCTCCGCTTCGCGCGGCGCGGGTGCCTCGACCTTGAGGTCAATGCGGTCGGCGAGCGGGCCCGAGATCCGCGCGCGGTAGCGGGCGATCGCCTGCGGCGCGCAGCGACAGCGGCCGGAGCTGTCGCCCAGCCAGCCGCAGGGGCAGGGGTTCATCGCCGCGACGAGCTGAAAGCGCGCCGGGAACTGCGCCTGGCGCGCTGCGCGCGCGATCGCGATCGTGCCCGATTCCAGCGGCTCGCGCAGCGCCTCCAACGCATCGCGCGCAAACTCCGGCAGCTCGTCGAGAAAGAGCACGCCGTGGTGCGCGAGCGAGATTTCGCCGGGTCGCGGAGGATTCCCGCCGCCGATCAGCGCCACGCTGGAGGCGCTGTGGTGCGGCGCGCGGAACGGCCGCAGCGCCCAGCGCGAAGGATCGAAACCGGCCTCCGATGCGCTCTGGATCGCCGCCGATTCCAGCGCCTCGGCCTCGCTCATCGGCGGCAGGATCCCCGGCAGCCGCGCGGCGAGCAGAGACTTGCCGGTGCCCGGCGGGCCGATGAGGAGCAGCGCGTGCGCGCCGGCGGCCGCGATTTCCAGCGCGCGTTTGGCCTGCATCTGTCCCTTGACGTCGGCGAGATCCGGATACGCGAGCGCGGCGTGAACCGCGCCGTTGCGGCACGGCTCGAGCGGCCGCTCGCCGGCCAGATGGGCGCACACTTCGAGCAGGCTGCCGGCGCCCAGGATGCGCGCTCCCGCCGCGAGCGCCGCCTGCTCGGCACTCGCTCGCGGCAGCACGAACGCGCGCCCCGCGGCGGCGGCGCCAAGCGCCATGGCGAGCGCCCCGCGCACCGCGCGCAGCTCGCCGGTGAGCGAAAGCTCGCCGGCGAATTCGTGGCCGGCGAGCGCGGTGCTACTCACCTGCCCGCTCGCGGCGAGGATGCCGAGCGCGATCGGCAGGTCGAAGCGGCCCGAGTCTTTCGGCAGATCGGCAGGCGCGAGGTTGACCGTGATGCGCCGCGCCGGAAATTCGAAGCGAGCGTGATTCAGCGCGGCGCGCACCCGGTCCTTTGCCTCGCGCACCTCGGCATCCGGCAGGCCGACGATGTTGAACGCGGGCAGGCCCGGCCCGAGGTGCACCTCGACGGCGACCTCGGGCGCGGCGATCCCTGCGAGCGCGCGGCTCGCGACGACGGCCAGTGTCATGGCGTTCCCCGCAACGAGAAACGCCGGCCGCCCCGTCAGGGTTTACCGCGGCGCTCCAGCTCGGCCACCCGACGCTCCAGCGCCGCAAGCTTGGCCTGCGCGCGCTCCAGGAGCTTTTTCTGCACCTCCAGATCCTCGCGCAACGCCAGATCGAAGCGGTCAAAGAACGCGGCGGCAAGCGCGTGCAGGTTCTTTTCCAGGTCCTCGGCGGGCGAAGCTTTCAGCGCCTGCGAGATCCGCAGCCGCAGATCTTCGAGCAAATGTGCATCGGTCATCCCGCTCAGCGTACACCAGACGCCCGGCAATCAGCGTGAGCGCACATTTTTCGGGCATTTGGTCAAGCATTCGTTCCAACCCGGTGCACCAGCTCGACTGGGACTTGCCCCTCAAGCAGCAACCGATTGATTTCACGCGCAAGTCGGGTTGGCATGCAAGCTGCTTCTGCACCGGTGGCCCGCAACCATCATGGAGCCCATTCGAATGCGCAAAACAATCCTCACGCTTATGCTCGCCGGTGCCGCCGCGGTTCCCGGATTCACGTCGGCCCAGCAGCCAGCCGAGGCAAAGGATCAGGCCCTCAAGCTGGGGGTCTTCGATGTCTTCGGCTATGTGGATGCTTCCTATAGCAATCTCTCGCGGCGGGCGCTGTTCACGAGCGGCGTACCAAGCCGCGTCTTCGACATCGAGCGAAGCGGCTTCGCCCTGCGGCAAGCCGCGGTCAAGCTCGATTACAGCCCCACGGAAGGGCTCGGAGGCGTGGTCAATCTCACCGTCGGAAAGGACGCCGACCTGATCGCCTCGTACAAGACCGATCCGAACGACGGCCGCGGCTGCAATGTGGTGACCGGGCTGAACGCGGACGGTTCGAAATGCGATCGCGACCGCTTCGACGTCACCCAGGCGTACCTGCAGTACAAAACCGGCCCCTGGCATCTCATGGCGGGCAAGTTCGTCACGCTCGCCGGCGCCGAGGTCATCTGGAGCCCGAGCAACCCGAACTTTTCACGTTCGATTCTGTTCGGTTACGCGATTCCTTTCACCCACACCGGCCTGCGCGCGCACTATGCCTTCAGCGACGCACTGACGCTGCAGGCGGGCATCAACCAGGGCTGGGACGACATCAAGGACACCAACTCGTCCAAGAGTTACGAGCTCGGACTGCTGTGGAATCCGACAAAGACCGTCGCCCTCACGGCGATGTTCCACGGTGGCAAGGAGCGCGTCGGCGGGCTCGTCAATGCCGGCCCCGAAGGCAACCGCAACCTGTTCGACACGGTGCTGACGCTGAACGCCACCGACAAGCTGACTTTCGTCCTCAACTACGACCGTGGCACCCAGAACGGCACCGCGGGTCTGGTTCCATCGGGGGCGGCCAAGGCGAAGTGGTCGGGACTCGCGGGCTACGCCAACTACCAGATCAGCGATCGCTGGAAACTCTCGCTTCGCGGCGAGTATTTCGACGACGAGGACGGCTACCGCACCGGAATCGTGCAGAAGTGGAAGGAGGCGACGCTCACGCTTGCCTGGCTGCCGACCCGGGAGATCGAGCTGCGCGCTGAGGCGCGCCGGGACCGCTCCAACGTCGCCTCGTTCCTCGACCGCGACGGCGTGACCGGGCGCAACACGAATCGCTCGTTGGCCGTGCAGTTCCTCTACAAGTTCTAGCGAGGCCGACCCATGAAGCTGGTAACCGCGATCATCAAACCATTCAAGCTCGACGAGGTGCGCGAGGCGCTCTCGGCGATCGGCGTGCAGGGCATCACCGTCACCGAGGTAAAGGGCTTCGGGCGCCAGAAGGGCCACACGGAGCTGTACCGCGGCGCCGAGTACGTCGTGGACTTCCTGCCCAAGGTCAAGGTCGAGGTCGCGATTCCGTCCGCCATGCTCGATCAGGTGCTGGAGGCGATCGAGAAAGCCGCCCGCACCGGAAAAATCGGCGACGGCAAGATCTTCGTCTTCGAGCTGGAAAAAGTCGTACGCATCCGTACCGGCGAAACCGACGCCGCCGCGCTCTAGGGAGAGAAAATGAAAAGACTCGTCACCATCATCGCCGCGCTCGTCCTCGGGCTTGTCGCCTTCGGCGCCGCGGCGCAGGACAAACCCGCACCCGAGACGCCCGCCGCCGAGGCGAAAGCCGAGGCGAAAGCCGAAGCGAAGGCCGAGGAGAAAAAGGAGGAGGCCAAACCCGCGCCGGTGCCCAACAAGGGCGACGTCGCCTGGATGCTGGTCTCGACCGCGCTCGTGATCATGATGAGCGTGCCGGCGCTGGCGCTGTTCTACGGCGGCATGGTGCGCGCGAAAAACGCGCTCTCGGTGCTGATGCAGGTGTTCGTGGTCTTTTCGCTCGTGACGGTGCTGTGGTTCGTCTACGGCTACAGCCTTGCCTTCACCGAGGGCAACGCCTTCTTCGGCGGCATGGACCGGCTGTTCATGAAAGGCGCGCTCGACGCGGGCAAGGGCGAGTTCGCGGCCGCCGCCACCTTTTCCAAGGGCGTGGTGATCCCGGAGATCGTGTTCGCGTCGTTTCAGGCGACCTTCGCCGCGATCACCTGCTGCCTCATCCTCGGCGCGTTCGCCGAGCGGGTGAAATTCGCCGCCGTGCTCGTCTTCATCGTGCTCTGGTTCACCTTTGCGTACGCGCCGATCGCCCACATGGTGTGGTTCTGGATGGGTCCGGACGCCTACACCGATCCGAAGGTCGTGGACGCGATGAACGAGAAGGCGGGGCTCATCTGGCAGTGGGGCGCGCTCGACTTCGCCGGCGGTACGGTGGTGCACATCAACGCCGGGGTGGCGGGGCTCGTCGGCGCCTACTTCGTCGGCAAGCGGATCGGCTACGGCAAGGAGGCGATGCCGGCGCACAGCCTGCCGCTCACGATGATCGGGGCGTCGCTCCTGTGGGTGGGCTGGTTCGGCTTCAACGCCGGCTCGGCGCTGGAGTCGGGCAACTCCGCCGCGCTCGCGTTCATGAACACCTACGTCGCCACCGCCTGCGCGGTGCTGTCCTGGAGCTTCGGCGAGGCGCTGTTCAAGGGCAAGCCGACGATGCTCGGCGCCGCCTCCGGCGCGGTCGCCGGTCTGGTGGCGATCACGCCGGCGGCCGGAAACGTCGGCCTCGCCGGCGCCTTCGTCATCGGGCTCGCGGCCGGGCTGGTGTGCCTGTGGGGCGTCAACGGTCTGAAGAAGCTGCTCGGCGCCGATGACTCGCTCGACGTCTTCGGCGTGCACGCGGTGGGCGGCATCCTCGGAGCGCTGCTCACCGGCATCTTCAACGATCCCGCGCTCGGCGGCCCGGGCGTGGTCACCGACTGGGTCACCGGCGCGACCGGCTATCCCGGCATCGGCGCGCAGTTCTGGATCCAGCTGAAGGGGGTGGTCACCACCATCGTCTGGTCCGGCGTGGTCGCCGCGATCGCCTACAAGCTGGTGGATCTCACGATCGGCCTGCGGGTGACCGAGGAGGAGGAGCGCGAGGGCCTGGACACCACTTCGCACGGCGAGGCCGCCTACCGGATGTAGGCCGCAACCTCGGGTCGGCCGCGGGGCGCCTTCCGGCGCCCCGTTTGCTTTTCAGCCGCCGATCTTGGCGAGCAGCCTGAGCAGTTCGCGCCGCTCGGCCGCGGTGAGCCGCGCGGCGATCCTGCGCTCGTGCGCCGCGATGCGCTTGAGCGCGCGCGCGAGCAAGGTGCGGCCAGCGCGCGTCAGCCACAGGCCGTTGGTGCGTCGATCGGCGCCGCGACGGCGCTCGATCAGGCCGCGCGCCTCGAGCTGATCGAGCACGCCGACCATCGTCGAGCGGTCGCGCCGCACCGCCTCCGCGAGGCGGCTCTGCGTCACGCCGGGATTGGCGTCGATCAGCACCAGCAGTCCGACGCGCCCGGGCGAGAGCCCGTGCACGCTCGCGGCGAAGTCGCGGAACACCGCCTGCTGCGCCAGGCGCAACCGGTAGCCGAGCAGGCCGGGCAGCGCGCCCTGCGCCAGCGGCCGCGCCGCGCGCGTCATCGTTTGAGGCACAATCTGTTTGGCATCCAAACGATCTTACGCCGGAATGAACGCCGCCGCCGAACTGCTCGGGCCCGCGGCCCTCGCCCGCCACGGCGAGCGCACGGCGCTCGCCTGCGGCGGCGAGTCGGTGAGCTACGCGGCGCTCGCCGGGCGCGTCGCGCGCGCGGCGGCCGCGCTCGCCGCGCTCGGCGTGCGTCCCGGCGACCGCGTGCTGCTGCTCATGCGCGACACGCCGGAGTTCGCCGCCGCGTGGCTGGGCGCGGTGCACGCCGGAGCGGTCGCGATCGCCCTCAACACCAAGCTCTCCGAGGACGAATTCCGCCACATCGCGGCCGACAGCGGCGCGCGCCTGGCGATCGTCGAGGACGTGTTCGCCGCGGCGCGGCCGGATCTCGCCGCCGAGCACGCGCGCTCGGGGCGGCTCGCGGTTGCCGGCGCGACGGTGCCGGCGCTCGCGCACGACTGGCGCGCCGCGCTCGCACGCGCCGAGCCCGCGCCCGCGTACGAGGCGCGCGCCGACGATCCGGCGTTCTGGCTCTACTCCTCCGGCACCACCGGCAAGCCGAAAGGCATCGTGCATACGCACCGCTCGATCCTCGCCTCGGGCGAGGCGCTCAGGACGCTCGGCATCCGGCCCGGCGAGCGCGTCTTCACCACCTCCAAGTTCTTCTTCGCCTACGGTCTGGAGCACGGGCTGCTCGGGCCGCTCGCGCTGGGCGCGACCGGCGTGGCGCTCGCCGACTGGGCCGAGCCGGCCGCCGCGATCGAGGCCGCGGCGCGGCATTCGCCGGTGGCGATGTTCAGCGTGCCCTCGTTCTACCGGCGACTGCTCGCCGAGGGGTCGGAGCGGCTTGAGCCGCTGCGCAGAATCCGCCACTTCGTCGCCGCCGGCGAGCGGTTGCCGGCACCGGTTGTCGAAGCCTGGCGCGCGCAGGTGGGCGGGGAAATCCTGAGCTTGTACGGCACCTCGGAGTCCTACTGCGCCTGCCTGATGATGCCGCCGGCAATCGCCGCAGAGGACAACCGCGGCGGGCGCACCGGCAAGCCGCTCGCGCTCACCGAGGTGCGCCTGCGCGATGCCGCCGGCGCCGAGCCGCCGGCCGGCGAGCCGGGGGTGCTGTGGTTGCGCCATCCGGCGCTGGCGCAAGGCTATGTGAACCGCCCGGAGCAGACGCGCGCGCAGTTCCGCGACGGCTGGTTCTGCACGCAGGATCTGTTCGTGCGCGACACCGACGGCTACTACATCCATCAGGGGCGCGCCGACGAGCTGGTGAAGATCGCCGGCCAGTGGGTGCGCCCGGGCGAGCTGGAAGAAACGGTCAGCTCCGATCCGGCGATCGCCGAAGCGGCGTGCGTGCCGGTCGCCGACGCCGAGGGTTTCGAGCGGCTCGCGCTGTTCGTCGTCGCGCGCGGTGACGAACAGAGCGCCGTCGCCGCCGCCGAGCGCGCGTGCGCCGAGCGGCTGCCGCGTTACAAGCGCCCGAAGTGGATCCGGGCGGTGGCGGAACTGCCGCGCACCGCGACTGGGAAGGTGCAGCGCTTCCGGCTGCGCGAAATGCTGCTGCGCGAGGCGGGCGAGGGGCGTTAACATACGCGCCTTCGCCAGGCTTTCCCCAGGAACTTCCCGCATGGCCTACGTCATTCCGCTCTGGAGCCCGCCGGCGCTGCCGGTCGCCGGCAGCGCGGAGCTTTTCCCGGTACGGCGCATCTTCTGCGTCGGGCGAAACTACGTCGAGCACCAGAAGGAGATGGGCGGCGACGGCCGCGAGGCGCCGTTCTTCTTCACCAAGTCGGCGCACGCGCTGGTGCCCGGCGGCGGGCGGGTGCACTATCCCCCGAAGACGTCGAACCTGCACTACGAAACCGAGCTGGTGGTCGCCATCGGCCGCGGCGGCCGGCGCATCGCCGCAGCGCAGGCGAACGCGCATGTATTCGGCTACGCGGTCGGTCTCGACATGACGCGGCGCGACTTGCAACAGTGGGGCAAGGACCACGGCCGGCCGTGGGACTTCGGCAAGGACTTCGACGAATCCGCGCCCTGCAGCGCTCTGGAGCCGGCTGCGCGCATCGGCCATCCGGCCAGGGGCGCGATCTGGCTGCGCGTGAACGGAAAGGAGCGCCAGCGCGCCGATCTGGCCGACATGATCTGGTCGGCGCCGGAGCAGATCGCCTACCTGTCGGAGTACTACACGCTGGAGGCGGGCGACCTCATATTCTCCGGCACGCCCGCGGGGGTCGGGCCGGTGCAGCCCGGCGACGAGCTGCACGCCGGCATCGAAGGCGTCGGCGAGCTGCGCGTCACCATCGCGCCGCCGCTGTAAGCCGCCGGTGCGACTGTATACTTATTTCCGCAGCTCGGCGGCGTTCCGCGTCCGCATCGCGCTCAACCTCAAGGGCCTCGCCTGGGAGCCGGTGTTCGTGCACCTCGCCAGGGGCGAGCACCGCAGGCCCGAATACGCCGCGATCAACCCGCAGGGGCTGGTGCCGGCGCTGGAGGACGGCGGCAGGCTCATCACCCAGTCGCTCGCGATCCTGGAGTATCTCGAGGAGACGCACCCGCAACCGCCGCTGCTCCCGGCTGACGCCTTCGGCCGCGCGCGGGTGCGCTCGCTCGCGCTGCTCATCGCCTGCGAAATCCACCCGCTCAACAATCTGCGCGTGCTCCAGCACCTGCGCCGCGCGCTCGGGCAGAGCGAGGAGCAGGTGAACGCCTGGTACCGCCACTGGATCGCCGACGGGCTGGAGAAGCTGGAAGCCGAGCTGGCGCGCGGGGAAACGGGGCGCTTCGCGCACGGCGATTCGCCCACCCTCGCCGACTGCTGTCTGGTGCCGCAGGTGTTCAACGCCCAGCGCTACCAGTGCGACACCGCGCCGTACCCGACGCTGATGCGCGTTTTCGCCGAGTGCATGAAGCTCGATGCCTTCGAGCGCGCGCAGCCTGCCCGGCAGCCCGACGCGGAGTGAGCCGCCGCCCCGCAATCCGGTTCCCGGACGAGCCGCTGGTCTTCGAGGACTCGGCGCCGCGCCCGTGCCGCCGGCACTAAAATCGCGCGCTTGCATCACAGAGTGTCCGCCATGACCGTACGTACCACCCCCCCGTTCCGCGCCGACCACGTCGGCAGCTTCCTGCGCCCGCAGTACCTGCTCGAAGCGCGCGAGAAAAAGGCGCGCGGCGAGATCGGCGCGGCGGAACTGCGCCGCGTCGAGGACCGCGCGATCGCCGAGATCGTGAAGTTCCAGGAGGATGTGGGGCTGCAGTCCATCACCGACGGCGAGTTTCGCCGCACGTACTTCCACATCGACTTCCTGCAGCAGCTGGGCGGGGTCAAGACCGACGAGCCGAAACTGGTGAAGAAGCCCGACGGCACCGAGGAGCTCGCCCCTCCGGTGATGCGCGTGGTGGACAAGGTGCGCCACGTCAAGGACATCCAGCTCGCCGATTTCCTGTATCTGAAATCGTGCACGAAGCGCACCCCGAAGGTGACCATCCCGTCGCCGACGATGCTGCATTTTCGCGGCGGGCGCGCCGGCATCAGCAAGGAACACTACCCGGAGCTAGAGCCCGACTTCTACGAAGATGTCGCGCAGGCGTACGGCGAGGAGCTTGCCTCGCTCGCCCGCGCCGGCTGCACCTACGTGCAGATGGACGACACCAACCTCGCCTACCTGTGCGACGACAAGATGCGCGCGGCCGCGCGCGCGCGCGGCGACGACCCGGACGAGCTGCCGCACCGCTACGCAAAGTTCATCAACCGCGTGGTGGCGCGAAAGCCCGCCGGCATGACCCTCGCCATTCACCTGTGCCGCGGCAACTTCCAGAGTACTTGGGCCGCGCAGGGCGGCTACGAGCCGGTGGCCGAGGCGCTGCTCACCGAGATGCAGGTGGACGCCTACTTCCTCGAGTACGACGACGAGCGCTCGGGCGACTTCCGGCCGCTCAGGTTCCTGCCCAAGGGCAAGATCGTCGTGCTCGGGCTGGTCACCACCAAGCGCGGCGAGCTGGAGAAGAAGGACTATCTCAAGCGCCGTATTGACGGGGCGGCGAAGTACGTGCCGATCGAGCAGCTCGCGCTCAGCCCGCAGTGCGGCTTCTCCAGCACCGTGCACGGCAACAAGATCACCGTCGAGGACCAGCGCGCGAAGCTGCGCCTGGTGGTGGAAACGGCGGCCGAGGTCTGGGGCAGCGGCTAGGCCGCGGGCGGCCCGCCCGAGGTTCGCGTCACACCACGAGATCCGCTCCAAGGCACCCGGCGACGAGCGGCGGCTCGCCGCGATGACCGCGGTTCGAGGCCGCCTCCCGGGGCGGGCTCCTATCGGCCCGCCGGTGCGCCGGCCGCGGCGCGAAACAACGCCTTCACCGCCTCGGGAATTTCCTCGCCCCGGAGCGGCGTTCCCGGGCCCGCAGCGTAGCGGCCCCAGACACGGGTTTCGGTTCCCTCGGCGAGCAGTTCCCCGTCCGAGCGCAAGATGCGGTGCGCAACGACGAAGGACTTGCCGCCGAAGCGCGCGATCCGCGAGCGCACCTCGCAGCGGTCGCCGTGAATCGCAGGAGCCTTGAAGCGGCAGTCGGCCGAGACGAGCGGCATGGCCCGGTGCTCGGCGCGAAAGCGCGCCGCGTCGTAGCCGACCGATTCGAAGAAAGCCCACGACGCCGCGTCCATCCAGCGGAAATACGTCGGGTAGAAGATGATCCCGGCCGGGTCGCAGTCGCCCCAGTGCACGCGGCACGGAAACGCCGCCTCGATCGAGGGAAATTCGCTCTCGCTCATCGCGCGCGATCGTAGCAGGTCAGACTCTCTGCCGGCCGCCGGTTTCGCGCAGGAACGCCGCGGCGACGAGCGAGACCGCCAGCCAGACGAGCACCAGCAGGAACGCCGCGCGGTATGCGGCCGCGTCGTACACGCGCACGGCGCCGGCGAGCGCGCCGCGCCAGTTGAGATCGAGCACCAGGCCAAGCAGCGGCTGCAGCAGCATGGCGCCCGCCATCGAGCCCATGTTGGCGATGCCGGACGCGGTGCCGGCAAGGCGCGCGGGCACCGATTCCTTGGCGAGCGCAAAGCCCACCACCATGCAGCCGGAAGCGAATCCGGCACCGACCAAGAGCGCAAAGAGCAGCGCGGGCGCAAGCGGCTCGGGCCAGAGGATCACCAGCGCCCAGAGAGCGAACGCGATCGACGAGCCGGCGAGGTAGAACGGCTTGCGCAGGCGCAGGCGGTCGGACAGCGCGCCGAAGGCCGGGCCACCGGCTGCCCAGGCGAGCATCAGCGCCGAGCAGTAAAACGCGGCGCGCGCCGGCGTGAAGCCGTACACCGAGACGAGCCACGGCACCCCCCAGAGTCCGCCGATCGCAAGGCACGCCCCCACCATGCCCTGCGGCGCGAGAAAGACGAGCCAGGTGTTACGGTAGCCAAGCGCCTCGACGAGCGCCGTGCGGATCGAGGCCCGCGCCGCCGCCGGCTCCGCGCCGGCGAACCAGCTCGCGTAGCCGCGCTCGGAGGGATCGTCGCGCACCAGCCACCCGATGGCGACGGCGATGAGCGCGATCGCGACCGCCGCGGCGAGCATCACCGCACGCCAGCCGAAGGCGGCCACCGCCCACGCCAGCGGTACGCCGGCGGTGACCGCGCCGGTCATGCCCGCGGCGAGCGCAAGCCCGGTGGCGAGCGCGAAGCGCTGCGGCGGCAGCCAGTGCGCGGCGAGCTTGAGCGTTCCTACCCAGGCGACGCCGACCGAACCGCCGACGAGCAGGCGGCCGAGGCTCGCGGCGGCGAGACCGGGCGCGAGCGCGAACAGAAAGCTCCCGAGCGCGGCGAGCGCCGCGCCGGCGGCGAGCACGCGCCGCGCGCCGAACCGGTCCACCATCAGCCCGGTCGGGATCTGCATCGCGACGTAGCTGTACAGGTAATAGGCGGAGAGCTGCCCCAGCCCGGCGGCGGCGATGGCGAATTCCGCCATCAGTTCCCGTGTCATCACCGCCGGGGCGACGCGCTGAAAGAACCCGGCGAGGTAGAGCGCGGCGCCGAGCGCCCAGACCGACCACGCAAGTGCGGCCGGCGGCGGCGGCCTGTGCACTGTCGGATCGCGGCCGAGCATCGGGCCGCCGAGTATACGGGAGGCATTTGACAGATGCGGAGCCGGTGGGCACACTCGGCCCCACGCGCCGATTTGACGTTCAGCTTGCGGGCGCGTAACAAATACCGCTAAAGAGACGCATCCTGCCTCGATTCCCGCGGAAGCGTTTTCCGGCAAGCTGGACGATTTCCCGTCGCCCGGCCGCCCGCGCATGACCGACACCGCCGCCCGATTGCAAGCGCTGCTCGCCGAGAGGATCCTCGTCCTCGACGGCGCGATGGGCACGATGATCCAGCGCGAGCGGCTTCCCGAAGAGGCCTACCGCGGCGCGCGCTTTCGCGACTGGCCGCGGGAGCTTCGCGGCGCCAACGACCTGCTCTCGCTCACGCAGCCGGAGATCGTGCGCCGCATCCATGAGCAGTACCTCGACGCCGGCGCCGACATCATCGAGACCAACACGTTCAACGCGACCTCGGTGTCGCTCGCCGACTACGGCATGGAGGCGCTCGCCTACGAGATCAACCTCGCCGCGGCGCGGCTTGCGCGCGCCGCCGCGCGCGAGCGCACGGCGCGCGATTCCTCGCGGCCGCGGTTTGTCGCCGGCGCGCTCGGCCCCACCTCGAAGACCGCCTCGATCTCGCCCGACGTCAACGATCCCGGCTTTCGCAGCGTGGACTTCGACCAGCTCGTCGCCGCCTACGGCGAGGCGGTGCGCGGGCTGCTCGATGGCGGCGTCGACCTGCTCCTGGTCGAGACGGTCTTCGACACGCTGAACGCCAAGGCGGCCATCTTCGCGATCGAGGCGGCGTTCGAGGAGCGTGGCGTGCGCGTGCCGGTGGTCGTCTCCGGCACGATCACCGACGCCTCCGGGCGCACGCTTTCGGGCCAGACCGCGGAGGCGTTCTACAACTCGGTGCGGCACGCGCGAGCGATCGCCATTGGATTCAACTGCGCGCTCGGCGCGCGCGAGCTGCGGCCCTATGTCGAGGAGCTTGCGCGTATCGCCGAGACGCACCTGGTTTGCTACCCGAACGCGGGGCTGCCCAACGCCTTCGGCGAGTACGACGACACGCCTGAATCCATGGCCGGCCAGATGGGCGAATGGGCGCGCGCCGGCTTTCTCAACATCGCCGGCGGCTGCTGCGGCACCACGCCCGAGCACATCCGCGCGATCGCCGAGGCGGTGCGGGGCGTCGCACCGCGCCGCTTGCCGCGCCCGGCGCCGATGCTGCGCCTGGCGGGCCTGGAGCCGCTCAACATCGGCGAAGGCTCGCTGTTCGTCAACATCGGCGAGCGCACCAACGTCACCGGCTCGAAGGCTTTTGCGCGCCTCATCCTCGCCGGCCAGTACGCCGAGGCGCTCGCGGTGGCGCGCCAGCAGGTGGCCAACGGCGCGCAGATGATCGACGTCAACATGGACGAAGCGATGCTCGACTCGGAGCGCGCGATGGTGACGTTCCTGCGCCTGGCCGCGGCCGAGCCCGACATCGCGCGCGTGCCGGTGATGGTGGATTCGTCGCGCTGGAGCGTCATCGAGGCGGGGCTGAAGTGCCTGCAGGGCAAGGGCGTGGTGAATTCGCTCAGCCTTAAGGAAGGCGAGGCGGAGTTCCTGCGCCAGGCGCGGCTCGTGCGTCGCTACGGGGCCGCGGCGGTCGTCATGGCCTTCGACGAGCGCGGGCAGGCCGACACGCTGGAGCGCCGCATCGAGATCCTCGGCCGGGCGTACGCGCTGCTCACCGAAAAGGCCGGCTTCCCGGCCGAAGACATCATCTTCGACCCGAACATCTTCGCGGTGGCGACGGGGCTGGAGGAGCACGCGCGCTACGGTCTGGACTTTCTGGAGGCGACGCGCTGGATCCGGGCGAACCTGCCGCACGCGCAGGTCTCCGGCGGTGTGTCCAACCTCTCGTTCTCGTTCCGCGGCAACGACGCGGTGCGCGAGGCGATGCACACCGCGTTCCTTTACCACGCCATCCGCGCCGGCATGACGATGGGGATCGTCAACGCCGGCCAGCTCGGCGTGTACGAGGAAATCGAGCCGGAGCTGCGCGAGCGGGTCGAGGACGTGATCCTCAACCGCCGCCCGGACGCCACCGAGCGACTGATCGAATACGCCGCGCGGGTGAAGGGCGCGGCGCGCGGCACGCGCGCCGACGACGCCTGGCGCCGCGGCACGGTCGAGGAGCGCCTGGTGCACGCACTGGTGAACGGTATCGCGACGTACATCGTCGAGGACGTCGAGGAAGCGCGGCGCAAGTACGCGCGCCCGATCGAGGTGATCGAGGGGCCGCTGATGGACGGCATGAACGTCGTCGGCGACCTGTTCGGCGCCGGCAAGATGTTCCTGCCGCAGGTGGTCAAGTCGGCGCGCGTGATGAAACAGGCGGTGGCGCACCTGATTCCCTACCTCGAGGCGGAAAAGGCGCGCCTGGGCGAGGCTGCCCGCGCCAAGGGCAAGCTCGTCCTCGCCACCGTGAAAGGCGACGTGCACGACATCGGCAAGAACATCGTCGCGGTGGTGCTCCAGTGCAACAACTACGAGGTGGTCAACCTCGGCGTGATGGTGCCCGCGCAGAAGATTCTCGAGGCGGCGCGGCGCGAGGGCGCCGACGCGGTCGGCCTGTCCGGTCTCATCACGCCGTCGCTGGAGGAGATGGCGCATGTCGCGCGCGAAATGGAGCGCGAGGGCTTTCGCATCCCGCTGCTCATCGGCGGCGCGACCACTTCGCGCGCGCACACCGCGGTGAAGATCGCTCCCCAATACTCCGGGCCGGTGGTGTACGTGCCCGACGCCTCGCGCGCGGTGGGCGTGGTGCAGAGCCTGCTCTCACCGGAATCGCGCGAGGCCTTCTTGGCCTCGGTGCGCGCCGACTATGAGCGCATCCGCGAGCAGCACGCGGCAAAAAAGGGGCCGGGGCCGCTGCTGCCGATCGCCGAGGCGCGCAGGCGCGGCCTGAAGACCGACTGGAGCCGCTACACGCCGCCGGCGCCCAGGGTGCCGGGAATCACCGTGCTCGCCGACTATCCGCTCGAGCGCCTCGTGCCCTACATCGACTGGGGCCCGTTCTTCCAGGCCTGGGAGCTCTCCGGCCCCTACCCGAAGATCCTCGACGATCCGGTGGTGGGCGAAACCGCCCGCAGGCTGCTTGCGGAGGCGCGCGAGTTTCTCGCGCGCGCCGTGCGCGAGAAGTGGATCCGCGCCAGCGGCGTGGTGGGGCTGTTCGCGGCCGCGCAGGTAAACGGCGACGACATCGAGATCTACGCCGACGGCTCGCGCAGCCGCGTCGCGATGACCTGGCACAACCTGCGCCAGCAAAACGAAAAGCCGGCCGGCAATCCCAACCTGTGCCTGGCCGACTTCGTCGCGCCGAAGGACTCGGGCGTCGCCGACTGGATCGGGGCCTTCGCCGTGTGCGCCGGCGGATTCGAGGCGCGCCTTGCGGAGTTCGAGCGCGCGCACGACGATTACAGCGCCATCATGCTCAAGGTGCTCGCCGACCGGCTTGCGGAGGCCTTCGCCGAGTACCTGCACGAGCGCGTGCGCCGCGACTACTGGGGCTACGCGCCCGAGGAGCGGCTGACGACCGAGGAGCTGATCGGCGAAGCCTACCGCGGCATCCGGCCGGCTCCTGGCTACCCGGCGTGTCCCGACCACGCCGCCAAGGCGGGCCTGTTCGCCCTCTTGGAGGCGCAGAAGAACGCGGGCATGCAGCTCACCGAATCGTTCGCCATGCTGCCGGCCTCCTCGGTGGCGGGCTTTTACCTCTCGCATCCCGAGGCGAGGTACTTCGCCGTCGGCCGCATCGGCCGCGACCAGGTCGAGGACTACGCCCGCCGCCGCGGCATCGCGGTTGCGGAGGCGGAGAAGTGGCTGGCGCCGATCCTTGCCTACGAGCCCGCCGCTATAATCGCCGCCGCTTCGCAGTAGGCACGACACGGAGGATGGCAATGGGCAAGGGCGACCGGCGCACGCGCCGCGGCAAGATCTTTCGCGGCACCTACGGCAACACGCGGCCGCACCGGGCGAAGAAGAAGGAAAAGCGCGCCGCCTAGCACGGGCGCAGCGCGCTCAGCCGGAGCTTTCCTCGCGCCGGCCGACCGGCAATCCCAGCGCCTTCAGCTTGCGGTACAGGTGGGTACGCTCCAGGCCGGAGCGCTCGGCGACGCGCGACATGCTGCCGTTTTCGCGTTGCAGCAGGTGCTCGAAGTACAGGCGCTCGAACGCTTCGCGCGCCTCCCGGTAGGGGCGGTCCAAGGCGATCTCCGGCGGCGTCGGCGGCGGGGCAAACGCGGCAAGAACGCGCTCGACGTCGGCGAGGCCGATCTCCTCCTCTAGCGCCCCGAAGGCGAGGTTGCGCACGACGGCCTCCAGTTCAGCGATGTTGCCCGGCCAGCGGTGGTGCCGCAGCGCGTTCAGTGCCGCGGTGGAAAGCCGCCGCGGCGGGCAGGCGCGGCTTTCCACCAGCAGCGCCAGCATCTGCGCCGCGAGGTCCGGTATGTCTTCGGCGAATTCGCGCAGCGCCGGAAGCCGCAGCACGAGCTCGGCAAGACGCGCGGCCAGCTCCGGGTCGAAGTCGTGCTTTTCGGCGAGTGCGCGCGGATCCACCGGCGAGAACGACACCACGCGGGCGCGGTGGCGCTCGGCGCGCGCGAGCAGGAACTCCAGGTTCTTCTGCTCGGCGCGCACAAGGCGCGTGAGGTCGCCGACGAAAAGCACGCCTCCGGAGGCGCGCGCGAGCACCTCCGATGGGGCCCCGGCGAGCAGTCCGGCCCCGTCCAGGAACGGCGTGCCCGGGGCCGCGAGTAGCCGTGCGAAAAGCTCCGGGCGAATGCCGCGTTCGCCGCGCAGCATCAACGCGCCCGGCGCCGAGGCGAGCTGCGCCAGACGCTGGCGCGCCTCGGCAAGGGCCGGCGAGCGCCCGAGCGTGGCGAGCGACAGCTCGCGCGTCGTCGCGGCCGCCGCGCTGCGCAGCGCGCGGCGCACGGTGGCGAGCAGCCGCTGCAGGGCGATCGGCTTTTCCAGGTAATCGAGCGCGCCGATGCGAGTGGCCTCGACGGCGGTCTCGATCGTGCCGTGCCCCGACATCATCACCACCGGCATGGTGAGCTGGCCGCTCGCCGCCCATTCCTTGAGCAGCGAAATGCCGTCGGTGTCTGGCATCCAGATGTCGAGCAGCACCAGGTCGGGGCGGGCGCGTTCGCGCAGCCGGCGCGCCTCGGCGGCGCTTTCGGCGAGCACCACCTGATGGCCTTCCTCGGCGAGGATCTCCAGGAGCAGCTCCCGGATCCCCACCTCGTCGTCCACGACCAGGATCTGCGCCATGGGTCGTTACGCGGCCAGCGCGCGCCGGTCGGCCTCGGCTGCCGGCAGCCACACGCTCACCGCGGCCCCGCCGGTGGGACGGTTCTGCACGGTCACCTCGCCCCGGTGCTCGTCCACGATCTTCTTCACGATCGCCAGGCCGAGGCCGGTACCGCGCGGCTTGGTGGTGACATAGGGCTCGAATACGCGCGCCATGATTTCTTCGGGAAATCCGCCGCCGTTGTCGGCGACCGTCAGCCGCACGCGCTCGCCGGCGCGCTCGGTGCGCACCTCGATCGCGGGCGGCTCGGCGGTCGCCTTGCGGTTCTCAAGCGCATCCTGCGCGTTCTGCACCAGGTTGTGAAGCACCTGCCGGATCTGCACCGGGTCGGCGCGCACCCGCGGCAGATCGGGCGCCAGGGTGCGGGCGATCGGCACGGCCGAATTTTCGTACAGCGACAGCACCTCGTTGACAAGCTGGTTCAGGTCGAGTGCGGTGAAGGCGGGTGCGGGCAGTCGCGCATAGTCGCGGAAATCGTCCACCATGCGCTTGAGCGCGCTCACCTGCTCGACGATCGTGCCGATGCCGCGACGCAGCGTCTCGGCGTCCGGGCCGGAAAGCTTGCCCGCAAGCTTCATCTCCAGGCGCTCGGCCGAGAGCTGGATCGGGGTGAGCGGATTCTTGATCTCGTGGGCAAGGCGCCGCGCCACCTCGGCCCACGCCGTCGCGCGCTGCGCCTGCACGAGCTGCGTGATGTCGTCGAACACCAGCACGTGCCCGCCCTCGGGAGCCTTGGGCAGCGCCGATCCCCGCAGCAGCAGCGTCTTGCCGGTGCCTTTGAGTTCCAGCTCGAGCTGCCAGGGATGCTCGCCCTCGGCCCGCAGCCGCTCCTCGACCGCGGTGGCGAAGGCGCGCAGCGCCGCCGGCCACTCGGCAAGTGCACGCCCGGCACAGGCCGCGAGATCCGGCCCCAGAATCGCGTGCGCGCCGGGATTGGCGACGGTCAGGCGCAGTCTGGCGTCGAACACCAGCACCCCGGCCGACAGGTTGGCGAGGATGTTCTCCAGGCGCGCGCGCGCCGTCTCGAGCGCGTCGCGATGCGCCTCCAGGCCCCTGCGCGCCTCGTCGAGCTGCCGGGTCATGGCGTTGAACGATTCGATGAGCACCCCCAGCTCGTCGCGGCTGGTCACGGGCATCCGGCGCGAAAAGTCGCCGCGCGCGACCGCCTGCGTCGCCTGCGCCAGATTCGCGAGCGGCTCCGAGAGCCGGCCGGCGAGGATCGCAGCGAGCGAGAGCGCGGCGAGCAGCGCCATGCCGAGGGCGAGCGTCAGCGTCACGATGTAGATGCGCTTGAGGCCCTGGCGCGCCAGCGCCAGCTCGCGGTAGTCGCGGTAGGCGGCCTCGACCGCCTCGGCGCTGCGGCCGAAGATCTCCGGCACCGGCTGGCGCAGCTGCAGGAAGCGCGGCTCCTCGGCGAGCGTCAGGCTGGCCATCGGCACCACCACGCGCAGCGCGAGCGGCTTGCCGGCAGGGGCGTCCACCGAAGCGTAGCCGCGCCCGGCGCGCGCCTGGCGCAGCACCTGGGCCGATGGCAGCTCCGGCACCAGGCGCGAGACATCGCCCGAGGCGCTCGCGAGCACGCGTCCGCCGGCCGACACGATCACCGCCTCCGGCACGCCCGCCTGCTCGCGCAGGCGATTGAGCAGCACCACCTGCTGCGCCGGCGGCTGCCCGGCCAGCTCGAGCGCGATGGCGCGCGCCTTGTCCTGCATGTCGGCGAGCATCTGATCGAGCGCAGACTGGCCGAGGTTGATGCCGCCTTCGAGCGCCGCCTCCACCTTGACGTCGAACCAGGACTCGATCGAGCGCGCGAGAAACTGCACCGACACCGTGTAGATCAGGGCGCCGGGCACCACCGCCATCAGCGCGAGCATCAGCATCAGCCGCAGCGTCAGGCGCGAGCCGAACACGCGCGCGCGCACCTTGCGCCAGAGCGCGCCGAGCTGCCAGACGGCGAGCACCGCGAGCACCGCGGCGAGCGCGCCGTTCAGGCCGAGCAGGAGCGGATACTGGCGCGCGAACAGCGTCGTGTTGCCGCTCGCCGTGGCGAGCAGGAAGAGGGCCACGCCCGCGAGCGCCGCGCCGATGGTGAGGACCAGCGTCATCGCGCCTCCGCCTCGCGCCCTTCGCGCGACTCCACCGGCGCCGGCGCCGGCCCCGTGTAGCGGAAGGAAAAGCGCTTCCAGGGCGATTCCAGGTTCAGCTCGCGGCTGGTGAGTGCGGACAGCTGAAACGGCTTGGGCAGAAGCGTCGTGTCCAGACGCATGCGCACCGCCGCCTCGTAGGTGCCTTCGGCGAGCGCGGCGGTGCGGTCGACCACGATCCAGTTGCGCACGCGCCTGAGGACCGCCAGCGCCTCGCCGAGCGAGCCGAAGTTCTGCTGCAGCAGCCCGGTCGAGAGCCGGTACTGGCGCGACAGCGCATGGTACGACAGCCGCAGCTGCAGGCGCTTGGCCGCCGTCTTCTCGTCGAACCACCACCAGCGGGTGCGCACCAGCTCGAACTCGACCACGAAATAGAGCGGCACTCCGTTCGCCACCGCCTCGGCGAGCCGCGGGTTGATGTCGAAGGCGAAATCCGCCGTGAGCGCGAGCCCTTCCTCGACCGCTGCGAGGCTCGCTTCGCGCACCTCGATCTCGTCGGCGCGCGCGCCGAGCGCGAGCGCCCAGATGAGCAGCGCGAGCACGATTCGGTGGACGGCCACGCCCGGCATCGCGCGATGCTCTAGCCCGCGTTCTCTAGCTGCG
The DNA here is from genome assembly GCA_040752005.1 of Pseudomonadota bacterium. Taxonomy (GTDB): domain Bacteria; phylum Pseudomonadota; class Gammaproteobacteria; order Burkholderiales; family SG8-39; genus RBG-16-66-20. The sequence continues at coordinate 60,637 of JBFMFX010000006.1, read as the reverse complement.
CAAAGAAGAACCCGTCGTGTTCCGGGCCGGGCAGGAGCTGCGCCGCGGCGCCGTCGGCAAGCGGCGCGCGGCGGGCGCCGGGCGCGCTGTGCAGAAAGCGCTCGACCACCGCGCCGTTTTCGGCGCCGAACACCGAGCAGGTGACATACAGCAATTTACCACCCGGGGCGAGCAGCCGCCAAAGCGCCTCGAGGATGCGCGCCTGGCGCGCGGCAAACGCCTGCACGTCGGCCGCGCGCCGCAGCCACTTGATGTCCGGGTGGCGCCGCGCCACGCCGGAGGCGCTGCACGGCACGTCGGCGAGGATGCGATCGAAGGGCACGCCGTCCCACCACGTCTCGGGCGCGGTGCAGTCGCCGGCGAGCACGCGCGCGCGAAGACCGAGGCGCGCCAGCGTGCGCTCGATATGGCGGCAGCGCGCGGCATCGGCGTCGAGCGCGGTGAGCGACACGTCCGCCGACTCGAGGATGTGCGCGCTCTTGCCGCCGGGCGCGGCGCAGGCGTCCAGCACGCGCTGGCCGGCGCGCAGATCGAGCAGGCCGGCGGCGCGCTGCGCACCGGCATCCTGTACCGAAACCAGGCCCTCCGCGTAGCCGGGCAGGTGCGCCGACGGCACCGGGCGCGCAAGCAGCAGCGCCGCGGCACCGAGCACGCGCGCCTCGAGCCCGGCCGCCGCCAGCCGCTCGCGGTAGGCCGCGAGCGAGATGCGGCGCAGGTTCACGCGCAAACACATCGGTGGCGGAGCGTTGCCGGCGGCGAGGATGCCCTGCCACTCGGCCGGGTACTCCGCGCGCAGTCGCTCGATCCACCAGCGCGGGTGCTGCCAGAGCGCTTCGGGGTCGGTGGCGAGCGCCGCCTCGATGCTCTCGCGCCGGCGCAGATATGCGCGCAGCACGGCGTTGACGTAACCCTTTGCGCGCTCCAGGCGCAGGCGCTCGCACGCGCGCGCGGTCTGATCGAGCACGGTGTACTCGGCGTAGCGTCCGGATTCCAGAGCGTAGAAAGCGCACCAGAGCAGCGCCTCGGCGAGGCGGTCCTGCGTGCCGCCGCGCTCCGAGAGCAGCGCCACCAGCGCCTGCGAGCGCCCGTAGCGGCGCAGTGTGCCGAAGCACAGGTCCGCGACCGCCGCGCGCAGTTGGGCGGCGGGGCCGGCCTCGGGTTCGGTCTCGCCCGAGTCCTCGGCCACGGCAGCGAGGCTGCGGCCGGCGGCGACGCGCGCCACGCGCCGCGCCGCAAGCGCGAGCGCTTCAGCGAGCGGCGCCAAGGCGTTCCCCCGCCTCTACGGGATGGCCGCGCAGGAACTCGGCGGCGGCGAGTCGCCTGCCGCCGGCAAGCTGCAGCTCGCGCACCACGAGCGCGCCGTCGCCACAGGCGACCACCAGCGCCTCGGAGGCGACGAGCACGGTGCCCGGCGCGCCGCTGCCTTCAACGCACTCGCCGCGCCAGAGCTTGAGCACCTCGCCGCGCAGGCGCGTTCGCGCGCCCGGCGCGGGCCGCAGCGCCCGGATCCTGCGCTCGATCTCGGCACAGGGCTGCGACCAGTCGATCACGGCTTCGTCCTTGGTGATCTTCGGCGCGTAGCTCACGCCTTCCTGCGGCTGCGGCACGGCGCGAGCCCGGCCGGCCGCGATGTCGGCGAGTGTGCGCACGATCATCTCGGCGCCGAGGGCCGCGAGGCGATCGTGCAACGTCTGCGCATCGTCCTGCGGCCCGATGGGAATGCGGCGTTGGGCGAGGATCGGGCCGGTGTCCAGCCCTTCGTCCATCTGCATGATCGTGATGCCCGTCTCGGCATCGCCGGCGAGCAGCGCGCGCTGGATCGGCGCCGCGCCGCGCCAGCGCGGCAGGAGCGAGGCGTGGATGTTGATCGCGCCATGCGGCGCCAGCGCAAGCAGCGCCCGCGGCAGCAGCAATCCGTAGGCGGCGACGACGATCGCCTCCGGGCGCGCGGCCGCGATCGGAGCAAGCGCCCCCGGCTCGCGCAGGCTCGCGGGCTGATGGACGCTGAGCCCGCGCTCGAGCGCCAGGCGTTTGACCGGGCTCGGCGCCGGCCTGAGCCCGCGCCCGGCGCCGCGATCCGGTTGTGTGAGAACGAGCGCCACCTCGTGGCCGGCGGCGAGCAAGGCCTCGAGCGCGGCCGCGGCGAAGGCCGGCGTTCCGGCAAAGACAAGGCGCATCAGCAGGCGGCGCGCCCGCGCCCCGCGCTGCGCCGCTCAGGCGCTCTTGCGAAGCTGTTTGGCGATGCGCGCGCGAATGCGCTGCTGCTTGAGCTGCGAGAGCCGCTCGATGAACACCTTTCCCTGCAGGTGGTCCATCTCGTGCTGGATGCACACCGACAGCAGTCCCTGCGCCTCCAGCGTGAATGCCTTGCCATTCTGATCGAACGCCCGCACCTTGACCCGCTCGGCGCGCTCCAGCGTTTCGTAGATTCCCGGAACCGAGAGGCACCCCTCCTCGATATCCGACACCCCGCTTGCTTCGACGATCTCGGGGTTGACGAGCACCACCAGAGAGTCGCGTCGCTCGGACACGTCCACCACGATCACCTGCTTGTGCACATCCACCTGGGTGGCCGCAAGGCCGATTCCCGGCGCGGCATACATTGTCTCGGCCAGATCGGAGACCAGCCGTTTCAGGGATTCGTCGAAGACTTTGACGGGCTCAGCGACCTTGTGAAGCCGCGCATCGGGGTAGCGGAGGATGTTCAGAATCGCCATTTTTCGGAAAATGCTTGCTGAAATAATAAATTACGTGCACTATCTCATGCGGCACATAAACACTCTGGGCTTTGTGCTACATTGCAAGCACAAACCGGAAGGCGCAGAGAGCCGACAACCTCAGCCACCGCTCGGGGGGCCGCATGCACGACCAAGTATGTAAGTCTATCATAGGGCTGATTTTTGTCCTTGGCCTTGGCGTTCTTCCCGCGGCCTATGCCCAGGTCCCGAAGACGCCGCTCGCACTGAAGCCGGACGCTCCCGATCGCTACGTCGTCCAGCCCGGAGACACGCTCTGGTCCATTGCGGGGCGCTTTACCGACTCTCCCTGGCGCTGGAACGAGCTGTGGAACCTGAACAAGGAGCAGATCCGCAATCCGCACCGCATTTACCCCGGCGACGTGATCGTGCTCGATCGCGCGCGCGCACAGCTGGCGCTCGCGGCGGAAACCGTGCAGTTGAGCCCGCGCGTGCGGGCGGAGTCGACGACGCCGCAAGCCATCCCCCCGATTCCTCCGGCCGCCATCGAGCCGTTCCTCAGTCGTCCGCTCGTGGTGGAGGACGACGGCCTGGACCGCGCGCCGGTCATCGTTGCCACCGAAGGCGGCCGTGTGGTCATCGAGAGTGGAGCGCGTGCCTACGTGAAGGGCATCGGCGAGGCAAAGACCGAGCAGTGGTTCGTGTACCGCCGTGGCAAGCCTCTGGTGGATCCGGACAGCAACCGCACGCTTGGCTTCGAGGCCGTTTACCTCGGCACCGCGCGCCTCGTGCGACCCGGCGAGCCCGCTCTCATCGAGCTGACTTCGGTCACGCAGGAAGTAGGCGTCGGCGACCGCCTGATCGCCGCCGGGCGCCCCGAGCCCGTCACCTATGCCCCGCACGCGCCCTCGACGCAGGTTCGCGGGCGCGTCATCTCGATCTACGGCGGTGTCGGCCGCACCGGGGAGGCCGGACGCCTCTCGATCGTGGCGCTGAGCGCGGGCAAGGACCAGGGTCTGGAAATCGGTCACGTGCTCGCGCTGTACCGGCCCGGCGGCACCCTCGCCTACGGCGCGGCGCGGGATGCCGCTACCGTGGCTCTGCCCGACGAGCGCTACGGACTTGTCTTCGTGTTCCGCGTCTTCGAGAAGGTATCGTACGCGCTCGTGATGGACGTCGCGCGGCCGGTGAATCCGCTCGATCTGGTGAGAAACCCCTAGCCCTTGCGCCTGGCGACGCGCATGGCGCGCGGCCCCGAGCTGGCCGGCTGGCTGCGGCTCACGCTCACGCCCGGCCTCGGGTCAGCGACGCTGCGCAGGCTGCTCAAGGAATTCGGGCTGCCCGAGCGCGTGCTCGCGGCGCGGCGCGCCGAGCTGGCGCGCCACGTTGCCGCCGAAGCGCTCGATGCGCTGCATTCGCCGGCGGTCACCGAGGCGACCGAGCGCGCGCTCGCCTGGCTCGCCGCGCCCGGCCGGGAGCTGCTCACGCTCGCCGACACGGCCTATCCGCGACTGCTCCTGGAAATCCCCGACCCGCCTCCGGTGCTGTACTGCCGCGGCCGCACCGAGCTGCTCGCCAGCGCGGCGCTCGCGATCGTGGGCAGCCGCAACGCGACGGCCCAGGGCCGGCGCGACGCCGAGAGCTTTGCGCGCGCCTTCAGCGCCGCCGGCATCACGATCGTGTCCGGACTCGCGCAAGGCATTGACGCCGCGGCGCACCGCGGCGCGCTCGCGGGTCCGGGTTCGACGATCGCGATCCTCGGCACCGGGGCCGACCTCGTCTATCCGGTGGCCAACGCGGCGCTCGCCGAGCAGATCGCCGCGCGCGGCCTGGTCGCGTCCGAATTTCCGCTCGGCACACCCGCGCACGCGCACAACTTCCCGCGCCGCAACCGCCTGATCAGCGGCCTCGCGCGCGGCTGCCTCGTCATCGAAGCCGCGATCGGCTCGGGCTCTCTGATCACCGCGCGCATCGCCGCCGAGCAGGGCCGTGAGGTGTTCGCGCTGCCCGGCTCGATCCATTCCCCGCTCAGCAAAGGCTGCCACGCGCTCATCAAGTCCGGAGCGAAGCTGGTCGAGTCGGCAGAAGACGTGTTCGCCGAGCTGCCACAACTGCGCGCCGGCGGCGCCGAGGAGCGCCCGGCGCCCGCGGCCGCAGCCGACGACGGCCCGCTGCTGGCGCACATGGGTTTCGAGCCGATCGACGTGGATTCGCTGTGCGAGCGCGCCGGGCTTGCCGCCGAGCGCGTTGCCGCCGAATTGCTGCGCCTGGAGCTCGCCGGCCGCGTCGCGGTGCTTCCCGGCGGCCTTTACCAACGCCTCTCCTGAGCCCGCACCGCTCCGGCGCGCGGCGGTTGTAAGCCGGCGTTCTTTGCGGGTATTCTGCCGCCCTTTTCTGCCTGCGCCCATGCCGAAGAAGCTGATCATCGCCGAGAAGCCCTCCGTCGCCGCCGACATCGCGCGCGCGCTGGGGGGCTTCACGCGCAAGGGCGAGTACTACGAAAGCAACGAGTACGTGCTCTCGTCCGCGGTCGGGCACCTGCTCGAACTGGCCGCGCCGGAAGAGCACGACGTCAAGCGCGGCAAGTGGTCGTTCGAGAACCTGCCGGTGATTCCGCCGCATTTCGAGCTGGCCCCGATCAAGAAGAACGAGGCGCGGCTTGCGCTTCTGCTGCGCCTCATCCGGCGCAGGGACGTGACCGGACTCATCAACGCCTGCGACGCCGGCCGCGAAGGCGAGCTCATCTTCCGCTACATCGTCGAATATTCGGGGACCAAGAAGCCGATCGAGCGCTTGTGGCTCCAGTCCATGACGCAAAGCGCGATCCGGGAGGGCTTCAGGGCGCTACGCAGGGACCGCGAGATGCTCGCGCTCGCCGACGCCGCGAAGTGCCGGGCCGAGGCCGACTGGCTGGTCGGGATCAACGGCACGCGCGCGATGACCGCGTTCAACTCGCGCGAGGGCGGCTTCTACCTCACGCCGGTCGGCAGGGTGCAGACCCCGACGCTCGCAATCCTGGTCGAGCGCGAGGAGCGAATCCGCGCCTTCCGGCCCCGCGACTACTGGGAGGTGCACGCGCGCTTCGCGGTCGCCGCCGGCGAGTACGAGGGGCGCTGGTTCGACCCGGAATTCAGGAAGGACGACGATCCCGAGCGCCGCGCCGAGCGCCTCTGGGAAGTGGCGCGCGCGGAGGCGATCGCGCGCGCCTGCGCGGGCGCCAGCGGCACGGTCTCGGAGGAATCCAGGCCGACGACGCAGCTCTCGCCGCTGCTGTATGACCTCACCAGCCTGCAGCGCGAGGCGAACAGCCGTTTCGGCTTCTCGGCGCGCACCACGCTCTCGCTCGCGCAGGCGCTATACGAACGGCACAAGGTGCTGACCTATCCGCGTACCGACGCGCGCGCGCTGCCCGAGGACTATGTCGGCACGGTGAAAAAGACGCTGGAGACGCTCGCCGCATCGCAGCCCTTCGCCCCGTTCGCGCGCCAGGTGCTCAAGCAGGACTGGGTGCGGCCCAACAAGCGCGTGTTCGACAACAGCAAGGTGTCGGACCACTTTGCGATCATCCCGACGCTGCAGGTGCCCGGCCACCTCAACGACGCGGAAGCCAAGATCTACGACATGGTGGTGCGGCGTTTCCTGGCCGTGTTCTACCCGGCGGCCGAGTACCTGCAGACCACCCGCATCACGCGCGTCGGCGAGCACCACTTCAAGACCGAGGGGCGCGTGCTGCAGAAAGCGGGCTGGCTGGAGGTCTATGGCCGCGCCGCGCAGGAGGAAGCTGCGGCGCTGGCCGCGGTCGCGCCGGGCGAGAAAGCGAAGGTGCTCGAGATCGGCGTGCAGGCGCACCAGACCCGGCCGCCGCCGCGCTATACCGAGGCGACGCTGCTCTCGGCGATGGAAGGCGCCGGCAAGCTGGTCGAGGACGAGGAACTGCGCGCCGCGATGGAGGCGAAGGGGATCGGCACGCCCGCGACCCGCGCCCAGATCATCGAGGACCTGATCGCGGTGAAGTACGTGCGCCGCTCCGGCCGCGAGCTGATCCCGACCTTCAAGGCCTACCGGCTGCTGCTCGCGCTGCGGCACTTCGGCGTCGAGGAGATCACCTCGCCGGAGCTGACCGGCGACTGGGAGCACAAGCTCAAGCTGATGGAGGCGGGAAGGCTCCGGCGCCAAGAGTTCATGCAGCACATCGAGAGCGTCGCGCGCGATCTGGTCGAGCGCATTCGCAACGGCGGGATCCCGGAAACCGCGTTCGCGACGGTGCCGGCGCCGTGCCCCAAGTGCGGCGGCACGGTGCAGGAGAACTACCGAAAGTTCGCCTGCCAGCGCTGCGATTTTGCGATCTGGACGGTCCTCTCCGGGCGCGAATGGGATCCGGAGGAGGTGGCCGAGCTGTTGCGTAACCGTGTCGCCGGCCCGTTCACCGACTTCATCAGCCGCCAGGGACGCCCGTTCGCCGCGCGCGTTCGGCTCACCGACGATTTCCGCGTCGAGTTCGACTTCGGCCAGCGCGGCGATGACGCCAGTGCCGCGCCGCCGGACTTCAGCGCTTCCGAGCCGCTTGGGCCTTGCCCGAAATGCGGCGCGCGCGTCTTCGAGCACGGCATGGCCTACGTGTGCGAGAAGGCAGTGGGACCGGAGCGCGCCTGCGATTTCCGCTCCGGGCGCGTGATCCTGCAGCAGCCGGTGGAGCCGGCGCAGATGAAGAAGCTCCTCGCCACCGGAAAGACCGACCTGCTCAGCGGGTTCGTGTCGAAGAAGGGTCGGCGCTTCAAGGCGTTCCTCGTCAAGACCGCCGACGGCAAGGTCGGGTTCGAGTTCCAGCCGCGCGGGGCAAAGCCCGCCGCCGCCGCAAAGGCGGCTGCCGAGGTCAAGCCGCTCGCGCGAGCGCCGGCCGCACGGGCCGCGCGCGCCAAGCCGGCGCACAAGAAAAAGCGCGCGGCCTAGACGTCGAGGTTGCGCACCCCGAGCGCGTTCGATTCGATGAACGCGCGCCGCGGTTCGACCTCGTCTCCCATGAGCTTGGTAAAGATCTCGTCGGCGGCGATGCCGTCCTCGATCTGCACCCGCAGCAGCCGGCGCGTGGCCGGGTTCATCGTCGTCTCCCAGAGCTGCTGCGGGTTCATCTCGCCCAGGCCCTTGTAGCGCTGCAGGCTCATGGACCTGCGCACCTCGTCGAGCAACCAGCGCACCGCCTCGCCGAAGTCCCGCACCGGTTGCTTCTTCTCGCCGCGGCGCACCCAGGCGCCGACGCCGACCAGTCCGCGCAGCACCTCCGCGGTCTGGCGGATCTGCGCGTAATCGCCCGAGTGCAGGAACTCGGCGTCAATGCTGGTCACGCGCACATTGCCGTGGCGCGTGCGCTCGATCCTCACCTGGTAGCGCTCGGTCTTGGGGTCGAAGTGCGCCGACACCCGCGCGCCGGTCGGGGCGAGCGCCTCGGCGAGCGCTTCGGCCGAAGCCTGCGCCGCCTCGCGCCGCGCCAGGTCCACCCGCACTCCGCGCAGCATGGCGACGAGCGCGTCGCGGTCAATCCAGCGCGACACGCGCTCGATCACCGCCTCCGAGAGGAGGTACGAGCGCGCGAGCTCCGCCAGCGTGCTCCCGGCGATCGGCTCGCGCCGCGCCGCAGGCACCAGCGCCGCGTCCACCAGCGCCTGGCGCAGCATGAACTCGTTCAGCTCGTGCTCATCCTTCAGGTAGCGTTCCTCCTTGCCGAGCTTCGCCTTGTACAGCGGCGGCTGCGCGATGTAGATATGGCCGCGCTCGACCAGCTCCGGCATCTGCCGGTAGAAGAACGTGAGGAGCAGCGTGCGGATGTGCGAGCCGTCCACGTCCGCGTCGGTCATGATGATGATGCGGTGGTAGCGCAGCTTCTCGGGGTTGTATTCCTCCTTGCCGATGCCGCAGCCGAGCGCGGTGATCAGCGTGGCGATCTCGGCCGAGGACAGCAGCTTGTCGAAGCGCGCCTTCTCGACGTTGAGGATCTTGCCCTTAAGCGGCAGGATCGCCTGGAAGCGCCGGTCGCGCCCCTGCTTGGCCGAGCCGCCGGCCGAATCGCCCTCGACCAGGAACAGCTCGCATTTCGCCGGATCCTTTTCCTGGCAGTCGGCGAGCTTGCCCGGCAGCCCCATCGAGTCGAGCACGCCCTTGCGGCGGGTCATCTCGCGCGCCTTGCGCGCGGCCTCGCGCGCCGCCGCCGCCTCGACGATCTTGGCGGTGATCACCCGCGCGTCGGCCGGCCGCTCCTCGAGAAACTCGCGCAGGCGCTCGGCGACGATCTCCTCCACCACCGGGCGCACCTCCGAGGAGACGAGCTTTTCCTTGGTCTGCGAGGAGAACTTGGGCTCGGGCACCTTGACCGAGAGCACGCACGCGAGACCCTCGCGCATGTCGTCGCCGGTTGTCTCGACCCTCGCCTTCTTGGCGATCTCGTGCTCCTCAATGTAGCGGTTGAGCACGCGCGTCATCGCCGCGCGCAGTCCCGTCAGGTGCGTGCCGCCATCCTTCTGCGGAATGTTGTTGGTGAAGCAGAGCACGTTCTCCTGGTACGAGTCGTTCCACTGCATCGCCACTTCCACCGTGATGCCGTCTTTTTCGCCGACGGCATGGAACACGTTCGGGTGCAGCACGTTCTTGGTGCGGTTGATGTACTCGACGAAGGCCTTGACGCCGCCGCCGAAGGCGAAAGTTTCCTCTTTGCCCGAGCGCTGATCCACCAACTGGATGCGCACGCCGTTGTTCAGAAACGACAGCTCGCGCAACCGCCGCGCCAGGATGTCGTAGTGATAGTCCACGTTGCCGAACACCGCCCGCGAGGCGAGGAAGTGGACTTCCGTGCCGCGCTTTTCCGTCGTGCCGGTGACGCGCAGCGGCCCGGTGGGCACGCCGTCGGCGAACTCCATCTGGTGCACCTTGCCGTCGCGCCAGATCGTCAGACGCAGCCAGCTGGAGAGCGCGTTGACCACCGACACGCCGACGCCGTGCAGCCCGCCGGAGACCTTGTAGGTGTTGGAGTCGAACTTGCCCCCGGCGTGCAGCTCGGTCATCACGATCTCGGCCGCCGAGCGCCGCTCCTCGTCGTCCTCCTTGATGCCGGTCGGAATGCCGCGGCCGTTGTCGAGCACCGAGACCGAGTTATCGGTGTGGATCGTGACCACGATCTCGTCGCAGTAGCCGGCGAGCGCCTCGTCCACCGCGTTGTCCACCACCTCGAACACCATGTGGTGCAGCCCGGTGCCGTCCGAGGTGTCGCCGATGTACATCCCCGGACGCTTGCGCACCGCCTCCAGGCCCTTGAGGACCTTGATTGAGTCCGAGTCGTAGTCGCTCGCCTCGAACGGTTGCTTTTCCGCTTCGCCCAATTTCTTCTCCTAGATGCGCATCGGCATAACGACGTAGCGGAACTGCGGCTCGGAGGAGAACTCCAGCAGCGCGCTGGAGGCGGCGTCGCCGAAGGCGCACTGCACCTCGGGGGCGGCGACGTTGTTCAGCACGTCGAGCAGGTAGTTGACGTTGAACCCGATGTCGAGCGGATCGCCGCGGTAGGTGACCTCGAGCGTCTCCTCGGCCTCCTCCTGGTCGGTGTTGGAGGAGACGACCCTGAGGGTGCCGTCGCCGAGCACCAGCCGCACGCCGCGGAACTTCTCGTTCGACAGGATGGCCGCGCGCAGCAGCGCCTGCCGCAGCGGTTCGCGCGCGACCGTCAGGAGGTTGCGGTTGCCCGTCGGAATCACGCGCGTGTAGTCGGGAAACTTGCCGTCAATGAGCTTGGACACCAGCTCGATCGAGCCGAACGAGAAGGCCGCCTGCGTGCCGGAAAGCTCGACGCGAACCTCCTCGTCGCTGTCGGCAAGGAGCTTGGCGAGCTCGAGCACCGTCTTGCGCGGCACGATCGCCTCCTGCCGCGGCAGCTTCGCCTCCAGCGCCATCGCCGCATACGCGAGCCGGTGGCCGTCGGTGGCCACCAACCGCAGCTCGCCAGAGTCCACCACCATCAGCAGCCCGTTGAGGTAGTAGCGGATGTCCTGCTGGGCCATCGCGTACTGCACCAACCCGATCAGCCGCCTGAGCGCGCTCTGCGAAAGCGCGAGCCGCGCCACCTCGCCGGCGGGGTTGGCGAGGCGCGGGAAGTCATCGGGCGCGAGCGTCTGCAGCGTGAAGCGGCTCCTGCCGGACTTCACCTGCAGGCGCTTGTCCTGCTGCTGCAGCGTCACCTCCGCGTCCTCCGGCAGCGCGCGCAGGATGTCCACGAGCTTGCGCGCGCCGACGGTCACCGCGCGCGCCTCGCCCGAGACCTCCAGATGCGCCCGCGCCGTGATCTGGATCTCGATGTCGGTGGCAAGGAACGAGAGCACGCCCGCGCCGCGCTCGATCAGCACGTTGGACAGGATCGGCAGCGTGTGGCGGCGCTCGATGATGCTGCTCACGGCCGCGAGCGGCGCGAGCAGCTCGTCGCGTTTCGCCTTTACGAGGATCATTGATGTTCCTCTTCTTCTTGGTAGAAGCTAGTAGAGAGGCCGTCTTCTCTGGACAACTTCGATAAGCCAATTGCGACGGGCGCTTGCCGGTGCCGCGGCGCTGCGCAGCCTGTGGACGGCGCTGTGGGTGAATGTGCGTCGAATCCGTCCGGCGCCGGCGCGGCGTGCTTGTCCACAATCCTTCCAGCGCCGACGCACAGCTTGTGCATCGCCGCTATCCCTTGAGGATCTGTTCGAGGACGTGGTAATCACGATTGAGCGCCGGATCGCTCTTGCGCAGCGCAGCGATGGTGCGGCAAGCGTGCAGCACGGTCGTGTGGTCGCGGTTGCCGAAGGCCTCGCCAATCTCGGGCAGGCTCATGTGGGTGAGATCCTTGGCAAGCGCCATCGCCACCTGGCGCGGGCGCGCGAGGTTGCGGGTGCGGCGCTTGGAGTGCATGTCGGACACCTTGATCTTGTAGTACTCCGCCACGGTCTTCTGAATTGCTTCGACCGTGATCTGGCGATTGGCGACATGAAGGATGTCGCGCAGCGCCTCGCGCGCCAGTTCCAGCGTCAGCTCGCGCCCGCTGAAGCGGGCGAAGGCAAGCACCTTCTTTAGCGCTCCCTCCAGTTCGCGCACGTTCGAGCGGATGTGCTTGGCGATGAAGAAGGCGATGTCCTCGGGCAGCGCGACCGCCTCGGCCTCGGCCTTCTTCAGCACGATCGCCACCCGCATCTCGAGCTCCGGCGGTTCGATCGCGACCGTGAGACCCCAGCCGAAGCGCGAGATCAGCCGTTCCTGCATGCCGACGATGTCCTTCGGATACGTGTCGCAGGTGATCACGATCTGGCGGTGCGCCTCGACCAGCGCGTTGAACGCGTAGAAGAATTCCTCCTGTGTGCGATCCTTGTTGGAGAAGAACTGGATGTCGTCAATCAGCAGCAGATCGAGCGAGTGGTAGTAGCGCTTGAACTCCTCGAACGACTTCTGCTGGTAGGCGCGCACCACGTCGGTGACGTACTGCTCGGCATGGGTGTAACGGATCTTCGCTTGGGGACGCCGGCTGCTCACGTGGTTGCCGATCGCGAGCAGCAGGTGCGTCTTGCCGAGACCGACGCCGCCGTAAATGAAAAGCGGGTTGTAGGAGATGCCAGGATTTTCCGCCACCTGCAGCGCCGCGGCGCGCGCGAGCTGGTTCGCCTTGCCGGTGACGAAGTTTTCGAAGCTGAACTGGCGGTTGAACTGTGCGCGCTCGGCGGCGGGCGCCGCCGCCGCGGCCGGGGCCAGCCGCACGCCGTTCTCCGCGGGCCGCGCGAGCACCACTTTCACCAGCGTTTCGCGGCCGCTTGCTTCCTCCAGGAGCCGGCCGATGCGCGCGGCGAAACGCTCGCGCACCATCTCCAGCACGAAGCGGTTCGGCGCGGCAAGCACGAACGCGCCCGGCTCGGCGGCGTCGGTTTCTGGCGCGAGTGGCCGTATCCACGTGTTGAACTGCTGGGCGGGCAGCTCCTGCTCCAGACGGCGCAGGCAGGCATGCCAGAGTGTGTGCATCGTCCTCGCGGCGTCCGGGTCGAGAACCTTTTCGAGCGCTCTTGTGTGAGTGGTCTTGCGGTGCCGGCGCAGTAGCGCGCGCGTAGGCGAATTTTACTCCGGCCGCGGCGGGATATCCACAGGGAAACGCCCGCGCGGCAGGGCATTTGACAACGCTCCGAGGCGCGGGCTCTAATACCGCCCCTTTCGGGACCTGAGCGGGCCGATGAAGCGAACCTACCAGCCTTCCAAGATCCGCCGTTCGCGGCGCCACGGGTTTCTCGCGCGCAAGCAGACCCGCGGCGGGCGCGCGGTGCTGCGCGCGCGCCGGGCGAAGGGCCGCAAGCGTCTCGCGGTGTAAGCCGCCGCGCCGGCGTGCGCAGGCGAGCGGCGCGAGCACGGCTCGGACTCGGCCCGCAGCATCGCCTGCGCGGAAGTGGCGCGTTCGAAGCGCTGCTGAGGCAGGGCAGGCGCAGTACCCGGCAGGGATTTGTTTTCTACACTGTGCGGCGCGAGGCCGGGCCGCCGCGGCTCGGGATCCTCGTGTCGCGCCGGCATGCGGCGAAAGCGACAGTGCGCAATCAGATCAAACGATGCATTCGCGAGGCCTTCCGGCTCGAGCAAGCCCGGCTCGGGGCGCTCGATGTGCTGGTAAGGCCGCCGTACGGCATGAAGCCGGGTCCGGAAGCGCTCGCCAGGCTGCGCGCGCTGTTCAGCGAGCTGGCCCGATGATCGCGCGCCTGCTGCGGCTCGCGGTGCGCGCGTACCGATACTTCCTGAGCCCGATGCTCGGACCCTCTTGCCGCTTCCACCCGAGCTGCTCGGCGTATGCGGAGGAAGCACTTGCCCGCCATGGCGCGCTGCGCGGCCTGTGGCTGAGCGCAAGGCGGCTGTGCCGCTGTGCGCCGTGGCATCCCGGCGGCTACGACCCGGTGCCGCCCGCGCGGCGCTAGGAAGGACGCAAGCAAGTGGATACCCAGCGGCTGATCCTCTTTTTCGTCTTCACCTTCTCGCTCCTGCTGCTGTGGGATGCGTGGGAAAAGGAGCGGCGGCCGAAGCCGCAGCCGCCGGCTTCGCAACCCGCCGCGGGCGTTCCGGCCCCGGCGCTGCCGGCCGCGCCCGAGCAGCCGAAGCCCACTGCGGGAGCCAGTGCGCCCGCGCCGGCAGTTCCGGGGGCGAGGCCTGCGCCGGCGAAGGGCGAGGTCATCACCGTGCGCACCGACCTGTACGTCGCCGAGGTGGACACCTTCGGCGGCGGCATCCGCAGGCTGGAGCTTCTGGCGCACAAGGACACCGTGGATCCGAAGAAGAACTTCGTGCTGTTCGGCCCGGATCACCAGTACGGCGCGCAAAGCGGCCTGATCGGGGAAGGGCTGCCCAACCACAGGGTGCAATGGCGGGCGCTGCCGGGCGAGCGCGAGCTGGCGGCGGGCGCGCAGGCGCTCGAACTGCGCCTGGTGGCCGACGGCCCGCCCGGGGTGACGGTGGAGAAAATCTACACTTTCCGGCGCGACAGCTACGTGATCGACGTCGCTTTCGAAGTCGCCAACGGCGGCACCGCGGCGGTCGCGGGCCACGCCTATTTTCAGCTGGTGCGCGATGGCCGCACTCCGGCCGGCGAGACCGCCATGATGTACACGTTCACCGGTCCGGCGGTCTATACGGCCGAGAGGGCGTACAGGAAGATCGAGTTTTCCGACCTCGACAAGGACAAGGCGGACTATCCGAAGCAGGCGCGCGACGGCTGGATCGCCATGGTGCAGCACTATTTCGTCGCCGCTTGGCTGCCGCCGGATCAGGCGCCGCGCGAGTACTACGCGCGCAGGCTCCCGGACGGTCTGTATGCCGCGGGCGCGATCCTGCCTTTGCCGGCGGTCGAGCCGGGCGCGCGCCAGCGCGTGAGCACGGCGCTCTACGCCGGGCCGCAGGAGCAGCGGCGGCTGAAGGCGGCGGCACCGGGCCTTGACCTGGTGGTGGACTACGGCTGGCTCACGATCATCGCCTGGCCGCTGTTCGCGGTGCTGGAGTTCTTCTACCAGTGGTCGGGCAACTGGGGTGTGGCGATCATCCTGCTCACGGTGCTCATCAAGGTGATCTTCTTTCCGCTCTCGGCGGCGAGCTACAAGTCCATGGCGAAGATGAAACTGGTGACGCCACGGCTGCAGCGCATCCGCGAGATGTACGAGCACGACCGCGCCAAGATGAACCAGGCGATGATGGAGCTTTACAAGACCGAGAAGATCAATCCGCTCGGCGGCTGCCTGCCGATTCTGGTGCAGATCCCGGTGTTCATCGCCCTGTACTGGGTGCTGCTCGCCGCGATCGAGCTGCGCCACGCCCCCTTCATCCTGTGGATCAAGGACCTCTCGGCGCTCGACCCGTACTATGTGCTGCCGGTGCTGATGACGATCACGATGGTGATCCAGACGCGGATGAACCCGCCGCCGCCGGACCCGGTGCAGGCGAAGGTGATGCAGTTCATGCCGTATGTCTTTAGCGTGTTCTTCTTCTTCTTCCCGGCGGGCCTGGTGCTGTACTGGTTGGTGAACAACATCTTGTCCATCCTCCAGCAGTGGCAGATCCAGCGCATGTTCGAGCGCGACAAGCCGGCTCATGCCCGGCGCTGACACTCCGGTTCCGGACACCATCGCCGCGATCGCGACACCGCCGGGCCGCTCCGGCATCGGCGTGCTGCGCCTTTCCGGACCGGCGGTGCCGGACATCGCCAGGGCGGTGCTCGGCGGGCTGCCCGAGCCGCGCCGGGCGAGCCTGAGGACTGCGCGCGGCACGGCGGGCGAGCCCCTGGATCAGGGCATCGCGCTCTATTTTCCGGCGCCGCATTCGTACACCGGAGAGCACGTGCTCGAGTTCCACGGGCACGGCGGCCCGGTGGTGCTGCATGCGCTGCTGCGCGCCTTCCTCGACGCCGGCGCGCGCCTCGCCGAACCGGGAGAGTACACGCGGCGCGCTTTTCTGAACGGCAAGCTCGACCTGGCTCAGGCCGAGGCGGTCGCAGACCTGATCGACGCCGCAAGCAACGAGGCCGCGCGCTCGGCGCTGCGCTCGCTCGCGGGGGAGTTCTCACGCGCGATCCACGCCCTCGCCAGCGGGCTCACCGAGCTGCGTGCGCTCACCGAGGCGATGCTCGACTTCCCCGAAGAGGAAGTGGACGCGCTCGATCGAGACGATGCGCGCGCTCGGCTTGCCGCGGTGCGCGCGCAGCTCGAGGACGTTCTCGCGCGCAGCCGGCAGGGGAGCCTGCTGCGCGCGGGGATTCATGTCGTGATCGCCGGCCGGCCGAACGTCGGCAAGTCGAGCCTGCTCAATCGCCTCGCCGGCGAGGAGCGCGCCATCGTCACCGCGATCCCCGGAACCACGCGTGACGTGCTGCGCGAGGACATCCTCGTCGAGGGGGTGCCGCTGCACGTAGTGGACACCGCCGGCCTGCGCGAGACGGTGGACGAGGTCGAGCGGATCGGCGTCGAGCGCGCCTGGCAGGAGCTTGCGCGCGCCGACGTGGTGCTCGCGGTGTTCGAGGCGGGTACCGGCATCGGAGCTGAGGACCGCGCGGTGCTGGCGCGCTTCGAGGAGCGGCTACCGGCGGGCGCGACCCGAATCCACGTCTTCAACAAGATTGACCTCGCCGGCGTTTCTCCGGCGCTGCGCGAGACCGAGCCACGCGAGGTGTATCTGTCGGCGAAAACCGGAGAGGGGCTCGAGCTGCTGCGCCGGGCGCTGCTAGAGGCCGCCGGCTGGGCAAGGAGCGGCGAGTCAGTGTATCTGGCCCGCGAGCGGCACCTGCGGGCGCTGGAGCGCGCGCGAACGCATCTTGCCGAAGCGGCGCGGCAGGAAAGCCGCTGGGAGCTGTTCGCCGAGGAATTGCGCCTCGCCCAGCAGGCGCTTGGCGCGATCACCGGAGAATTCACCACCGAAGACCTGCTCGGCGAGATTTTTTCGCGCTTCTGCATCGGAAAGTGATCGCCGCGCGCCGGGCGCCTCGGCGCAACCCCCGCTGGGTACTTGCGCGTGTGGCGACTGCGGCCGGCCAGTGCCCGGCAGGGGCGCGCGGTATAGAATGGCCACCCCAGACCGATCCCGGCCCCGGGCGCAGCCCAGGGCCGTTTTTGTTCAGGAGAACCTTCTCGATGCAGCAACCCGGAGAGCCCACCCCCGAGACGCTTTCGCGGCCACCCTGGGTACGCCACCGCCGGCTGATCGAATGGGTGGCGGGCATCGCTCGACTCGCCAAGCCCGCGCGCATCCACTGGTGCGACGGCTCGCTCGCGGAATATGACCGCCTGTGCGCCGAGCTGGTGCGCTCGGGAACCTTCTTGCGCCTGAACGAAAACCTCAGACCGGGGAGCTACCTCGCCCGCTCGCATCCGAACGATGTGGCGCGGATGGAGGACCGGACCTTCATCTGCTCGGCGAGGAAGGAAGATGCCGGTCCGACGAACAACTGGGTCGAGCCGCAGGAGATGCGCCGTACGCTCGCGCGGCTCTTCGACGGGTGCATGCGCGGGCGCACCCTGTACGTGGTCCCGTTCTCGATGGGGCCGATCGGCTCGCACATCGCGCAGGCAGGCGTCGAGCTCACCGACTCGGCGTATGTCGCGGTCAACATGAAGCTGATGACGCGCATGGGCCGCGCGGTGGTGGAGCATCTGGGCGAGGACGGCGACTTCGTGCCCTGCGTGCATTCGGTCGGCGCGCCTCTTGTGCCGGGCGAGCGCGACGTCGCCTGGCCGTGCAACGACCGCGAGAAGTGGATCGTCCACTTTCCCGAGACGCGCGAGATCTGGTCCTACGGCTCCGGCTATGGCGGCAACGCGCTGCTCGGCAAAAAGTGCCTTGCGCTGCGCATCGCGTCGGTGATGGCGCGCGACGAGGGCTGGCTCGCCGAGCACATGCTGATCCTCGGCGTCGAATCCCCGGCGGGCGAGAAGCACTACGTCACCGCCGCCTTCCCGAGCGCCTGCGGCAAGACCAATTTCGCGATGCTGATCCCGCCCGCGACGCTCCCCGGCTGGAAGGTGACGACGATCGGGGAGGACATCGCGTGGATCAAGCCGGGCCCGGACGGGCGCTTCTACGCCATCAACCCGGAAGCGGGGGTCTTCGGTGTGGCGCCCGGCACTTCCGAGGCGACCAACCCGAACGCGATGCGAATGCTGCGCGCCAACGTCATCTTCACCAACGTCGCGCTTACCCCAGAGGGCGACGTGTGGTGGGAGGACATGACCAAGACGCCGCCGCCCCTGCTGCTTGACTGGCAGGGGCGCGAGTGGAGGCCAGACTGCGGCCGCCCGGCAGCGCATCCGAACGCGCGCTTCACGGTCGCCGCCGCGCAGTGTCCCTCGATTGACCCGGCGTGGGAGGACCCGAGCGGAGTGCCGGTGTCGGCGTTTGTCTTCGGCGGCCGCCGTTCCAGCACCATCCCGCTCGTCGTCGAGGCGCCGGGCTGGGAAGAGGGCGTCTATATGGGCGCGACGCTCGGCTCGGAGACGACCGCCGCGATCACCGGCAAGGTGGGCGTGGTGCGGCGCGATCCGATGGCGATGCTTGCCTTCTGCGGGTATCACATGGGCGACTATTTCACTCACTGGCTGAAGATGGGGCGCTCGGTGGCGCAGCCGCCCCGCATCTTCCGCGTCAACTGGTTTCGCAAGGACGCCGCCGGTCGCTTCATCTGGCCAGGGTTCTCGGAGAACATGCGCGTGCTGAAATGGATCGTGGAGCGCTCGGCCGGGCGCGGCGCGGGTGTGGAAACCCCGCTTGGCATCATTCCGCGCTACGAGGATCTCGACTGGCGGGGGCTCGAGTTCGACCGCGCGCGATTCGACGAGATCACCAGGGTGGATGAGCGCGCCTGGGCCGAGGAGTTGAAGTCACACGACGAGCTGTTCTCGCGTCTGGGAGCCCGCGTGCCGCAGACGCTGGACGCGCGCCGCAGCCGCATGCGCCAGCAGCTCGCCGCCTGAGTCGCTCAGCGCGGGCGGCGCACGAGGCGCAGCGCGAGCGCCGCCGCAAGTAGCGAAGCTGCGGCCGCGGCGCCGAAGACGGCCGGCGGGCGCGCCGACTCCAGGAGCTGCCCGCCGAGCGCGAGGCCGAAGCCCACTCCGGCAAGCAGACCGGTCGCCGACCAGGTGAAGGCTTCGGTCGAATGCTCCGGGCGCGAAGCCCTCGCCACCAGCATGGACTGCATGATCAACGCCGGCGCCATGACGATGCCGGCAAGCACGCACCACAGCGCCCAGAGCCAGGCGGGTAGTGCGAGAGCAAGCGGCGCGATGCCAAGCCCCATCAGCGCGAGCGTGATCGGGAACTGGCGCGCAAGTGGCAGTCCCCAGGTGCGCGCGCCATACACCAGCCCTCCGGCGGCACTGCCGATGCTCATGGCTGCAAGCAGCACGCCGGCAAGCGCTGGCGCACCGCGCTCGATCGCGTAAGCGGTGACGCCGATCTCGACGAGACCGAAAGCGCTCGCGTACAGGAGCACGACGGCGATCAGGCGCACGAACGCCGGATCGCCGAGCGGAC
Organism: Pseudomonadota bacterium; assembly: GCA_040752005.1. GTDB lineage: Bacteria > Pseudomonadota > Gammaproteobacteria > Burkholderiales > SG8-39 > RBG-16-66-20. The sequence continues at coordinate 41,405 of JBFMFX010000006.1, read as the reverse complement.
CGAACAGGCTCGCGCTGTGGCGCCGCGCGAGGCGCCATTCGGCGAGCCCCCGGCTACGCACGAATAGCAGCGTGCCCGAGAAGCCACAGGCGGCGGCAAGGAGCACCGCCGCCGCAGGCGAGGCGAACCCGACGACCAGCGCGACCAGCATCGGGCCGGCGATGAACAGAATCTCGATCAGCACCGATTCGAGCGAGTACGCTGCCGCGAGCCGCGCATCTTCCGCGAATCGCTGCTTGAAGAGGGAGCGCATGCAGGCGGTGATCGGCGGAAAGCTTGCGCCGGCGGCAACCGCGAGTGCGAGCGCGATCCATGCCGGAGCCCGCGAGGTGAACGCCGCCGCAAGGGCGCCGAGCACCGCGGGATACGCGAACGCGCAAGCGAGCAGCGTCGGGCGCGGGCCGAAGCGATCTATGGAGCGGCCGAGGAGCGGCGCGACGGCGGCGAGCCCGGCGACATAGCAGCCGCTCGCCAAACCGCCGAGCGCATAGGAGCTGCTCGACTGCTGCGCGAGCAGCAGGATCGCCAGCCCGGCGATGCCGATCGGGAGCCTTCCCAGAGCAGAGGCGAGAAACAGCTCGCGTACCGAGGGGTGCTGCAGGAGCTGTGCATACGGCGCCAGCGAAAGCATCGGGTTTGATCGCCTCGTGTTGCTGCGGCGCAAAAATGGCCGAGAATTTTCTCACGAGCCTTTGAGCATCCTTTATGTTGCATCGCAACATAACAGAGCTGAAGCATTCTTCCCCGTGTTGCTCCTGATGTTTCACGTGGAACAAGCGGCCGAGCTCCGGGGATATGGTTTCACGTGGAACGCTCACGTATGATGGCGCCTTTCGAGGTCTTTCCGTGCTGTTTCCAGACACTTTCGACGTCATTGTGGTCGGCGGAGGCCACGCCGGAACGGAGGCAGCCCTCGCCTCCGCACGGGCGGGATGCCGCACGCTGCTCCTGACGCACAGCATAGAGACGCTGGGGCAGATGTCTTGCAATCCCTCGATTGGCGGAATCGGCAAGGGCCATCTGGTCAAGGAGATAGACGCGCTCGGCGGCGCGATGGCGATCGCCGCCGACGAGGCGGGAATCCAGTTCCGCACGCTGAACTCTTCTAAAGGGCATGCGGTCCGGGCGACTCGCGCGCAGGCCGATCGCGTTCTTTACAGACGGGCGATCCGGCGCAGGCTGGAGAGTCAGCCGAACCTGAGTCTCTTCCAGCAGGCAGTGGACGACATTCTGGTCGAGGGCGAAAGAGCGGCTGGAGTGGTCACTCAGCTCGGCATTCGGTTTCGCGCCAGAGCGGTGGTACTGACCGCCGGGACCTTTCTTGCTGGCCGGATTCACGTCGGTCTGCAAAGCTATGAGGCAGGGCGCGCCGGGGATCCCTCATCCGTGAGCCTTGCGGCTCGCCTGAGAGAGCTGAACCTGCCGGTGGGGCGCCTGAAGACCGGCACCCCGCCGCGCCTGGACGGGCGCACGATCGATTTTTCGGCTCTCGAGGTGCAGCCGGGCGACGATCCGGAGCCGGTGTTCTCGTTCCTCGGAAGGCGCGAGATGCACCCTGCGCAACGGCCGTGCTGGATCACGCACACCAATCCACGTACGCACGAAATCATCCGCGCGGCGCTGGACCGCTCTCCGATGTTTACCGGCGTGATCAAGGGCGTCGGGCCGCGCTACTGCCCCTCGATCGAGGACAAGATCCATCGCTTCGCAGGCAAGGAAAGCCACCAGATCTTTCTGGAACCCGAAGGGTTGGAAACCACCGAGATCTATCCGAACGGAATCTCGACCAGCCTGCCCTTCGACGTTCAACTGGCGCTGGTACGCTCGATCAAGGGGCTGGAGCGGGCGCACATTGTGCGGCCCGGATACGCGATCGAGTACGACTACTTCGATCCGCGCAACCTGAAGTCTTCGCTGGAGACGAAATCCATCGCCGGACTATTCTTCGCAGGCCAGATCAACGGCACGACCGGGTATGAGGAGGCGGCCGCCCAAGGCCTGCTAGCGGGCCTGAACGCTGCGCTTCAAGTCCAGGGGCGAGAGCCCTGGTGCCCGGGGCGAGACGAAGCGTACATCGGCGTTCTCGTAAGCGACCTGGTCACGCGCGGTGTCTCTGAGCCATATCGGATGTTCACGAGCAGGGCCGAGTACCGGCTCATGCTCCGGGAGGACAACGCCGATCTTCGCCTCACCGAAACCGGGCGGCGGCTCGGGATCGTGGACGACGAGCGCTGGGAGGCATTCTGCCGCCGGCGCGACGCGATCGAGCGCGAGCGCGAGCGGCTGCGCAGCCAGTGGGTCAACCCGAAGCTGCTGCCGCCAGAGACCGCACGAAAGCTGCTCGGCCAGCCAATCGAGCGAGAGCACACGCTGGAGGAAATTCTGCGTAGGCCTGGTGTGAGTTATAGCTCACTTTCGGAATACTTCAGTGATGGCAAGGAACCTGCTGAGAGAGACGTGGCTGAGCAGGTAGAAGTGCAGGTCAAGTACGAAGGCTACGTCGCGCGCCAGAAGGCGGAGGTCGCACGCCGCGCCGCACAGGAATCGCTCCGCATCCCTCCGGATCTCGATTACTCGCAGGTGCGCGGCCTTTCGGTGGAAGTGCGGCAGAAGCTCACCGCATACCGGCCGGAAACGATCGGCCAGGCCGCGCGCATCTCTGGCGTGACCCCAGCCGCAATCTCTCTGCTGCTCGTCCATCTTCGGCGCCATGTCGGCGCCGCGGCGCAGGCGCGCCCAGACCGCGCGCGACAAAAGCACGCATGACCCCACAGGCCGCGCTCGACCGCGGTCTTGCGGAGCTCGAGCTACCGCTTCCGGCCGAAGCGACCGCGAAGTTGCTCGCCTACCTCGAACTCCTCGCCAAGTGGAACAGGACGCACAACCTCACGGCCATCCGCGACCCGGTGCAGGCCGTGAGCCACCACCTGCTCGATTCGCTCGCAGTGTTGCCCGAACTGCCGGGCGGAGCGCTCGCCGACGTCGGCTCCGGTGGCGGGCTGCCCGGCATTCCGATCGCCATCGCCCAGCCGGCGCGCAGCGTGACGCTGAATGACGCCAGCCGCAAGAAGGGCGCTTTTCTGCGCCAGGCGGTGATCGAGCTGAAGCTCTCCAATGCGCGGGTGCACATAGAACGTGCCGAGCATTGGCGGCCGCTGGAGCGCTTCGCCGTGGTCATCTCGCGCGGCTTTGCCAGCCTCGCCACCTTCATCGCCCGCTGCCGGCACCTTGTGGCCGAAAGCGGTGTGCTCGCCGCGATGAAGGGGGCGTATCCCACCGCGGAACTGGCCGCCGTGGGCCCGGACTGCGACTGCGGCGACGTGCGCAGGCTGCGGGTGCCGTTGCTCGACGGGGAGCGCCATCTCGTGCTTTGCCGGGTGCGGCGCTGACATGGCGCGCGTGATGGCGGTCGCCAACCAGAAGGGCGGCGTCGGCAAGACGACGACGAGCGTCAATCTCGCCGCGGGACTTGCCGCCGCGGGTCGCCGCGTGCTGCTCGTGGACATGGATCCGCAGGGCAATGCCACCACCGGTAGCGGTGTGGACAAGCGCGCCCTCACGCGCACGGTGTATCACGCGCTGCTCGGGCTCGCGGACATCGCCACCATCCGGGTACGCTCGGACAAGGGCGGCTACGATCTTGCGCCCGCCAACCGGGAACTGGCGGGCGCGGAGGTGGAGCTGGTCGAGCTGCCGGAGCGCGAAGGGCGCCTGCGCGCCGCGCTTGCGCCGGTGCTCGCGCAGTACGAGCTCGTGCTGATCGACTGCCCGCCCTCGCTCAGCCTGCTCACGGTGAATGCGTTCGTCGCCGCCGAGGAAGTGCTGATTCCGATGCAGTGCGAGTATTACGCGCTGGAGGGTCTGTCCGATCTCGTCGCCACCATGCGGCGCGTGCGTGCCAATCTCAACCCGCGGCTGGAGATCGCGGGGTTGCTGCGCACCATGTTCGATCCGCGCAACACGCTGGCGCACCAGGTGTCACAGCAACTGGAGCGGCACTTCGGCGACAAGGTGTACCGCACGCTGGTGCCGCGCAACGTGCGTCTTGCCGAGGCGCCGAGCTACGGCGCGCCGGCGGTAGTGTGGGACCCGGGCTCAAAGGGAGCGCAGGCCTATCTCGCGCTCGCGCGGGAGATTCTGGAGCGCGGCGCGGGCGCAAGCCGTGCCGCCGCGTGAGCGCGCCGCCGTGAAGCACAGGGGACTCGGGCGCGGGCTGGAAGCGCTGCTCGGCGGCGAGACGGCGCCGCGGGCCGACGCGGTCACGACGCTGCCGGTTGCTGCGATCCAACCGGGGCGCTACCAGCCGCGCACGCGCATGGACGAGGGCTCGCTCGCCGAGCTCGCCGCCTCGATCCGCGCGCAGGGTCTCATCCAGCCGCTGCTCGTTCGCCCGTTGGACGGCGCGGCAGGCGAGCGCCGCTACGAGATCATCGCCGGCGAGCGCCGCTGGCGAGCGGCGCAGCTCGCCGGCCTCGCCGAGGTCCCGGTGCTGGTGCGCGAGGTTCCCGACGAGGCCGCGCTCGCGATGTCGCTGATCGAGAACATCCAGCGCGAGGATCTCAATCCCATCGAACAGGCGGCGGGATTGCAGCGCTTGCTGGACGAATTCGAACTGACGCACGAGCGCGTCGCCGAAGCCGTGGGGCGCTCAAGGAGCGCGGTCACGAACCTGCTGCGCCTGCTCAGGCTCGCGAAGCCGGTGCAGCAGATGCTGGCCGAGGGCGTGCTGCAGATGGGCCATGCGCGCGCGCTGCTTGCCCTCGAGCCGGCGCAGCAGATCGAGGCGGCGAATCGCATCGCCGCGCGCGGCCTGTCGGTGCGCGAGGCCGAGGCGCTCGTCGCGCGGCGAGCGCGCGGCGCCGCGCGGCCGCGGCCGGCGCGGGCCGACCGGGATCTGCGGCGCCTCGAGGAGGAAGTGTCCGAGCGCATCGGCACCACCGTCGAAATCCGCCCCGGGCGAAAAGGCAAGGGCCGGATCGTCCTTCACTATTCGAGCCTCGAGCACCTGGACGAGTTGCTCGGCAAGCTGCGCTGAGGCGGCGGTGTTGCAGCGCAATGCGTTGACCTGCGCCGGGCGCGAAAGTTATACTTTCAATCCTTTGCGGACGCGGTGAGCACGGGCGACAGACCGCGCGCGCTCGGCAGGCCGGTGCGCATCGTGCTGCGCTGGCAGTTTGCCGCGACCGCAGTGCTGGCGCTTGGCGCCTGGCTCGCGTCCGGATGGCACGGCGCGGCATCGGCGGCGCTCGGCGGCGCGGTGAGCATGGGCGCCGGGGCGCTCTCCGCATGGGTTGCGGAAATGCGCAGGGCACCGACCGCAGGGGGGATCCTGGCAGGGGCGTTGGCGGCCGAAGGGGTCAAGATCGGCGCGATCGCGATCCTGCTGTGGCTGGTGCTGGCGCTTTATCGCGACGTGGTCGTGATCGCGTTTCTCGCGTCGTTTATGGTCACGGCGTTGATTTTTTCGATGGCTTTCTTCGTGCGCGACAGGAACTGAATGGCCGCCGGAAACGAACTCACACCCATCGAGTACATCGGCCACCACCTGAGCTTTTTCGCCAAGCCGGTGGGCCCGGGCGGGTTCTGGACCCTGCACGTGGACACGCTCGCCGTCGCCCTTGCCGTCGGCGCGCTCGGCATCGGCTTTCTGTGGTGGGTCGTGCGCGGCGCCACCGCCGGCGTGCCCAACCGCCGTCAGGCGTTCGTCGAGCTCGCCTTCGAGTTCATCACCGAGCAGGCGAAGACGGTGTTTCACCACGGCGACCTGCACCGCTTCGTCGCGCCGACGGCGCTTACCGTGTTCGTCTGGGTGCTGCTGATGAACGCGATGGACTTCCTGCCGGTGGACTGGGTGGCGCTCGGCACGCACTACCTCTCCGCGCATGGCTTCCGCATCGTGCCCACCGCCGACGTCAACACCACTTTTGCGCTGGCGCTCACGGTCTGGGTGCTGATGATCTACTTCAACATCGCGGTCAAGGGCTTGGGCGGCTGGTTGCACGAACTCACGTGCGCGCCGTTCGGCATCCGGCCGTGGTGGGCGGCGCCGTTCCTGCTCGTGTTCAACCTGCTGTTCAACTTCATCGAATACGTTTCCAAGCCGCTGTCGCACTCGCTGCGGCTGTTTGGCAACATGTACGCGGGCGAGATCATCTTCCTGCTGCTCTGGATCTGGGCGGCGCACGCCACCTTCACCGGCGGCTTCTTCAGCGCCCTGGGTGGGGTGGTGTCGTTCGCCGCCTCGACCGTGCTCGGCCTGGGCTGGGCGATCTTTCACATCCTGATCGTCGTGCTGCAGGCCTTCATCTTCATGATGCTCACGGTGGTGTACATCGCGCTCGCCCACGAGCATCACTAGACCCGAACCGCACACCCTCAGCTCAAGAAAGGAACCAGCGATGGAAAAACTCCAGCTTCTGGCGATGATCCAAGCGTACACCGGCATCGGCATCGGTCTCATGATCGGGGTCGGCGCCGCGGGCGCGTGCATCGGCGTCGGCGTGATGTGCAGCCGTTTCCTCGAGGCCGCCGCGCGCCAGCCCGAGCTCACCAATTCGCTGCAGGCGAAGGTGTTCCTGCTGCTCGGCCTGATCGACGCCTCGTTCATCATCGGCGTCGGCCTCGCCATGATGTTCGCCTTCGCCAATCCGCTGCTCGCCGTGGTCCGATAGCGGGGCGCGGGCCCGCGGCCAGCCAATCCGTGCAGGGGCGGACATGAACATCAATCTGTCGTTGATCGCGCAGGCGATCGCCTTCGGCCTGTTCATCTGGTTCACGGCGCGCTTCGTCTGGCCGCCGCTGTTGCGCGCGATCGAGACGCGCCAGAAGACCATCGCCGACGGGCTTGCCGCCGCCGAACAGGGGCGCCGGTCGCTGGAGCTGTCCAGCCGCCAGGCCGAGCAGGCGCTGCGCGAGGCGCGCGACCGCGCCGCCGAGATCGTGGCGCAGGCCGAGCGGCGCGCGGCGCAGCTCGTCGAGGAAGCGAAGGCCGCCGCACGCGCCGAGGGCGAGCGCGAGCGTGCCGCCGCCAGGGCCGACATTGCGCAGGAGGTGGCGCGCGCGCGCGAACAGCTGCGCGATCAGGTGGCGGCGCTGGTGGTGGCCGGCGCCGAGCGGATCCTGCGCCGCGAGGTCGATGCGCGCGCGCACGCCGACCTGCTCGAGGCGGTCAAGAAGCAGCTGTAATGGCCGAGCCCTCGACCATCGCGCGGCCGTACGCCGAAGCGGCGTTCGCGATCGCGGACGAATCGAGCCGGCGCGCCGAGTGGTCGGCGATGCTCGCCGACATGGCCGCGGTGGTGGCCGATCCCCGCGTGCGCGCGGCGATCGCCGACCCCAGGCGGTCGGCGGCGCAGGCGGCGGGACTCGTGATCGGCATCCTCGCCGGGCGGCTGTCGGGCGAGGCCGAGAACTTCGTGCGCGTGCTCGCGGAAAACGGCCGCCTGGAGCTGCTGCCGCACATCCGCGCGCAGTACGAGGCGCTGCGCAACGAGCGCGAGGGCGTCGTCGAGGCCGAGATCCAGAGCGCCTTCGAGCTGGAGCCGGCGCAGCTCGCCGACCTGGTGGCGCGCCTGGAAAAGAAGACCGGGCGCAAGGTGAAGGCGAGCGTGCGCCTGGACCGAAGCCTCATCGGCGGCGTGCGCATCGTGCTCGGCGACAAGGTGATAGACGGCTCGGCGCGCGCGCAGCTTGCGGCGCTGGAGACCGCATTGAAGACCGGCTAGCCGCCCGCGCGCGGCCCGGCAATCCAAGGAGCAGTCATGCAACTGAACCCTTCCGAAATCTCGGAACTGATCAAGAGCCGGATCCAGAAACTGGACGCCGGCGCCGAGATGCGCACCCAGGGCACAGTGGTGTCGGTGACCGACGGCATCTGCCGGATCCACGGCCTGTCCGACGTGATGCAGGGCGAGATGCTGGAGTTTCCGAAGAACACCTTCGGGCTGGCGCTCAACCTCGAGCGCGACTCCGTCGGCGCCGTCGTCCTCGGCGACTACGAGCACATCACCGAAGGCGATACGGTGAAGTGCACCGGCAAGATCCTGTCGGTGCCGGTGGGACCGGAGCTGCTCGGGCGGGTGGTCAATTCGCTCGGCCAGCCGATCGACGGCAAGGGCCCGATTCAGGCCAAGCTCACCGACGTGATCGAGAAGGTCGCCCCCGGGGTGATCGCGCGCCAATCGGTTTCGCAGCCGGTGCAGACCGGCCTGAAGGCCATTGACGCGATGGTGCCGATCGGGCGCGGCCAGCGCGAGCTCATCATCGGCGACCGCCAGACGGGGAAGACGGCGGTGGCGGTGGACACGATCATCAACCAGAAGGGCAAGGACCTTTATTGCATCTATGTCGCGATCGGCCAGAAGGCCTCGACCATCGCGAGCGTGGTCCGCAAGCTCGAAGAGCACGGCGCGATGGCCTACACCATCGTCGTCGCCGCCTCGGCCTCCGAGTCGGCGGCGATGCAGTACATCGCGCCCTACGCCGGCTGCACCATGGGCGAGTACTTCCGCGACCGCGGCATGGACGCGCTCATCATCTACGACGACCTCACCAAGCAGGCGTGGGCCTACCGGCAGATCTCGCTGCTGCTGCGCCGGCCGCCGGGACGCGAGGCCTACCCGGGCGACGTCTTCTACCTGCACTCGCGGCTGCTCGAGCGCGCCGCGCGCGTGAACGCCGCCTACGTCGAGAAGTTCACCGGCGGCGCGGTGAAGGGCAGGACCGGCTCGCTCACGGCGCTGCCGATCATCGAGACGCAGGCCGGCGACGTGACCGCGTTCGTGCCGACCAACGTGATCTCGATCACCGACGGCCAGATCTTTCTCGAGACCGACCTGTTCAACGCCGGCATCCGGCCGGCGATCAACGCCGGCATCTCGGTTTCGCGCGTCGGCGGCGCGGCGCAGACCAAGATCATGAAACGGCGCGACACCGGCGGCGGCGTGCGGCTGGCGCTCGCGCAGTACCGCGAGCTCGCCGCGTTCGCCCAGTTCGCGAGCGACCTGGACGAGGCGACGCGCAAGCAGCTCGAGCGCGGCCGCATGGTGACCGAGCTGATGAAGCAGCCGCAGTACCACCCGCTCGCGGTGTGGGAGATGGCGCTCACGCTGTTCGCGGTCAACAACGGCTATTTCGACGACATTGACGTCAAGAAGGCGCTCGCCGCCGAGCGCTCGCTGCGCGACTACCTGAAGGACAAGTACGGTGAGCTGGTCGCGCGCATGGAGGAGACCAAGGACCTCTCGGCCGAGGACGAGAAGCTGCTGCGCGCCGCGATCGAGGACTGGAAGAAGAACGGCAGCTACTGATGCCGGGCACCAAGGAAATCCGGGTGAAGATCCGGAGTGTGCAGAACACCCGGAAGATCACCAAGGCGATGGAGATGGTGGCTGCCTCGAAGATGAGGAAGGCGCAGGAGCGCATGCGCATGGCGCGGCCGTACGGCGAGAAGATCCGCACGGTGGCCGCGCACATCAGCCACGCCAACCCGGAATACCGGCACCCGTTCCTCGTCGCGCGCGAGACGGTGAAGCGTGTCGGGCTGATCGTGGTGACCACCGACAAGGGGCTGTGCGGCGCGCTCAATACCAACATCCTGCGCATGGTGCTCAACCAGTACAAGCAGTGGCAGGCCGAGGGCGAGGAGGTGGACGTGTGCTGCCTCGGCAACAAGGGGCTCGCGTTCATGCAGCGGCTGGGGGCCCACATCGTCTCGCAGGCGGTGCAGCTCGGCGACCGGCCGCAGCTCGACCGGCTGATCGGCGCGGTCAAGGTGATGCTGGACGGCTACACGCAGGACCGCTTCGACCGGCTGCTGATCGCCTACACGCGCTTCATCAATACCATGAAGCAGGAACCGGTGATCGAGCAGCTGCTGCCGCTCTCGGGCGAGCGGCTCGGCGCGCCGGAGACCGTGTGGGACTACATTTACGAGCCGGAGGCGCGCTCGGTGCTCGATCAGGTCATGACGCGCTACATCGAGGCGATCATCTACCAGGCGGTGGCCGAAAACATGGCCTCGGAGCAGTCGGCACGCATGGTGGCGATGAAGGCGGCCTCGGACAACGCCGAGAAGCTGATTGACGAGCTGACGCTCATCTACAACAAGAACCGGCAGGCCGGCATCACCAAGGAAATCGCGGAAATCGTCGGCGGCGCGGCCGCCGTGTGAGGGAAAGGATCATGGCACAGGCACAAGGCACCATCGTTCAATGCATCGGCGCGGTGATCGACATCGAGTTCCCGCGCGAGGCGATGCCGAAGGTCTATGACGCGCTCGTGCTGGAGGATGCGGGCGAGGCGAGCTTCGTCGAGAAGGGGCTCACCTTCGAGGTCGAGCAGCAGCTCGGCGACGGCGTCGTGCGCTGCATCGCGCTCGGCTCCTCCGACGGCCTGCGCCGCGGCATGAAGGTGCGCAACACCGGCGCCCCGATCTCGGTGCCGGTCGGCAAGGGCACGCTCGGGCGCATCATGGACGTGCTCGGCCGCCCGATTGACGAGAAGGGGCCGATCCTTGCCGAGGAGCGGCGCTCGATCCACCAGCCGGCGCCGAAGTTCGACGAGCTTTCGCCCTCGATCGAGCTGCTGGAGACCGGCATCAAGGTGATCGATCTCATCTGTCCGTTCGCCAAGGGCGGCAAGATCGGCCTGTTCGGCGGCGCCGGCGTCGGCAAGACCGTGAACATGCTGGAGCTCATCAACAACATCGCCACCCAGCACGCCGGCCTGTCGGTGTTCGCCGGGGTGGGCGAGCGCACGCGCGAGGGCAACGACTTCTACCATGAGATGATCGAGGCGGGCGTGGTGAAGCTCGACAACCTTCCCGAGTCGAAGGTGGCGATGGTGTTCGGGCAGATGAACGAGCCGCCCGGCAACCGCCTGCGCGTCGGCCTCACCGGTCTCACCATGGCCGAGCGCTTCCGCGACGAGGGCCGCGACATCCTGTTCTTCGTGGACAACATCTACCGCTACACGCTCGCCGGCACCGAGGTGTCCGCGCTGCTCGGGCGCATGCCCTCGGCGGTGGGCTATCAGCCGACGCTCGCCGAAGAGATGGGGCGGCTGCAGGAGCGCATCGTCTCCACCAAGACCGGCTCGATCACCTCGGTGCAGGCGATCTACGTGCCGGCGGACGACCTCACCGACCCGTCGCCCGCGACCACGTTCGCGCACCTGGACGCGACCGTGGTGCTGTCGCGCGACATCGCCGCGCTCGGCATCTACCCGGCGGTGGATCCGCTAGACTCGACCTCGCGCCAGGTGGACCCGAACATCATCGGCGAGGAGCACTACAACACCACGCGCGCGGTGCAGGCGACGCTGCAGCGCTACAAGGAGCTGCGCGACATCATCGCCATCCTCGGCATGGACGAGCTGTCGCCCGAGGACAAGCTGGCGGTCGCGCGGGCGCGCAAGATCCAGCGCTTCCTCTCGCAGCCGTTCACCGTGGCGCAGAACTTCACCGGCCAGCCGGGCAAGTACGTGCCGCTCAAGGACACCATCAAGGGCTTCAAGATGATCGTCAACGGCGAGTGCGACCACCTGCCCGAGCAGGCGTTCTACATGGTCGGCCCGATCGAGGAAGCGTTCGAAAAAGCGAAGACGCTGCAGTAAGCCGGAGTCCCCATGGCCGCGCCCACCATCCACGTTGACGTCGTCAGCGCCGAGGAGTCCATCTTCTCGGGCGAGGCGGAGTTCGTCGTGCTGCCTGGCGAGGTGGGCGAGCTGGGGATCTACCCGCGCCACACGCCGTTGATCACGCGCATCAAGCCGGGCGCGGTGCGGATCATCCCGCCCGGCGGGGGGGAAGAGCAGCTCATCTTCGTCGCCGGGGGAATCCTGGAAGTTCAGCCGCGGCTGATCACCGTGCTCGCCGACACCGCGATCCGCGGCCATGACCTCGACGAAGCCAAGGCGAACGAGGCGTTGAAGCGCGCCGAGGAGGCGCGCGCCAAGGCGCGCGACAAGCAGGAGATCGCCGCCGTCGAAGGGGAGCTGGCGATGCTCGCCGCGCAGCTCGCCGCCATCCGCAGGCTGAGGAAAAAGTAGCCCGTCCGCCTATCCGGGCGCGGTGCCGGCGTACGGCTCGTCCGGGGCGTAGAACTCCGTCTCCTGCCGCGCCGCGACGGTCCACTCCTTCACCGCCGGGTGCTCGAGCAGCGCCTGCGGGTACGCGCGCGCCTCGCCCGCGAGCTCAACTTCGTAGGTGACGAAGCGCGTCGCGACCGGCGCGTAATAGCCGACGGATCGTGGCGGTGCGCAGGGCACGACACTTGGAGCGGGGCGCGCCGCTGCGGGTGGGGTGCTCCACACCGGCCCGGCGCTCAGGGGCGCGCCCTTCCACACGTACACCCCGGCACAGAGCGCCCCGCCGAGCGCCGCCACGATCGCGAGCTCCACGACCGGCCGGTACCTGAGGCGCGCGGCGGGGACAGTGCGCGGCAGCGCGCACTCGACGCCCAGGGCGACCTCGCCGTAGCGACTCACGCGAGCAGCAGCACCACGCCGGCGGCCGCAAGCCCGGTCGCCGCCGCGACGCACGCCGCAGCCGCGACGAGGGCGGCCAGATCGAGAAGCGCCAAGCGGGGGCGCGATAGAGCTTCGGGGTGTTTCATGCATGCCATTTCACCCGGCAGCGCGGGCGGGCGCGCGGCGGGCTTCGGCAAAGGCGGCGAGCGATTCTGGCAATCCGATGGCAACGCGGCGCGGCGCCTCGCGGACCCGGCGGCCTTTCGCGCCATAATCTGCCCTTGCGCACCATGCGTCGCATCGCGATCGTCGAGGACGATCCGGCCATCCGCGCCAACTACGCCGAGGCGCTCGCGCGCCACGGTTTCGAAGTCGCCGCCTACGGCTCGCGCGAGGAGGCGCTTGCGGCGCTGCGCTCGCGGCTGCCCGATCTCGCCATCATTGACATCGGCCTGGGCGCCGACGTGGACGGAGGCTTCGCGCTCTGCCGCGAGCTGCGCGCGATGTCGGCCGCCCTGCCGATCATCTTTCTCACCGCGCGCGACAGCGACTTCGACATCGTCGCCGGCCTGCGCCTGGGCGCCGACGACTACCTCACCAAGGACGCAAGCCTGCCGCACCTGCTGGCGCGGATCGCGGCGCTGTTTCGCCGCGCCGAGCTCTCGCGTGAGCCGCAGCCGGCCGAAGAGATCGTCGAGCGCGGCGAACTGGCGCTCGATCTGCGGCGCTTCAGCGTGCGCTGGAAGGGCCGGCCGGTCGAACTCACGCTGACCGAGTTCTGGATGGTGCATGCGCTGGCGCGCTATCCCGGGCACGTCAAGAGCCGCAGCCAGCTGATGCGCGAGGCCGAGCTGGTGGTGGACGAGACGACCGTGACCTCGCACATCAAGCGCATCCGCCGCAAGTTTCAGGCCGCCGATCCGGCGTTCGCGCACATCGAAACCGCGTACGGCATCGGCTATCGCTGGAAAGCGACTTGAAGGCGGCGCGCTTCGCGCTCGGCCTGCGCGGCAAGCTCGCGCTGGTGGCGCTGGTACTGCTCGCGCTGCCCTGGGCGGGCCTGCGGTACGTGAACGAGATGGAGCGGGTGCTGCTCGCAGGGCAGGAGCGGGCGCTCATCGCGACCGCGCGCGCGGTGGCGACCGCGCTGCATGACCGGCCGCGCCTGATGCAGGGGCCGCCCGCCGGCGGCGATTCCCTGCGGCGCGAGGCCGAAGCGGAGCTGAGGCGGCTCGCCGAGCGCGCGCTCGAGCTGCCGGCCGAGCAGGTGATCCTCGAGCGCGAGCAGACGCTCGCCGGGCGCGCCGCCGAGGAGGAGATCGCCGCGATCCTGAAGGGGCTGGAGCGCACCGAGTCGCGCATCTGGGTGGTCAACCGCCGCTACCAGGTGCTCGCGCTCGCCGGCAGCCTGCGCCGTCCGGCCGGCGCCGAAGGCGAGCCCGAAGGCTGGCGCGCGCTCTGGCGCCGCTTCGCCGGCCTGCTGATCGAGCGCCCGAGCGAGGAGTTCGCCGAGTCCGTTGCGGAGGACGCGCTCGCCAGCGGGCGCGACATCAACGCGGCGCTGCAGGGCGCACCGGCAACCCGCACCCGGCGCACAGCCGACGGCCGCGCCGTGGTGATGTCGGCCGCGCATCCGGTGTGGCACCGCGACGAGGTGGTGGGCGCGGTGGTGGTGGAGGAGACGACGAATCCGATCGCCACTTTGCGCAGCGAGGCGCTGGAGCGTCTGCTCGCGCTCACGCTCACCGTGTTCGCCGGCGCGGCGGCGGTGCTGATCGGCTGGGCGACGCGGCTGTCGCTGCGGATCCGCCGGCTGCGCGACGAGGCCGAATCGGCGATCGACGCGCGCGGGCGGATCGCGCGCATCGCCACCGCCTCGGAGGCCGGCGACGAAGTGGGCGATCTCGCGCGCAGCTTCTCGGCGGTGCTCGCGCGCCTGGCGCAGCACCACGCTTATCTGGAAAGCCTCGCGGCGCGGCTCTCGCACGAGCTGCGCACCCCGATCGCGGTGGTGCGCTCCTCGCTCGAGAACCTCAAGCTCGCACCCTCGCCGGAGGAATCACGCATCTACATCGCGCGCGCCGAGGACGGCCTCGCGCGGCTGTCGCGCATCCTCGAGCGCATGAGCGAGGCGAGCCGGCTGGAGCAGAGCCTGTCGAGCGCCGAGCGCGAACGATTCGACTGCGTGCCGGTGGTGCGCGGCTGCGTCGAGGGTTACCGCCTGGCGTACGCGCCGCGCGAGTTCGTTCTGGCGCTGCCCGCGCAGGCGGTGATGCTGCAGGGCGCGCCCGACCTGTTCGCGCAAATGCTGGACAAGCTGGTCGAGAACGCCACCGACTTCGCCGCGCCGGGCACGCCGGTACGCGTATCGCTCGCGGCCCAGGGCGCTGCGGCGACACTGTGCGTGGAAAACGACGGCCCGCCGATCCCGGAGGCGGTGAAGAGGGCGCTTTTCGGCTCGATGGTGTCGGCGCGCGCCGGGCGCATCGCGCGCGAGCCGCACCTGGGCCTCGGCCTTTACGTCGCGCGGCTGATCGCCGAGTTCCATGGCGGGCGGATCCGCGCCGAAAACCTCGCCGCCGGGGTCCGGGTGTGCGTGACGCTGGCATAGAATGCCGGGCTTGCGCAGGCAGGAAATCCCCCCGGCGAGCTGCGATCTTCTGGTGATCGGCGGCGGCATCAACGGCGCCGGCATCGCGCGCGACGCCGCCGGCCGGGGGCTTTCGGTGGTGCTGGTGGAAAAGGGCGACCTCGCCGCGGCCACCTCCTCGGCCTCCTCCAAGCTCATCCACGGGGGGCTGCGCTACCTGGAGCAGTACGAGTTCCGGCTGGTCGCCGAGGCGCTCGCCGAGCGGGAGGTGCTGCTTCGGATCGCAGGGCATCTGGTATGGCCCGCGCGCTTCATCATGCCGCACGTGCCGGAGCTGCGCCCGCGCTGGATGATCCGCGCCGGCCTTTTTCTCTACGACCATCTCGGGCGATTCGCGCCGGCGCTCGGCGCGCGCCGCGCGCACCTGCCGGGATCTGAGGCGGTGCGGCTCGACCGGCCGCCGTACGGCTCCGGCCTCAGGGCCGGGCTGCGCCACGGCTTCGCCTACTCCGACTGCCGGGTGGACGACGCGCGCCTGGTGATCGAAAACGCGATGGACGCGGCCGCGCGCGGGGCGCACATTCTCAGCCGCACGGCGTGCGTCAGCGCGCGCCGCGATGCCGGCGCCTGGCGCGTGACGCTTTCGAACGGCGCGACGCTCGGTGCGCGCGCGATCGTGAACGCCGCCGGGCCGTGGGTGAAGGAGGTGCTGAACGCCCGGCTCGGCCAGCCCTCGGCCGACCGGGTGCGCCTGGTGCGCGGCAGCCACATCGTGCTGCCGGCGCTGTACGAAGGCGAGCACGCCTTCATCCTGCAGAACGACGACCGACGCGTGGTGTTCATGATCCCGTACGCCGAGCGCTTCACGCTCGTGGGCACGACCGATGTGCCGCACCCGGACGAAAACGAGCCGCCGCATGCGACTGAAGCCGAGGTCGCGTATCTGTGCCGTGCGGTCAACCGCTACCTCGCGCGCCCGGTGCGGGCCGAGGACGCGGTGTGGAAATATGCCGGCGTGCGCCCGCTCTACGACGACGGCAGCGCCGATCCGTCGAAGGTGACGCGCGACTACACGCTGCGCGTGGACGACGCCGCGGGCGCGGCGCCGGTGCTGTCGGTCTTCGGCGGCAAGATCACGACGTATCGCCGCCTCGCCGAGCACGCGCTGGACAAGCTCGCGCGTTATTTCCCGCGCATGGGGCCGCGGTGGACGGGTGCGGCGCCGCTCGCCGGAAGCGACTTCGGCGGCGCGAGCCGCGCCGAGGCGCGCGAGGCGTTCTTCGCGCGTTATCGCGCTCTGCCGCAGGAAGTGCTCCGCGGGCTGTTTCGCCGGCACGGAGCGCGTGCGCCGCAAGTGGCCGGCGACGGCGACGTCGGCGAGCACTATGGCGCCGGGCTCACCGAGCGCGAGCTGGCGTGGTTCGTCGAGCGCGAATGGGCGCGTGAGCCGGAGGACGTGCTCTGGCGCCGGACGAAGACCGGACTTTTTCTCGATGCGGCCGCTCGCGCGAGGGTGCGCGCGGCGCTGGAGCGGCTCGCGTGAAACCGCTCGCCGAGCTGCGCGATGCCGCGCGCCTGACGGGGCTGCTCTTCGACATAGACGACACGCTCACCACCGACGGCGTGCTCACCGCCGAGGCCTACGGGGCGATGGAAAGGCTCAAGCGCGCCGGTCGGCGGGTGGTGCCGGTCACCGGCCGGTGCGCGGGCTGGTGCGACCAGATCGCGCGCCTGTGGCCGGTGGATGCGGTGGTGGGCGAGAACGGTGCGTTCTGGTTCGCGCGTGACGGCGGCCGCATCGTGCGGCGCTACCTCGACGATGCGGCGACGCGCGCCGCCAGGCGTGTGCGGCTGGCGGCCATTGCCGAGCGCATACTGGCCGAAGTGCCCGGCTGCGCGCTCGCGGCCGATCAGCCCTGGCGCGAGACCGACCTGGCGATCGACTGGTGCGAGGACGTGCCGGCGCTGCCGCTTGCGGCCGCCGAGCGCATTCGCGCGCTGATGCAGCAAGCGGGCCTTACCGCGAAGATCAGCTCGATCCACGTCAACGGCTGGTTCGGGACCTACGACAAGCTGGCGACCGTGAAACTGCTCTTCGCCGAGCGCTTCGGCACCGACCTCGCGCGCTCGCAGGCGGACTACGCGTTCGTCGGCGATTCACCGAACGACGCGCCGATGTTCGCCTTTTTCGAGCATTCGGTCGGGGTCGCCAACGTGCGCCGCTTCGAGGGAAAGCTGGAGGCGGCGCCCCGCTACGTGACGCAGCGCGCCTGCGGCGCGGGTTTCGCCGAGCTTGCCGCGCATCTGCTCGGTGCGCGCTGATGCCGCAGTGGACCGCCTATCTCGCCATTGGCGCGACGGTCGGATTTCTCGCCGGGCTGCTCGGCATCGGCGGCGGCATGGTGATGGTGCCGCTGCTCGCGCTTCTGTTCAGCACGCGCGGGTTTGCGCCCGAGCACGTCATGCACCTGGCGCTCGCCACCGCGATGGCGAGCGTGGTGTTCACCTCGATCGCGAGCGTCGCCGCGCACCACCGCCACGGCGCGGTGCACTGGCCGGTCGCGCGCGCGTTGGCGCCGGGCATGGCCGCAGGCGCGCTCGGCGCCGCGCTCGGCGCCGGGCTGGTGCCGACGCGGTGGCTCGCCGCCGCGTTCACCGTGTTCCTTTTCTTCGCCGCAGCACGCATGATGCTCGAATCGGGCGTGCAGTCGGCGGGCCCGCTGCCGGGCCGCGCGCGGCTCGCCGCGGCGGGCGCGGCGATCGGCGTCCTCTCCAGCCTGCTCGCCGCAGGCGGCGCGTTTCTCACGATCCCGTACCTCGTGCGGCGCGGTGTTCCGCTGCGGCGCGCGATCGGCACCGCGGCAGCGAGCGGCTTCCCGATCGCGCTTGCCGGCACCGCCGGCTACATCATGCAGGGCCTGCGCGTCGAGGGACTGCCCGAGGGCGCGCTCGGCTACGTATACCTTCCGGCGCTCGCGCTCGTCGTTGCCGCGAGCATGCCGGCGGCGCCGCTCGGGGCGCGGCTTGCGCATCGCCTGCCGCTGCGGCCGCTCAGGATCCTGTTCGCCCTGGTGCTGCTCGCGCTCGCGCTGAGGATGCTCGCACGTCTGTGGAGCCTGTAGCTGTCGCTGCCCGGCGACTCGAATTCGTCTGGAACGACGCGCCGTATCGTCGGTCGAATTCTGATCTGCAGCCCGCAAGGAGAACGGCGTGAGGAAGGCAATCGCAATGGCTCTCGCCGCGGCGTGCTCGACCGTGGCGATCGCGCAGGGCAAGTCGAGCGGCAACGCCGCGTTCGACGCCCTGGACAAGAACGCCGACGGCTACGTGAGCCGCCAAGAGCTGGCGGGCGAGAAGGAACTCGCCAAGCGCTTCGTGCCGTTCGATGCCGACCGCGACGGGCGCTGGAACGTGAACGAGTACCTCAAGGCGAACCAGGACCGTGATGGCCGCGTGCTCTCCGATTCGGCGATCACCGCCAGGGTGAAGGCCAAGCTGCTCGCCGAAAAGGGTGTGCCCTCGACCGCGATTTCGGTGGAGACCTACGAAGGCCGCGTACTGCTGTCCGGTTTTGTGGACTCGGCCGACGTGCGGGCGAAAGCCGGCAGGGCCGCGGCCGAAATCGCCGGTGTGAGAAAGGTTCATAACCATCTGGAGGTGAAGTAGCGCGGGTAAAATGCGCGCGCCATGCCCGGACCGCTCGCGCACATCCGCGTTCTCGACCTCTCGCGCGTACTGGCCGGCCCCTGGGCCGGGCAGAACCTCGCCGATCTCGGCGCCGAGGTGATCAAGGTCGAGCGCCCCGGCACGGGCGACGACTCGCGCGCCTTCGGCCCGCCGTGGGTCAAGGACCGCGCCGGGCGCGACACGAAGGACTCGGCCTACTTCACTTCGGCAAACCGCGGCAAGAAATCCGTCACCGTCAACATCGCGCACGCCGAGGGGCAGGCGCTGGTGCGCGAGCTGGCCGCGCGCTCGGACGTGCTGATCGAGAACTTCAAGTACGGCGACCTCGCGCGCTACGGGCTCGCCTGGGAGGACTTGAGGAGCGTCAACCCGCGGCTCATCTACTGCTCAATCACCGGCTTCGGGCACACCGGGCCGTACCGCGAGCGGCCCGGATATGACTTCATGATCCAGGGCATGGGCGGGATGATGAGCGTCACCGGCGAGCCCGACGGCCCGCCGATGCGTGCCGGCGTTCCGGTCGCCGACATCATCACCGGCATGTACGCCTCGATCGCGATCTGCGCCGCGCTGGCGCACCGCGCCGAAACCGGGGTCGGCCAGCATCTGGATCTCGCGCTGCTCGACTCGCAGATCGCGCTGCTCGCCTATCAGAACACCAACTACTTCGCCACCGGCGAGCCGCCGCAGCGGATCGGCAACCTGCATCCGAACATCGTTCCTTATCAGCCGTTTCGCACCGCCGACGGAGACGTCATTCTCGCGTGCGGCAACGACAACCTGTTCCGCCGATTCTGTGACGCCGCAGGCTGCCCGGAGCTTGCGGCCGATCCCCGCTTCGCGACCAACGGCTTGCGCGTGCAGAACCGCGCCGAGCTGACGCGGCTGCTGCAGGACATCTTCCTGCGCCGCACCACGCGCGAGTGGGTGGAGCTGCTGGAGGCCGCGGGGGTGCCGAACGGCCCGATCAACAACATCGCGCAGGTGTTCGCGGAGCCGCAGGTGAAGGCGCGCGGAGTGAGGATCGAGCTCGACCATCCCGTGGCGGGGAAGCTTTCCTCGGTCGCGAGCCCGATGCGCTTCTCGGCCACACCGATCGCCTATGACCGCGCACCGCCGGTGCTCGGCGAGCACACCGAGGAGGTCTTACGCGGCTTGCTGGGCAAGAGCACCGAGGAAATCGGGCGCCTGCGGGGTCTTGGCGTCATCTGAGCGCGCCGGCGCGATGAGCGGCGCACCGCGGCCGCTCCCTCGCGCCGGGAAAATCCGGCGGCGGCGCCGTCCGGATTTTCCTAGTTGTCCACTTTCGCCCCGGCGTCCTTGACCACCTTCGCCCATTTGGCGATCTCGGCCTTGACGAACTTCTCCATCTCTTCGGGCGGCATGCCGCCTGCCTCCGCGCCCTGCTCGGCCCAGATTCTCTTTAGCTCCGGCGTGCTCATCGCCGCGACCACTTCCCGGTACATGCGGTCCTTGATCTCCTTCGGCGTCCCGCGGATCGCCCAGATCCCGTACCACGTGCGCACCTCGTAGCCGGGCACCCCCGCTTCCTCGACCGTCGGCACGTTCGGCAGCACCGGATTGCGCACCTTGCTGGTGATCGCAAGCGGGATCAGCTTGCCCGCCTTGATCTGGGCGGACGAGGTGCCCATGCCGTCGAAGGCGAAGTCCACCTGTCCGGCGAGCAGGTCCACCATCAGCGGGCCGGCGCCGCGATACGGTACGTGCACGTACTGCGCGCCGGTCATGGTCTTGAACAGTTCCACCGAGAGGTGGTGAGTCGTTCCGCTGCCCGCCGAGCCGTAGTTCAGCCGGTTGGGGTTTGTGCGCCCGAACTCGATCAGGTCCTTGAGCGTCTTGAACTTGTCGGCATGCTTCGGATGGATCACCACCACGTTCGGCACGAACGCCGCGACGGTGAGCGGCTCGAAGTCGCGCTCGAGGCTGTACTGCAACTTGGTGTACAGGCTCTCGGCGATCGTGTGGTGCACCGCGCCGAAGAACCAGTTGTAGCCGTCGGGCGCGCGCCTGGCGACGTTCGCCGCGCCCACCGTGCCGCCCGCGCCGCCCTGGTTCTCGACCAGCACCTGCTGGCCGATCGTCTGCGACAGGCGCGCCGCGATCGGCCGCGCGAACGTGTCGGTGCCGCCGCCGGCCGGGAACGGGTTGAGGAACGTGATCGGTTTGGTGGGCCAGCTCTGCGCCTGCGCCAGCGCCGCCGCCGCGGCAAGACCTGCCGCCAACAGGGTTCTCAGCATGATTTTCTCCTCCGGGTTGTGAAACGCGCCTGGCGGCGGATGATACCGCAGCGCCCGGGCGCCGCCGGCATCAGGCCGCCGCGCGGGCCGGCTTCGACCGGCACTCAGTGAGCCAGGCGAGCGCCGCCTGCACGCCCTCCCGTTTCACCGGAACCCCCGCGAGCGCCAGCCCCATTTCGCAGCCGGCGAGCGTGCCGGCGAGCATGAGGTCGTTGAAATCCCCCAGATGGCCGATGCGGAAGATCTTGCCGGCGAGCTTGCCCAAGCCGGTGCCGAGCGACAGGTCGAAGTGCTCCAGGATGACCTTGCGCACCCGATTGGCGTCGTAACCGGCAGGCAGCAGCACTGCGGTGAGCGAGCTGGAATACTCCGCCGGGTTTGTCGCCAGCACCTCCAGCCCCCAGGCGCGCACCGCGCGGCGCGTCGCCTCCGCGTGGCGTGCATGGCGCGCGAAGACGTTCTCCAACCCTTCTTCCTCCAGCATCCGCAACGCCTCGCGCAGCCCGTAGAGCAGGTTCGTCGCCGGCGTGTAGGGGAAGTAACCGTCGCGGTTGTGGGCGAGCATCTCGTCCCACGCCCAGTAGCTCTTCGGCAGACGCGCGCGCTTGGCCGCCTCCAGCGCCTTGGCGGAGACCGCGTTGAAGGAAAGCCCCGGGGGCAGCATCAGCCCCTTCTGCGAGCCGGCGACGGTGACGTCCACTCCCCATTCGTCGTGCCGATAGTCCATCGAGGCGAGCGACGAGATCGTGTCCACCACGAGAAGCGCCGGGTGGCCGGCGGCGTCCATCGCGCGGCGGATCTCGGAGATGCGCGAGGCAACGCCGGTCGAGGTCTCGTTGTGCACCACGCACACCGCCTTGATCGCGCCCGCGGTGTCGGCGCGCAGGCGCTCCTCGATTCGCTGCGGGTCGGCGCCGGTGCGCCAGTCGCCGGCGATGAACTCCGGCTCAAGGCCCAGCCGCCGGGCCATCTTCTGCCACAGTGTCGCGAAGTGCCCGGTCTCGTACATGAGCACGCGGTCTCCCGGCGAGAGCGTGTTGACGAGCGCGGCCTCCCACGCGCCCGTGCCCGAAGCCGGGTAGATCACGACGTGGCCGGCGGTCCGGAATACGCGCTTCATCCCCTCCAGCACCTCGCGGCCGAGCGCGCCGAACTCCGGGCCGCGATGGTCCATGGTGGGGAAGTCGATCGCGCGCAGCACGCGGTCGGGGACGTTGGTCGGTCCCGGGATCTGGAGAAAGTGACGTCCGGCGGTTCTCGGCATGAGGCGCTCCTCGCAAAACCTGTCATTTTGCCAGCGCCGGGCGCGCCACGTGCAAAAATGGCGCCATGCGCAACGCCGGCACTTCCCGGTTCGCGATGGACTCGCTCGAGGCGAGGCTTCGCCGCCAGGTGGACGCAGAGATCCTGTTCGATCCCGCCTCGCGCGGCCGGTACGCGACCGACGCCTCCATTTACCAGGTGATGCCGCTGGGCGTGGTGGTGCCGCGCACCGAGGAGGCGGCGCGCACCGCGCTCGCGATCGCGTCCGAGCACCGGGTGCCGGTGCTCGCGCGCGGCGCCGGCAGCTCGCAATGCGGACAGACGGTCGGCGCGGCGCTGGTCATCGACCACTCCAAATATCTGCGCGCGCTCGTCGAACTGGATGTCGAGGGGCGCCGTGCGGTGGTGCAGCCGGGCATCGTGCTCGATGAGCTGAATGCGAAGCTGCGGCCGCACGGCCTCTGGTTTCCGGTGGACGTGTCCACGAGCGCGCAGGCGACCCTGGGCGGAATGGCCGGCAACAACTCCTGCGGCTCGCGCTCGATCGCCTACGGCAACATGGTGCACAACGTGCTCGCGATCGAGGCGGTGACCGCCTCGGGCGAGCGCTGGCGTTTCGGGCCGTTTGCCGAGGCCGCCGGGCCGCCGGGCTACGTCGAGTTCGTCGGGTGGCTGCGCGCGCTCTACGAGCGGGAAAAGGACGAAATCGCGGCGCGCTTTCCGAAGCTGCTGAGAAAGGTCGCCGGCTACAACCTGGATCACCTCGGGCCGCCGTACGAGAACGCGGCGCACCTTCTGGTGGGTTCCGAAGGTACGCTGGCGTGGTTCGAGCGGTTGCACCTGAAGCTTGCGCCGCTGCCGGCGGCGCGCGCGCTCGGCGTGGTGCACTTTCCGCGCTTCTACACCGCGATGGACTCGACGCAGCACATCGTGCGCCTCGGCCCTTCGGCGGTGGAGCTGGTGGATCGCACGATGATCGAACTGGCGCGCGAGATCGGCGCATTCCGCCGCACGGTCGAGGCGTTCATTCGCGGCGAGCCCGACGCGATCCTGCTGGTGGAGTTCTCCGGCGAGGACGCGGCGCAGGGGGCGCGCAGGCTGAACGAGCTCGCCGAGCTGATGGCCGATCTCGGCCTGCCCGGAAGTGTCGTCCCGGTCACCGACCCCCGGCTGCAGAAGGAAGTCTGGGAGGTGAGAAAGGCCGGCCTCAACATCATGATGTCCATGAAGGGCGACGGCAAGCCGGTGTCGTTCATCGAGGACTGCGCGGTGCCGCTGGAGCATCTCGCCGAATACACCGCGCGCCTGACCGAGGTGTTCGAGCGCCACGGCACGCGCGGCACTTGGTACGCGCATGCCTCGGTCGGCTGCCTGCACGTTCGCCCGGTGCTCGACATGCGCCGCGACGGCGCGCAGAAGATGCGCGCCATCGCCGAGGAGGCGGCGGCGCTGGTCAGGCGTTACAAGGGCGCCTATTCCGGCGAACACGGCGATGGCCTGGTGAGATCGGAATGGATCGCGCCGTTCTTCGGGCCGCGGCTCACCGCGGCGCTTGCCGAGATCAAGCGCCGGCTCGACCCGAAAGGGCTGATGAACCCGGGCAAGATCGTCAATCCGCCGCGCATGGACGAGGTGCGGCTGTTTCGCTTTCCGCCCGGCTACCGCACCCAGGCGCCGCGCGAGGCGCTCGACTGGTCGGACTGGGGCGGCTACGACAAGGCCGTCGAGATGTGCAACAACAACGGCCACTGCCGCAAGTTCGACGCCGGCACCATGTGCCCGTCGTACCGCGCGACGCGCGACGAGATCCACCTCACCCGCGGGCGCGCGAACACGCTGCGCCTGGCGCTTTCCGGGCAGCTGGGCGACGCGGCCGATGAGGCGGTGAAGGAAGCGCTCGAGCTGTGCGTCTCGTGCAAGGGCTGCAAGCGCGAATGCCCGACCGGCGTGGACATGGCGCGCATGAAGCTCGAGTTTCTTGCGCACTACAAGGCGCGGCGCGGCTGGAGCCTGCGCGACCGGCTGATCGGGTGGCTGCCGCGCTACGCGCCGCTCGCGGCGCGCGCCGCGCCGCTCGCCAACGCGCTGCAGGACCTCGCCGCGCCGCTTGCCGGCTTCGCGCGCGAGCGCCGTCTGCCGCGCTGGCGCACGGACTGCTGGCGCGACGCCGAGATCGCCGATTCGCCGGGAATGCGCGAGGCGGTGCTGTTCGTGGACTGCTTCAACCGCTGGTTCGAACCGGAAAACGCGCGGGCGGCATTGCGCGTGCTCGGCGCCGCCGGCTACGCGGTGCGCGCGCCGCGTCCTGTGCGCGGCGCGCGGCCGCTGTGCTGCGGCCGTCCGCTGCTCGCGGTCGGGCGCGTGGCCGAGGCGCGGCGCGAGGCGCGGCGCCTGCTCGATGCGATGAGCCCGTTCGTCGAGCGCGGCGTGACCATCGCCGGGCTGGAACCGTCGTGCACCTTCACCCTGCGCGACGAACTGCTCGCCCTGATGCCCGGCGCCGAAGCCGCGGCGCTCGCGCGGCGCACGCGGCTCCTCGAGGAGTTCCTCGCGCGCGAAGCCGACGCCGGGCGGCTCGACCTGCGACTGCGCCC
Source organism: Pseudomonadota bacterium (assembly GCA_040752005.1). Classification (GTDB taxonomy): domain Bacteria; phylum Pseudomonadota; class Gammaproteobacteria; order Burkholderiales; family SG8-39; genus RBG-16-66-20. The sequence continues at coordinate 16,545 of JBFMFX010000006.1, read as the reverse complement.
GCTGCGTGCGCAGGCGCTCGTTCACGGGCACTGCCATCAGAAGGCGTTCGACGCGATGCCGGCGGTGGAACGCACGTTGCGTCTCGTGCCCGAGCTTGCGCTGCGCACGATCGACTCGAGCTGCTGCGGCATGGCCGGAAGCTTCGGTTTCGAGGCCGAGCACTATGGCGTTTCGATGAAGATGGCCGAAGGTGCGCTCCTTCCCGCGGTGCGCGCGGCGCCGGCGGATGCGATCGTGATTGCAGATGGGACGAGCTGCCGCCAGCAGATCGCCGAGGGCGCGGGACGGCGGGCGCTGCATGCGGTGCGCGTGCTCGAGGCTTGCCTGCCAACCAGTTAACGGAGTCCGCCGCCGCACCGGGGTAGCATGACGGGCAGATGGATGTTCATGCGGCCGCGCAAGGGGGAGCCGGTGCGGTGCGGGTTCTCCTCGTGGAAGACAACGCCGACGACGCGCTTTTCGTGCGGCGCGCCTTTGCACCGCTGCGCCAACGAGGGCTGGTGCTGGCCGGTATCGCGCCGCGTCTGGCGGATGCGTTGGCCGCGCTCGCGCGCGGCGAAGTAGACGTCGTCCTCACGGATCTCGGCCTGCCCGACAGCACGGGACCGGACACAGTGTCCGGGCTCGTGCGGGCGGCGCCCGACACGCCGGTCGTGGTGCTCACCGGACAGCCGGACGAGACGCTCGAGCTCGCCGTCCTGCGCTGCGGGGCGCAGGACTATCTCGTCAAGGGCGAACTCGACCCGGCGCTGCTCGCGCGCACGCTGCGACACGCGATCGAGAGAAAGCGGCTGCTGATCGCGCTCGACCGCGCGCGCGCCGACCTGGAGGAGCGGGTGCGCAGCCGAACCGCGGAGCTCGAGCAGGCCAATTGCCGGCTGCGCGAGGCCGAGGAACGCTACCGCAGCCTCGTCGAGATGTCGCCGGATGCGATCTGGGTGCGCGACGGCGAGCGCATCGTGTTCGTCAACCGTGCGGCGCTCGCGCTCTACGGCGCGCGCGCGCCGTCGGAAATGGTCGGACGCCCGATCTACGACTTCATTGCGCCGGAGTTTCACGAGACGGTGCGCGAGCGCGTGCGCCGGCTCGCCGCCCCCGGGGCGACGGTGCCGCCGCAGGAGCAGGTCCACGTTCGCCTGGACGGCGCGCGCATGCAGGTGGAGTCGCGCGCGATCGCTTTCGAGTCGGGCGGCGACAGGCTCGCTCTGGTGGTGATCCGCGACATCAGCGAGCGCAAGGCGCAGGAGGCGCGCATCGCCTGCCTGCACCGCATCCACGTGATGCTGTCGGCGATCAACTCCGCGATCGTGCGCATCCGCGACCGGGACGAGCTGCTGCGCGAGGCCTGCCGGGTCGCGGTCGAGCACGGCGGCTCGCCGATGGCCTGGATCGCGGTGCGCGGCGAGGATGGCGAGTACCGCCTTGCCGCCCGCGCCGGCTTCGACGTCGGGCTGCCAGTCGGCGCGCGGCTGGAAACCGCGGAGCGCTCGCCCAGCGCGCAGGGCGTCGCGGGGCGCGCCATCCGCGAGCGCCGCACCGTGGTGGAAAACGACATGGCGCAGCAGCCCGATGTCGGCTACCACCGCGCCGAAGCGCTCGCCCGCGGGCTGCGTTCCACAGTGGCGCTGCCGCTCGTGGTCGAGGACAGGATCGAAGGCGTGTTCGTGCTCTACGGCGAGGCCCCCGGATCGTTCACCGAGGAGGAGGTGACGCTGCTGGAGGAGCTCGCCGCGGATATCTCCTTCGCGCTCGACTATTCTGCCAAGGCGGCGCGCGCCGACTATCTCGCCTACTACGACCCGCTCACCGGGCTTCCCAACCGCACGCTGTTCTACGACCATCTCGGGCAGCACCTGCGCACGCGCGGCAGCGAACAGGCGATGGTCGCGGTGGTGCTGCTCGACCTGGAGCGGTTCCGCGGCGTCAACGAGACGCTCGGCCGCAAGGCGGGCGACAAGCTGCTGCGGAAGGTGGCGGCACGGCTACGCGCGGCGATGCAGAGCCACGAGCTGCCGGCGCGCGTCGGGGCCAACACGTTCGCGCTCGTGCTGCGCGGCGCCGCGCATGCCGGCGAGCTGGCGCGCGCGGTCGAGGGGCTGCTGCGCACCTGCTTCGACCCGCCGTTCGAGGTGAACGAGCAGGAGCTGCGCATCGCCGCGCGCGCGGGCATCGCCTTGTTTCCGGGCGACGGTCGCGACGCCGAGCAGCTTTTCCGCAACGCCGAGGCGGCGCTCGCCAAGGCGAAAGCCGGGGCCGAGCGTGTCGGGTTCTACGCCCCGGAAATGAGCGCGCGTGCCGCCGAAGCGCTGCTGTTGGAGACGCGACTGCGCCGCGCCCTGGAGCGGGGCGAACTCGTGCTGCATTACCAGCCGCGGGTGAGCCTGGCTACCGGCCGGATCACCGGCTACGAGGCGCTGCTGCGCTGGCGGGCCCCGGGCGAGGGGCTGGTGCCGCCGGCGAAATTCATTCCGTTGCTGGAGGAAACCGGGCTGATCCTGGAGGCCGGAAGGCAGGTGCTCGCGCGCGCGCTCGGCGAGCGCCGCGCCTGGCGCGTGCGCGGGCTGGCGTTGCCGCGCGTCGCAGTGAATGTCTCGCCGATCCAGCTCGCGCGGCGCGACTTCGTGCGCGAGGTGCGCGCCGCGATCGAGGCCGCGGGCGCGAGTGCCCGCGACCTGGAGCTGGAGATCACCGAGGACCAGGTGATGCGCGAGCTGGAGGCCACCATCGGCAAGCTGCGCGAGCTGCGCGAGATGGACGTCGAGATCGCCGTGGACGATTTCGGCACCGGGTACTCCTCGCTCAACTACATCGCCAGGCTCCCGGTGACCACGCTCAAGATTGACCGCTCCTTCATCGTCGCGATGACGCAGGGCGACGAGGGGCGGGCGATCGTCGCCACGATCGTCAACCTTGCCCGCTCGCTCGGGCTGCGCACCGTTGCCGAGGGCGTGGAGACCGCGGAGCAGGCGGCGCTCCTGCGCGCGCTCGGTGCCGACGACATGCAGGGCTATCTCTTCAGCCCGCCGCTCGCCCCGGAAGAGTTCGAGGCGCTACTGCGCCGGTACCGCGCCGGCCTGTAGGGCCGGCGGTCAGCGGCGCCTGCGGCTCCAGGCGAGTAGCGCGGCGCCGGCGGCGATCATCGGCAGGCTCAGCCACTGTCCCATGGTGAGGCCGAGGGCAAGGTAGCCGAGAAACGCGTCGGGCTCGCGCGCGAACTCCGCCAGAAAGCGCGCTACGCCGTAGCCGACCAGGAAAAGCGCCGACACCTGCGCGCGCGGCCGCGGGCGCGCCGAGAACCACCACAGCAGCGCAAAGAGCGCGAGACCTTCGCCCGCGAGCTGGTAGAGCTGCGACGGGTGACGCGGTTCGGGCCCCGCGCCCGCGAACACCATGCCCCAGGGAAGATCGGTCGGCCGGCCCCACAGCTCGCCATTGATGAAGTTGCCCAGGCGCCCGGCGGCGAGACCGAGCGGCACGAGCGGCGCGACGAAGTCCATCAGGCGCCACCAGTCGAGCCGCTCGCGCCGTGCGAAAACCGCCACGGCGGCGAGCACGCCGAGAAAGCCGCCGTGGAACGACATCCCGCCCTGCCACAGAAAGAGCACCTCCAGCGGATGCGCGGCGTAATAACCGGGCTTGTAGAACAGCACGTATCCGAGCCGGCCGCCCGCGATCGCGCCCAGCACCACCGCGAAAAGCAGGTCGTCGAACTGCTCGCGCGAGATCGGCGCGAGCCCCGCGGCGATGCGCCGGCGCCCGAGCCACCAGCCGCAGGCAAAGCCGGCGAGCCACATGAGGCCGTACCAGCGCACGGCGAGCGGCCCGATCGAGAACGCGACCGGATCGAAACTGGGGTGGACGAGCATCGGCGCGACCGGGGGCCATTGTAGGGGGATGTGGAGCGAGGGTGCGCGGCTCCGTTAGACTCGCGTCTTCGACGTAGGAGAGCACCATGGCAGAAAAGACGAAGGACAACGCGGCCTCGCCGCCCAACCGCCGCTCGCGGCTGATCACCCAGGGGGTGGCCCGCTCGCCCAACCGGGCGATGCTGCGCGCGGTCGGGTTCAAGGACGGCGATTTCGACAAACCGATCATCGGGGTGGCGAACGGCCACTCGACGATGAACCCGTGCAACGCCGGGATCCAGCCGCTGGTGGACCGGGCCGTGGCGGCACTGGAGGCGGCGGGCGCCAAGCCCCAGACGTTCGGTTTTCCGACGGTGACCGATGGCATCGGCATGGGGACCGAAGCGATGAAGTACTCGCTGGTGTCGCGCGAGGTGATCGCGGACGCGATCGAGACCAGCGTCAACGGCCAGGCGATGGACGGCGTGCTCGCGGTCGGCGGCTGCGACAAGAACATGCCCGGGGCGATGATGGCGATCGCGCGCATGAACGTGCCGGCGATCTTCGTGTACGCCGGCACCATCAAGCCGGGGGTGTGGAAAGGCCAGCCGCTCACGATTGTCTCGGCGTTCGAGGCGGTGGGGGCCTATACCGCCGGCAAGATGAGCGAGGAGGATTTCATCGGCATCGAAAAGAACGCCTGTCCGACGGTGGGTGCCTGCGGCGGCATGTACACCGCGAACACGATGTCCTCCTCGTTCGAAGCGCTCGGCATGAGCTTGCTCGGCTCCTCGCAGATGGCCTCGCCCGACCCGGAGAAGGCGGACTCGGCCGCCGAATCGGCGCGCGTGCTGGTCGAGGCGGTGAAGAAGAACCTGCGGCCGCGCGACATCATCACGAGAAAGTCCATCGAGAACGCGGTCGCGCTGGTGATGGCGACCGGCGGCTCGACCAACGCGGTGCTGCACTATCTCGCGATCGCCGCCGCCGCCGGCGTCAAGTGGACCCTGGACGACTTCGAGCGCGTGCGACGGAAAGTGCCGGTGCTGTGCGACCTCAAGCCCTCCGGCCGTTATGTCGCGGTGGACTTCCATCGCGCCGGCGGCGTGCCGCAGGTGCTCAAGATCCTGCTCAATCACGGCGTGCTGCACGGCGAGTGCATGACGATCCACGGCAAGACGATGGCCGAGATGCTCGCGAATGTGCCCGATGAGCCGCGCACCGACCAGGACGTCATCCGGCCCTGGTCCAGGCCGCTCTATCCGCAGGGGCACCTCGCGATCCTGAAGGGCAATCTCGCCACCGAGGGCTGCGTGGCCAAGATCACCGGGCTGAAGAGGACCTCGATCACCGGGCCGGCACGGGTGTTCGACTCGGAAAACGCCTGCATGAAGGCGATCCTCGCGAAGAAAATCCGCCCCGGCGACGTGATCGTCATCCGCTACGAGGGGCCGAAGGGAGGCCCGGGCATGCAGGAGATGCTCGCGCCCACTTCGGCGTTGATCGGCCAGGGGCTCGGCGAGTCGGTGGGTCTGCTCACCGACGGGCGCTTCTCCGGGGGCACCTGGGGCCTGGTGGTGGGGCATGTCGCCCCCGAAGCCTACGTCGGCGGCACGATCGCGCTCGTGAAAGAGGGCGATTCGATCACCATTGACGCGAAAAAGCGCCTCATCCAGCTCAACGTCTCGGCGAAGGAGCTTGCCGCGCGCAGGAAGAAGTGGAAACCGCCCAAGCCGCGCTATACCCGGGGCGTGATGGCTAAATACATCCGGCTGGTCTCGAGCGCTTCCAGGGGCGCGATCACCGACGGGGACTAGAACGACGAGCCTGACTGCCTGAGGAACTCGATCTCGGCCGGCGTGCCGGGCCTGCCGAGCGCCGCGTTGCGGTGGGGAAAGCGCCCGAAGCGGGCGATGACCGCGTGGTGCTTCTCCGCCCATTGGAGCGCGTCGGCGGTTTCCGGATAGCGGGCGAGCTCGCGCATCAGCGCAAGCGCGCGCTCCTGGTCGGCGAGCGACTCGGAGTGCTCGAACGGCAGGTAGAGGAAGAGCCGCTCGACCGGCAGCATCGCGCGGTCCCAGCCTTGCGCGAGTGCATGCGCCGCGGCCTCGCGTGCAGGCGCATCGGCCGCGAAGGCACGCGCGGTGCCGCGGAACATGTTGCGCGGAAACTGGTCGAGCGCGATGACGAGCGCGAGACAGTCTCCCGGCTGCTCTTTCCAGAACCCGAGCGCGCCCGACACCGCCTCCTCGTGAACTTGTAGAAAGCGTGCGCGGATCTCGGCATCGAATGCCGGATCCTTCGCGAACCACTCCTTTCGCCGCTCGGCGCCGCGGAACCAGAAGCGCAATACCCCTTGCGCGCGAGGGTCTTTGGCCGAGACCGAGACGAGCATAATGCGAGTATGCCCAACCGCCTCGCCAACGAGACTTCCCCTTACCTTCGGCAGCACGCGGACAACCCGGTGGACTGGTATCCGTGGGGGCCGGAGGCGCTCGCGCGCGCGCGCGCCGAGGACAGGCCGATCCTGCTGTCGATCGGCTACTCGGCGTGCCACTGGTGCCACGTCATGGCGCACGAAAGTTTCGAGGACGAGGCGATCGCCGCGCTCATGAACCGGCACTTCGTCAACGTCAAGGTGGACCGCGAGGAGCGCCCGGACATTGATCAGATCTACCAGACCGCGCACCAGCTGCTTACCCGCGGTGCCGGCGGCTGGCCGCTCACGATGTTTCTCGCGCCCGACGGGACGCCCTTCTTCGGCGGTACGTATTTTCCAAAGACCGCGCGCTACGGTCTGCCGGGCTTCGGCGAGCTGCTGGAGCGCATCGCCGAAGTCTGGCGCGAACGGCGCGCCGAGATCATGGAGCAGAACGCGCGGTTGCGCGAGGTGCTGCCGCGCCTGTTGCCTTCGGGCGCGGCGCACCGGTCCGAGTTCAGCGACGCGCCGATCCGCGCCGCGCTCGAGCAATTGCGGGCGAGCTTCGACGCCGAATGGGGTGGGTTTGGAGGCGCGCCCAAATTTCCGCACCCGACCGAGCTCGACCTGTGCCTGCGGTGTGGCGTGCAGGACATGGCGCTCGGCACGCTCGCGCGCATGTGCCGCGGCGGAATCTATGACCAGTTGGGCGGGGGCTTTGCGCGCTACAGCGTGGACCGCTACTGGAGGATCCCGCATTTCGAGAAGATGCTCTACGACAACGGCCAGCTGCTCGCGCTCCTCGCCGACGCCTGGCGCGTCTCGGGCGAGGCGCTCTTTGCGCGCTGCGCCGAGCGGACTGCCGCGTGGTTGATGCGGGAGATGCAGTCGCCCGAGGGCGGCTACTACTCCTCGCTCGATGCCGACTCCGAGGGCGAGGAGGGCAAGTTCTACGTCTGGGAGCGGGACGAGGTGCGAGCGCTTCTTTCCCCCGACGAATACCGCGTGGCCGCGTTCGCCTGGGGCCTGGATGCGCCGCCCAACTTCGAGAACCGTCACTGGCATCTGCACGTGGTGAACCCGGTCGCGCCGGGCGACGAGGGACTGCTCGAGGCGGCGCGCGCGAAGCTTTTTGCGGCGCGCGAGCGGCGCGTGCGTCCCGGCCGCGACGAAAAGGTGCTGGTCTCGTGGAACGCGCTCGCCATACGCGGCATGGCGCGCGCAGGCAGGGTACTGGGCCGCACGGAGTGGGTTGCGTCGGCGCGGCGCGCCCTCGAATTCGTCCGTGGCCGCATGTGGCGCGAGGGGCGCCTTGCGGCGACATACAAGGACGGGCGCGCGCATCTTTCGGCCTACCTTGACGACTACGCCTTCCTCATCGAGGCGATCCAGGAGCTGATGCAGGCGGATTTCCGGCCCGCCGACCTCGAATTCGCCGAGGAGCTGGCCGAGGTGCTGCTCGAGCAGTTCGAGGACCGCGACGCCGGCGGCTTTTTCTTCACCCCGCACGAGCACGAGCCGCTGCTCTACCGCCCCAAGCCGGGGCACGACTCGGCGCTGCCTTCCGGAAACGGCGTCGCGGCGCTCGCGCTCGGGCGGCTGGCTGCGCTCACCGGCGAGGACCGCTACGCGCGCGCCGGCGAGCGCACGCTGGAGCTGTTCTACCCGGCGATGCGCGAGCAGCCGGGCGGCTTCGCGCAGCTGCTCATCGCGCTCGGCGAACATCTCCGGCCGCCTTCCGTTCTCGTGCTGCGCGGTGAGCCCGCAGGGCTCGCCCGGTGGTCGGCGGAGCTGGCGCGTGAATACCTGCCGGCGACGCTCGTCCTTGCGATCCCGGACGGGGCGGCGGGCCTGCCGCCGGTGCTCGACAAGCCGGCCCGGCCGGGGCCTGTCAACGGCTGGCTGTGCCGCGGCGTTACCTGCCTGCCGCCGATCGCCGCGCTGGCGGAGCTGAAAGAGGCCTGCAGGCAGGCCGCTTTCGCATGAGCCGCGGCCCGCTCCTGGGAGATGAACCGCATGAAGATGACCGCAATCGCGCTCGCCATCGTTGCCGGATGCGCCGTGCTGTCGGCGCAGGCGAGCGAGGAACTGGCGAAGAAGTACGCCTGCCTGTCCTGCCACAACGTGAAGGGGGCCAAGACCGTCGGCCCGACCTACCTGGACGTGGCGAAGAAGTACGCCGGGCAGATGGACGCCGAAGCAAAACTCGCCGAGAAGGTGAAAAAGGGCGGCGCCGGCGTCTGGGGGCAGGTTCCCATGCCCCCCAACCCCAACGTCCCGGATGCGGACCTCCGGGCGCTGGTGAAGTGGATTCTGGCGACCCGGTAGGGGTGCGGTAGTCCGATCGGCTGCCCGGGTCGCCTGCCCCGGGGCTTTCTGTTTCCGGATGGCGGCGGTATGATCCCCGGCCTGCGTTAAACCTTTCAAATTCAATCTCATACCGGACGGAGATGCCATGAACAACATGAAGCTCGCACTGACCGTGCTCGCGGCCTCGCTCGCCGTGGTCGGCTGCGGGGAGAAGCCCGCCGAGGAGAAAAAGACCGCCGAAGTGAAGAAGGACGCACCGCCTCCGCCGCCCCCTACGATCGAGATCAAGATCGGCCACGTCGCGCCGCTCACTGGCGGCATCGCGCACCTCGGCAAGGACAACGAGAACGGCGTGAAGCTCGCGCTCGACGAGGCGAACGAGGCGAAAATCAGGATCGAAGGAAAGGAAGCGAAGTTCGTCCCGGTCTTCGAGGACGACCAGGCCGATCCCAAGGTCGGCACGACGGTGGCGCAGAAGCTGGTGGACGCGAAGGTCGCCGGCGTCGTCGGCCACCTCAACTCGGGCACCTCGATCCCTGCCTCGGCGATCTACAACCAGGCCGGCATTCCGATGATCAGCGGCTCGGCGACCAACCCGAAGCTCACCGAGCAGGGATTCAAGAACGTCTTCCGCGTGGTCGGCCGCGACGACCAGCAGGGGCCGGCGATCGCAAGCTACCTCGCGGCTACGCACAAGCCGAAGGTGGTCGCGGTGATTGACGATGCCACCGCCTACGGCGAAGGCATCGCCAACGAGGTGGAGAAGACGCTCAAGGCCGCAAACATCAAGGTGCTCGCGCGCGAAAAGGGCACCGACAAGACCACCGACTGGAAGGCGGTACTGACGAAACTGAAGGGCCGCAAGCCCGACGCGGTGTTCTACGGCGGCATGGATGCGACCGGCGGGCCGCTGCTCAAGCAAGGGCGTGAGCTGGGCCTCAAGGCCGTGTTCAGCTTCGGCGACGGCGCGTGCACCGACAAGATGAAGGAGCTCGCGGGCGAGGCCGCCGAGGGCATGCTCTGCTCGCAGGCCGGAATTCCGCCGCAGGCCGCGGACAAGAAGTTCCTCGACGCCTACAAGAAGAAATTCAACACCGACCCGATCCTCTACGCCCCGTTCACCTACGACGCGGCGAAGATGATCATCACCGCGATGCAGAAGGCCGACTCGGCTGACCCGGCGAAGTATCTGCCGGTGCTGGCGAAGCTGGAATACACCGGCGCCACCGGCAAGATCGTCTTCGACGAGAAGGGCGACCGCAAGGACGCCGAGATGACGATCTTCACGATGAAGGGTGGCAAGCTCGAGCCGATCGCGATCGTCAAGGGCGGCCAGACCATCGCCTACGAGGAGTTCATCAAGGGCGCGGCGGCGGCGCCCGCGCCGGCTGCGCCGGCACCCGCCCCGGCGCCCGAGGCGAAAAAGGACGAGGCGAAGAAGTAATCCTGCGCTGCGACAAGGCAAACGGCACCTGCGGGTGCCGTTTTTCTTGGTAGGCTCGCCGCCGTGGACACTTTCGTCCAGCAGCTGGTGAACGGTCTCACCCTCGGGGCCGTGTACGCCGTGGTCGCGCTCGGCTACACCATGGTCTACGGCATCATCCAGCTCATCAACTTCGCCCATGGCGAAGTGGTGATGATCGGCGCGATGGTCGCCTTCACCGTCATCCCCATCCTCGCTGCCGCCGGCCTGCCGCCGGTGCTGGTGGTCGCGCTCGGAGCGGCCTGCGCGATCCCGGTGTGCATGGCGGTCGGCTACGCGATGGAGCGCCTCGCGTACCGGCCGCTCAGGCGCGCGCCGCGCCTTGCGCCCCTGATCACCGCGATCGGCATCTCGATCATTCTGCAGCACCTGGCGATGATGATCTGGAGCCGCAACGTGCTGGCGTTTCCGCAGATCATCCCGCTCGCGACGTTCAGCTTCGCCGGCGCCACGATGACAGGCGTGCAGGTCGCGATCGTGGCGGTGTGCGCCGCGATGATGGCGGGGCTTGCGTTTCTCGTGTACCGCACGCGCCTCGGGCGCGCGATGCGCGCCACTGCCGAGAACCCGCAGGTGGCCTCGCTGATGGGCGTGGACATCAACCGCGTGATCGCCGCAACCTTCGTCATCGGCGCGGCGATGGCGGCGGTCGCGGGCGTGCTCTTCGGCACGTACTACGGAGTCGCGCAGTACACGATGGGCTCGATCCTGGGCCTGAAGGCGTTCTCGGCGGCAGTTCTGGGCGGCATCGGCAACGTTCCCGGCGCGATGCTCGGGGGGCTGCTGCTCGGCGTGGTCGAGGCGCTCGGCGCGGGCTACATCGGCGACCTCACCGACCTGTGCCGCTACGGGCTCGGGCCCGCCGAGCGCTGCGCCGACGGCGGGCACTTCGTGCTCTTCGGCTCGAACTACCAGGACGTGTTCGCCTTCGTGGTGCTGATCCTGGTGCTGGTGTTCCGGCCCTCGGGGCTGCTCGGCGAGCGCGTGGGCGAGCGCGCGTGAACCGGCTCATTGACGCGCGCGGCAATCCGGCGCTCCTCTGGACGGGCGTCGCGGCGGTGGCGCTCGCGCTCGTTCTGCTTCCGTTCGCGCTCGCAGTGATCGGCACCACCTGGGTGCGGATCGCCAATTTCGCCGTGCTCTACGTATTGCTCGCGCTGGGACTGAACATCGTGGTCGGCTTCGCCGGCCTGCTCGACCTCGGCTACATCGCGTTCTACGCCGTTGGCGCGTACTGCTACGCGCTGCTCGCCTCGCCGCACTTCGACATCCATCTGCCGTTCTGGGTGATCCTGCCGATCGGCGCGGCGCTCGCGGCGTTCTTCGGCGTGATTCTGGGCGCGCCGACGCTCAAGCTGCGCGGCGACTACCTTGCGATCGTCACCCTCGGCTTCGGCGAGATCGTGCGCATCTTTCTCAACAACCTCTCGCAGCCGGTGAACATCACGCGCGGGCCGCAGGGCATCGCCCAGATCGATCCGTTCCGCCTCGGACCCGTGGACTTTTCCCGCACCGACACCGTGCTCGGCTTCGCCGTCAGCGGCCCGATGAAGTACTACTGGTTGCTGCTCGCGGTGCTCGTGGCCGTCATCGTCATCAACATCCGGCTTCAGGATTCGCGCATCGGCCGCGCCTGGGAGGCGATCCGCGAGGACGAGATCGCGGCGCGCGCGATGGGAATCAACACCACCAACATGAAGTTGCTCGCTTTCGCCATGGGCGCCACCTTCGGCGGCATCGCCGGAGGAATGTTCGCCGCGATGCAGAGTTTCATCTCGCCCGAGAGCTTCGTGCTGGTCGAGTCCATCATGGTGGTGGCGATGGTGGTGCTGGGCGGCATGGGCAACATCTGGGGCGTGATGCTCGGGGCGGTGCTGCTTTCGTTCGTTCCGGAAGTGCTGCGCTGGACCGTCGCTCCGGCGCAGGAGGCGCTCTTCGGCCGTCAGGTGATCGAGCCGGAAGTGATCCGCATGCTGCTCTTCGGTCTCGCCCTCGTGCTGGTGATGCTGTTTCGCCCGGCGGGGCTGCTGCCCTCGCAGGTGCGAAAGCGCGAGCTGGCCGGCGAGGACGGACCCGGGCCGCAACGCGCATGAGCGTGGTTCTGGAAGCCAGCGGCATCACGAAGCGCTTTGGCGGCATCCAGGCGCTCTCGAACGTGTCGTTCCGCATCCGGCGCGGCGAGATCTACGGTCTGATCGGCCCGAACGGCGCCGGCAAGACGACGCTCTTCAACGTACTCACGGGGATCTACGCCCCGGACGCCGGCCATTTCACGTTCGACGGCCGGCCGCTTGCCGGCCTTGCGCCCGACCGGGTCGCCGCCGCCGGCATCGCACGCACGTTCCAGAACATCCGGCTTTTCGCCAACCTCTCGGCGCTGGAGAACGTGATGATTGGCCGGCATGTGCGCACGCGCGCCGGAGTGCTGGGCGCGGTGCTGCGCACCGCCGCGCAGCGCGCGGAAGAAGCCGCGATCGAGCGGCGCGCCGCGGAGCTTCTCGACTACGTCGGCATCCGCGCGCGTGCGAACGATGCCGCAGGAAGTCTCCCCTATGGCGATCAGCGCCGGCTCGAGATCGCGCGCGCGCTCGCGACCGACCCGCGGCTACTTGCGCTCGATGAGCCCGCCGCCGGCATGAACCCGGCCGAGCGGCGCGCGCTCGCGCGCCTCATCCGCCGCATCCGCGACGACGGGATTACGGTGCTCCTCATCGAGCACGACGTGCGCCTGGTGATGGATATCTGCGACCGGGTGCTGGTGCTCGATCACGGCGAAGCGATCGCCGAGGGCCTTCCGGCCGAGGTGCAGCGCGATCCAAAAGTCATCGAGGCCTATCTGGGCGCGCCCGCCGCGGCATGACGTTGCTTGAAGTGCGCGAGCTGCAAGTCCACTACGGCGGCATCCGCGCGGTGCGCGGCATTGACTTCGACGTGGGCGAAGGGGAACTGGTGTGCCTGATCGGTGCGAACGGCGCCGGGAAATCCTCCACCCTGCGCGCGATCTGCGGCCTGGTGGCGCGCTCGGGCCAGGTGCGCTACCGGGGCGAGGACCTCGCCGGCATCCCGACCTTCGAGCTGCCGCGCAAGGGCCTCGTCATGGTGCCCGAAGGCCGCGGGATTTTTCCCCGCCTCACGGTAGAGGAAAACCTCGCGATGGGCGCGTATGCGCGCGAGGACGCCGGCATCGCCGCCGACCTCGAGCGCCAGTACGCGATGTTCCCGCGCCTTGCCGAGCGCCGCCGCCAGACGGCCGGCACCCTCTCGGGCGGCGAGCAGCAGATGCTCGCGATCGCGCGCGCGCTGATGGCGCGGCCGAAGCTGCTGCTGCTCGATGAGCCCTCGATGGGCCTTGCGCCGATGCTGGTGGCGAAGATCTTCGAGATCGTGAAGGAGATCGCGGGGCAGGGCGTGACCATTCTGCTCGTCGAGCAGAACGCGCGCCTCGCGCTCGAAATCGCGCACCGCGGCTACGTCATGGAATCGGGCGCGATCGCCCTTGCGGGCGAAGCGCGCGCGCTCCTCGCCGACGCCCGGGTGCGCGAGGCGTACCTGGGCGAAGGCGCCGGCTGAGCGGTCCCGCAAGAACGCGCGCGAAACCCGCTCGGCGCACAGTCATCGGGATCCCGGAAGTTCGACGCGGCCCTTCGCCGGTTCCCTCATCGGCGGATTTCGGGCCGAGCTGCGCCCGCTGCGGAGGCTGTCGGCGCACGCAGGTGCGCGTGAGTGACGAGGCTTCGTAGCGCATCCATCCTCTCTTCGCGACGAGGCGGCGCGGCTCGCCGCCAGCCGAAACACTTCGCATTTCGCCCGACACGCACACGATGCAATGCCCGGATTTCTGCCAAGCCCATGAATGGACGCGCTTGTCTCGAACTGCGGAATGCGGGTAAGCGAGACAGCATCGGTCAACTCTGGCGAGATCGTGCAGCCGGTTGACCCATCAATAGATCGCTCTTCGCGGGCATAGCATGCATTGATGAAAGGCGCGATCGCGGTGAACTCCGGGGGTCGCGCGCAAGATGCCGGGACGGACGCAGGAAGGGGGGCGTTCCTGCGGCGCTTTCTGGGTTACTCGGGGAGACGGGGCAGAGCGCCACCGGGGGCCTGCGGCCGAGCGAAGCGCCCGAGCGTGCCCTGAAAAGGCGCTCGCTTTGGGGCCGGAACTCACGGATGCCGGATCCGGCAGGGCGATGCGGATCACGCGCCGCGCGCTGCGTATCTGCGCGCGCTGCGACGACGAATTCGCTGCGCGCGGGGACGGCGATCTTTGTCCAGCGTGCCGCAAGTACATCGGGCTTTTCGTCAGCGGGTTCTCAGGCAGGAGCGAAACATAAGCGTGCTCGATCGAATGGCTCGCATGACTTTCCTCAAGACCTCGGCCGCTGCCGGGGCCGCGGCTGCGGGAGGCGCGTTGCGGTACCTCCTCGTCACCATACGGTAACGACATGCGTCGGATCCATCGCGTCTGTGTTACTGGACGGTAACGTCGAAGGCCGTTGGCTGTCGATAATTCATTGATTCAATGATGTGTGCGTATCGCTTGACGATGGGCATCGAACTTGCTGCCAGCAGGTCAAGAGGGGGCCTTGGTCGCGCTGCCGTCAAAGCTGGCAGGCAGCCCGGCGTTAAAGGGCATGGAGACACGCTCCATACTGGCACTGCGGGAGGGCGCGCGCCTTCGGCTGAACGAGGGCGCGTGCTTGCCGCTGCGCAGTCATTTCGGCGGTTGCCGTGCTTGCGCGGCCGTTTGCCCGACCGGCGTGCTGTCGGTGGCGGTCGAGCAAGTCGAACTCGCCGAGGGTTGCACGAACTGCGGCCGCTGCGTGGCCGCGTGCCCGAACGACGCGCTGCAGATCGACGGATTCGAGCCGCTCCGCAAGCTGCCGGCCGGCACGGAACCGATCGAACTGGAGTGCGCCAAGGTGCCGGCCAGGGCGCGCAGCGCGGGCGCCATCGTCGTGCCTTGCCTCGGCGGCATCTCTGCGGGTCGTCTCGCCGAGTTGAACGAACGCGCCGGCGGACGCGAAGTGCAACTGATCGACCGCGGCTGGTGCGCGCAATGCAAGGCCGGCTGCAGCGCAACCCATCCCGCCAAGCCCGCGGTCGATGCCGTCGCATTGTGGCTGCATGCGATCGACGAGACCGCCGCGGCGCCGCGCATCGTTTCGCGTCCTCTGCCTCTGGCGCTGATGCCCACGGAGATTCCGCTTGCCGAAGCCGCGCCCGATCCGGGACCCGTGATGACGCGGCGGCAGTTCTTCCGGACGCTGGCCGAGAGCCCGACCGGTTGGCCGCGCACGCCGATGGGTGCGAACGGCCGTGCCGCCTTTCCTGCGAGCAAGCGGCGTCAATCGCCCGAACGCCGCCGGCTGCTGGAGGCGCTCGAGGCCGCGGCGAAGCGCCGCGGCGGGCAGGTGCCGGCGGAGTTCTTCCCGCGCGTCACCAACAACGGCGCCTGTGCCGATCACCGCGTCTGCACCGCAGCGTGCCCGACCGGCGCGCTGGTCGTCGTCGCCGACGACGGTGCGACCACGCTCACGTTTGCTGCGGCCGCATGCATTGGCTGCGGCGCGTGCACACGCGCCTGCCCCGAAGGCGCGCTCGCGCTCGACGCACACGGCGGTAGCCCTACCCCGACGCCGATCGCGTCGCACGTGCAGAGCGCGTGCACTGCGTGCGGCGAAGCGTTCGCCGCGCGCGCAGGCGAAACCGTGTGCCTTGCATGCAGCAAGTCGCAACGCTTCATCCGCGATGCGATGACCCAGTTGTTCGGCGCGAGGCATTGAGCGCTGCGCCGATCCTCAGTCCAACCGGAGGCCAACCATGGGAATCACCGACAGCATCTTCAAGTCGCGGCTGACGCGGCGCCGTTTCCTGCAGGCGACCGCGGCCACGGGAGCGGCCGGCGCCGTCGCCGGCGGCGGGCTGCGGACGCTCGCGCCCGCGCAGGCGCAAGCGCAGCCGGCCGCGGCGCAGACCAAGATCACGAAGAGCATCTGCCATCAGTGCCCCGCGCGCTGCGGCATCGATGTGTACACCACCGACGGCCGCGTGCATGCGATCTACGGCTCCACCGATCATCCGATCTCGAACGGCAAGCTGTGCCCGAAAGGTCCGCTCGGCACCTACATCCTGTACGACCCGGACCGCTTCAAGAGTCCGATGAAGCGCACTAACCCGAAAAAGGGCCGCGACGAGGATCCGAAGTTCGTGCCGATCTCGTGGGACGAGGCGCTCGCCACGGTGGCAGCGCGGCTGAACGCGCTGCGCGAGAAGAACGAGTCGCACCGCTTCGCGCTGCTGTTCGGCCGCGGCTGGGGCGCGTCATGCGCCGGCCTGCTCGGGACCTTCGGCAGTCTGTACGGCTCGCCGAACGTTCCGATCGGCCACTCGTCGATCTGCTCGGACGGCAGCGTGCTCGCCAAGCAGTGCACCGACGGCAATGCGTCGTACAGCGCGTACGACTACCGCAACGCCAACATGCTGC
>JBFMFX010000005.1:0-162147 GCA_040752005.1 Pseudomonadota bacterium | reverse complement strand
GTTGGCGATCGTGGTCGGCCGCTCCCAGCCGCGGATTTCCTGCACCTTGAGGATCTCGATGCCGTACTCTTCCCGGCCCAGCCGGAAGGTCAGAAACTCGTTCGCCTGCGCGGCGATCGCCGCGGCGGCGCCCGCCGTGCCTTGTGTGCCTTGTTGAAGCATCATGGTCCGTCCTCTCGTTGCGCGCGTACGCGGTTCAGGCCGCCTTGTCGAGCCGGCTGTGCGCGTGGCCGACGACGTGGGCGACATCCAGAATGAGCGCGACGCGGCCGTCGCCCATGATGGTGGCGCCCGAGATTCCCGGCACCTTGCGGTAATTGGTCTCCAGGCTCTTGATGACGACCTGGTGCTGGCCGACCAGCTCGTCGACGAACAGCGCGCTCTTGCCGCCCTCGGCCTCGACGATGACGAGGATGCCGTCCTCGAAACGGCGCTTGTCTGGCGCCATGCCAAGGACTTCGCCGAGCGAGACGACCGGCAGGTACTCGCCGCGCACCGCGATCACCTGCCCGCGCCCCTGCAGCGTGCGCACCGCACCCGGAGCGGGCTGCAGCGCCTCGGCGATGAAGGTGAGCGGGACGATGAAGATCTCCTTTCCGACCCTCACCGACATGCCGTCCAGGATCGCGAGCGTGAGCGGCAGCCGGATGCGGATGCGCGTGCCGATGCCGGCCGCGGATTCGATGTCGATGCGCCCGCCGAGCTGCTTGATGTTGCGCCGCACGACATCCATGCCGACGCCGCGGCCGGACACGTCGGTCACCGCCTCGGCGGTGGAAAAACCCGGCTCGAAGATGAGTTGCCAGACATCGGCATCGGCCATGTCCTGCGACACGCTCATGCCCCGCTCGCGCGCCCTGGCGAGGATTTTTTCCCGGTTCAGACCGGCCCCGTCGTCGCTTACCTCGATCACGATGCTGCCGCCGTGGTGGAACGCGCGCAGCGTGATCGTTCCCCTGACGAGCTTGCCTTTCGCCACGCGCTCCTCGGGCGGCTCGATGCCGTGATCGAGGCTGTTGCGAACGAGGTGCGTGAGCGGATCCACGATGGCCTCGATCACGCCCTTGTCCAGCTCGGTACCCTCGCCCACCATGTGCAGCTCGACCTCTTTGCCGAGCTTGTGCGCCAGATCGCGCACCAGGCGCGGAAAGCGCGAAAACGCGAACGAGATCGGCATCATGCGGATCGCCATCGCCGCTTCCTGCAGGTCGCGCGTGTTGCGTTCCAGTTGCGCAAGCCCGTTGTGCAGCGCTTCGTAGAGCACCGGGTCGGATCTGGACGCGGTCTGCGCGAGCATCGCCTGCGTGATCACCAGCTCGCCCACGAGGTTGATGAGCTGGTCCACTTTCTGCACGCTCACGCGGATCGAGGCGTTCTCGGCGGCAGCGGGTGCGGCCGCCTTCGGCTGCGGCCTGATCGGCACCACGTTGGCCGGTGCGCCTTGCGCTGCGGCCTGCGCCGCGGGCAGCGCCGCCGGATCGACGAACAGGCCGAAGCCGGCGTCTTCCTTGTGCTCGGGCGCGGCTTCAGCCTCGGCCGGCGCCGCGGGCTCGAGCGCGCGCACCTGCACGCGCGCCGGGTCGGCCATGAACGCGAGCGCATCGCCGAGGTCCGCAGCGCTCACCTCGGTGCGGATGCGGAATACGCGCGCCGCGGGCGGCTTCGCCCTGCCGCGCCTTCGGGCACGCGCGGTCGGTGTCGTTTCCTCCAGCTCGCCGAAGCCGCGCAGGTCGGACAGAAGTCGGTCCACTTCAGCCGCCGGGAACTTCCTGTCGAACGGGCCGAAGACGATCTCGAACAGTTGCGGCCGGGGTGTCGCGCCCGCGGCGCTCGCCGCCTGCGGCGCCCCTGGGCTTGCGCCACCCGGTTCCAGGAAGGCGCGCAGGCGCGAACACAGCGCCGCGACCTCGGCCGGCTCGATGCCCCCGCCATCGCCCCTTCGCGCCGCGAGCATCGCCTTGAGCATGTCGCCGGCGGCGAGAAACGCATCCACCAGCGGCGCCGAGAGCGGCATCTCGCCCTTGCGCACGCGGTCGAACACCGTTTCCATCTCGTGGGTGATCTCGGTGATCTCGCTAAAGCCGAAAGTCGCCGCGCCGCCCTTGATCGAGTGCGCAGCGCGAAAGACCGCGTTCAACTGCTCGGCCTCGGGCGCTTGCACGTCCATGCCGAGCAGCAGCGATTCCATGGCCGCGAGATGCTCGGCGGCCTCGTCGAAGAAGACGCCGTGAAACTGCGCGAGATCGGTATCGCTCACGGTGCTACCCGATCAGCCTGTGAATCACGTCGAGCAGCCGGTTGGGATCGAACGGCTTGACGAGCCAGCCGGTTGCGCCGGCCGCGCGGCCGCGCTGCTTCATCTCGTCGCTTGCCTCGGTGGTGAGCACCAGGATCGGCACACCGCGGTACTGCGGCAGATTGCGTAGCGCGCGGATGAGCGACAGGCCGTCCACGCGCGGCATGTTCTGGTCGGTAAGAACGAGGTTCACCTGCCGGGCGCGCGCCTTCTCCAGGCCGTCCTGGCCGTCCACCGCCTCGATCACCTCGTAGCCCGCCCCTTTGAGTGTGAAGCCGACCATGCGCCGGATCGTGGCCGAATCGTCCACCGCGAGGACCGTCTTCGCCATCGGCTATCCCCCTAGCTCTGGAACAGCTCGATTCCGCCCTCGGACATCCGGCCCTGGCCGACGGGGCTCACGCCGCGTGCGCCGCAGGCCGCGGCGAGCGCCTCGCACAGCTCCGGCATCGAGGCCTCGGGCAGGCGCGCGAGCTCGCCCGCCATGCGATCGAGCGCCTCCAGGCGCGCCGCCGTATGGCCGACGAGCTGGCTTGCGAGATCCTGGAACTGGAGCGCCGTCACCGCCTCGCCGGCGGCGCGGGCGAGATCGTCGGCGCCGGCGCAGGCGGCCGCGGCCGCACTGCCCCCCGGCGCGTCGTTCGCCGCCGCGCGCGGCGCGATGAACGTGACACCGCGCGCCGCGGCCGCGCACAGGCGCTCGAAGCTCGCCGCCAGCCGAGCGCCGGCGTCGGCCAGCAGCCGCTCGAGCTTTTCCAGCTCCGCGCGCGCTCCGCGCGACTGGGCGGCGTGAAGCTCGCGGTACCTCGCCAGAACGCCGCGAATGGCGTCAGCTTGCCGTTCGATCGCCAGACTCATCCCTGACTCCGAAAGTGTCGGCCCGCCGGGGCGCCAGTCGCCTCGCGCCGGCCTGCGTGGATTCTTTCAGGGGTTATCGGCAGCGCGCCGGAGAAATACAGCGCTTTTTGAGGGCCAATTCGATCGGTCGCGCGCAAGGTGCTGCGGGCGCGCGGGCTCCCGGGGCTGCGGTGCCGGCATGCGAATCGCCTCAAGTCGGGTCCGCGTGCGGCCGTTTGCCTTGCTATGCGTTCTCGCGCATCATGAGCCGGCAAACCGATTCGGTCGGTTGCGCCTGACGGTCGCGGTTGCGCCTGACGGTCGCGGGGTGGGGGGAGGATAGAGTACATCTATGATCGCCGAACGGGTATCTCGCGCCATGCGCGTGCGCGTGCTCCGGTTCGGCTTGGAGACGGAGATCCTGCGGCTCGCGCTTTCCGCCCTGGCCAGCCACTTCGAGATCGAGCACCGGGCGGTCTCGGACGCGGCCGATCTTCAGGCCGCGCTCCACGAGGGCGAGTGGGACGCGCTGCTCTGCGACCCGAGCGGCCATGAAGCCGACTGCGCGGCGATCCTGCCGCTCGTCTGGGAGTCGGGCAGCGATCTGATCGCGGTCGCCCTGACGGACCGCGAAGACGATTCCCTCGTTGCACAGCTCGGCGCGCTGGGTGCGCACGCCCTGCTCGGCCGCTCAGCGCTCGAGCAGCTCGTGCCGATCGTGGCGCGCGAGCTTGCCATGGCGCGCAGGCGGCGACGGACGGAGCTGCGCTCGTTGGTGGATTCTTCGCCCGAGCCGATGCTGATTGCCGACGCCGAGGGCCGGATCCGGCACGCGAACCGCCTGCTCGAGCACCTGCTGGGATATGCGGAGGCGGAACTCGCCGGGCAGCCGGTGGAAGTGCTGGTTCCGGAACATCTGCGCGCGGCGCACGTCGCCGAGCGCGCGCGCTACGCGCAGGCCCCCGTGCCGCGCCCGATGGGCAGCGGGCGCGAGCTGCTCGCGCAACACAAGGACGGCACGCTCATCCCGGTCGAGATCAGTCTCGGTCCGGTACGGCTCGGTGGCGCACAGCTCGTCTGCTGCACCGTGCGCGACCTGCGCGAGCGTGTGCGCGCCGAGCGGCTGCTGCGCGCGATCCTGGAGGGGACCGCGCTCCACACCGGCGAGGAGTTCCTGCGCGCGCTGGTGCGCAATCTCGCGCTGGCGCTGCAGGTGCGCCATGCGTTCGTCAGCGAGCTGCTGCCGCAGCCGCCGGCCCGCGCGCGAGTGCTTGCATTCTGGGACGGCACCGACTTCGCGCCACCATGTGTCCACGAGCTGGCGACAGGGCCATGCGCCGAGGTGCTCCGCGACGGGGAGTTGTTCGTGCGCGACGGACTTCGCGCGCGCCTTGGGGAAGACCGGTGGCTGCAGGAGCGCGGCTGCGAGAGCTTTTTCGGCGTGCGGCTGCAGAGCGCCCGTGGCGAGCCGCTCGGGGTGCTCGCGATCGCCGGTGTCGCGCCTCTGGCGGACGACACCGTCGCGCGAGACGTGATGCGGATATTCGCCGCGCGCGCCGCAGCGGAGCTGGACCGCGCGCGCATCGCCGCCCGGCTCGCCGAGCGCGAGCGCTGGTTGCGCGACATAGTGGAGCTTTCCGCGGACTGGTACTGGGAGCAGGACGAAAACTTCCGCTTCATCGCGCCGCAACACGAAGGCGAACCGTTAGGCCCCGACGCCGCCTGGTTTCTGGGCAAGACGCGCTGGGAGGCTGTGCCCGACGCCTTGACTCCGGCGCAATGGGCAGAGCACCGGCGCACGCTCGAAGCGCATGAGGAATTCCGCAACTTCGAGTATGCGATGCGGCTGCCCGGCGGGCAGTTGCGCTGGCTGAGCGTGAGCGGGCGCCCGGTGTACGACCCGGAGGGAAGTTTCCGCGGCTACCGGGGCATCGCGAAGGACATCACCGCCCGCAAACACATCGAGGAGGTGCTGCGCGCCTCCGAAACCCGCTTTCGGGAGATCTTCCACCAGGCGCCGGATGCGATGACGCTGGTGCGCCCGGCCGACGCAACCTATCTCGACGTCAACCTTGCCTTCGAGGAGATGACCGGCTGGCGCCGCGCGGAGGTGCTCGGGCGCACGTCGCGAGACATCGGCCTCTGGGCCGAGCCTGCGCACCGCGAACAGATGTTCCAGGAGCTTGCCCGCGAGGGCACGCTGCGCGACCTCGAATACGCCATGCGCCGGCGCGACGGCACGATCATTCACACCGCGCTCAACGCGCGCACCCTCCAGCTCGCGGGCGAGCGCTGCTACCTGTTCGTAATCCGCGACATCACGGCCCGGCGCCGGGCCGAGGACGCCTTGCGCGAGAGCGAGGCGCAGCTGCGGCTGATCGCCGACCACCTGCCGGCAATGATCCTCGACATCGGAACCGACGGGCGCCTGCGCTTCGCCAACCGCGCGATGGCCGACTTCTGCGGCGCGACCGGCGAGCGGCTGGAGGGAAGGCGGCTCGATGAAGTTCTGGCGCAGCCGCTGTGGGCGGCGTGGTGGCCGTTCCTCGAGCGCGCGCTCGGCGGCGAGGAGATCCACTGGCGCGACGCGCGCCGGGGGCGCTCCGACGGCAGCCTGCGCGACCTCGACATCACGTTGGTCCCGCGGCGCGACGCCGCCGGGCGTGTGATCGGAGTCGTCGCGCTCGCCCTGGATGTGACCGCGCGCCGGCGCCTGGAGGAGGAACTGCAGCTCGCCAACCGCGCGCTCGATGCGAGCATCCACGCCGTCCTCATCACCCGTTCGAGCGCCGACGACCACAAGATCGTGTACGTCAATCCGGCGTTCGAGCGGATCACCGGCTACTGCGCCGCCGAAGCGATCGGCCGCAATCCGCGGTTTCTGCACGGCCTGCAACCTGACCAGCCGGAGCTCGATACCCTGCGGGCCGCTCTGCGCGAGCAACGCGAGGCAACCGTCCTGGTCCGCAACTTTCGCAAGGACGGAACCCCGTTCTGGAGCGAACTGCGGGTCGCCCCGGTGCGCGATGCGGCGGGAACGGTGACGCACTACGTCGGTATCTCGGCCGATGTGACCGACCGCGTCGAGGCGCAGCAGCGGCTGCAGGAACTCGCCGCCGCGCTCGAACTGCGCGTCGAGGAGCGCACCAGCGAGCTGCGCGCCGCGATGCGCGAGCTGGAGTCTTTTTCCTACACCGTCTCGCACGATCTGCGGGCGCCGCTGCGCGCGATCGCGGGCTTCGCCCACCTGCTGCGCGAGCACAGCGGCGCCATGCTGGGCGACGAGGGACTGCGGCTACTCGACCGGATCGAAGCGAACGCGATGCACATGGCGGCGCTGATTGACGGCTTGCTCGCGCTGGCGCAGCACTCGCGACGCCCTCTTGACAAGAAGCCGATCGATGTCGACTCCCTGGTAGGCGAAGTCCTCGGATCGCTGCGGCAAGAGCTGCAGGCGCTGGATGCCGAAGTCGTGGTCGCGGAGTTGCCGGCCTGTTACGCGGATCCGGTGTTGCTGCGGCAGGTGTTCGCCAATCTGCTCTCGAACGCGATGAAATACAGTGCGATGCGCAAGCCCCCCGGATCGAGATCGGCGCGCGCGAGGAGCGCGGCGAAATGGTCTACTGGGTGCGTGATAACGGCGTGGGTTTCGACATGCGCTATGCGCAGCGGATGTTCCGTCCGTTCGAGCGCATGCATTCGGCGAGCGAGTTCCCGGGAATCGGCATCGGGCTATCCATCGTGCGCCGCATCGTCGAGCGGCACGGCGGTCGGATCTGGGCCGAATCCGCGCCGGGCGAGGGGGCGACGTTCTTCTTCACGCTCGGGCCCGACCGCGCGAATGGTGCGGGGCGGTCGGGGTAGAGCGCCAGCGCGGCGCGGGCTCGCGCATGCCTGTGCACGCGGACGCGAGACGCTCGACCGCTACGCCGGCGGCAAAGGGAAGGCGGGCGGTGTCGCTGCTTGTGGCGCTGCAGCGGCGGAACCCAGCCGGCGCAGCACGGCCGCCCCATCCCGCGTCGCCCGCAGCGTGGCGCTGAAATCGTCCCGCGTCGGCGGAAGATCGAGCACGGCGACCGGAATCGTCTCCCGTGGCCAGGACAGGAATACGACGTAACGCCGGCCGCTCAAGAGCGGGTTTTGCTTGTTGGTGGCAAGCGAGACCGCGGTGGCACTGCGTTCCCACGCCAGCCCCTGCACCGCGCCTGGTGGCAGTGGCGCATTGTGCGTGTAACTGCGGGCATGCTCCGCCGGAACGATGACGAAGCCGCTGACGCCGCCGATCTCCTGATCGAATTCGAGCGTGAGCGAAACGCCCACGTAGGAACCGCCTGCGGCTCGCGCCGGCGGTGCGCGGTCGCCGGCGCAGTCCTGGCAGGACCAGGTCACCACATGGCGCCAGCCGCGGTAGTCGTAGGCGAAGCGGACGGTGTCGCGCCCGAGTATTTCACCCGGACCCCACAGCTCCGACTCGGAAAGCACCAGTCTTCCGTTGCGCACGCTCCACCGGCCGCGAGTCGAGGAATACCGGTAGGTCCCGTCGCCGTTGAGCACCAGCGGCTGCATGTTGCGGCAGGAACCGCCGCCGCCCGAGACGTTGTACGACACGCACCGATAGGTGCCAGGGGCAAGCGTGGCCGCGCCGCCGGTCTCGAGCGCCGCGGCGAGCGGCGGGACGAACAGCAGAGCAATGAACGTGCTCGCGCGAGCAAGCGAATCCATCGTGATCGGTCTCATGAGCGATCCTCCTGCCTCAGGGAACACAGCCGGGTTGAGCATAGCTCGGGATGTGGGGGTTGCACCCGGTCGCCGGGACTTGCGCGCCCACTGCGCAAGCGGTCTGGCAGGCAGATTTCGCGCATGCACGCCACGAAAAACATCGCATAGCTAAATCGCGCAGAGCCTCGTCAGAACCCCAGGTCCGCGAGCAACTCGTCCACCTGCTGCTGGCTGACGAGCGCGTCGGGCTCGGCCTCGGCATCGGTCACCGGCCCGGCGAGCCCGGCCTCGCGGATGCTCGCGCGCCGTTCCGGCGGCGTGGTGTCGAGCAGAAGCCTGACGAGCTGATCTTCCAGTTCGCGGGTGAGCGCGGCGATGCGCGCGAGCACCTGTCCGGTGAGGTCGTGAAAGTCCTGCGCCAGCATGATCTCGGTGAGCTCCCGGTCGGTCTCGGCCGCGAGCGCCGGCGCCTGCGCAAGGTGCGCGCGCGTGTCGGCCGCGAGCGCCGCGAACTGCTCCGACACCGGCGCGGCGGCGGCAAATCCGCCCCAGCGCGCAGCGAGCGCCTCGGCCTCGGCGCGCAGGCGCTGCTGCTTCGCCTTGCCGCGCTCGACGGCCGCGAGCACGCGCTCGGCCGAGCGGCCCGATACCTCGGCAATCCAGGACAGCCGCGCGCGCGCATCCGGAAGCGCACCGACCGCGTGCTCGATCTTGCGGTCGTAGCCAAGCTCGGCGAGCGCGTCGTGCAGCCTGCGCGTGAGCCGTCCGATGCGCCGGAACACGTCGTAGGGATCGGCCGGCTCCGGTGGCCGTGGCGCCGCAGCGCCCGCGCGCACCGCTTCCGCGGCCGCCTGTTCGCAACAACCCGGCGTGTCCGCCGCACCGCGCCTCGCGCCCATGTCATCCTCCCATCTTCTGCAGGATCTTGGTGACCTTCTCTTCCAGGGTCGCCTTGGTGAACGGCTTGACGATGTAGCCGGAGGCGCCCGCCTGCGCCGCAGCGATGATGTCTTCCTTGCGCGCCTCGGCGGTGACCATCAGCACCGGCAGGCTCTTGAGCGCCGCGTCGGCGCGGATCTCGCGCAGCAGCTCGAAGCCGTTCATGTTCGGCATGTTGATGTCGCTCACCACGAAGTCGAAGCGCCCGCTGCGCAGCTTGGCGAGCGCATCGCGGCCGTCCTCGGCCTCGTCGGCGTTCGGGTAGCCCAGTTCCTTCAGCAGGTTGCGCACGATGCGGCGCATGGTCGAAAAATCGTCCACGATCAGGAACTTCAGTTCTGCGCTGGCCATCGCTTGTGCTCCTTCAGGCAGCCTGAGCGCGCGGCGCCTTGCTCGCCGCGCCGCTCATTTCGAATCCCCCTGCGGGCCGGGCGCGGCGCCGGCATCGGTGCCCTCGCGCCCGGCAAGCATCGCCTGCTCGGCTTCGCGCGTGAGCACGACGATGCTGATGCGCCGGTTGGTCGGATGAAACGGGTCCTCGCGCACCAGCGGCACCGAGGCCGCGAGCCCGACCACGCGCACGATCTTGCGCTCGTCGAGCCCGCCGGCGATCAGCTCGCGCCGCGAGGCGTTGGCGCGGTCGGCCGACAGTTCCCAGTTCGAGTAGCCGCGCTCGCCGGAGGCGTAGGGCGCGGCATCGGTGTGCCCGGAAAGCGCGATGCGGTTCTCGACCCCGTTGAGCACCGGCGCGAGCGAGCGCAGGATCTCGCTGGTGTAGTGCTTCAGGTGCGCGCTGCCGGTGTCGAACATCGGGCGATTCTGCTCGTCCACGATCTGCACCCGCAGCCCTTCGCTGGTGATGTCCACGCGAATCTGGTTGCGAAAGCTCTTCAGCGTCGGACTCGCCTCGATCACGCGGTCAAGGCGCGCGCGCAGGTCCTCCAGCGCCGCGCGCTCGCGGCGCTTGAGCTCGTCCTTCGCCGCCTGCAGATTGATGGTCTTCTTCGGCGCCGGCACCTCGCCTTCCTTCACCTGCCCGTGCTGGCGCGTGAGGTCCTTGCCGCCGCCCTTGATGACGCTGGAGGAGTCGCCCGAGCCCGAACCGCCGAACAGCGCCACCCTGAGCGGGGTGCGGAAGTACTCGGCGATGCCCTGCAGGTCGCCCTTGGTGGTCGAGCCGAGCAGCCACATGAGCAGAAAGAACGCCATCATCGCAGTGACGAAGTCGGCGTAGGCGATCTTCCAGGCGCCGCCGTGATGGGCGCCGTGGATCTTCCTCGGCCTGCGGATGATGATCGGCCTCGCCTCGTCGGCCTGCGCTTTCGCCATTCACGCCCCCCTGGTCTTGCGATGCTTGACGTGCTCTTCCATCTCGGCGAAGCTCGGCCGCTCGCTCGAATAGAGCACCTTGCGGCCGAACTCGACCGCGATCGCCGGCGCATACCCATTCAGGCTCGCGAGCAGCGTCACCTTCACGCACTGCAGCATCTTCGTGGACTCGGCGAGCTTTTGCTCGAGCAGGCTCGCCAGCGGCCCGACGAAGCCGTAGGCGAGCAGGACGCCGAGGAAGGTTCCCACCAGCGCATGCGCGATAAGCTGGCCGAGTTCCGAGGGCGGCAACCCCACCGAGGCCATGGTGTGCACCACGCCCATCACCGCGGCGACGATGCCGAACGCCGGCAGCCCGTCGGCCGTCTTCTGCAGCGCATGCGCCGGGATCACGCCTTCGTGATGATGCGTCTCGATCTCGCTGTCCATCAGCGCCTCGATCTCGTGGGCGTTCAGGTTGCCGCTCACCATCAGGCGCAGGTAGTCGGTGAGGAACTCGATCAGATGATGGTCGGGGAGCAGCTTCGGATACGCGGCGAACAGCGGGCTTTCCTTCGGGTTCTCGATGTCGCGCTCGATCGCCATCAGGCCTTCCTTGCGGACCTTGGTGAGGATGTCGTAGAGCATGCCCATCAGCTCGAGGTACATGGCCTTCGAATAGCGCGAGCCCTTCAGCAGGCCGGGCAGCGCCTTCAACGTCGCCTTCAACGTCTTGACGGGATTGCCGACGACGAAGGCGCCGAACGCGGCGCCGCCGATGATGAGCAGCTCCACCGGCTGGTATATCGCCCCCAGATGGCCGCCGGCGAGCGCGAAACCGCCGAACACCGATCCGAGCACGATCACATAGCCGACGATCACCAGCATGCCTGTGGTTCCCTGCCATCCCCTCGCCGTGGCGAACCGCGGCCGCGGCCCGGCTGCTGTGCTTTGTCGGCCGCCGCGCGGAAATCTTGAGGGCCGCCGCCGGCGCGGCGGCGCAAGGCGCCCTCAGTGCAGAGCGGCGGCGCCGCGGCCGGCGCGCGAGGGCATGTGGCACAGCCCGCAGACGTAGCGCCGCACCGGCTCGTGCGCGTGCACGACGAACCGGCCGGCGCAGCGCGTGCAGCGGGCGAGCGCCAGCATGCCGCACTCGAAGAACTTGAGCAGGCGCCAAGCGCGGGTGAGGCTCAGCACCGCCGGCTGGCCGAGCAGCGCGACCTGCTCGCTGTAGAGGCGGTAGGCGCAGGTGAGCGCCTCGACTGGCTCGATCGCGGCGGCGGTGTTGACCGAATGGAAGATGTTCATGAAGAGCGAGCTGTGCACGTTCGGCTGCCAGCTCATGAACCAGTCGGTCGAGAAGGGCAGCATCCCCTTGGGCGGCGACTTGCCGCGCAGCTCCTTGTACAGGCGCAGCAACCGCTCGCGCGACAGCGTGGTTTCAGCTTCCAGCACTTGCAGCCGCGCGCCCAGCCGGATGAGGTCGGTGGCGATGCGGATCTGGCGCGCCTCGGCGACGACGCTCTTCTGGCGCATGGCCGCGCCCGCTATGCGGCGACGGCCGCGCCCGCGCGGCCCGCCATCAGGATCGAGGCGTGCAGCGCCGCCGGCGCCGAGCCGTCCCGGGAATGACTGGCGAGCAGGCTCCAGACCAGCTCGTCGTCCACGCGCGGCCGCCACAGCAGCGTGCTCGCTGCGGCGATCCGCACCAGCTGTGCCGGAGTGAGCGTTTCGAGCACCGCGGCCGCCTCCTCGGTCAGGCCGAGCCGGTAAAGCGCCTCGGCGCGATCGGTGCGCAGCAACTGCTGCGCGAGCATGAGACAGGCAAGATTGACTTCGCGGATTTCCTGCGTGATCTGGTCGGTGTTCATTCTCACTCCCCCTCTTCGATGTGTCGCGATCGGGCGACGCCGTCATCGTGCAGCCGTGTGCGAGCATGCTGAAGCGGCGGGCGGCGCGATTGGGCGTCCGATTTCCTGCGCGCGCGCCGATAGGAAATCGCCTTACGCGGGGCACGCGCCGCTGCGCCTTGCCTGCCATCGCCGGATCAGCGGCAGATTTTTCCGCCTGACCGGGCGATCGCGGCCGCGCGCGTTTCGCTAGGCTCGGGTGCGGTGTCGCGCGCTGCGCCCGCGCCCGGGGGCTCAAGTTTGCGCGGCAGACTCCGTAAACCCGGGGGACGGCGGCCCGGCGCGAAGCCGCGCCGGCCGAAATTGCCGGCGCCACCGCCGGGATGAACCTTCACCCAGAAAGGAGACTGCCATGCCTCAGATGATCAACAGCAACATCGCCTCGCTCAACTCGCAGCGCGCCCTCAACATGTCCCAGGGAGCGCTGGATGTCGCGCTGCAGCGCCTGTCCTCGGGCCTGCGCATCAACAGCGCCAGGGACGACGCCGCGGGACTGGCGATCAGCGAGCGTTTCACCGCCCAGATCCGCGGCATGAACCAGGCCGCGCGCAACGCGAATGACGGCATCTCGCTCGCCCAGACGGCTGAAGGCGCGCTGAACGAGATCTCGAACAACCTCCAGCGCGTCCGCGAACTGGCCGTTCAGTCGGCCAACGCGAGCAACAGCGCGACCGACCGCGCCGCGCTCCAGGCGGAGGTGGCCCAGCTGGTGGCGGAGATCGACCGCGTCGCGTCGCAGACGACGTTCAACGGCGTCAAACTGCTCGACGGCACGTTCAGCTCGCAGGTGTTCCAGGTCGGCCCGGACGCCGGGCACACGATCACGGTGTCCTCGATCGCGAGCGCGCGCACGATGGACCTCGGCGCGAGCTACTCGGCGAGCGTCACCAGCAGCACCGTCACCGGCAACGCGATCGCCGCCGGCGACCTCGTGATCAACGGCGTCGCCCTGGGCGCGGTCGCGAACGATGCGAAGACGATCGCTGCGGCGATCAACGCGCTCTCGGGCACCGGCGTCACCGCCACGGCCAACTCGCTCACCGTCTCCGGCGGCACGACCGGTACGACGGCGGGCACGGGCTACCTCACCATCAACGGCGTCAACACCGCGAGCGTCACGCTCGGCGCCACGGCCGCGACCAACCGTGCCAACCTGGTCGCCGCGGTCAACGCGATCAGCGCGGCGACCGGGGTCACGGCGGTGGACGACGGCACCGGCGTGGATCTGGTCTCGAGCGACGGCCGCAACGTCGTGCTGTCCTACACCCAAACCTCGGGCACGTTCGACGCGACCAACACCGGTATGGCTGCGGCCGGCACCTACCGCAGCACCATCACCCTCAGCTCCTCGAGCAGCTCCGGGATCACCATCTCCGGGACGGCGCCTACCGATGTCGGCTTCACCGCCGGCACGACCGCGGCGAGCCTCTCGGGCACCGCAATCGCCAATCTCGACATCTCCACGGTGTCCGGGGCGAACGCGGCGATCACATCGGTGGATGCGGCGCTCGCGACGGTGAACTCGGCGCGCGCGCAACTGGGCGCGGTGCAGAACCGCTTCAGCTCGGTGGTGGCCAACCTGCAGACCATGGCCGAGAACCTGTCGGCCTCGCGCTCGCGCATCAAGGACGCCGATTTCGCGGCCGAGACCGCGGCGCTCACCCGGGCGCAGATCCTGCAGCAGGCCGGGGTGGCGATGCTCGCGCAAGCGAACGCGATGCCGAACAACGTACTCGCGCTGCTGCGGGGATAGCGCACCCCTCCTGAGCCATGCCCGTCCTGCCGGTCCCGCAAGCCTTCGAGGCCTTCGGCCGGCAGGCGGCTGGCCGCGACGCCCCCGCAACGGGCGCCGCGGCGAGCCGCGCAGTCGAAACCCTTGCCGCGCCGGCCGCGCAGTCCGCGCCGCAGCCGACCGAGCGCGTGCTGCGCACGTTGCGCGCGCAGGCGCCCGCGCTCGAGTTCGTACTGGACGGCGATCGCGCCATCGTCAAGGTGGTGGACCGGGAGACCGGCGAGGTTCTGCGCCAGATCCCGGCGCCGGAGGCGATCGCCGCGGGCCGGGCGCTGGAACACATGCAGGGCATTCTGCTGCGCCTGAAAGCCTGAGGGGAGATCCCGCCGTGGCTACGACCGCCGGAGTCGGAACGACCAACCTCGACGTCAACGCGATCGTCAGTCAACTGATGAACGTCGAGCGCCGGCCGCTTGCCGCGCTCGCCTCGCAGCAATCGCAGGTACAGGCGCGGATCTCGGCCTGGGGGCGCGTCAAGGGCGCGCTCGTCGCGCTGCAGAACGCGATCCGGGACCTGGATACCCCCGAGCGCTTCCGGACAATGAAGGCGAGCGTGGGCGACGCGTCTCTGGCCTCGGCGAGCGCCTCGGCCTCGGCGGCGCCCGGAAGCTACACGCTCGAAGTCCTCGCCCTTGCCCAGGCGCACAAGCTGCGCTCGGTCTCTTTCGCGAGCGCGCTCGACGAGGTCGGCACCGGCACGCTCACCTTCCAGTTCGGTACCTACGATTCGGCGACGAACACCTTCACGCTGAACCCAGCGAAACCGGCACAGTCGGTCGTCATTGCCGCCGGTCAGGGCTCGCTCGCCGGCATCCGCGACGCGGTGAACGCGGCCGGCATCGGCGTCAGTGCGAGCCTGGTCAACGACGGCACCGGCGAGCGCCTGGTGTTCACCAGCAAGGACGCCGGACGCGCATCGAGCCTGCGCGTGTCGGTCGCCGACAGCGACCGCAATCACACCGACGAAGCGGGTCTTTCGCGCCTCGCCTACGACCCGACGGCGGCGGCGGGAAGCGGCAGGAACCTGACCGAGACGACGGCGGCGCAGGACGCGTCGCTGCGGCTCGACGGCATCGCCGTCACCAAGCCGTCGAACACCGTCAGCGACGCGATCCAGGGCGTCACGCTCGAGCTGCTCAAGGCGGCGCCCGGCACGACGACCACCGTGACAGTGACCCGCGACGCCGAGGCGGTGAAAAGCGCGGTGCGCAAGTTCATCGAGGCGCACAACGCCGCCGCCGCGGTGTTCAAGGACCTGATGGGCTACAACGCGCAGACGAAGCAGGCCGGCCAGCTCCAGGGTGACGCCGTGGGCATTTCGATCGTGTCGCGGCTGCGTTCGGCGATCGTATCCGGAGCGCAGATCCTGTCGGCGTCGCTCAGTTCGTTGTCGCAGGTGGGCGTGCGCTTTCAGGCCGACGGCACGCTCGCCCTGGACGAGGCCGCGCTCGCCGCAGCGATGGACAGCGCCTTCGACGACATCGCGACGGTGTTCACCCGCACGCTCAAGGCAGGCCACGCGGCGGTGAGCTACCGGGGCGCGGGCGAGAACACCCGCGCCGGAACCTACGAGGTCGTCGTCACGCGCGCCGCGACGCGCGGCACGCTCGCAGGCAGCGCCGCCGCGGGGCTGACGATCACCGCCGGCGTGAACGACACCGTCGCGTTCACCGTGGACGGTGTCGCCGCCTCGGTGACGCTCGCCGCCGGCACGTACGCGAGCGCCGACGCGCTCGCCGCCGAGCTGCAGACGAAGTTGAACGGCGTGCAGGCGCTTGCCGACGCCGGTATCTCGGTAAGCGTCACGCAATCGGCGGGCGTGCTCACCGTGACCTCGGCCCGTTACGGCTCGGATTCCCGCGTCGCCGTCGAATCCGGCGCCGGTGCCGCGAACCTGTTCGGCGCCGCGCCGACCTCGACCGCGGGACAGGACGTGGCCGGAACGATCAACGGCGTCGCCGCGAGCGGCGCCGGCCGCGTGCTCACCGGCGCCGCCGGCGACGCTGCCGAGGGCTTGATGCTCGAGATCGCGAGCGACGACACCGGCAGCTTCGGCACCGTGACCTTCTCGATCGGCTACGCGCACCGGATTTCCCGGGTGCTCGACGAGATGCTGGCCGAGGGCGGCGCGATCGCGGCGCGCACCGACGGGCTGAACGAGCGGTTGAAAGCGTTCGACCGGCGCCGCACGGCGCTGGAAGAGCGCTTGGGCCGCACCGAACAGCGCTACCGGGCGCAGTTCGTCGCGCTCGACGCGATGCTCGCGCGCATGAACAGCACCGCGAGCTTCCTGGCTAACCAGCTCGCCGCACTGCCGAAGACGAGAACATGACACCCGAGACCCGTTTCGCCACCGCCCGCTACGCCGCGGTGCAACTGGAAACCGACGTCGCCGCGGCCAGTCCGCACCGCCTGACGCTGATGCTCTACGACGCGGCGATCGCCGCGGTGAACCGCGCCGCCGAGCGCATGCGCGCACGCGACCTCGCGACCAAGGGCACGGCGATCTCCAAGGCGATCCAGATCATCGAGGAAGGGCTCGCTGCGAGCCTCGATCGCAGCGCGGGCGGCGAACTCGCGGCGCGCCTCGCGGACCTCTACGACTACATGAGCCGGCGGCTGCTGCTCGCCAGCGCGCGCAACGATCCGCAGGGACTGGAAGAAGTGGCGCGGCTCCTCGGCGACCTGCGCCAGGCCTGGCAGGCGATCGGGTCCGGATCGGCCGGAAGAACGCCGAATGGCGAGCGCCGCGCTTGAGCTGTACGAGGCGATCGGGGCGGCGAGCGCGAGGATGCTTGCGGCGGCGCGCGCTGGCGACTGGGACGGACTGATCGAGGCCGAGGCGCGCTGCGCGGCGCTCGTTGCCGAGGCGCGCTCGCGGCCGCCCGCCCCGCTCCCCGAGCACGAGCGCAGGCGCAAGGGCGAGATCCTGAGGCGCGTGCTCGCCGACGATGCCGAGATCCGGCGGCATCTGCAGCCGCAGCTTGCGCGACTCGAGGCGATGCTCTCGGCCGCCGGCGACGCGCGCCGCGCGCGCCTTCGCTACGGGGACTGAGGAAATGCCCACAACCGACACGCCGACGCGTTCGCCACCGCCGCAGCCGATCGGGCCGGCCTGGCGCGTGCCCCCGGTACCCGCGCGCAGACCGCGGCGCGAGGCGCCGCCGGCACCGCGCCGCAAGCCACCGCCGCCACCGCCGCCTCGCGACGGCTGCGACGAATATGCGCAGGGAGAGGGCGCGTGATCGCGGGCGGCAACGCGCTGCTCGCGCTGCTTGCTCGCGCGGTGCGATTCCCCCCCTGGCCGGGCGCGGCCCCAGCACCGGCACCCGCGCCGCAGCCCGCCGCCGCGAATGCGCAACCGGCGGCGGCGCGCGCGGCGCAGGACGCCGACGCGCCGCGCGCTGTGCCGCCCGCGGTGCGCGTCGCGGTTCGCGTGCCCGTGCCGGTGGCCGCTTCGCCGCGCCTTGCCTCCGGGCTCGAGGCGCTGTACCGGGGCGACGAGGCGCAAGCCCCGCCCCGCCGCACCGCGCAGAGCGACGCCGAGCGCGGCGAATCCGGCTTGACCTCGGCCTCGCCACGCGAGATCGAGCGGTTGGCGCGCGAGCACGGCGAGCCGCAGGGCCGCGCGATCGCGCTCGGGGCGCTTTTTCCGCCGGACGCGGGCGCGACGCTGTGCATCCGGCGCGAGGACCGGAAGCCGCCGGCCGGCGCCGCGCCGCCGACCCACCTCTGGAGCGCGCGCCTTCAGCTCAAGCTGCCGCGCCTGGGCGAGGTGGCGCTCGTCGTGTCGGTGCACGAGGAGCTGGCGCGCGTCAGCGCGCGCGCCGCCTCGGCGGCGAGCCGCGCCGAACTGGCCGCTGGCGCGCCGCTGCTTGCCGCGGCGCTCGAGCGCAACGCGCTGGTGCTCGAGCGCATCGAGGTCGCCGCCGATGACGCCTGAGCTGCCGCGCGCCGCAGTGGCGCTCGCCTACGCCGAGGGCGACGCCGCGCCGCGCGTGATCGCCAAGGGCCGGGGCCTGGTCGCCGACGAGATCGTGCGCCGCGCGCGCGCGGCGGGCATCGCGGTGCATGGCTCGCGCGAGCTGTGCGCGCTGCTCATGCAGGTGGACCTCGATCGCGCGATTCCGCCCTCGCTGTACGTCGCGGTGGCGGAGCTGCTCG
The DNA here is from genome assembly GCA_040752005.1 of Pseudomonadota bacterium. Taxonomy (GTDB): domain Bacteria; phylum Pseudomonadota; class Gammaproteobacteria; order Burkholderiales; family SG8-39; genus RBG-16-66-20. The sequence continues at coordinate 144,182 of JBFMFX010000005.1, read as the reverse complement.
CCTGGGCCTGGCGCCTCGAGCGCGAGGGCGCGCCGCGACCACGCGGGGAGCGCCCGTGAGGCAGGAGCCGATCGCCCTCGGCGCGGCCGCCGAGGACCTCGAACGCTACCAGCTCTATTCGCGCATCGAGATCCTCGCCCTGCTGCGCGTGCTGATCGAGCGGCGCGCCCCGGTCACCGTCCGCTTCGACGGCGGCGAGGACTTCATCGTCTCGGCCCTGCTCGCGGTCAACCCCGACTTCGAGGAGCTGGTGTTCGACGCGGCCGCGCAGGAGGCGGCCAACCGCCGGCTGCTCGCCGCGCCGCGACTCGTCTTCAGCACGTCGCTCGACGGGGTGCGCATCCAGTTCGCGACACAGCGCGCCGCGCCGACGACGTTCGAGGCGCTCGCGGCGCTGCGCGTGCGCGTGCCGGACACGGTGCTGCGGCTGCAGCGGCGCGATCATTTCCGCATCGCGCCGCCGCTCGCGCGCCCGCTCGAGCTGGACGCGCCGGACCCGGCCGGCGGGCGCGTGAAGCTGCGCGTGCTCGACATCAGTTGCGGCGGCGCCGCGGTGGCGATCGCCCCACCCGGGGTCGCGTTGCAGACCGGCGAGTTGCTGCGCGACTGCTGCGTCGAGCTTGCCGAAGGCGCGCGCATCGTCTTCGACGCCGAGGTGCGCTCGGTGGAGCCCGGACGCGCGCCGGGCGGCGCCTCGCGCTGCGGACTGCGGTTTGTGAACCTGCCGGGTCGCGCGCTCACCGTGCTCCAGCGCTACATCCTGCGCCTGGACCGCGAGCGGCGCACGCGCCTGTAGCCGGCCGCCTCACACCGGCATGTTCATGATGTCCTGATACGCCTGCACCAGACGGTTGCGCGTCTGCACCAGGAGCTGAAACGAGACGTTCGCCTGCGCCATCGCCGTCATGGTCCTCTCCAGGCTCACCGCCGGATCGTTCTCCTGCAAGCGGCGCGCAAGCTCGGCCGCCTGCGCCTGCGATCGGCTCACCGTCGCGAGCGCACCCTTGAGCGCTTCGGCGAATCCGGGCGCCGGCGCGCGCGCGGAAACCGCGCGCGCCGCGAGCGTCGAAAGCTGCACGCGTTCGATCGTGGACATGGGTACGTTCTCCGTCACGCTGCGCGAGTGCACGCATGCTAGCGGCACGCGCCGCGGCGCGGGAAGCGAAATGAGCCGCAAACGCGCCGTTGTTCCGGCAATGTCGGCGCGCTGCGCATTCGCATAATCCGGCGCACCGTCTCCGGCTGGAATCCGCAAGGCCATGGCGAACGAAAGCACAAGCGCGTGGCGGGGGCTCGCCCGCCTGCCGCTCGGCAACCGCATCGGGCTGGGGCTTGCGGCTGCGGCGCTCGCGGCGATCGCGGTGGCGAGCTGGCTCTGGATCCGCGCTCCGGACTGGCGCGTGCTCTACGCCAATCTGTCGGAGCGCGACGGCGGCGCGATCGTCGCGCAGCTCGGGCAAATGGGCGTGCCGTATCGCATCTCCGAGGGCGGCGGCGCGATCCTGGTGCCGGCGGCGCAGGTGCACGACGCCCGCCTGCGGCTCGCCGCGCAGGGGCTGCCCAAGGGTTCGGTAGTCGGGTTCGAGCTGCTGGAGAACCCCAAGCTCGGCGCGACGCAGTTCCAGGAGCAGGTGTCGTATCAGCGCGCGCTGGAGGGCGAGCTGGCGCGCACGATCCAGTCGCTCGGCGCAGTCGCGGCCGCGCGCGTGCACCTCGCGATCCCGCGCTCGACGCTGTTCGTGCGCGAGCGCCAGAAGCCCTCGGCCTCGGTGATGGTGAAGCTGCATCCGGGACGCACGCTGGAGCGCGCGCAACTGGCCGGCATCGTGCATCTGGTCGCCTCCAGCGTGCCGGAGCTGTCGGCGCGCGCGGTGACGGTGGTGGACCACCACGGCACGCTGCTCTCCGCGCCCGGGGAGAACCCCGCGGGGCTGGACGGCGCCCAGCTCGCCTATCTCCAGGAGCTCGAAGCCTCGTATGCGCGGCGCATCCTCGACCTCACCGAGCCGATCGTCGGGCGCGGCAACGTGCGCGCGCAGGTCACCCTCGAACTCGATTTCAGCCTCGCCGAATCCACCGCCGAGACCTTCAAGCCCAACCAGGATGGCAAGGACGCCGCGGTGCGCAGCCAGACGACGAGCGAATCCTCCGAGGGCGCAGCCGCGCGCGCCGCCGGCGTGCCCGGAACGGCGTCGAACCAGCCGGGCGTGACCGCGCTGCAGCCGGGCGCGGGCGGCGGCGCCTCGTCACGCCGCGAGGCGACGACGAGCTTTGAACTGGACAAGACCGTGCGCGTGGTGCGCCACGCCACCGGCACCGTCAAGCGCCTTTCGGCCGCGGTGCTGGTCAACCATCGGCGCGTCACCGACGCCGAGGGCAACACGCGCTTCGAGCCGCTCAAGGACGAGGAGCTGACGCAGATCGGGACGCTCGCGCGCGAGGCGGTCGGATTCAGCAAGGAGCGCGGCGACTCGCTGTCGGTCGCGAGCGTGCCGTTCACGCCCGAAGCCGACGGAGCGCCGGAGGAGCCGCCTTTCTGGAAGCGGCCGGAGGCGCTCGCCGCCGCGCTCGACATCGGCAAGAGCCTGCTCGCCGCGCTGATCGTGCTGGCGGTGGCCTTCGGCCTGCTGCGGCCGCTCCTTGCCTCGCTCGCCGCACCGCGGCCCGCGCCGCCGGGCCCGGCGGCGGCCGCGCCGGGAGAGTCGGCCCCGGAGCAGCTCACCGATCACGTCAGCGCGGCGCGCTCGCTGGCGCGGCAGGACCCGAGAATCGTCGCCAACGTCGTACGCAGCTGGGTGTCGAAGGATGGATGAAGCCGGTCTGACCGACGGCGCGGTGCTGCTGATGGCGCTCGGCGAGGCCGAGGCGGCCGAGGTGTTCCGGCACCTGAGCCCCAAGGAAGTGCAGAAGCTCGGCGAGGCGATGGCGCGCCTGAAGTCCGTCTCGCGCGAGCAGGTGAACGCGGTGCTCGAGCGCTTTCACGCCGCCGCGGCCGAGCAGTCCTCCCTCGGCGAGGGCGACCAGTACGTGCGCAAGGTGCTGGTGCAGGCGCTCGGCGAGGACAAGGCGAAGATGGTGCTCGACCGAATCCTGTCTTCCAGCGACGTCTCCGGAATCGAGAGCCTGAAGTGGATGGACGCCGGCGCCGTGGCCGAGCTCATCCGCAGCGAGCATCCGCAGATCATCGCCTCGATCCTGGTGCACCTGGAGCGCGAGCACGCCGCCGCGATCGTCGGCGAGCTGCCCGAGCGACTGCGCGGAGAGGTGCTGGTGCGCATCGCGACGCTGGAGAGCATCCGCCCGAACGCGTTGCGCGAGCTGAACGAGGCCCTCGCGCGCCTGCTCGCCGGCGGCACGGAGAACATCCGCCGGGCGGCGCTCGGCGGGCCGCGGGTCGCCGCCGAGATCCTCAACTTCGTCGGCTCGAAGAACGAGGCGCCGATCCTCGCGGCGCTGCGCGGGCACGACGCCGAGCTGGCGCAGAAGGTCGAGGACGCGATGTTCGTCTTCGACAACCTCGCCGACCTCGATGACCGCGCGGTGCAGCTGCTGCTGCGCGAGGTGCAGTCCGAGCAGCTGGTGGTGGCGTTGAAGGGCGCCGGCGAGGCGCTGCGCGAGAAGATCCTGCGCAACATGTCGCAGCGCGCCGCCGAGATGCTGCGCGAGGACCTGGAGGCGCGCGGGCCGGTCCGGCTGTCCGAGGTCGAGGCGCAGCAGAAGGAAATCCTCAAGATCGCGCGCCGCCTGGCGGAAGAGGGCCAGATCGTCCTCGGTGGCCGCGGCGAGGATGCCTATGTCTAGCGCGCCGGCGCTGCGCGCGTGGAAACCCGCATCGTTCGCGGAGCCGGCAAGCGGCATCGCGTGCCCGACGGCCGGCGCTGACGCCGAGCTGGAGGCGCGTCGCCGTGAAGCCGAACGGTCCGGCTATGCCGAGGGAATGGCGGCCGCGCGCGCCGAGGCCGCGCGGCTGTCGGCGCTCCTTGCCGCCGCCGAACGCGCGCTGCACCTTTTCGAGGAGCGGCTCGCCGGTGCGCTGCTCGATCTCGCCGTGGACATCGCCCGCCGTGTGATCCAGAGCGAGCTCGCCGTGCGGCGCGAGGTGCTGCTGCCGGTGGCGCGCGAGGCGCTCGCGCTCATCGCGCAGGACGCTCGCGCGGTGAGAATCCACGCCCATCCGGCCGATGCGGAGCTGCTGCGCGCGCACCTCGCCGAGGAGATCGAGCGCGGCGGCTGGCGCGTGGTGGACGACCCGCGCATCGAGCCGGGCGGATTGCGCGTCGTCTCCAGCGCCGGAGAGGTGGATGCGACGCTCGCCACGCGCTGGCGCCGCGTGCTCGCCGCGCTCGGACAGGACCATCACTGGCATGACGAATCCGTCTAGCACGGCCGGTCCGCTCGAGCGCTGGGCGGCGTTTCTCGCCGACTGCCGCAGCTACGTGCTTGCCGCCGAGCCGCTCGCGGCGACCGGCCGTCTGGCGCACGTCTCGGGGCTGGTGATGCATGCGCAGGGCCTGCGCTTGCCGGTGGGAAGCGCCTGCCTGATCAGCCAGGACGGTGGCGTGGTCGCCGAGGCCGAGGTGGTCGGATTCTCCGGCGAGCGGCTCACTCTGATGCCGACCACCGACGTGCAGGGCCTGCGGCCCGGGGCGCGCGTCATGCCCGTGGACGTCAATCAGTCCCCGCCCGCCTATGGCCGCCCGAACCACCCATGGCGCCGCGCCGAGGACCGCGCCAAGCATCTTCCTGTGGGATTCGGCCTTCTCGGGCGCGTGCTCGACGGCGCCGGGCTGCCGCTCGATCGGCGCGGGCCGCTGGCCTACACCCAGCGCGCGCCGCTCGCCGCCCGCCCGGCGAACCCGATCGAGCGTGCGCCGATCGTGCGCGCGCTCGACGTCGGCGTGCGCGCGATCAACGCGCTCGTCACCGTCGGGCGCGGCCAGAGGATGGGGCTGCTCGCCGGCAGCGGCATCGGCAAGAGCGTGCTCCTCGGCATGATGGCGCGCGGCACCGCGGCCGACGTCAACGTGGTGGCGCTGATCGGCGAGCGCGGCCGCGAGGTCAAGGAGTTCGTGGACGACATCCTTGCCGCCGAGGGGCTCGCGCGCTCGGTGGTGGTGGCTGCGCCCGCCGACGCCGCGCCGCTCATGCGCGTGCAGGCCGCCGCCTACGCCTGCGCGATCGCGGAGTTTTTCCGCGACCAGGGCAAGGACGTGCTGCTCATCATGGATTCGCTCACGCGCTACGCGATGGCGCAGCGCGAGATCGCGCTCGCCGTGGGCGAGCCTCCGGCCACCAAGGGCTATCCGCCGTCGGTCTTTGCACGGCTGCCGCAGCTCGTCGAGCGCGCCGGCAACGGCGTCGCCGCGCGCGGCGGCTCGATCACCGCCTTCTACACGGTGCTCGCCGAGGGCGACGATCCGAACGATCCGGTGGCCGACGCGGCGCGCGCGGTGCTCGACGGACACATCGTGCTCTCGCGCGAACTCGCCGAGCAGGGGCATTTCCCGGCGATCGACATCGAGGCCTCGGTGAGCCGGGTGATGCCGGCGCTCGTGCCGCCCGCGCGGCTGGAGGCGGCGCGCGCGTTCCGGCGCCTGTACTCGCGCTATCGGCACAACCGCGATCTGTTTGCCGTCGGCGCCTACGTCGCCGGGGGCGACCCGGTGCTCGATCGCGCCGTCGCGCTGTGGCCGGCGATGGAGGCGTTTCTCCAGCAGGGCATGCGCGAGCTGGCGGACCTGGAGTCGAGCGGCGCGGCGCTCGAGGCGCTTGTTGCTGCGCCCGGGGGCGGCGCATGAACGACTCGCTCGCGCTCCTGATCGAGCTTGCCCGGCGCCGCGGCGAGGCGGCGGCGCGCGCGCTCGCCGCCGAGCTTTCGGCGCATGCCGAACGCGAACACAAGCTCGCCCTGCTCGCGCAGTATCTGCGCGAGTACGCCGAGCGGCTCGCACGCGCCGAGCGCGCCGGCGCGCGCGTCGAGGCGCTCGCGCGGCTGCAGCGCTTCGTGCGCCGCATCGAACTGGCGCGTGCCCAGCAGGAGCGCGAAATCGCGGCCGGCGAGGAGCGCGTGCAGGCGGCGCGCAGGGCGTGGCAGGACGCCGAGCGACGCCGGCGCTCGTTCGATGCGTTCGCCGCGCGCCGCGCGCGCGCGCTCGAGCGGCTTCGGGCACGCGCCGAGCGCCGCGTCGAGGACGAGATCGCGGCGCGCCGCGCGGCCGCGCATCACGGGACGAAGGAGCCACCGCCATGACCGAAATCCCCCCGGCCGCCGCTGCCCTCGCCCCATCCGCGTCGCCCGTGCAGGACCGGACGACGCAGGAGGGAGCGCAGTCCGCCGGTGACGAATTCGCAGCAGTGCTCGCGCTCACGCTGGCCGCCGATCCCCCGGCGGACGCGACGCTCGCGGCACAGGAGTGGATCCCCTCCGAGGAGCAGGGCAAGCCCGCGGCGTCCCGGACCGCACCCGGCACGGATGCGGCGAGCGTCGAACTCGCGGCGCTCCCTGTCTTTCAGTCGCTCGCGGTAGCGTTCGCCGCGGCACCGGAAGGGCATGCCAATGCGGCCGAGCCCGCCGCGAGCGCGAACCGCCCCGTTCCCGAGCAGCCGCAGCCGCTCGGCGCGCTCACCGGTCCTCAGGCTGCGGCGATCTCCGCCGCACCGATCGCGAGTGTCGCATCCGGCGCGCCACAGGAGGCCGGGGAAGAGGTCGTGCCTGCATCGGCTCGACCTGATCGGATTCCGGACCCTGCGCCACAGCCGGAGCCGGCGGCGCCGACTGCGACGGCGGCGATTCCGGATGCGCAACGCGTACAGCCGCTCACCGAGACGGCACACCGGAGCGCGAGCGCGGTGGCCGCGAGCTTGGCGCTGCCCCAGCCCACCGCGCCATCGCGTTCCGACGCGAGCCCCGCCTACGCACCGCTTCGCCCCGCGGCCGCCGACTTCCCGGAGGCGTTCTGCGCGCGCGTGCAACTGGAAATCGCCAGCGGGCGAGCCGCGGCGAGCATCGAGGTAAGTCCGCCCGAACTGGGGCCGGTCGAGCTGCGCATACGCGTGTCCGACGGCACGGCGCATGTCGCCTGCTCGGCGCCGCATGCAGCGGCGCGGGAGGCGATCGCGCAAGCGCTGCCGCAACTGCGCGACATGCTCGCCGCGCAGGGGCTCGCGCTGGGGCAAACGTCGGTCGGCGCCGAGCTGCCGGCGCGCGAGCACCACGCCCCGGGCGCAGGCGATGGCGGCGCGGGCGGAAGCGGTCCGCGCGAGACCGCAGCGGCGCCGCAGCACCGCGAAAGCCCGGTGCCGGTGGCGGTGCGCCGCCGGCTGCTCGACGTGTTCGCGTGAGGACAAACAGCGCAGGCGAAGGCGCGCTGTTCGCCCTTTAGCCGACGCCGGGCGGCGCGCACAATCGAGGTGAATCCGAAGGAGCACCGAAAATGGCAAAAAACGCGACTCCCGCGACGGATGCCGCACCGGCCGCGGCGACCCCGGCGCCGAACAAGAAGAGCGGCCGGCGCGTGCTGATCGCGGCCCTCGCCGGCGCGCTCCTGACCGGCGGCGCGGCCGCCGCGGTCTGGAAGTTTGCGGGCGGCTCGGGCGTAGAAACGGGAGGCGACGACAGGAAATCCGCCGGCAAGAAGGCGGCAGTCAAGAAAGCCGATGCGAAGGCCGTGGCGGCGAAACCCTCGCGCCCGCCGCAGTTCGTGCCTCTGGAGGTGATGACGGTCAACCTGAAGGACGACGGCAGCGCCGAGCGTTACCTGCAGGTCGGGCTCACCTTCCAGGTCACCGGCGCCGATGTCGAGCCGGTGATGAAGCAGCACATGCCGATCATCCGCTCGAAGATCCTGCTGCTGCTGTCGGCCAAGACCGCGGGCGAGCTCGCCACGCTCGAAGGCAAGGCGCGGCTCGCCGAGGAGCTGCTCGCGGCGGCGCGCGAACCTTTGCCCGAGGCCGGCGCGCCCGACAAGGGCATCGTCGCGCTGCATTATTCGACGTTCATCGTGCAGTAGCCGGCCGCCATGTCGAACGAATTCCTGTCGCAGGAGGAAGTGGATGCGCTGCTGCGCGGGGTCACCGGCGAGACCGAGTCCGCCGCGCCGGCCCAGCCGGCCGCCGGCGGGGTGCGCCCCTACGATCTGGCGACGCAGGAACGCATCGTGCGCGGCCGCATGCCGACGCTGGAGATCGTGCACGAGCGGTTCGCGCGCGGCCTGCGCACGGGCCTGTTCAACTTCATGCGCCGCAGCCCCGACATCGCCGTCGGCCCGGTGCGCGTGGTGAAGTACGCGGAGTTCGTGCGCAACCTCGCGGTGCCGACCAATCTCAACATCGTGCTGCCGAAGCCGCTGCGCGGCTCCGGGCTCGTCGTCATGGATCCGAACTTCGTGTTCGCGGTGGTGGACAGCCTGTTCGGCGGCAACGGCCAGCTGCACAGCCGCATCGAGGGCCGCGACTTCACCGCCACCGAGATGCGCATCATCCGCCGCCTGCTCGGCGTGGTGCTGGAAGAGTACGAGAAGGCGTGGGCGCCGGTGCATCCGCTCAAGTTCGAGTACGTGCGCTCGGAGATGCACACCCAGTTCGCCAACATCGCCGCGCCGACCGAGATCGTCGTCGCGACCGCGTTCACGCTCGAGTTCGGCGGCGTGGGCGGCGACCTGCACGTGTGCCTGCCGTACGCGACGCTCGAGCCGCTGCGCGACCTGCTCTACTCCAGCACCCATGCCGACCAGAGCGAGCCGGACCAGCGCTGGATGCGGCTGCTCGCCCGCCAGGTGCAGTCGGCCGAAGTCGAGATCCGCGCCGTGCTCGGCCGCAGCTCGATTCCGGTCCGGCGTCTCGCCGCCCTCAGGCCGGGAGACGTTATCCCGCTGGACATTCCGGAAAAGATCCCGGCGCTGGTGGACGGGGTGCCGATTCTGGAGTGCCGCTACGGGACGCTCAACGGCAGCTACGCGATCAAGGTCGAGAAGTTCCTCGCCCCCTCGCGCGAGGACGACGTCAAAGGAGAGGCCCATGTCCGCTGAAGGTGGCGCGGCGGCCGCCGCGACCGGCGCGCCGGCGTTCGAGAACTTCGCACCGGCGGCGGGCGTCGCCGGCGCGCAGCACGACATCGAGCTGGTGCTCGACATCCCGGTGCAGCTTACCGTGGAACTCGGCCGCACGCGCGTGCCGATCCGCCACGTGCTGCAACTGGCGCAGGGCAGCGTCATCGAGCTGGACCGCCTCGCCGGCGAGCCGATGGACGTGTTCGTCAACGGCTGCCTGATCGCGCAGGGTGAGGTGGTGGTGGTGAACGAAAAGTTCGGCATCCGGCTCACCGACGTGATCACGCCGTCGGAGCGCATCCGCAAGCTCAACCGGTGAGCTCGATTCTCCAGGCGCTGGCGGCCCTTGTGCTCGTGCTCGCGGCGATCGGCGCGGCCGCGTGGCTGGCGCGCAAGCTGCAAGGCATCACCCCGGCCGCTCGCGCGACGCCGCTCGCGCTGCGCGGTGCGCTCGCGGTCGGCCCGCGCGAGCGCGTCGTGCTGGTCGAGGTCGAGGGCACGCGCCTGGTGCTTGGCGTCGCTCCGGGGCGCGTGAGCGCGCTGTGCACGCTGCCGCGCGCGGGCGCGCCGCAGGCCGCACCCGCCGCGCCCGCCGCCGCCGAGCTGGTGGACAAATGGACTTCCTGAGCCTTATCGCGACACCGCTTCCCGGAGGCGCGAGCCAGTGGAGCGTGCCGGTCCAGACGCTTGTCTTCCTCACTTCGCTCACCTTTCTGCCGGCGGTGCTGCTCCTGATGAGCGGCTTCACGCGCATCGTCATCGTGCTGTCGCTGTTGCGCCAAGCGCTCGGCACGCAGGCCTCGCCTCCGAACCAGGTCATCATCGGACTTGCGCTCTTCCTGACGCTGTTCGTGATGTCGCCGGTGCTCGATCGCGTCTACCGCGAGGCATACCAGCCGTATGCCGAAAAGCGCATTGACATGCCCGAGGCGCTCGAGCGCGCGGCGGCGCCGCTGCGCTCGTTCATGCTGCGCCAGACGCGCGAAACCGACCTCGAGCTGTTCGTGCGCCTGGCGCGCGTCGAGGCGCCGCGCTCGCCCGAGGCGCTGCCGCTGCGCGTCGTGGTGCCGGCGTTCGTGACGAGCGAACTGAAGACCGCGTTCCAGATCGGCTTCACCGTCTTCATCCCGTTCCTCATCATTGACCTCGTGGTGGCGAGCGTGCTGATGTCCATGGGTATGGTGATGCTCTCGCCGGTGCTCATTTCGCTTCCGTTCAAGCTGATGCTGTTTGTGCTGGCCGACGGCTGGACGCTGCTCGTCGGCTCGCTGGTCGCCTCGTTCGCCGCATGACCGACGCGCAGGTCATGGCGCTCGGCCAGCAGGCGCTCGAAGTGGCGCTCGCGGTTTCGGCGCCGCTGCTCGGCGCGGCGCTCGTCACCGGCCTCGTGGTGAGCATCCTGCAGGCGGCCACGCAGGTGAACGAGATGACGCTGTCGTTCATCCCGAAGCTGGTGGCGGTCGCGGCGGTCGCGGTACTCGCCGGTCCCTGGATGCTCGCGCAACTGGTGGACTACATGCAGCGGCTGTACGCCGCGATTCCGGCGCTCGCCGGTTGAAGCGCGATGCTGGTCGTCGGCAGCAGCGAGCTTCAGGCGGCGCTGGGCGCTCTGTTCTGGCCGTTCCTGCGCGTGCTCGCGCTGCTTGCAGCGGCGCCGGTGCTCGGGCACCGCGCGGTGCCGACGCGCGCGAAGATCGGGCTTGCGCTCCTCGTCGCCGCGCTCCTCGCTCCGGCGCTCCCGCCTTCGCCGCCGCTCGACCATCCGGCCGCGTTCGCGCTGGTGCTCGAGCAGATCCTCATCGGCTTCGCGCTCGCCTTCGCGATGCAGGTCGCTTTTGCCGCGGTGGCGCTCGCCGGCGACCTGATCGGCCTGCAGATGGGGCTTTCGTTCGCCACGTTCGTGGACCCGGCACATTCGGGCCAGAGTCCGATGATCGGCACCTTTCTCGGGCTGCTCGCGACGCTCGTTTTCTTCGCCGTGGACGGACATCTGGCGCTCATCGCCGCCCTCGCCGAGAGCTTTCGCCACGCGCCGGTCGGCGCCGCGCTGCCCGCAGCCGAAACCTGGGGCGCGCTTGTCGGCTGGGGTGGAGAGCTGTTTCGCATCGGCCTGCAGCTCGCCCTGCCGGTGCTCGCCGCGATGCTCGCCGGCAATCTCGCGCTTGGCGTGCTTGCGCGCGCCGCGCCCCAGCTCAACCTCTTCGCCGTCGGCTTTCCCGCCGCGCTCATCCTCGGATTGGCGCTGCTCGCGCTCGTGCTGCCGCTCCTTGATGCGCCGCTCGCCGAGGCGCTCGGGCGCGCGCTTGCGCTCTTTGCGCGCTGAGCGCCCCGCCCGCCGCGGCCCGCGCCCTACTCCTCGCCAAGAGTGAAGTAGAACGTCGCGCCCTCGCCCGGCGCCGCCTCGGCCCAGACGCGCCCGCCGTGGCGCTCGGCGATACGGCGAACGATCGCAAGGCCGATGCCGGTGCCGGGGTAGCGCTCGCCGGCGTGCAGCCGCTCGAACGGCCGAAAGAGCTTTTTCGCGTGCGCCATGTCGAAGCCGATGCCGTTATCGCGCACGAAATAGGCGCGCGCGGCATCGTCCCAGCCGAGCTCGACGCGCGCCGGATCGGCCTGCGCCGAGTACTTGAGCGCGTTCTCCAGCAGGTTGGCGAGCAGCTGGCGCGCCAGGCGGGCGTCGCCGCGCGCGGACGGCAACTCGCCGATCCGGACCGCCGCGCGCGCGGCCGCGGGCGCCGCCTCCAGCCACTCACGCGCGATCGCCGCCAGATCGAGCGGCGCGATGCGCAGCGTCTCGCGGTTGACGCGCGCGAGCGAGAGCAGCCCCTCGACCAGCTCGCCCATGGTGCGCGCACTGCGCTCCAGCACCGCGAGCTTGCGTCGGCCTTCCTCGGACAGGCGCTCGCCTTCGTCCTCGACGAGCATGCGCGAGAACCCCGCCACTGCGCGCAATGGTGCTTTCAGGTCGTGCGACACCGAGTAGGAAAAGGCCTCCAGCTCGCGTACCAGCTCGACGAGCCGACGGTTCGCTTCCTGCAGCTCGGCGGTGCGCTCGGCGACGCGCTGCTCCAGAGTCGCGTTGAGCGCGCGGATCTCCTCGCGCTGTCGCACGAACTCGGTGATGTCGCGCAGCACCGAAAGATAGGCGAGGCCTCCGCGCCAGGGAATGAGCGTCGCATCGGTGGCCACCGGACGCTCGGCTCCGTCGCGGCGGCGCACCCGCTGCTCGTCGGTCGGCAAACGTTCGCCGACCGCCCGCAGCCGCTTGAGCCGGCCCCGTATCCGCTCGATGACATCCGGCGCGGCGACCTCCGCGATCGAGCGGCCCACCAGTTCCTCGGCCGAGGGCGCGCCGACGAGGGCCGCGGTCGCCTGATTGGCGTACATGATTGTCTCGTTCCAGTGCACGAGAATCGCGTCGGGTAGCAGCTCGGCGAGGCTGCGGAAGCGCTCCTCGCTCTCGCGCAGCGCCTCGGCCGCGCGCTCGCGCTCGGTGATGTCGAGGAACTGGATCAGGTCCGTCGGCTCGCCGCGCCAGGCGACGCGTTCGACGCTCGCCAGCACGCGCCGCGCCTCGCCGGCGGCGGTCCGCACGTGCAGCACGACCCCTCGCTGCCGGCCCCCGGCGCGCGCGCGCGCGAATGCCGCTGCGCGCTCGGCCGCATCCACCAGGCCCAGCTCGACCGCGCTCCTGCCGATCAGCGCCTCGCGCGCGAGGCCGAAAAACGCGCAGTATGCGTCATTGCAGTCGAGAATTTCGCCCTCCGGCCGGACGATGCTGCTCGGGACGGGCGCCGCGCGAAAGAGCGCCTCGAAACGCACGCGCTCCTCCTCGAGCTGCACCCGCAGGCGTTCCTGCTCGCTCACGTCCATCGCGATCGTGAGGATGCCGCCGTCGGCAAGTCGCGAATACGTGACAAGGCGCGCCGAGCCGCCCTGGCGGCGAACGAGCGCCGGCCGGCCGTCGGCCGCGCGCCGCGCGGCGAGCCGCTCGGCGAGCCAGGCGTCTTCGCGCCCGCTTGCCTCCGGGTAGTGGCCGAGCGCGATCCCGGCGCGCAGATGCTCCTCGTACGTCCTGCCGAGAGAACCGTCGGGCAGCCCCGGATTGAGCCTGCGGTGCGCCTCGTTCACGAGCACGATCCGGTCGGCGGCGTCGGTGAGGCTCACCGCGTGCTCCAGATGCTCGATCGCCTCCGCAAGACGGCTCTCGGCCCGGCGCGCGCGCTCGGCGAGCAAGACTTCGTGCGTGACGTCGCGGCCGGTGCCGCGCCAGCCGGTGAATTCGCCCTTTTCATCGAAAACCGGAACGCCGCTCGACGAAATCCAGCGCACCCCGTCAGGCGCCTTGCGGGCGTAACGGAAATCGCGCCAGGATCCGCGCTCCTCGAGCGTCTTGCGATGTGCGCGCCAGCGCGGCGAGTCGAGGTCCTCGCCCGCCGCCGCCGCAAGCTCCAGCCGCGTCTTGCCGTAATACCACTCGCGTGGGAAACCGGTCACGCGCTCCACTTCCTCCGAATACCATGTGTAGCGGCCTTCGGCGTCGGCTTCCCAGAACCATTCGCCCGCCGCGCGCGCGAAATCGCGAAAGCGCGCCTCGCTCGCCGCCAGCAGCCGCCCCGCGCGCGAGCGCTCAAGGGCGGTCGCCGCCAGCGGCGCGAGCGCCTCGACCACCGCGATTTCCCAGCCGCTCGGTGCGCGGGCAGTACGCGCATAGAGCGCGAAAGTGCCGAGCACGCGCCCCGCGGCATCGCGTACCGGCTCCGACCAGCAGGCGGCGAGGCCGCGCTCGAGTGCGAGCCCACGGTAGTCCTCCCAGAGCGGATCGGTCTCGATGTCGGTGACCACCACGCGCTCGCCGCGCCAGGCCGCGGTGCCGCAGGAACCGGCCTTCGGGCCGATCGCGAGCCCTTCGAGCGCACAGTGATACGCCTCATCGAGCGCCGGCCCGAGGCTCCTGGCGATGTGCGTTCCCGGTTCATCCAGCAGCACGAAGCTCGGGATCGCCTCCGGAGCGAGGCTCTGCGCGCCCTGCAGCATCGCGTCGATGACCGCCTCGGCCGCGGTGCCCCGCGCCACCATCTGCAGCAGATCGCGCTGCAATGTCAGCAGCCGCAAGGCACGCTGCTCTTCGGTGACGTCGCGCTTCAACCCCCAGGCGCCGGTGAGCTCGCCGCCCTTGACCGTGCCGTAGATGGACCCGCGGAACCAGCGCTCCTCGCCGGCGATCGTCTCGCTCCAGAGCGCGTTTTCGATCCGGTAGCCTGCGTGCACGTAGCCTTGCAGGACCGCCAGCCTCGTTTCGCGGCTGCCAAAGTGCTCCAGCGTGCGGCCGACGAGCGCCTGCGGATCCGACTCGCCGTACATGCGCGCATACGCCAGATTGGCGCGTGCAAGGCGCGCGCATTCGAGGATACGTTCGGCCTGCTCGCGCGGCGCCAGCGCGGTGGGCACCGCTGGCTCGTGCTCGTAGAAAAAAATTCCCTCGTCGACCGCGCGAAACAGATCTTCGAGCCGTTCCTCGGCGGCGCGCAGCGCCGTCACGTCCAGATTCACACCGACCATGCGAAGCGCGCGCCCTGTCCGAGGGTCGCGTTCGAGCACGCGCCCGAGCGAATAGATGCGCTTCCAGCCGGACGCGGTGCGCACTCGGTGCTCCATCGCGTACTGCCCAGCTTCGCCCTTCAGCGTCGCAATCAGCGCGCGGCGAACCTCGGGTGCTTCCTGCGGATCGAGCAACGTCGAGAGTTCCGCGACGCTCGCGCGGGTTTCGCCCTGCCCGCGGCCGAGCAGCATCGCCCAGCGCTCATCGAGCCAGACTTCGCCCGCGGGGCCGGCTTGCCACTCGATCGCTCCCGCGGCATCGATCGCAAGCCGTAGCCGCTTTGCCGCCTCTTCGGCCGCGCGCCGCGCTTCGATCTCGGGCGTGAGATCGCGGGCAACGGCGCGATATCCGGTGAACCTGCCTCCGTCCGTGAAGGAGGGCTTTGCGCTCAGCACGATCCAGCGCGGGCCCGGGGAAAATTCGAGCACGAGGTGCAGCATCGGCTCGCGCTGCTCCAGTTGCGCGCGCAGCCGCTCGCGGTCCGCAGATGTCAGGTTGGCGGCCGGAAGCTCCCAGAGGGCGCGGCCGAGGAGGTCAGCCCGCGCAACCGGGCTGCGCCCTTCGGCCGAGTCCGAAACGAAGATCACGCGCAGGCTCGCGTCCGTCTCCAGGAACCAGTCAGCGGCGAGATCGAGAAACGCCGAAAGGCGCCCCTCGGCGCGCCGGCGAAGCGCCCGATCGAGCGCCTGCGGCTCGACGTCCACCGTGACGCCGATGACGCGTACCGGCCGGCCGCTGCGGTCGGCTTCCGCTCGCCCGCGCGCAAGGCAGGTGCGCACCTCGCCGTCGGTGCGAACCAGCCGGAACGCGCATTCGTAGGGTGCGCTGCGCCGCTCGGCAGAGAGCGCGGCAAGCGCCGAGCGGCCGGCGGCGAGCAAGCGCGCCCGATCCGCGCCATGGACCATCTCGCGGAAATCCGGATACGAGCCGCCGGCGGGGCGCGGTCCGAGCAGGTCTTCGGGCGGCGCCATCCAGTGCAGCCGGTCGGTGCCGATGTCCCAGACCCACGCCCAGGCGCGAGCCGCTTCCGCCGCCAGTGCCAGTTGCCGCAGCGCGAGACTCGATGACCCAGGGCGCCGCGAAGCGCCGCGCCCCTTGCGAGCGGCAGCAGCGGCCGATCGCGCCTCGGACGAATTCGAGCGCTTGCGGGTCGCCATCTGCCGCTATTCTAGGGGGCGGCGGGTGCCATCGAGGACACGAATCGGGTCGCGATGATCCTGCTGATCGGCGCATCCAGGGAGCCAACCCCGGCAAGACCGGCGCGCGGGCACTTCGCGCTCCGCGGGCCTGAGCGTCAGACCGCCGAGGCGCCGCCGTCGGCCGGCAGGATCGCGCCGGTCACGAAGCGCGATTCGTCGCTCGCCAGGTAGAGCGCGAGCGAGGCGATGTCCTCGGGCTCGCCCGGGCCGAGCGGCGTTTTCCTCCGGATCGGGTCATCGTCGCGCAGCAGCGCGCGCACGCGCTCGGTGAGGACCACTCCCGGCGCGATGGCGTTCACGCGGATTTTCGCGTGCGCCCACTGCAGCGCGAGCGCGCGGGTGAGCGCGACGACGCCGCCCTTCGCGGCGGTATAGGCATCCGCCCCAGCCGTGCCGACCATGGCGCGGATCGAGGCGGTGTTGATGATCGAGCCGCCGCCCGAGCGCGCAAGGTGCGGGATCGCGAAGCGGCAGCCGAGGAACGTGCCGAACAGGTCCACCCGGATCGCGCGCCAGAATTCCTCCAGCTCGATCTCGGTGACGCTTCCGTCAGCGCGCGTTGCGCCACCGGCGTTGTTGTACATCACGTCGAGGCCGCTCCAGGCCTGCGCCGCGGCCGATACCGCAGCCTCCATCGCCGCCGGATCGCCGACGTCGGTCCTGAAGAACCGCGCATCGGCGCCCGCATCGCGCAACTCGCGCACCAGCGCCTCGCCCTCGTCGAGCCGGACATCGAGCAGCGCCAGGCGCGCGCCCTCGGCGGCGAACAGCCGCGCCGCGGCCCGCCCGATGCCGGCCGCGGCCCCGGTAATGATCACGCGCTTGCCCGCGAGCCTTGACATTGCATTGTCGCGCCGCGCTCCGGCAGACCACCGTCCGGCCTGCACCCCGATATTTTGACAATCCTCGGCTTGCGGCTACTATATCCTGTGCTGCCTGACGGACGGGCGGAAGAAAACATAAAAGGAGAACCCCGGTCTTGACCGTTTGGGGCCGCCAGAGCGGCGGATCAGGCGATCTTGCGGCTTGCGTTCGCCACCGCTTCGCGGATACCGGCCGTCGCCGTGACGATCTGCGCCTCGGTCATTCTCGCCGCCTGCTCGGTCGCCTGCGCGCCGATTCCGCAGGCGGCGCGCGCCGCCTGAAGGAACGCCTTCATCGTGTTCACCATCGGTTCGGCCCCGGCCGGGGCGCCATCGAGCATCGTGGACAC
Organism: Pseudomonadota bacterium; assembly: GCA_040752005.1. GTDB lineage: Bacteria > Pseudomonadota > Gammaproteobacteria > Burkholderiales > SG8-39 > RBG-16-66-20. The sequence goes on along the minus strand of JBFMFX010000005.1, from coordinate 127,121 downwards.
GCGTTCGGTGAATCGAGCGGCCTGCTCTTCGAGCTGCCTGATCCCTCTCACCTGGGTGTGGCTTGCGGCCTCGAACAGGCGCACCCAGTAGCCGAGCGCGACATCCACCTGATGGTTCGCGATCCGGGACTGCACGGCGAAGAGCTGCTCGACGGTCTCGGCCGCGGCGATCTGGCGCGCGAGCTCCTCATTCTCCGCGAGCGCCTCGCGGATCGCCTCGAGCTGGCGGGTCCGCAGGCGCTCGGCCTCGTCGAGCACCGAACGCGTCATCGAAATCATGGATTCGAGATTCCCACGGTAAAGGGCGACGAATTGCTCCTGCGGGCTGGTCATGACGTCCTCCTTTCCGGTCCGATGAGTGCGGATACCGGACTCACAATATATGCCCGAGGGCGCGCGCGCGGAACGGGGCGATTCAAGGCGCGGGCGCAGGCGCCGTTATCGTAGTCATGGCGAGCCGGCTGCTCCTGTGCGAAGAATCGCTCTCAGCAAACCACCGTAACCGCGTGTGGCGGCTGATGAAACGCCAACCCGAGGAAAGCCTCGCCGGTGCCTGCCGTGGGCCCGGCGATGCGGGCTGAGGGCGGCGGGCCATGGGCGAGGTCGTCCGGATTGCGGACCGGCAGCGGCGGCGGAGCGAGCGCCGGCGCGAGCCGCGCAGGTTGCTCGCCGAGCGCCTGTATTACTGCACCCGCTGCGAGGCGGAAAGCTTCATCCTGTATCCCACCGGCCTGGTGCAGTGCGCGAGCTGCGGCGCGCAGATGGAGAACCTCGCGGTGCGCGAAACCGGCGCCGACTGACCGGCGCCCGCCTGGCGTCAGCGCGATGCGGCCTCGAACGGGTGGCGCAGGACGATGGTTTCGTCGCGCTCCGGCCCTGTCGAGATGAGGTCAATCGGCACGCCGCAGAGCGCCTCGATCCGCGCGAGGTAGTCTCGCGCCGCACGCGGCAGCTCCTCGAAGCGCTTGACGCCGACGGTGCTTTCCTGCCAGCCGGGCAGCTCTTCGTACACCGGCACACAGCGCGCGAGCTCCTCGGCGCCCACCGGCAGGATGTCGGAGACGCGCCCCTCGATCTCGTAGCCGACGCAGAGCTTGACCGACTCGACGCCGTCGAGGACATCGAGCTTGGTGATACACAAGCCGCACACGCCGTTCAATTGAATCGAGCGCTTGAGCGCGGCGGCGTCGAACCAGCCTGTGCGCCGCGGCCGGCCGGTGGTGGCGCCGAACTCCTGGCCGCGCTGGCGCAGCCGCTCGCCGACGCCGTCCGATAGCTCGGTCGGAAACGGCCCTTCGCCCACGCGCGTGCTGTAGGCCTTGGTGATACCAAGCACGTAGTGCAGGTGCTGCGGCCCGATGCCGGCGCCCGCGGCCGCGGCCCCGGCGACGCAGTTGGACGAAGTGACGAACGGATAGGTGCCGTGGTCAATGTCGAGGAGCGAGCCTTGCGCGCCCTCGAACAGCAGGTTCTTGCCGGCGCGGTTCGCTTCATACAGCGCGCGCGGCACGTCGGCGACCAGGGGCGCGAGGCGCGGCGCGAGCGCGAGCGCCTCCTGCAGCGTCCTGGCGTAGTCCACCGCCGGCTGCCCGTAGTACTTCGTGAGGACGAAGTTGTGGAAGTCGAGCCGCTCGCGCAGCTTGTCCGCGAAGCGCTCGGGTTTGAACAGGTCCTGCAGCCGGATCGCGCGGCGCGCGACCTTGTCTTCGTAAGCGGGACCGATGCCGCGGCCGGTGGTGCCGATTTTCTTCTCGCGCTCGCGCGCCAGGTCCAGGCGCACATGGTATTCGAGGATGAGGGGACAGGCTTCCGAGATGCGCAGCCGGCCGGCGACGCACACGCCCGCGGCCTCCAGCTCGTCCATCTCCGCGACCAGCGCCTGCGGCGAGAGCACGACGCCGTTGCCGATGTAGCACTCGACGCCCTCGCGCAGGATGCCCGAGGGAATGAGGTGCAGCACGGTTTTCCTTCCCCCGATCACCAGCGTGTGCCCGGCGTTGTGCCCGCCCTGGAAGCGCACCACGCCCTGCGCGCGGTCGGTGAGCCAGTCCACGATCTTGCCCTTGCCCTCATCGCCCCACTGAGTGCCGACGACGACGACGTTGCGCGCCGCACCGCTCATCGTCTCGCTCCCCACGGCCGGATCCGGGTGACGGCGGCCAGTTCGCGCAGGTCTATCGAGAACCCGGTCGCCGGCCGGGCGCGCCCGAAGGCGCGCCCGACATCGTCATAGCGCCCGCCGCGGGCGATCGGCCCGGGCACGCCGTCGCAGTAGGCATCGAACACCACGCCCGAATGGTAGTGGTAGCCGCGCAGCTCGGCGAGGTCGAAGCTCGCCGGGATGGTGCAGGCGCGCGCCAGCGCGCGCAGCGTCGCGAGCGCGCGCTTGAGCGCGGGCAGCGGCGGCAGCCGTCGCGCGGCGAGCGCCAGCACCCGCGCGTCGCCGTACAGCTCCGGCAGCAGCAGCAGCGCCTGGCGCGTGCGGTGGTCGAGTCCGTTGGTGAGCTCGCGCAGCAGCGGCACGTCCTTCTTCTGCAGCGCTTCGAACAGTTCCACCTCGCGCTCGCCGGCGATGCCGCCCGCGCGCACGATCGCGCGGAACACGGCGACGTGGCCGATGTCCATGCGCGCGCCCTTCACTTTCGCCAGGGCGAGCGCGCGGATGAGGAGCTGCTGGATCTCCAGGTCGGCGCCGACCCCGGCCTGGCCGTAGATCTCGGCGCCGATCTGCAGCGGCTCGCGCGTCGCCGTCGGCGTCGCCGGCCGCGTGTGCAGCACGCTGCCGCAGTAGCACAGGCGCGTCACGCCGCGCCGGTTGAGCAGATGTGCGTCAATGCGCGCCACCTGCGGCGTGATGTCGGCGCGCAGGCCCATCATGCGGCCCGAGAGCTGGTCCACCACCTTGAAGGTGCGCAGCTCGAGGTCGTGGCCGGTGCCGGTGAGCAGCGACTCGAGGTACTCCAGGAGCGGCGGCATGACCAGCTCGTAGCCGCGGCGCGCGAAAAGGTCCAGGATCGCGCGGCGCAGCGCCTCGATCCTCGCGGCCTCGGCCGGCAGCACGTCCTCGATATGTTCGGGCAGCACCCAGCGCATCAGAACCAGTTCGAGGCGATGAGCAGCATCAGGCCGAGCAGCATCGAGGTCAGGCCGAAGAAGCGGATCTGCCCGTCGGAAAGCTGCAGGATGCGGCGAAAGGCCTCGCGCCACAGCGCCGGCGCGAGGAACGGCAGCACGCCTTCGATGATCAGCACGAGCGCAATGGCAGTGACGAGCGCCGCAGCCATCGGGTCCTACTTCTTCCCGCCCGCGCGGCCGGTGGCGTCCTTGAGGTAGCGGAAGAAGTCCGAATTGGGCTCGAGCAGCAGCAGGTCGTTGCGCCCGCGGAACGCGCTGCGGTAAGCCTCCATCGAGCGGAAGAAGGCGTAGAACTCCGGGTTCTGCGAGAACGCCGCGGCGTAGATCGCCGCCGCCTTGGCATCGCCCTCGCCGCGGATGCGCTGCGCCTCGCGGTAGGCCTCGGCGAGGATCACCTCGCGCTGCTTTTCGGCCTCGGCGCGGATTTTCTCGGCCTCGGCCGCGCCGGTCGAGCGCAGCTCCGCGGCGACGCGCTTGCGCTCCGACTCCATGCGCCGGTAGACGTCGGCGCTCACCTCCTGCGGCAGGTCCACGCGCTTCAGCCTCACGTCCACGATCTCGACGCCGATCTTTTTCGCGTCCTCGCCGACGCGCTCGCGCACCCGGCGCATTACGTCGTCGCGCTCGCCGGAGACCACGTCGTGCACCGTGCGCCTGCCGAACTCCTCGCGCAGCAGCCCGTTCACGGTCTGTGTGATGCGGTTGCCCGCGCCGCGCTCGTCGCCCACCGCGATGTAGTAGGTGCGTGGATCGGCAATGCGCCACTTGACGAACGCGTCCACCAGCACCGGCTTGTTCTCGGAGGTGATGAAGCGCTGCGGCTCCGGATCGTCGAGCGTGAGGATGCGAGTGTCCAGGTAGCGCACGTTCTGCACCAGCGGCAGCTTGAAGTGCAGCCCGGGCCGCGTCACGACGTCCCGCACCTCGCCGAACTGGAACACGATCGCCGCCTGGCGCTGGTCCACGGTGAACATCGTCGCGCCCGCGAGCAGCGCAGCCGCGGCCGCGACCGCGACGATCGGACCGAGCGTTCTCATGCGCGCATCCCGCCGCTCATCGTTCCCCGCGCTCGCGCCCGCGCAGCGACTCGCGCGAACGCGGCCCGGCCTCGGGCACCGCCGGCTGCGTGCCGGTGCTCGGCGGCGGCGGCACCGCCTGCGGCGCGAGGTTGTCCACCGGCGCCGCGCCCTGCTGCAGCAACTTGTCGAGCGGCAGGTAGAGGAGATTGCCGCCGCCCCTGTAGTCCATCATGATCTTCGAGGTTGAGGACAGGATCTGCTGCATCGTCTCGATGTAGATGCGCTCGCGCGTCACGCCCGGGGCCTTGGCGTACTCCGCCAGCACCTGGCGAAAGCGCGCCGCGTCGCCCTCGGCGGTGGCGATCGAGCGCGCGCGATAGCCCTCGGCTTCCAGCAGCAGCCGCTGCGCCACCCCGCGCGCCTTCGGCACCACGTCATTGAAGTACGCCTCGCCTTCGTTCTTCAGCCGCTCGCGGTCCTGCCCGGCTTTCTGCGCGTCGTCGAACGCCGCCTGCACCTGCTCGGGCGGCTGGGCGTTCTGCATGTTCACCTTGCTCACCAGGATCCCGGTCTTGTAGCGGTCGAGGATCTCCTGCATCAGCGGGGTGGCGTCATCGGCGATCCGCTGGCCCTGGTTGAGCACGAAATCCATCTTGCTCTTGCCGACCACCTCGCGCAACGCGGTTTCCGCCGCCTGCAATACGCTCTCGTCCGGCCGGCGCACGTTGAAGAGATAGTCCTTTGCGTCCTTGACGACGTACTGCACCGCGATCTGCACGTCCACGATGTTCTCGTCGTCGGTGAGCATCAGCGACTCCTTCGGCACCTTGGTCTTGATGTTGCCGCGGTAGCCGACCTCGACCGAGCGCACCTGCGCGAGATTGACGATCTCGTGCGACTGGATCGGCCACGGCAGCCGCCAGCGCAGGCCGGGGCCCGTCTCCTCGGCGAACTTGCCGAAGGTGAGCACGACGCCGCGCTGGCCCTCGACCACGATGTAGAAGCCGCTCGCCAGCCAGAGCGCAGCGATCGCGCCGGCGATCAGGCCCGCCCCGCGCCCCAGGCTTGCCGGGCTCGGAATGCGCGGTCCTGGCTCGGACGGCCCGGCGCGCCCGCGCCGGCCGAACAGCTCCTGCAGGCGCCGGTTGAAATTGCGCCACAGCTCGTCCAGATCGGGCGGCCCCTGGTTGCCGCCGCCCGGTCCGCGGGATCCGCCGCCGCGCCCCCAGCCGGGGTCGTTCAACGACATAGGAAGGCCGTCAGAGTGAGATGGTTTGCGAGGCGGGGATGGATTCTAACGCCGCACGCGCGGCGGCTTTCGCTCGCGCAGCCTCGGCGATCGCCTCGCGCAGTTGCGCGAGCCCGGCGCCGGTTTGCGCGCTCGTAAAGACGCGCCGGATGCTACCACACTCGTCGCGCTCGACGCCGGGCTCAAGCCCGGAGGCGTCAATCTTGTTCCACACCGCGAGCTGCGGGATGCCGTCTGCCCCGATTTCGGCGAGCACCGTGTTCACCGCCTGCACCTCGCGCTCGCGCCCCGGCGAGGCGCTGTCCACGACGTGCAGCAGGAGATCGGCGCGCACGGTTTCCTCCAGCGTCGCGCGAAACGCCGCCACCAGCTCGTGCGGCAGGTTGCGGATGAAACCGACCGTGTCCGAGATCACCACCGCTCCGGCGCCTTGCAGCCACACGCGGCGCGTGGTGGTGTCCAGCGTCGCGAAAAGCTGGTCGGCGGTATAGCCGCCGGCGCCGGTGAGCGCGTTGAACAGCGTGGATTTGCCGGCGTTGGTGTAGCCGACGATCGAGACCGAGAACACGTCCCGGCGCTCGCGCGCGCGGCGCTGCACCCCGCGGCGCGCGCGCAGCTCCTCGAGCTTGGCGCGCAGCACGCGCACGCGCTCGGCGATGTAGCGGCGGTCGAGCTCGATCTGCTTCTCGCCCGGACCTCCGGTCTTGCCCAGGCCCCCGCGCTGGCGCTCGAGGTGCGTCCAGCCCCGCACCAGGCGCGTCGCCGCATGCTCGAGCTGCGCCAGTTCCACCTGGAGCTTGCCTTCGCGCGTCTGCGCGCGCTGGGCGAAGATCTCCAGAATCAGGTCGGTGCGGTCGAGCACCCGCCGCCCGAGCGAGCGCTCCAGATTGCGCTGCTGCCCGGGGCTCAACGCATGGTTGAAGATGACGAAGCCGGCGTTCAGCGCCTCGGCCGCCCGCCGGATCTCCTCGACCTTGCCGCTGCCGCAGTAAAAGCGCGGATCCGGCCGCTCGCGCCGGCCGCGCACGACGCAGGTCCGGCGCGCACCCCCGCTCTCGGCGAGCCGCGCGATCTCCTCCACCCCGGACTCGTAGCCGGCCTCGCCGAAGTCGAGACAGACGAGGACCGCGGCCGCGGCGTCGGGCTGGAGGGCGCCCGCGGCGCCTCTGACCGCCTCAACCCTGCTCAACGTTCAGACTGATCGGCCGCGACGGCACGACGGTCGAGATGGCGTGCTTGTACACCATCTGGGTGACAGAATTCTTCAGCAGCACGACGTACTGGTCGAAGGACTCGATCTGCCCCTGGAGCTTGATGCCGTTCACGAGATAGATGGAAACCGGGACGTGTTCCTTGCGCAGGGTGTTCAGGAACGGGTCTTGCAGCAGCTGCCCCTTGGTGCTCATGTTGTTACCTCTTGTCCTCGAGGTTTGTGCCGCTACTGTAATTGATTCCCAAGGGTTTTCCTAGCCGATCGGCGCCGGGCGAAAACGCACCGGCGGCACGACGTCGCCGCACTGCGCGCGATGGCGCAGCGCATGGTCCATCAGCACGCAGGCGAGCATCGCCTCGGCAATCGGCGTCGCGCGGATGCCGACACAGGGGTCGTGGCGGCCGGCGGTCGCCACCGTCACCGCCTCGCCGCGCACGTTGATGGTGCGCCGGGGAATGCGGATGCTGGAGGTCGGCTTGAGCGCGATGGACACGGTGATGTCCTGACCGGTGGAGATTCCGCCCAGCACGCCGCCGTTGTTGTTCGACAGAAACCCCTGCGGCGTCATCTCGTCGCCGTGCTCGCTGCCTTTCTGCGCCACCGCGGCGAAGCCGGCGCCGATCTCGACGCCTTTCACCGCGTTGATGGACATCATCGCGGCGGCGATGTCGGCATCCAGCCGCCCGTAGACCGGCTCGCCCCAGCCGGCCGGCACGCCGCTCGCGACCACGTTGACCCGCGCCCCGCACGAGTCGCCCGCCTCGCGCAGCTCGTCCATGAACCGTTCCAGCTCCGGAACGATCGCCGCGTTCGGGGCGAAGAACGGGTTCCCCTCGACCTCCTCCCAGGACACGAACTCGATCGGCCGCGGGCCGAGCTGCGCGAGATAGCCGCGCACCCGCACCCCAAAGCGCTCGGCGAGCCACTTCTTCGCGATCGCGCCGGCGGCGACGCGCACCGCCGTCTCGCGGGCCGAGGCGCGACCGCCTCCGCGCGGGTCGCGCAGGCCGTACTTCTGCGTGTAGGTGAAGTCGGCGTGCCCCGGGCGGAACCGGTCGGCGATCGCCGCGTAGTCCTTCGAGCGCGCGTCCTCGTTGCGGATGAGGAACCCGATCGCGGTGCCGGTGGTCCGTCCTTCGTACACCCCCGAGAGGATCTCGACCGTGTCGGATTCGCGCCGCTGGGTGACGTGGCGGGAGCCGCCCGGCTTGCGGCGGTCCAGTTCCTTCTGGATGTCGGCGGCCGAAAGCTCCAGACCCGGTGGGCAGCCGTCCACGACGCCGCCGTAGGCCGGACCGTGCGATTCGCCGAACGAGGTGACGCAGAAAAGCGTGCCGAAGGTGTTGCCGGACATTCTCAAAGCTTAGCATAAGGCCATGAGGCGATTGGGTTTTTTTGTGGTTGCGCTGGCCCTTTCCGGCTGCGCGACGCTCGAGCTGCCAAGGCCGCTCACCGAGGCGCAGATCGTTGCGCTCGCCCGTGAGCGTCGCCCACCGGCACAGATCGTCGAGGAGTTGAAGCGGACCCGGACGGTGCTTGCGCTGGGCGCAGCCGACATCCTGCGCCTGCACGAAGCGGGCGTGCCGGTTGAAGTGCTGGAATACCTGCAGCGGGCGCAGATGGACAGTATCCGCTGGCGTGCCCGCAGCGCATACGGCTGCTGCGGACCGCTGTATCGCGGCGTCGGGCCCTGCCCGTGGCCGCCGGGGCCCGGCTCGCTTCGAGGCTTCGACCCGTGGAGCTGCTACTGAGGCACGAAAAAGCTCCGTGTCTCGAACACCTGCTTCAAAAACGCCTTGCCGCCCGAGCGCAGGGTTCTCTTCAGCACGAAGTCGTAGAGCAGCGGATTGTGGTGGCGGATCTGCTTGAGGATGCCCGCCGCCGCCGGACGGAGCAGCCCGAGCGAGACGAGGTAGTCCGCCGAGAAGATCGGCATCACGCCCGGGAGCGGGTAGTCCGAGCCGTTCAGCAACCGCGGGTGCCAGTCGGTGCGCTCGATCACGCGCGCAAGCGCCGACCCCGCGCGGTTCACCTGCGTCATCGCCGAGATGTCGCCGAACAGCCGCGCCGCGTAGCGCGGATCGTCCATCATGCGCGCGAAAAGTTCGAAGCTCTCCACCCACGGCCCGTTCGGTCCCCGGTCGAGATCGCGGTCGAGCCCCATCGAGGCGCAGTGCGCCACCACCACGCGCACGCCCGCATCGAGCGCCCGCCGCAGGCGCAGCGGGTTGCCGTACTCCTGCACGTCGGTGCCCATCACCGCGCGCTCGAGCCCCGCGTGCGAGATGAGCGGCAGATCGAGCCTCGCGAGCGCCTCGTAGAAGCGGTCGCAGCGCGGCGAGGCAGGATCCATGCCCATCGCCGAGGGCAGCCACTTCACCGCGCGCGCGCCCTCGGCCTTCGCTCGCTCCAGCGCCTCGACGCAGTCGGCGCGGTAGGGATGGATCGAGGCCGCCCACTCGAAGTAGCGCGGATGCGCGCGGGCGGTGTCGCGCGCCCAGGCATCCGGCACCCAGAACACGGTGCGCGCCATGTCGGGGTGCCCGTCCTCGCCGTAGGCGCGTTCGAAGGCGAAGAGCAGAAGCTTCACCCCGGGGCGCATGCCCTCCAGCAGGTTGTGCATGCGCTCGATGTAGGCGAGATCTACGCTTCCCGGCGCGTCGTGCACGCAGCCTGCGTTGAGAAAGAAAAGCCGGCGCGCGTACTCGGCCGGATTGAGCACGCTCTCCATCTTGGGGTTGACGAAGATGCCGCTCGCCGCATCGCCGGTTCCGACGAGGTGGACGTGAGCGTCCCAGACTTGCTCCGGGTCGAGCCCCTCCCAAGCCGCCCGGACGAGGTCGTGTCCGGCGAGTCCCGGCGGCAGGCGCGCAAGGCACGGGTTCCACAGGCCCTCGTCGGGCCACAGCCCCCAGAGCGCGAACGCGCCCGCGCCCGCAGCGGCCGCGCCGGCGAAAAGAAGCGTACGTCGTCTCAGGATCGCGCCGCGCCGAACACGATAAACGCAGGATGTGCGAGCAAACGGCGCGTCCGCTCAGGAAGGGCCTGCGGGCAGGGAGCGCGCCCGCCAAGGCAGGGCTTGCGGGCAAACAGCACGCCCGCTCAGGCCGGCCAGTTCTTGATATAGCCCTTCAGCATCTTGTTCTCGAAGTCCTGCTCTTCGAGCACCGCCTTGGCGACGTCGCGGAACGAGATGACGCCGAGAAGCTTTCCGTCCTGCACCACGGGCAAGTAGCGCGCGCCGGTCTCCAGCATCATGCGCCGCAGGTCGTTCACTTCCATGTCCGGCGTGGTGGTGACCGGGTTCGCGACCATGATCTCGCTCACTCTCACGTCGCCGAGCGAGCCGCCGCGCCGGGCGATCGCGCCGAGCAGCTCGTGGAAGGTGAGCAAGCCGACCATGCGCCCCTGGTCCATCACCACCAGCGAGCCGAGGTTCTGCTCCGCCATCGTCTTGACGGCGTCCACCGCCCGACCGCCGGGCTCGATGCTGACCAGCCGGCTGCCCTTGACCCGCAGGATCTCCTTGACTTGCATGGCCCGCCCTCCGCTGTAGAGGCCGAATTCGCGCCTACATACTAGTCCAAAGCGCCCCGCGCCGGAATGGCGCCCGCCGTGGCAGCATTCTGGCCGTCGGGGAAGAAGCCATGAGCAGAACCGTTCTCATCACCGGCGGCGCGCAGGGAATCGGCAAGGCGACCGCGCAGCTTCTGGCGAGCCGCGGCTGGCGGGTGGCGATCGCCGACAACGATCGCGAGGCGGGCGCCGAGACCGCGGCCGAGCTGGGCGTGCCGTGGTACGACTGCGACGTCTCCAGCGAGCCGCAGGCGCGCGCCTGCGTCGCAGCGGCGGCCGCTGCGCTCGGCGGCATCGGCGCGCTGGTCAACAACGCCGGCATCACCGGTGCCGCGACCGGTCCGATCGAATCGCTCGCGCTGGAAGAATGGAACCGGCGCATCGGCACCAACCTCACCGGCGTGTTCCTGATGACCAAGCATTGCGTGCCGTGGCTGCGCGCCGCGCGCGGCGCCATCGTCAACGTCGCCTCGACGCGGGCGCTCCAGTCCGAGCCGAACACCGAGGCCTACAGCGCCTCGAAGGGAGGAGTGGTCGCGCTCACGCACGCGCTCGCCATGAGCCTCGGTCCCGAGGTGCGGGTCAACTGCGTCAGTCCCGGATGGATAGACGTGCGGCGGTGGAAGAAAAAATCGCTGCGCAGCGACGCACCGCTGCGCCCGGCGGACCATGCGCAGCATCCGGTGGGCCGCGTCGGACGGCCGGAGGACGTGGCCGCGCTCATCGCCTGGCTGCTCTCGGACGAGGCGGGGTTCGTGACCGCGCAGAACTACGTCATTGACGGCGGCATGACCCGCCGCATGATCTACCTCGACTAGAGCCCGACGGCGTCGGCGACCAGCCGGCGCAGCTCGCGCCGCAGCCTCTCCTTCACCGGCGCGGCGGCGCGGCTCGCGTTCAGGTTCCTCAGCTCGTACGGGTCGCGCTCCAGGTCGTAGAGCTCGTCCAGTTCGCCGGCCCGGCCGCGGTTCACCCAGTGAATCAGCTTCCAGCGCCCGGTGCGCACCGCCTTGTAGGTCATGCCGACGAGCCACGGAAACGCCTGCTCCGCCCAGTACTCGATCAGGAACGACGTGCGCCACGGCGCCCGCCTGCGCTCGAAGAGCGGCAGGAGCGAACGGCCCTGCACCTGCGGACCCGGCCTGCCGCCCGCCAGCTCGATGAGCGTCGGGGCGATGTCCTGGCAGATGACGAGGCGCGATTCGCGGCCGCCCGGACGCACGCGGCGGGGATAGCGCAGCACGAACGGCGAGCGGATGCCTTCCTCGTAGGCGAAGCGCCGCTCCGGCCCCAGGCCGTGCTCGCCGAAGAAATAGCCGTTGTCGCCGAGAAACAGGATCAGCGTGTCGTCGAGCTGCGCGGTGCGCTCCAGCGCCTCCAGGATCATGCCGACGCCCTCGTCCACCGCCGCCATCATGCGCGCGCGCTGGCGGATCTCCTCCTGCGTGCCGGCCTGGATCGAGGCGAGGAGCTCGCGCGAGCGCTTCTCGCCGCGCAGCGCGAAGATCTCCTTCCACGCGGGCTTCGCCTTCACCACCTCCTCGGGCGAGAGCATGTTGGGCTTTTTCGGGAACACCGCGCCCTCGTAGAGGTGCCGGTGCCGCTCGGCGGGAATGTAGCCGCCGAAGGCACCCATCCTCAGCGTGCCGTCGGCCGCCTGCTCGGCGTCCGGGTGCACCGCCTTGTGCGCGAGAAAGAGCGACCAGGGTCCGTCGTGCCGGCGCTCGATCCACTCGACGGCCATGCCGTTCATGAGGTCGGTGATGTAGCCTTGGTGCTCGACGTACTTGCCGCCGTGGTTGAGGCGCGGATTGACGATGCGCCCGTGGCCGTCGTAGCTCACCCAGAAGTCGTAGCCCGGGCGCGGCATGCCGTCGTTGCCCATGTGCCACTTGCCGATGTGCGCGGTCTCGTAGCCGAGCCGCTGCAGCGCCAGGTGGTAGTTCGGCAGCCGATGGCTCATCGCGTCGCGCGCGACGTTGTCAATGATGCCGTGGCGGCTCGCGTACTGGCCGGTCAGGATCGAGGCGCGGTTCGGCGAGCAGATCGGCGTGGTGTGGAACGCGCGCTCGAAAAGCATCCCTTCGTGCGCGAGCCGGTCCACGTGCGGCGTCTTCATGTACGGGTGGCCGCCGGCGCCGAACTCGTCGTGGCGCAGGTCGTCCACCAGGATGACGATGAAATTGGGGCGTTTCGCTTTTCTCATGGCGCGGTTCCGGATCGCGGGCGCGCCATTTTAGGCGAAGCGCTCAGCCTAGCGGCCGCAGACTCCCGAGCAGCGTCGGAACGAGTTCGGCGACGGTGGGATGGATGTGCATCGCGCGCTCGATGGCGGTGAACGGCCGGCGCGCGTACATGACGTCGAGCAGCACGTGCACGACCTCGTCGCCGTTCAGGCCGAGGATCGTCGCACTGAGCAGGTCCTGCGAATCCGCGTCCGCGAGCACCTTCATGAATCCCTGCGTCTCGCCCGCCTCGCGCGCGCGGCCGACGCGCGCCATCGCCATCTGCGCCGCGAGCACCCGCCGGCCGCTCGCGCGCGCCTCCGCCTCGTTCATCCCGCAGCGGCCGAGCGGCGGGTCAATGAAGAGCGCGTAGGCCGGGATGCGGTCGGAGATGCGCCGCCGCTCGCCGTCGAACAGGTTCGCGGCGACGATCTCGTGATCGTTCCACGACGTGTGCGTAAAAGCGCCGCGGCCGTTGCAGTCGCCGAGCGCCCAGACGCCCTCGGCGCTGGTGCGGCATTCCTCGTCCACGGCGATGTAGCCGCGCGCATCGGTTTGCACACCGGCCGCTTCGAGGCCCAGATCCTGCGTGTTCGGCACGCGCCCGACGGCGAGCAGCAGGTGCGTGCCCTCGGCCACCGGCGCGCCGTCCCGGCAGTGCAGGCCGACGGCGATGCGCTCGCCCGCACGCGCGAGCGCCATGCACTCGGCGCCGGTGCGGATCTCGACGCCTTCACGCTCGAGAATGGCGCGGATTTCGGCGGCGACGTCGTCGTCCTCGCGCGGCAGGAGCTTTTCCATCCTCTCGACCACGGTCACCCGCGAGCCGAAGCGCCGGAACATCTGCGCGAACTCCAGGCCGATGTAACTGCCGCCGACGATGACCAGATGCTTCGGCACGAAGTCCACGTCCATCATCGTGCTGTTGGTCAGAAACGGCACCTCCTTCACTCCCGGAATGTCGGGCACCAGCGCCCGCCCGCCGACGTTGATGAAGATTCGCTCGGCTTCGAGCGAGCGCCCGGCGACCGCCAGCGCGCGCGGGCCGGTGAAACGCGCCTGACCGCGGATGAGGCTGACGTTCTTCATTCCGGCAATCCAGGCGGCGAGCCCCTCCTGCGATTGTTTCACCACGCCGTCCTTGCGCGCCTTCACCGCCCGCATGTCCACCCGCACCGCGCCCGTGCGGAAGCCGTATTCGGCGCCGCGGCGCGCGACGTGGACGGCGCGCGCCGAGGCGACCAGCGTCTTCGTCGGGATGCAGCCGGTGTTGACGCAGGTGCCGCCGAGGAGCTTGCGCTCGATGAGCGCGGTCTTCAGCCCCTCGCGGTCAAGGCGCGCGCACAGCGCCGGCCCCGCCTGCCCGGCGCCGATCACGATCGCGTCGAAGCGCTCGCTCATGGCGTGGCGGCGTGGATCATGAGCGCACTTCTCTCGCCGGCGCGACCGATTTGGCCGGTTCGCAGCGCCACCGCGCCGTCCTGCCTCTGAGCATGAGTCCTCCATCGCCTCCCGCGCGCGGCGGGCGCCCGCAGATATCGGGCGCGGAGGCCGCGCGCACGGTCGGCCCGCGCCGCTATCATGACACTATCGCGGTTCGTCGAGGGCGCGCTCGCGCAGCGACTGCCGCAGCCGATCGAACGAAACCGGAATGGACGTCGCCCGTGAACCGCCCGCCCGATTTCCGCGCAAAGCGACGCCGCGCACCAGAGGCTGCCTGCGGCTCGCCTGCGCCCTGACGCTCGTCCCGGGGATCGCGATGGCCGACGCAGCCGCGGCACCGACGCTGGAACCCGGCGTGCCGCGCGCACTCGCCCAGTGGCGCGCGAAGCATTATCGCGACGTGCGCTACGCGCTGGAGTTTCGCCTTGCGCCCGGCGCGGCGCGCGTTTCGGGCACGCTCACGCTATCGGTCAAGCTCCCGGCGCGGCCGGTGGACCTGGTGCTCGACTGGCGCGGCGCCGAGCCGAAGGATGTGGAGGTGAACGGCAGGGCCGCGCCTTTCGAAGCGCGCGCAAGGCATCTGGTCATCGCGCGGCGCCTGCTCGAACCGGGCCGCAACAGCGTGCGGCTGCGCTTCGAGGCGCCGATCGCGGCCTCCGGCACCCCCCTCCTGCGCTATCGCGACGGCGAGGACGGCGCCGAGTACCTCGCGACGCTGCTCGTGCCGGCCGATGCGAGCGCGCTCTTTCCCTGCTTCGATCAGCCGGATCTCAAGGCGCGCTTTCGCCTCGCGCTCGAACTGCCCGAGGGCTGGCGCGCGGTGTCGAATGCGCCGGTCGAAGAGGAGGCTCCGGGACGCGCGCGCTTTGCCGAAACCGTCCCGATCTCGACGTATCTGTTCGCGTTTGCCGCCGGTCCGTTCGCGGCCATCGCGGAACCGGGCGAGGCGGCACGCCTGTTCGTGCGCCGCTCGCGCGCCGCGCGCGCGCGTGAGCATGCGCCGGCGCTGCTGCGCCTCACTCGCGCCGCGCTCGACTGGTTCGCAGGCTACTTCGCCCGTCCTTTCCCGTTCCCGAAATACGACCTCGTGCTGCTGCCCGAATTCCCCTACGGCGGCATGGAGCACGCCGGCGCGACGTTCCTGGACGAGGAGCGCGTGCTGTTTCCGGCTCCGCCCTCGACCGTGGACCGGCTGCGCCGCGCGCAGTTGCTCCTTCACGAGACCGCCCACCAGTGGTTCGGCGACCTTGTCACCATGCGCTGGTTCGACGACCTGTGGCTGAAGGAGGGCTTCGCCAACTTCATGGCGGCGAAGGCGCTCGCGGCGCTCGCGCCCGAATTCGACGCCTGGACGGCGTTCCATGCGCTCAAGACGACGGCGGTGCGCACTGACGCGACGCGCGGCACGAGCGCGATCCGCTATCGGCTCGCCAATCTCGCCGACGCCAAGTCGGCCTACGGCGCCATCGTCTACGCCAAGGGACCGGCGGTGCTGCGCCAGCTCGAGTTCTATCTCGGCGAGCCGGTGTTCCGCCGCGCGGTGCGCGAGGTTGTGCGCCGGCACGCGTTCGGCGCCGCCGACTGGAAGGACCTGGTGCGCGCCTTGGAGCGCGCCTCAGGCAGGCGCCTCGCGCGCTGGGCACAGGTCTGGGTCGAGCGGCGCGGCACGCCGACGGTGCGCGCTCGCTGGACGCTGGACGGCGCCGGACGCATCGGCGAATTCCGCCTCGAGCAGCACGACGCGCTCGGCGGCAAAAACCTCTGGCCCCAGCGGCTGCGCATCGCGGCGATCGGCGCGGACTCGCTCGCGTCCGCCGACGTCCTGCTCGCGCGTGGCTCGGTGCGCGTGCGCGCGCTCGAAGGCTTCGCCGCGCCGCGCCTCGTGCTGCCGAACGCGGGCGACTTCGGCTATGGCCGCTTTCTTCTCGACCCGCACAGCATCGCCACGGCGCTCGATCCGGAGTTCGAGCCGGCCGATCCGCTCGCCAGGGCGCAGATCGCCGAGGCGCTGTGGGAGGCGGTGCGCGACGCCGAGCTCGCGCCCGCACGCTTCGTCGAGTGGGCGGTGCGCGAGATTGCGCGCGCCGCCGACGAGAGCGTGCTTGCCGGTCTGCTCGCGCAACTGGAGCACGCGTTCCGCCGCTACCTCTCGGATGCGCAGCGCGACGCGCTCGCCCCGCAAATCGAGCGCGCGCTGCTTGCCGAGGGGGCGCTCGCAGCGCCATCGCAGTCCCGACGGCTCATGCTGCTGCGGGCCTTCGCCGCCCTCGCCTGGTCGCCGGAGGCGCTTGCCGACCTCGGGCGGTTGCTCGACGGCGCGCTCGGGCTGCCCGGCGCACCGCTCGCCGCGCGGGACCGCTTCCGCATCGTGCAGCGGCTGCTCGAGCGCGGCGCGCCGGATGCGCACGCGCGCCTTGCCGCCGAGGCTGCGCGCGAGCGTACCGACGAAGCCCGGCGCTACGCCTTCGCCGCGGCCGCGGCCACCGCCGACGCGGGCGCGAAACGCGCGCTCTTTCGCGCGTTCCTCGACGATCCGTCGCTGCCCGAGGCATGGATCGAGGCGGCGCTGCCGGCGCTCAACGCCCCGGAGCACGCCGCGCTCACACTGCCGCTCCTTCCCGAGGCGCTGGCACGGTTGCCCGAACTCAAGCGTACGCGCAAGATCTTCTTCGTCAACGCATGGCTCGCCGCGTTCATCGGCGGACAGACGGGCGACGAGGCCCTCGAAGCGGTGCGCGCGTTCCTGCGCGATTCGCCCCTCGAGCCGGATCTGCGCATGAAAGTGCTCGAAGCAGCCGACGGGCTCGAGCGCGCGGTGCGCATCCGCGCGCGCTACGGCTCACCAGCCGCATCCGCCGCCAGCGCCATCCGGCACGCCGCCTGCGCCCCCGAGTCCTGATGAAACGGCCTGCCGGCCCTGCTTCGCGCTCGCCAGCGCGCCGCTACTCCGCCCTCACCCCCGCGGTGCGAATCACCTCGGCCCATTTCCTCGCCTCGGCGCGGATGAAGGCGGCGAATTCCTGGGGCGAGGAGGTGAACGGCTCGGCGCCCGCGGCGATCATGCGGCTGCGGATCTCCGGCGCATCGAGCGCGGCGCGCATCTCGGCGGCAAGCCGCTGCACGATCGCCTCCGGCGTGCCCGCGGGCGCGACCGCGCCGAACCAGCCGATCGCCTCGTAGCCCGCGATCCCGGCCTCGGCCACCGTCGGCACCTCGGGCGCGGCCTGAATGCGCCGCGCCGTGGTCACCGCGAGCGCGCGCAGCTTGCCGGCCCGCACGTTGGCGATCGCCGAGGGTACGTCCACCACGCCGAGCGGCACCTGCCCGCCGAGCACGTCGGCGGCCACCGGGCCGCTACCCTTGTACGGCACCGCGACGAGGTTCACGCCGGCCATCATCTTGAGCAGTTCGCCCGAAAGGTGCATCGCCGAGCCGTTGCCGCCGTGGCCGTAGGCGAGCGCGCCCGGTTTTGCTTTGGCCGCCGCGACCACCTCGGCGAGCGTCGCCGGCTGAGACGGATGCGCGATGATGAAGAACGGAATCATCGCGAGCGCCGTGATCGGCGCGAGGTCTTTTTCCGGGTTGAACGGCATGGACGGATACAGGCTCGCGTTCACCGCGAGCGCCCCGGCGGCGGCAAGGCCGATCGTGTGGCCGTCGGGCGCCGCCTTCGCCACCGCATCCACGCCGATGTTGCCGCCGGCCCCGGGGCGGTTCTCCACCAGCACCGGCTGGCCGAGCCGCTCGGCCATGCGCGGTGCGATCGCCCGCGCGACCAGATCGGCGCTGCCGCCCGGCGGGAAGCTGACGATGAAGCGGACCGGTTTGGACGGATAAGGCTGCGCGCCGGCCAGCCCCGCCCAGAGCGCAAGCGCGGCGACGAGAATCTTGCTCATGGCTGCGGCAAGATTAGCACGGCGGCGCGCACCTCGGCTTACAATCGGGCACGTGAAAGACGGCATCACGCTCAGGCTCGCCGAGCCGCGCGACGCGCACGCGATCGCGGCGCTCTCGCGCGACCACATCGAAGCCGGCCTTCCCTGGAAGTACGACGCGGCGAGGATCCTGCGCGCGATGCGGCGCCGCGACACGGTCGTGCTGGTCGCGGCCGAAGGACGATCGGTGCGCGGCTTCGCGATGATGGACTTCGGCGAGGAGCGCGCGCACCTCGCTCTGCTCGCGGTGAGCCCGGGATACCGCCGCCGGGGCATCGGCCGGCGCCTGATGGAGTGGCTGCTGGAATCGGCGCGCACCGCCGGAATCGCCAGCGTGCACCTGGAACTTCGCTCGGGCAACGAGGCGGCGCGGCGCTTCTACCGCGCGATGGGGTTCTCCGAGACGATTCTCGTGCCCGGCTACTACGGCGGGCGCGAATCCGCGCTGCGCATGATCCGGGTGCTGCGCGCCCCGGGGGTGGTACCGCTCGCCTGGCAACCGCCCTGGCTCGCCCAGAAGTAGCGCGGCACGCAGCGGGATTCGCGCCGATGGATCTCGGCATCGCCGGAAAAACGGCGCTGGTGACGGGCGCTTCCGCCGGCATCGGGCGCGCGATCGCGGCGGCGCTCGCCGCCGAGGGCGTGCGCGTCGCAGTCACCGCGCGCCGGCGCGAGCGGCTCGAGTCGCTGGAAGCGGAAACCGGCGCGAAGCTCGTCGTCATCGCCTGCGACTTCCTCGCCGACGACGCGCCCGAGCGCATCGCCCGCGAGGCGCTCGCGGGTCTGGGCAGCGTGGACATCCTCGTCAACAACGCCGGCGGCTCACGGCCTTTCCGGCTGGATGCGAGCGAAGAGCAGTGGCAGGAGGCGATGACGCTCAACTTCACCCGCCACCGCCAGCTCACGCACCGGCTGCTCGAGGGCATGATCGCGCGCCGCTGGGGACGAATCATCAACATCACCGGCAAGTCCGAGCCCGAGGGCATCAACGGCGCGTTCTGCGCCAAGGCGGCGGTGCACTCCTGGGCGAAGGGCCTGTCGCGCGAGGTGGGCCGCCACGGCATCACCGTGAACTGCATCCCGCCGGGCCGCATCCTCTCCGAGCAGATCCTGCGCAACTACACGCCGGAATACCGGCAGTGGCAGTCCGAGCACGAGATCCCGGTGGGCGAATACGGACGGCCGGAGGACATCGCGAACCTCGTGTGCTTCCTCGCCTCGCCGCGCGCGCGTTACATCACCGGCGCGGTGATCCCGGTGGACGGCGGCCTGCGCCGCTATCAGTTCTGATTTCCCGATCCCCGGCCGAGGGCGCGCCGGATCGCGGCAAGCAGCGCGGCGCGCTCCTCGACACCGGCCGGCACGGAGTTCTTCACCCCGAGATCGGCAAGCCACTGCTGGCGCGCGGCCGCCGCCGAAGCCATCACCGGCTCCAGGCCGATCTCCGAGAGCGTCGCCGCCACCTCGCGCATCTCCGCCGCGCGCCGCGCGCCGTGCCGCACCACGCGCTCGATCAGGTAGCCGGAGAGCTTTTCCCAGTCGAGGGACGGAAACGTCTCCTTGAGCGAGGCGAGCACGCGCGCCTCGACCCGGTATTCGCTTGCCGCCAGCATGGACTCCAGCATCAGCGCTTCCAGTCCCTTGATGAGGATCGAGCGGAACATCTTGATCGCCGAGGCCTGGCCGACTTCGTCGGAGACGAACTCGACCCGCATGCCGAGCGCCTGCGCCCGCGGCACGAACTCGCGCGCCCCCGGCCCGCCGACAAGGCAGGGCACCCTGTGGCCGTAGGGCGCGACCGGCGCCATTACCGCGACATCCACGTAAGCCGCCCCGGTCGGCGCAACAAGCGCCGCCGTCTGCTGCTTGCGACGCGGCGACACCGAATTGATGTCGAGGAAAAGCTGCCCGTCTGCAAGCCCCGGCAGGCACGAGCGCGCCGCCTCCAGGCTCGAGCTCGCGGTCACCGCGAGAAACACCAGGCTCGCGCCCCGCACCGCCTCGGCGTGGTCGGCGGCGAGCGCGACGCCCATCGCGCGCGCGTTTTGCGCGAGCCGGCCCCCGTCGGCCGGATCGTCGAACAGGATGTCGTAGGCGCAAAGCGGCACGCCCTGCGCGACAAGCCCGCGCCCGATCGTCTGGCCGGCCTCGCCGAATCCGATGAATGCGATGCGTTCGCTCATGGCGTGCGGATTCTAAATTGATCCGTGCCGGGCTCCCCGGTACATTTCGCGATCATGCGGGCGATGATGGGCAGATGCGCATGACGGACGCGAAACGGCGCGCCCTTCTCTGCCTTTGCGCGCTCGCGGCGCTCGGGCCGCGGGCGCTTCGCGCCGCCTACCCCGAGCGGCCGGTGCGTCTGATCGTCCCGTTCGCGCCGGGCGGCAACGCCGACCTGATGGCGCGGCTCGTGGCCGAGCGCATGACCGAGGCGCTCGGCCAGCCGGTGGTGGTCGAGAACCGCGCCGGGGCCGGCGGCAGCCTCGGGGCGGAACTCGTCGCACGCGCGAGCGCCGACGGCCACACGCTGCTCAACGGCTCGAACGGGCCGCTCACGGTCAACCCGTTCGTGCAGGCGAGGCTCGGCTACGACCCCTTGCGCGATTTCGCGCCGATCGGTCTGGTGAGCTTCGTGCCGCACGCGCTCATCGTGCACGCCTCGGTGCCGGTGCGGACGCTGGAAGAGCTGGTGGCGCTCTCCCGGCGCGAGCAGGTCGGCGTCGGCACCGCCGGCGTGGGCAGCGCGACGCACCTGACGCTCGCGCGCTTCAACGCGCAGACCCGCGCGCGCCTGGTGCACGTGCCCTACCGCGGCGGCGGCGCGCTGCTGCCCGATCTGGTCTCCGGCACGATCCAGGCCGCGATGACGGAGTTTTCGAGCGCGCTGCCACACCATCGCAGCGGCAAGGCTCGCTTTGTCGCGATCGCCGCCGCGCGGCGCTCGCCGCTCGCGCCGGAAGTCCCGACGATGATCGAGGCCGGCGTCGCCGGCTTCACCGCCTCGAGCTACATCGGCCTGCTTGCGCCCGCCGGCACGCCGCAGCCGGTGATCGCGCGCCTTGGCGAGGCGCTCGCCGCCGCGCTCGCGGCACCGAAGACGCTCGAGCGCATGCGCGAGCTGGGCGTCGAGGTCGCGCCGCCCGAACTCGCGCAGCCGGCCGGCTTCGCCGCGTTCCTGCGAGAGGAGTTCGAGCGCTCGCGCGAAGCCGCGCAGGCCGCAGGCCTGAACAAGGAGTGATCAGGAAAGGCGGTACAGCCGCGCCGCGTTCGAGGCAAAGAGCGGCTCGCGCACCGCGTCGCCCGGCAGCCAGCTCTCCAGCAGGTCGAGCAGATCGGCGTCGTTCGGCATGTACGCGTGCATGCCCGGGTGCGGCCAGTTGGTACCCCAGACGCAGCGATCGGGCCGCTCGCGCAGCAGCGTCTGCACGAACGGGCGCATGTCGTCGAAATGCGGCGGTCCGGCGTCCGAGAGCCGGTAGAAACTGGAGATCTTGGTCCAGCAGTCGTCGCGCTCGACAAGCAGCCGCCGGATCACCCGGAAACCGGGCGAGTCGATTCCCTCCGACCCGCGCGGCCGGCCCATGTGGTCGAGCACGAGCGGCACCGGCGCGCGGCGCAGGCGCGGCTCCAGTTCCACCAGGTCGGAGCCGCGGGCGACATTGATCTCCAGATGCCAGCCGAGCGGCGCGATGCGGCGGGCGATCGCCTCGAGATCGGCGCTGGTCGCACCCGACGGAAACTGGTCCATCAGGCGCGCGGCGCGAAAGCCGGCCGCATCGAGCCTTCTCAGCTCCGGTTCCGGGATGTCGGGGGAAATCATCGCCACGCCGACGAAGCGCCCCGGGTGCTCGGCGAGAAAATCGAGTGTGATCGAGTTGTCGTAGCCGTAGGGACTGCCGTTGACCTGCACGCCGCGCGTCACCCCGAGCGCGGCGTGAAGCGCGAGCCATTGCTCGCGCGCGCACAGCGGCGGCGTGTACCTGCGGCCGGGCGCGAAGCGATAGCGCTCAAAGCGATCGAAGATATGCGCGTGGCAGTCCACGGTGCCCGCCGGTAGCGGGCGGTGCGGCGCGCGCAGCCTTGGGTCGGGCGCAAGCGGTGTCATACGCGGTCGAGGCAACGGTCGCGCCCGGCGCGAGGCGGGGACTTCGGCGACCCGCGCGATTGTAGCAACCACCGCGCGCACCCCGGCGGCCTGCGGCGAGCCGCGAACCTCGTGCCGTGCACCCCCGCCAACGCTGGCACAATTGCGCGCGATGAACGTCGCCACGGTGATCGTCGAGTACCTGCGCGCAGCCGGCGTGCGGCACCTGTTCGGCTATCCGGGCGATCCGAACGTCGAGCTGATGGAGGCGGCGCGGCGCGCCGGCATGCAGTTCGTGCTCGCGCGGCGCGAGGGCACCGCCGGGCTGATGGCCGAAGCGTATGGTTTTCTCACCGGCCGGCCCGGCGCGTGCATGTCCACGCTCGGGCCCGGCTCTTCGAACCTGGTGAACGCGGTGGCGAACGCCTTTCTCGACAAGGTGCCGCTGCTTGCGATCTCCGGCCAGATCGAGCGGCGGCGCGAGCAGACCTTCACCCACCAGGTGCTCGATCACACCCGCCTGTTCGCGCCGGTCGCGAAATGGGCGACGCACGTGCTGCCGGAGAACGCCGGCGCGGTGATGCGCCGGGCGCTGCGCATCGCCGCCGCCGAACGCCCCGGCCCGGTGCACCTCACGACGCACGCCGACGTCATCGGCGCGCCGGCCGAGGACGCGGCCGTTCGTCTTCCGCCGCTGGCGCCGGTCGCCGGCGCGCCGCTCGTGTACGCCGCCGACGCCGCGTCGGCCGACGTGTTCGGGCGCCTTGCGCGCGCGCGCCGGCCGATGGTGCTCGCGGGCACCGCCGCGCAGCGGGCGAACGCGCACGCGGCGCTCGCGAAGTTCGCCGAGACGGCGGGGCTGCCGGTGATCGTCGCGCCGATGGCGAAGGGCGTCATCGCCGACGACCATCCCTGGTACGCGGGTACCCTCGACATGGCCTGCAACCGGCTGATGTGGGATTTTCTGAAAGACTGCGACTTGCTGCTCCTGGCCGGGTTCGACGCCGTCGAGCTCATCAAGCCCTGGCAGCTCGCGGTGCCTGCGATCCACATGGATGCGACGCCGAACACCGATCAGGTCATCCCGGCGGAGGCGGAAATCGTCGGCGACCTCGGCGCGATCCTCGCGGCGCTTGCCGAGGGCTGGAAAGGCGAGCCGAAGTGGGCCGAGCGCGAGGTGCGCGAGCATCGCGAGCGGCTGCGGGCGGCGTATTACGATGGCCGTGTCGCGGGCCGGCTCAACCCGACCGACGTGGTGGACGCGGTGCGCGAGGCGCTTCCGCGCGAGACGATCGCCACGGCCGACGTCGGCTCTCACAAGCTGCTCGTCGGCCAGGGCTGGCGCGCCTATGCGCCGCGCTCGGTGCTGATGACCAACGGCCTTTCCTCAATGGGCTACGCGCTTCCGGCGGCGGTCGTCGCCAAGCTTCTCCATCCCGAGCGCCCGGTGGTCTGCTTCACCGGCGACGGAGGGCTGGCGATGGTGCAGGGCGAGCTGCGCCTTGCGGCGAGCCTCGGGCTCGACCCGCTGGTGGTGGTGTTCTGCGACGACAGTCTCAACCGCATCGAGATCAAGCAGACGCAGCGCGGCTACCCCGGTTGGGGCACGCGCATGGACCCCACCGACATCGCCGGCCTTGCGCGCGCGATGGACTGCGAGGGCGCGATGGTGGACGATATCGGCGCGCTCGAGCGCCTGCTCGCGGGCCGGCGGCCGAAGGACCGGCCGCTCGTCCTCGGCGCGCGCATTGACCCTTCACAGTATCGCTCGCATTTCTGACGGGAGAATCCGCATGATTCGATGGCTTGCCGCCGCGCTCACCGTGTTCGTGACCTTGCCCGTGCACGTCCATGCGCAGGGCTGGCCCGCCAAGCCGATCCGGCTGGTGGTGCCCTTTGCCCCCGGCGGCACGAGCAGCATCATCGCGCGCGCCTTCGCCGCCGAGATGGAGAAGACGCTCGGTCAGACGTTCGTGATCGAGAACAAGGGCGGCGGTGGCGGCAACCTCGCGATGCAGGACGTGGCGCGCGCGGAGCCCGACGGCTACACGCTGATCATCGGACACATCGGCTCGCTCGCGGTCAATCCTTTCATGTACGAGAGCCTGCCGTTCGACACCAATCGCGATTTCGCCGCGGTGTCGCTGCTCGCCAAGGTGCCGTCGATCTTCGTCGTCCCGGCGGACGTGCCCGCGAAGGACCTGCGCGAGTTCGTCGCGCTGGCGAAGAAGAACCCCGGCAAGCTCTACTACGGCTCCGCGGGCAACGGATCGGCCGGGCACCTGGCGATGGAATATCTCAAACTGACTGCCGGCATTGACCTGGTGCATGTTCCTTACAAGGGGACCGGGCCGAACCTGGTGGACCTGCTTGCCGGGCGCACGCACGCCACCGCGGCCGGAACGCCGCCACTGCTGCCGCACGTCAAGGCCGGCAAGCTGCGCGTGATCGCGGTCGGTGGCGCGAGCCGCCTGCCGATCCTTCCCGACGTGCCGACCGTGGCCGAGCAGGGCTACCCCGGATTCGAGACGACGCAGTGGTACGGCCTGAACGCACCGGCGAAGGTTCCCGCCGAGATCATCCGGCGCCTGGCGGACGCCGCGGCGCACGCCGCGCGCCAACCGGCGGTGGCCGAGCGGCTCGCGGTGGACAACGCCGAAGCCGTCGGCTCGACGCCGAAGGAGTACGCCGACTTCATCGCCCGCGAGCAGGCGCGCTGGAGCGAAGTGGTGCGAAAGGCCGGCATCCGGGCGAACTGAGGATGGCCGGGCACCGGGTGCGCGCCGCTCGCGGCGCGCCCGAGCGATGAACGGGGGCGTCGTCGAGCGCTTCGCCGACTGGGCGGTGCGCCAGCGCCGCGAGCCGCTTGCGGGCGGCGTGCTGCATCACGCCAAGCGCGCGGTGATTGACCTGCATGCGGCGATGGTCGCCGGCGCGCGCGCCGCGCCGGCGCAGCTCGTCGAGCGCGCGCTCGCCGAGGAGCTCGACCATGGCGGCGCACGCCTTGCGCTCGGGCGCCGCGCACCGGTGCGCGCCGCGGCGCTCATCAACGGCACCGCCGCGCACGCGCTCGAAGTGGACGACATCTACCGCGAGGGCATTTATCACCCGGGGGCGCCGACCATTCCCGCAGCGCTCGCCCTCGCCCAGGCGCTCGGCGCCTCCGGGCTCGACTTTCTCCGTGCGGTGGTCGCCGGCTACGAGATCTCGACGCGCATCGCCGCCGCGATGGGCCGCGCGCATTACCGCTACTGGCATTCGACCGGGACGATCGGCTGCTTCGGCGCCTGCGCCGCGGCGGCGGAGATCCTCGGCCTGGACGGGCAGCGCTTCGCGCACGCGCTTGCGACCGCGGCGACGCTCGCCGCCGGACTGCAGCAGGCGTTTCGCGGCGACTCGACGTCCAAGCCGCTGCACGCCGGCCGCGCCGCCGAAGCCGGGGTGACGGCGGCGCTCGCCGCGCGCGAGGGCGCAACCGGTGCGCTCGACGTGCTTGAAGGCGAAGCGGGATTCGGCCGCGCGATGAGCGACGCCCCCGACTGGGAGCCGGCGCTTGCCACGCTCGGAAGCGATCACCACATCGCGCGCATCACCTTCAAGAACCACGCCTGCTGCGGCCATGCGTTTGCGGCGATTGACGGTGCGCTCGCGCTGAAGGAGCGCATGGGGCTTGCCGCGCGCGACATCGCGCGCGTGCGCGTGGCGACCTACCGCGCCGCGCTGGAGGTGGCCGGACACGAGGCGCCGCGCACGAGTGCCGAGGCGCGCTTTTCGCTGCGCTACGTGGTGGCGCACGCGCTCGCGCACGGCCGCGTGCGCCTTGCGGCCTTCGCGCCCGAGCGGCTCGCCGATCCCGCGACGCGCGCGCTGATGCAACGGATAGAGATCGCGGTGGATCCCGGGCTCGACCGCGCCTTCCCCGCGCAGCGCGCGGCGCGCGTGGCGATCGAGACCGCCGACGGGCGCCGCGCGGAGCACCTTCAGCCGACTCGCGTCGGCGATCCGGAGCAGCCGCTCAGCGACGCGCAGCTTGAGGACAAGTTTCTCGAGCTCGTCTCGCCGGTGCTCGGCGGCGAGGGCGCCGCGGCGCTCCTTGCGCGGCTGTGGCGGCTGGACGAAGAATCTTCGCTGCGGCCGTGAGCCACACGGCCGCAGCCGCATCCGACCACCCAGTAAGCCAGGAACGCAGATGACCAACCGTTATGACGTGGTGATCGTGGGCGCGGGCAACGCCGCCCTGTGCGCGGCGCTCGCCGCGCGCGAAAAAGGGGCGAGCGTGCTGGTGCTGGAGCGCGCGAGCGAGGAAGAATCCGGCGGCAATTCGCGCTTCACCGCCGGGCTGATGCGCGTCGCCTACAACGGCGTCGAGGACCTGAAAAAGCTCATTCCGGACCTCTCCGAAGACGAGATCGCGCGCACCGACTTCGGCACCTACACCGAGGAGCAGTTCTTCGACGACATGGCGCGCGTGACCGAGGACCGCTGCGACCCGGACCTCACCGAGGTGCTGGTGCGGCGCAGCCTGCCGACGCTCGTCTGGATGCGCGAAAAAGGCGTGCGCTTCACCGCCGCGTGGGGCCGGCAGGCGTTCAATATCGGCGGCAGATTCCAGTTCTGGGGCGGACTGACGGTCGAGGCGGTCGGCGGCGGGCCGGGGCTGGTGGATTCGCTCACGGCGATCGCGCGGCGCGAAGGCGTCGAGATCTGGTACTCGGCGCGCGCGACCGGTCTCATGACCGACGACGACGGCGTGAAGGGTGTGCGCCTGAAGAAGGACGGCCGCACGATCGAGGTGCGCGCCGGCGCCGTGGTGCTCGCCGCAGGCGGCTTTCAGGCGAATCCGGAATGGCGCGCGCGCTATCTCGGGCCCAACTGGGAACTGGCCAAGGTGCGCGGCACGCGGTTCAACACCGGCGACGCGATCCGCATGGCGCTGGAAGCCGGCGCCGCCCCCGCCGGCAACTGGTCCGGCTGCCACGCGGTGGCGTGGGACAGGAACGCCCCGGAGTTCGGCGATCTCGCCGTCGGCGACCAGTTCCAGAAGCACTCCTACCCGTGGGGCATCTACCTCAACGCCGAGGGCAAGCGTTTTCTCGACGAGGGCGCGGATTTCCGCAATTACACCTACGCGAAATACGGGCGCGTCATCCTCGCCCAGCCGCGCCAGTTCGCCTGGCAGATCTTCGACGCCAAGGTGAAGGCGCAGCTTCGCGACGAATACCGCATCCGCCAGGTGACGAAGCGGGTCGGCAACACGCTGGAAGAGCTGTGCGCCAAGCTGGAGGACACCAACGGCGCCGCGGCGCTGGAGGAGATCCGCCGCTACAACGCCGCGGTGCGCACCGACATCCCGTTCAACCCGAACGTCAAGGATGGGCGCTGCACGACGGGTCTGGCGATCAACAAATCCAACTGGGCGAACACGATAGACACACCGCCCTTCGAAGCGTACGCCGTCACCTGCGGCATCACGTTCACCTTCGGCGGGCTGAGGATCAATACCGACGCGCAGGTGCTGTCCACCGACGGGCCGCCGATACCGGGCCTGTATGCCGCGGGCGAGCTGGTCGGCGGAATCTTCTGGTTCAACTATCCCGGCGGCACCGGCCTCACGAACGGCGCGGTGTTCGGGCGGATCGCCGGCGCGAGCGCCGCGGTCGCGGCGCGGGCGTAGCGTCGGCCGCTCGCGCCGCGGGCGGGAGGCCGGCCTCGGCCGCATCCCTCGCGCTTTCTTTCTCAAGCCAGCTCGCGAACGCCTGCACTTCGCTGCGGCCGGCTGCGCGCGCCGATTTGCCGCTGCTCGACGCGGCACGCGCGGACAAGAATTCCTCACGAGCGCGGCACTGCGCTGTTGCAAACACAACCGCGCTTCTCGCGCGGTTGCTCGCGCATGCCCGCGATGCGGGCGTCACCCGCATTCACGGCGACGTGCTGCAGGAGAACGCAATCGCGCTGCGGTTGCGGCGCCGCTTCGGCTTGGAAGCACGCCGGCAGCCCGAGGGGGCGTGGCTCGCTCGGATGGAGTTCGAACGGGTCACGCCCAGCGCGCGTTCTCGAACCGCCGGGCGAGAAAGTCCACCAATGCGCGCACCTTCGTGCTGAGGTAGCGTCGGCTGGGATAGACCGCGTAGATCGGGCTCGCGGGCGTCGCATAGCCGGCGAGCACCGGAACGAGACGCCCCGCCTTCAGCTCCGCGCCGACGATGAAATCGGGCTCCAATACGATGCCCGCGCCGGCGACCGCCGCGGCAGCGAGAAGATCGCCGTTGTTCGAGCGCAGCGGCCCCGAGACGCGCACCGAGCGGTCGCGGCCGTCGCGATCGCGGAATGGCCACAGTCCGCGCACCGGCAGGTATTCGTACATCAGGCACTCGTGCCGCGCCAGGTCCTCTGGCCTCTTCGGCGCGCCGCGCGCGGCGAGGTACGCGGGCGAGGCGCAGGCGACGAGCCGCGCTTCTCCGAGCTTTCGCGCCACCACGTTCTCGCCGCCGGTCGAGCCGATCCGCACCGCGAGGTCATAGCCCTCCTCGACCAGATCCACCACGCGGTCCGAGAGCGAAACGTCGAAACGCACCTCGGGATGCTGCTCGCGGAAGGCGACGATCGCGGGCGCGACGTGGCGTACGCCGAAATGGATCGCCGTCGTGAGCCGGATCGTGCCGCGCAGCCGCGCCGCGCTCTCCGCCGCCGCCTGCTCGGCCTCCTCCAGATCGGCGAGCAACTGCACACAGCGCTCGTAGTACTCGCGGCCGCTCTCGGTGAGCGACAGCCGGCGCGTGGTGCGCTGAAGCAGCCGTGTCCCTAAATGCGCTTCCAGTTCGGCCACCTGCCGCGAGCAGGCGGAAGTGGAGATGCCGAGCCGTTCGGCGGCGCGGGCGAAGCTGCCCTGCTCCACCACCTTGGCGAACACCGTCATGACGCGCAGCCGGTCCAAGAACTTTTATCCCTCTTTCAGCAAGAAACTTTCCCGAATTTTGGACTTTATCCCGATCGCAAGAAGTATCAAAGTGCGCGCCTTCTACCCACCGAAAGGAGGCATTCCATGATTGATCCCCGCACTGCACCCTGGGCGGCGCTCGTGCTGCGCGCCGCGCTCGGGACCATGTTCCTCGCGCACGCACTGCTCAAGTACGCCGTCTTCACGCTGCCGGGCACCGTGAAGTTCTTCGAGTCCCTCGGCCTGCCGGGGGCGCTCGCCTACGTCACGTTCTGGGCGGAGCTCGCAGGCGGGGCGCTGCTGCTCGCCGGGCTCGGCACGCGCTGGGTGTCGGCGGCGCTGGTGCCGATCCTCGTCGGCGCCACCTGGGCGCACGCCGGCAACGGCTGGCTTTTCAGCGCCCCCAACGGCGGCTGGGAGTATCCTGCCTTTCTCGTCGCGGCCGCGATCGCGCAGGCGCTGCTCGGCGACGGCCGCTACGCGGTTTCCAGCCTCATTTTCAACCGCAGAACCGAAGGAGCCATTGCATGAAGCTGTATTACTCCCCGGGCGCATGCTCGCTGTCGCCTCATATCGTCGCGCGCGAAGCCGGCATCCCGGTCGAGCTGCAGACAGTGGATCTGAAGACGAAGCGGCTCGCCGACGGCGGCGATTACCTGCGCGTGAACGGCAAGGGCTACGTTCCGGCGCTCGAGCTCGACGACGGCACGGTGCTCACCGAAGGTCCGGTGATCGTGCAGTACCTGGCCGACTCGAAGCCGGAGTCGGGCCTGGCGCCGAAGCAGGGCACGATGGAGCGTTACCGGCTGCAGGAATGGCTCAACTTCATCACCTCCGAGCTGCACAAGGGCTTCGGCAACTTCTTCAACCCGGCGCTCACGCCGGAGTGGAGAAAAGGAGTCACCGACCGGCTCGATGTGCGCTGCGAGTGGCTCGCCAGGCAGCTCGACGGCCGGGCGTACCTGATGGGCGAGCGCTTCAGCGTCGCCGACGCCTACCTCTTCACCGTCCTCAACTGGGCGCCGGTGGCGAAGTACGACCTCGGCCGCTGGCCGGCGCTCACCGCGTATCACAGGCGCGTGCAGGAACGGCCCAAGGTGCAGGAAGCTCTGCGCGCCGAAGGTCTCGTGAGGTGATGGCGAAAGCGCTGCCGGTGTTGTTTCTCTCGCACGGCTCGCCGATGCACGCGCTCGAGCCGGGCGCGGTGCGCGAGGCGTGGGCGCATCTTGCGCGCTCGCTGGGGCGTCCGCGGGCGATCCTCGTCGCCTCGGCGCACTGGGAAACGCATCTGCCGATGCTCACCGGCAGCGCCAAGCCGGCGACGATCCACGATTTCTACGGCTTTCCGAGGCCGCTCTACGAGATCGCGTATCCGGCCCCGGGCGCGCCGGACGTCGCGCGCCGCGCCCTCTCGCTTCTCAAGGACGCCGGTTTCACCGCTGCGCTGGACGGTTGCCGGGGACTGGATCACGGCGCGTGGGCGCCGCTGCTGCACATGTATCCGGAGGCCGAAGTCCCGGTGCTGCAGGTGTCGGTGCAGACCGAGCTCGGCGCGCGGCATCACCTCGCGCTCGGCGCGGCGCTCGGCGCGCTTGCCCGCGAGGGCGTCCTGATCGTCGGCTCCGGCCATCTCACCCACAACCTGCGCGAGCGCAGGGGCGGGCCGCCCGCCGCCTACGTGCGCGAGTTCCAGCAGTGGGTGAAGGAGCGAATCGAAGCGCACGAGCTGGACGCGCTCGCCGAGTACCGCTCGCGCAACCCGCACGGGGCGCGCGCGCATCCGACCGAGGAGCACTTCCTGCCGCTTTTCGTCGCCCTGGGCGCGGCCGGTCCCGACTATCGCGCCACACGCGTCTACGACGGCGTCGAGACCGGCTCGCTCGCGATGGACGCGTACCGCTTCGACCCCGCCTGACTATTTTTCCGGCGCGATCACCTGAATGTGATCGCGGTTGACGTTGAGGAAGGGGACGGAAAGAAGCATGCGCCCGCCGACCTCCAGCTCGAACACCTCGGCGTGGGTGACGGCGATGAACTCCTTCGCTTCGGCCATGAAGTCGGTGACGCGAGCGCCCGGAATCAGGTCTATGTAGCCGCGGATGCGGTACGCGCCGGTGAGTATCGTCACCCGGGTACGGTTCGGTTCGTCGGCCATCGTCGTCGCCTTCCCTGCACAGGCGGGGCGCGAAGCGCGCCCCGCTTCAGTCAATCTTCGCGCCGGAGATTTTCACCACTTCGCCCCAGCGCGCGTAATCCTCCTCGAACAGGCGCCGGAAGTCGGCGGGCGAGCCTCCCATCGGCTCGGCGCCGAGCGCGCGCACCTTGGCGCGGAAACCGGGTAGCCGGAGAGCCGGTCGAACATCGGCCGCTCGCCGTGCAGATGCAGCAGGTTGAGGCGGGTCTGACCGCGAAAGGCGTCGAACAACGCCAGGTCGTAGGGCACGCCGAAGCGCTCGTATTCGGCGAGCGTGAGGACGTCGGTCGTGGCGAGCTGCGTGGCGAAGAAAAACCCGTGCGCGCCGGCTGCGAGCGCCGCGCGGCCGAACTCGATCGTCACCTCGGTGATCGTGGCGAGCCCCTCCGCCACGGCTTGCGGTGCCTCGCGCAGGTGCGCAAGCAGCGCCTCGCCGGCGAGCTTTCTCGCGGTGGTGAGCGGACTGAACACCGTCTGCAGGATCGGCATCGCGCCGCCGAGCGCCTTCGCAGCGGCCGCGAGCGCGTCGTTCTGCGCGCCGAGCACGCCGGCGCGCGCATCCAGCCGCGCCAGCCTGGGCCAGTCCTCCGCGCGCTTGACGGCGATTTCGATCACCTCGCGCGCGCCGTTCGCGGCGCCCCGCCAGGCCGTCTTCGCTCCCCAGTCCTCGACCCCGTAGGTGCCCGAGGGCATGAACTTGACGAGGTCGAAGTCGAAGGCGCGCTGAAATTCGACCGTGCGGGCGGCAAGGCGCGTAGGGTCCTGATCGTCAAGCGGAAAGTGGCGCCAGAGCGCGACCGGCACGCAATCGGTCGCAAGGCCCGCGATCGCGGCCTCGATCCTCTGCCAGTGGTCCACCGGCGGATTTTAGCTACACTTGCCCGCGAGAAGATGCGAGTAAGGCACGCCACCCGCGAAATGCTGGGCCTCGACCGGGACGAGTACGCCGAGCTCGCCCGGCTCACCACCCCCGAGAAAATCCAGCGCTTCCTCTACGACCTGCCGCTCAACTTCGAGCGCAACGGCGACACCTGCCACTCGGTGCGCGTCGTGCTGCGCGAGCGGCGCGCGCACTGCATCGAGGGGGCGCTGGTGGCAGCCTGCGCGCTCTGGATCCACGGCGAGGCACCGCTCTTGCTCGATCTCGAGGCGGTGCGCGACTACGACCACGTGGTCGCGCTGTTTCGCCGCCACGGGTGCTGGGGTGCGATCTCGAAGACGAACGGTGTCGGCCTGCGCTGGCGCGACCCGGTATACCGCTCGCTGCGCGAACTCGCCATGTCGTACTTTCACGAGTACTACAACGCGCGCGACGAGAAGACGCTGCGCCGGTATTCGCTTCCCTATGACCTCAGGCGCATGGACCCGGCCGACTGGGTGACCGGCGAGGACGGTGCGTGGAAGGTCGCCGAGAATCTCGAGGCGGTGCGTCACTTCCGGCTCATCAGCGCCGCGCAGGCGCGCGCGCTCAGGCGCCGCGATCCGTTCGAACGGCGCGTCGGCGCGCTGCTGCAGTACCGCGCGCCCAAGGGCTCGCGCTTCGCGGCGCTCGTCCGCCGGAAAAGGGGTGAGGCTCCTTCTCCGCGTCGCGGCCGGAGCCAAGCCCGCGCCAAAGGCGCCTGATGCGTTGCCGCGCTACTTCTTGTCCTCGACCCGGCCGATCTTTTCGAGCGCGACCGCAAGGCGCGCGGCGTCGCGCTCCCAGTATTTCTGGAACTCGGGCGCGTCCAAATACGCGATCGGCGTCGCCACCTTGTCCATCGCCGCCTTGAAGTCGGACGAGTGCACCGCGTCGCGCACCGCCTCGCGCAGGCGCTGCAGGATCGGCTGCGGCGTTGCCGCCGGCGCCACCACGCCCGACCAGATGTAGAACTCGGCGTCGTAACCCAGCTCCTTGAAGGTGGGGACATCCGGCATCATCGGGATGCGCTTGTCGCTCCAGGCCGCAAGCGCCCGCATCTTGCCCGCCTTGATCTGGCCGATCGCGGCCGCCGGCCCGGAGGCGAGCGCCTCGACCTGCCCGCCAAGGAGCGCGGTCACCGCCGGGCCGCCGCCTTGATACGGTATGTGAAATAGCTTGATTCCGGCGGCGTGAGCGAAGATTTCCATCGCCACGTGCAGCGTGCCGTACACGCCCGAGGAGGAGTAATTGATCTTGCCGGGGTTCGCTCTTGCCGCTTCGACGAAGTCCTTCAGCGTCTTGTAGGGCCCGTCGGCGCGCACCACCAGCACCGTCGGATCGGCGGTCACCAGCGCGATCGGAGCGAAGTCCTTGAGTTCATAGGCGGGCGGGCGGCCGTTGATGCGGTCGGCGACCGGAAAGATCGAGATCGAGGACAGCGTCATCAGGATCGTATAGCCGTCGGGGGCCGCCTTCGCCACCGACGCGGTGCCGGTCGCGCCTCCCGCCCCCGGCCGGTTGACGACGAGCACCGGCTGTTTGAGCGTCTTTTCCATCGCGGCGGCAAGCGGCCGGCCGACGATGTCGGCCACGCCCCCGGGCGGAAACGCCACCACCATCGTGATCGGGCGGCTCGGGTAGTCCTGCGCGAGGGCCGCGGCGGCGCAAAGTCCGAGCGCGGCGGCAGCAAAGACGCGCTTCATGCGATTTCCCCCTTGCAGAGGATGATAGATTACCCTGCATCCGGATGCAGCCGATTGCGCGACCAGCCGGCGCACCGTTTCGCGAAAGGAGACCGGCGTGAAGCGTCGTACCCTGCTTGCGTGGCTTGCCGCGGCGCCGTTCGCCGCGCGGCTCGGGCAGGCGCGCGCCCAGCCGAAGACCATGAAGGACATCGAAGCCCTGCAGAAGAACTGGAAGAGCTTCCTCGCTCCGGGCGTCCCCGTGCCGGATCCCGCGCAGAGAGTCGAGCTGTCGAAGGAGGAATGGCGCAAGCGCCTGTCGCCCGCGGCGTTCCACGTGCTGCGCGAGGAAGGCACCGAGCGGCCGTTCACGAGCCCCCTGAACGACGAAAAACGCCCGGGGGTGTTCGTCTGCGCCGGTTGCGACCTGCCGCTCTTTACCTCGGCGATGAAGTTCGACAGCGGCACCGGCTGGCCGTCGTTCTTCACCACCATCCCGGGCGTGTTCGGCACCAAGAAGGACTACACCCTCATCTATCCGCGCACCGAGTACCACTGCATCCGCTGCGGCGGGCACCACGGCCACGTGTTCGACGACGGCCCGCCGCCGACGCGGCTGCGCTACTGCAACAACGGCGTCGCCCTGCGCTTCATCCCCCTCAAGCCCTGACCCCAAACAGGGTCAGACCCGGGTCTGACCCTGTTTGCGCGCAAGGCGGAGGGCTTCTTCGAGCGGCGGCGCCGGAAAGTGAAAACGCACCGGCCCGTCGGGAAGGGCGTGCAGGAACTGGCGAAGATAAGGATCGTCGGATTCGAGCAGCTTTTCCGGCTCGCCTTCGCCCACGAGCCGGCCCTCGGCGACGACGTAGAGATAGTCCACCAGCTTGAGCGACTCGGAAACGTCGTACGTCACCACGATCGAGGTGAGCCCGAGCGCGTCGTTCAGGCGCCGGATGAGCTGCGCGATCTGGTTGAGCGAGATGGGATCCAGCCCGCCGAAGGGCTCGTCGTACATCACGAGCAGGGGATCGGTCGCGATCGCGCGCGCGAGCGCCACGCGCCGCGCCATGCCGCCGGAGAGGTCGCCCGGCATCATGTCGCGCGCGCCGCGCAGGCCCACGGCGTCGAGCTTCATCAGCACCAGCGGCCGCACCAGATCCTCGGGCAGCCGGTAGTGCTCGCGGATCGGGAACGCGATGTTCTCGTACACCGACAGATCGCTGAACAGGCCCGAGACCTGGAACATCATTCCCATCTTGCGCCGCAGCGCGTACAGCTCGTCGGTGTCGAGCTTGTGCACCACCTTGCCGGCGACGCGGACCCAGCCGCGCGCGGGCTCGAGCTGGCCCCCGATCAGCTTCAGCAGCGTGGACTTGCCGCTGCCCGAGCCGCCGAGGATCGCCACCACCTTGCCGCGCGGAATGGATAGCGACAGCCCCCGGAAGACCGGCAGGTCGTTGTAGGCGAAGTGAAGGTCGGAGATCTCGACCAGGGTTTGCGTGTCCATCGAGCGTCGGAGTCTAGCAGCAGGCGAGCGCAGCCGGCGCGAGCGGGTCCGGCGATGGCGCGCGCCCTACAATCCCGCCATGGCGAGCGCTCGCGCCCGGCCCTACGATGGCCTGACTCCGGATACCGTGCTCGATGCGCTCGCCGCCGCGGGCTGGCGCGGCGACGGGAGGCTGCTCGCGCTCAACAGCTTCGAGAACCGCGTCTATCAGGTGGGCCTCGAAGCGGGCGGCCACGTCGTCGCCAAGTTCTATCGCCCCGGGCGCTGGAGCGATGCGCAGATCCTGGAGGAGCACGCCTTTGCCCGCGAACTTGCCGAGTGCGAGATTCCGGTGGTGGCGCCGCTCGAGGCCGGCGGCCGCACGCTCTTCGAGCACGCGGGGTTTCGCTTCGCGGTCTTTCCCCGCCGCGGCGGACGCGCGCCGGAGCTGGAAGACGAGGCGGTGCTGGAGTGGATCGGGCGGTTTCTCGGACGCATCCACGCGGTCGGCGCGGCGCGCGCCTTTGCGCATCGGCCGCCGCTGGACGCCGACACCTTCGGCACCGAGCCGCGCGAGTGGCTGCTCGCCTCCGGCTTCATCCCGCCGGACCTCCTTCCCGCATGGGCCGCCGCCTCGGCGCAGGCGCTGGAGCGCGCGCGCCAGACGATCGCCGCGGCGGGCGCTGTGCCCGGAATCCGGCTGCACGGCGACTGCCATGCCGGCAACATCCTCTGGACCGAGGCGGGGCCCCACTTCGTGGACCTGGACGACGCTCGCACGGGGCCGGCGGTACAGGACCTGTGGATGCTGCTCCCGGCCGAGCGGCCGTCAGCCGAGCGAGCCCTGCGGGCGCTACTTGCCGGATACCGGCGCTTTCAGGACTTCGACGCTCGCGAGCTGATGCTGATCGAACCCCTGCGGACGCTGCGCCTCGTCCACTACTGCGCCTGGATCGCGCGCCGCTGGAACGACCCGGCCTTCCCGGCCGCGTTTCCCTGGTTCGGCACGGCACGCTACTGGCAGGACCGGATCCTGGAGCTTCGCGAGCAGACCGCGGCGATGGACGAGGAGCCGCTCGCCGCACCCTGAATCCGGGATAATTGCGGCTTTTTCGCGGGAACCTCCGATGCTTCTGTTCGCCGCCACCGTCTTCACGAGCGCATTCCTGCTCTTTCTCGTGCAGCCGATCATCGCCAAGCAGATCCTGCCGTGGT
This sequence comes from Pseudomonadota bacterium, assembly GCA_040752005.1. Lineage (GTDB taxonomy): Bacteria > Pseudomonadota > Gammaproteobacteria > Burkholderiales > SG8-39 > RBG-16-66-20. The sequence continues at coordinate 90,824 of JBFMFX010000005.1, read as the reverse complement.
TCGGCGGCACCGCGGCGGTGTGGACCACCTGCATGGTGTTCTTCCAGGTCGTGCTGCTCGCGGGCTACGCGTACTCGGACGCCGTCGCGCGCAAGCTCTCGCCGCGCGCGCAGGCGGTCCTGCATACCGCGCTGCTCGTCGCGAGCCTCGCCTTCCTGCCGATCCTCGCCGCCGAGTCGTGGAAGCCGGACCCGGACACCGAGCCCACCCGCCGCATCCTGCTGCTGCTCGCGGCCACCATCGGCCTGCCGTACTTCCTGCTCTCGACCACGGGGCCGCTCGTGCAGGCGTGGTTCGCGCGCACCTTTCCGCGCAGCACGGTGTACCGGCTGTTCGCACTCTCCAACCTCGCCTCGCTCGTCGCCCTCATCGCCTATCCGCCGGTGATCGAGCCGCTGGTGTCGCTGCCCGCGCAGGCCTGGGGCTGGAGCGCGCTCTACGCGGTGTTCGCGGCGCTCTGCATCGCCGCCGCCTGGCAAGCGGCGCGCCACGAGGAACCCGCCTCCGCGCCCGTCGCCGCGGCGACGACGCAAGCGGTGCAGGCGGTGCGCCCGCCGCGCGCGGGGGATTACGCGCTGTGGCTCGGACTGTCGGCGCTGGGCTCGCTGATGCTGCTCGCCGTCACCAACCATATCACTCAGAACATCGCCTCGGTGCCGTTCATCTGGATCCTGCCGCTGGTCCTCTACCTCGCCTCGTTCATCCTCGTCTTCGACGTCACTTCGCGCCGCGGCGTGAGCGGCTGGTATTCGCGCGCGTGGGGCCTGCCGCTTCTCTTCGTCCTGCTTGTCGCGATGGCGTACTTCCTGTACGAGAACCTCGGCGTCATGAACATCCGCGCCTCGATCGCGCTCTATAGCGCCGGACTGTTCGCCGCGTGCATGTTCTGCCACGGCGAACTCGCGGCGATGCGTCCGGCGCCGAAGTACCTGACGCGCTTTTACCTCATGGTGTCTCTGGGCGGCGCGGCCGGCGGCCTCTTCGTCGGGCTGGTGGCGCCGCGCGTGTTCGACTTCTACCTGGAGCTGCCGATCGCGCTCGTCGCCTGCGGGCTGCTCGTGGCCTGGCTCACCTGGCCGACGCGCTGGAAGATCGCCAACCGCGCGGTGGCAGTCGTCACGCCCGCGGCGGCGATCGCGGTGACCGCGACGGTGGCCTGGTTCGCGTACGAATATCTCGCCTACGTGCGCGCGAACGCACTGCTCGTCACCCGCAACTTCTACGGCACGCTCCGGGTGAAAGAGACCGACCGGGGCGACGCGCACACCACGCGCAGCCTGGTGCACGGCGTCATCAACCACGGCTGGCAGTACACCGATCCGGAGCTGCGCGCCGAACCCATCAGCTATTTCGGCCCGACCTCCGGCATCGCGCGCGCGCTCGACTTCTACAACGGCCGGCCGCGGCGCGTCGGCGTGGTGGGGCTCGGTGTCGGCGTCTTCACCGCCTGGGCGAGACCGGGAGACTATTTCCGCATCTACGAGCTCGATCCCGAGGTGGTGCGTATCGCGCGCGAGCACTTCTGGTATCTGCGGGAATCGAAGGCGAAAATTGACATCGTCACCGGCGACGGGCGCCTGAACCTGGAGCGTGATCCGCCGCAGCGGTTCGACCTTCTCTCGGTGGACGCGTTCTCCAGCGGCTCGATCCCCATTCACCTGCTCACGCGCGAGGCGCTGCGCGTCTATCGCCGCCATCTCGCCCCCGGGGGCGTCATCGTCTACAACGTCACCAACCGGTTCGTGAACCTCGCACCGCTCGTCAAGCTCGTGGCCGAAGCGGAGGGCATGAAGGCGATCCTCGTCGAGGACGATCCGAGCGAGGACAAGTACTCCGGCACCTCCTACGTTCTCGTCACCGAGAACGAGATCCTTCTCGCCGACAAGCGCTTCACCGACGCGAGCGAGATCGAGGACATCCCGGGCCTTCAGCCCTGGACCGACAGCTTCAACAACCTGTTCAAGGTGGTGCGGTAACTCGGACGGCGCGAAAAACAGGGTCAGACCCGGGTCTGACCCTGTTGCGCGCGAGCAGCCGCGTCGTCGTCGCGTGGCGCCCGGGCCCGGTACGACGCCCGGCCCGGCTCACCGCAGCGTCAGCGCGAAACGACGAGTGCCGCCCCGGCGTAGCGCCGCAGCACCGGATCGGCGTGCCACTCGCGGTACGGCGGCATCTCGCCCAGCCCACTGTCAATTTTTTCGCCGACGACATGGTTCGGGTCGCGTCGCGCGGCCTCCAGCTCGCTCGCCGTGTAGCGAACGAGCACCGGATGCGCGGCCCACTCGGCGTAGGGAGGCATTTCGCCCAGCCCGCTGTCGAGCTTCTCGCCGGGCACCCCACGCGGCGAACCGGCGCTCGCCCCGGCAACGAACGCAGCGGCAAGGACGGCAATTGCAATCCGTGCAGTCATCGTGTTTTCTCCCGAAAACGGTTTCCCCAGGGATATCGGCCGTTCAGCGAAATACTTGAGCGCGCTCACGGCGCCCGTTGCCCGGATACCGCCGACCCACGAGCGAACCCGAAAAGCGGGGCCCGACCGTGTTTTCCTGGCCCTGACCGCGCCTTATTCCGGCAGATCGTCGAGGGTGCGTTCGAGATGCGCGATGTCCGCCCAGACGAGGATGCGCCAGGGATCGGCGGCGAGGCGGTTGATGCCGCAGTTGGGGATCGCAAATTCGCGCGGCGCGGAAAGCGGCGTGCCGGTGACGAACCGGTAGAGTTTGTCGAGCACGCCGCCGTGGGTGAAGACGAGCACGGCATCGCCTGCGTGCGCCGCGGCGATGCGGTGCACGCAGGCGACCGCCCGCTCGTAGAACGCGCGCAAGGACTCGCCGGTGCGAAAGTCGTAGTCCGGCTCGCGGCGCTCGAAGCGCGCGTAGTCCTCCGGATAGCGCTGCCTTACCTCGGCGTAGGTGAGGGTCTCGAAGATGCCGTAGTGGCGCTCGCGCAGATCCGGGTCGAGGCGCACCTCGAGCCCGAGCACCGCGGCCGCCGGCGCCGCCGTCTGGCGCGCACGCGCGAGGTCGCTCGACCAGATCGCGGCGAAGCGCTCGCGTGCAAGCGCCGCGGCGACGGCCTCGGCCTGCCTGCGGCCGGCCTCGTTGAGCGGCACGTCGAATTGCCCCTGCACGCGGTGCTCGGCGTTCCACGCCGTCTCCCCATGGCGCACGAGCACCAGGCGCGTCACTGGCGCGCTCCGAACACGATCGCGGCGAGCACGACGAACATGCCGGCGATCTGCAGCGGCGCGATCGCCTGTCCGAGCACCGCCCACGCGATCGCGAGCACCGCGATCGGCTCGAAGTTGAGCGCGAACGAGGTGTTGACCGCGTCCACGCGCGGCAGGACGATGAACAGCGCGATGAACGCGCTGCCGTAGAAGAGCGTGAGGAGCGCAAGGGCCGTCCAGCCGCGCGCGTCCGCGGGCGCCCGCAGGCTGTCGGTCGCGACGCTCGCCGCGATCATCACCGCGGCGACCACCGTCATGACCACCAGGGTGCGAAGCCGCCCGTCCACCGCGCCCAGCCATCGGTTGGTGAGGTACAGCACGCCGCCGAAGGAAAGCGACGCCGCGCTTGCCCAGAGAACGCCCGCGCCGATCTCGCGCCACCGATCGGCGATGGCGCGGCCCGCTCCCGCCACGTCGAGCGCGAGGGCGAGACCCGCGAGCGCCACCGGCATCGCGACGAGCGTACGCCGCGCCGGCCGCCTGCCTTCGGCCGCCCAGGTGATCAGCGCGAGCACCATCGGGAAGGTCTGGAAGGCGAGGAGCGCGAGCGCGACCGGAATGAGCGCCACCGCCGAGTAAAGGCAGTAGCTCTGCACCGCGAGCAGCACCCCGATCGCCGCCGCCCGCCCGAGGCTTGCGCGCGCAAGCCGCACCGGCACCCGTTGCGCGGCAAGCAGCGCGAGCACCAGGAGGGCGGTGCCCGCCGAGCGCACGGCGACCGCGGTCTGCACGTTCGCTCCGTGCTCGAAGGCGACGCGCGCCGCAACATGGTTCGAACCGAACACGGCGGCGATGGTGGCGAGCACGAGCACCCCCGCCCAGCGCGGAATCGCGGCCTGCGCCAAGCCTTCAGCCGAGCGCGGCGGGATTCATGACGCGGATCGGGCGGCCTTCCAGCCACGCCTCGACGTTCTCGATCGCGTCGGTCCAGAACGTGCGCAGCACCTCCTCGCTCACGTAGCCGAGGTGCGGCGAGAGCGTCACGTTCTCCATGCGCCGCAGCGGGTGATCGGCGGGCAGCGGCTCGACGTCATAGACGTCGAGCGCCGCGTGCGCAAGACGCCCGGAGGAAAGCGCGGCAAGGAGCGCTTTTTCGTCCACGATCGGCCCGCGCGAGGTGTTGACGAGCACCGCGCCCGGCTTCATCCGCGCCAGTTCCTTTTCGCCGATCAGCCCGCGCGTGCGCTCCGAGAGCACGAGATGGAGAGTGACGAAGTCGGAGGTGGCGAGCAGCTCCTCCTTCGAGGCGTACGCGACCCCCGCCTCGCGCGCCCGCTCGGGAGTCAGGTTCTGGCTCCAGGCGACCACATCCATGCCGAACGCTTTTCCATAGCCCGCGACGCGCGCACCCAGCTTGCCAAGCCCGATCACCCCGAGGCGCCGGCCTTCCAGGACGGTGCCGCCGCGCAGGCCCTCGTGCCAGAGCCCTGCGCGCATGTTGCGCTCCGCCTTCGCAAAATCGCGCGCCGCGGCGAGGATGAGGAGGAACGCGAACTCGGCGGTGACCGCCGAGGTGGCGCCGGCGCCGGTGTTGCTTACCGCAATCCTGCGCTCGGTGCAAGCGGCGAGATCGAGGCTCGCCGAACGCAGGCCCGTCAGCGCGATGAACCTGAGGTTCGGCAGCCGCTCGATCAGCGCGCGCGGAAAGGGCGTGCGCTCGCGCATCAGCACCAGGATCTCGAACGGCGCCAGCTTCGCGGCCGCCTCCTCCTGCGAGGCGAACGCGCGGTCGAACACCGTCACCTCGATACCGCGCCGGCGCAGCCTTGCCCAGTCGGCGAGCCGCTCGGCGAGCCGCTGGTAGTCGTCGAGGACCGCGAGCTTCACGTCAGTCGGGCCGGATGCCGTTGTCGCGCACCACCTTGCCCCAGCGCGCCATCTCGCCGAGCAGGAACTTCTGCAGCGCCTCGGGACTGGAGACGACGAGGTCCATGCCGAGTGTCTCGGTGAGCGTCTTGCGCACGTCGGGAGAATTGAGCGCCTTCGTCAGCTCGCCATGGATGCGCTCGACGATCGGCTTCGGCGTGCCCGCCGGCGCGAAGATGCCCCACCACGCGAGCGCGGAAAAGCCCGGGAAACCCTGCTCGGCGAGCGAGGGCACGTCCGGCAGCGCGTGCGAGCGCTTGTCGCCGGTGACGGCGATCGCGCGCAGCTTGCCACCCTTGACGTGCGGCGTGATCACCGCGACCGAGCCGATCGCCAGCTCGACCTGGCCGCCGATCGCGTCCGCGGTCATCGGCCCGCCGCCCTTGTACGGCACGTGCACCAGCTTGATGCCCGCCGCCTGCTGCACGAGGATCATCGTCAGGTGCCCGAGCGAGCCGTTGCCGATCGAGCCGAAGGTGACCGAGTCCGGCCTTGCCTTGGCCGCGGCGATCACGTCGGCGAAGCTCTTGTAGGGCTTGGCCACCTGCGTCGCGATCGCCATCGGCGCGGTGCCGACGAGCATCACCGGCGCAAGGTCCTTCGTCGTGTCGAACGGCAGGTTCGGAATGAGCGAGGGATTGACCGCGTGGGTGTCGAACACGAACAGCCAGGTGTAGCCGTCGGGCTTCGCCTTGGCGACGTAGGCGGCGCCGATCGAGCCGGAGGCGCCCGGCTTGTTCTCGACGATGAACTGCTGCTTGAGCGAGTCGGAAAGCTTCGCCGCGAGCAGCCGCGCGAGCGGGTCCACCGAGCCTCCCGGCGGGAACGGCACGACGAAGCTGACCGGCCGCGCGGGCCAGTCCTGCGCGGCGGCGGGAAGCGCGGCGGCGAACGAAAGCGCGAGTAGGGATGCAAGCCATCGGATCACGGTTTCATCTCCTGCATTCGGGGTCGGCGGATAATAGGCGATCGGGCCGCGCCCCGCCAGCGGTGCGCCGCCCGCCTGCGGAAAGGAATCGCTCATGACCGTTCCGGACACCGCGCTCGTCGTCGGCGCGGGCGAAAGCCTCGGCGCCGCGCTCGCGCGGCGCTTTGCGTGCGAGGGGTTGAAAGTGGCCGTCGCACGCCGCAACGCGCACAAGCTCGAAGCGCTCGTCGCCGAGATCCGCGCCGCGGGCGGTGCCGCGCACGCCTTCGGCTGCGATGCGCGGCGCGAGGGCGAGGTGGCGGAGCTTTTCGCGCGCGTCGAGCGCGAGGTGGGCGCGCTCGATCTCGTGGTCTTCAACTACTGGGCGATCCACAGGCAGAAGCGAAGCGCGTGGACCTTCGAGGCCGACCTGCGGCGCTGGGTCGAGCCGCTCACGACGTTCTAGCAGGCGCGATGGGCGCGACGCTCGACTTCTACTTCGACTACGGAAGCCCCGCCTCGTACCTCGCCTGGACGCAGGTGCCGGGCATCGCCCGGCGCACCGGCGCGTCGGTGAACTTCTGCCCGATCCTTCTCGGCGGCGTGTTTCAGGCGACCGGCAACCGCCCGCCGGGCGAGGTGCGGGCGAAGGCGGCATGGATGCTCCGCGATCTCGCCTGGTTCGCGGCGCGCTACGGGGTGCCGTTCGCGTGGAACCCGCATTTCCCGCTGAACACGCTCGCCCTGATGCGCGGCGCGATGCTCGCGCAGAGAGAAGGTTTTCTGCTGCCCTATTCCGACGCGGTCTTTCGTGCCATGTGGGTCGAGCAGCGGAACATGGCGGATCCGGACGTCGTCTCCCGCGTGCTCGCGGCCGCCGGACTGGACGCGCCGAGAGTCCTCGCCGCGACGCAGGAGCCGGAGATCAAGCAGGCGCTCAGGGCCGCGACCGAAGCGGCGGTCGCGCGCGGCGTATTCGGCGCCCCGACCTTCTTCGTCGGCGAGCACATGCACTTCGGGCAGGACCGGCTGCCCTACGTCGAGGAGCTGCTCGGCGCGGCCGGCGGGCAACCCCCGCCCTCCGGCCAGGGCGGAAAACCGTCATGACGGCCTTCGCCGCGGAGCCTCCCGGCCGCGCCTGCCCGCTTGAGTACCGCTATGGCGCCGCGGCGCTCGCTGCGCCCGCCACGCTTTTCGCCGACACCCTTTGGGTCGCCGGCGGCCTGTACGGCAACCCGTTCGCGCTGCGGCGGCTCGGGGAGATGCTCGCCGAGGAACCGGGTGAGGCGATGCTCGTGTTCAACGGCGACTTCCACTGGTTCGACGTGGACGAGGCGGCGTTCGCCGAGATCGAGCGCGGCGTGGCGTCCCACACCGCCACACGCGGCAACGTCGAGACCGAGCTGGCGAGCCCGCATGCCGGCGCCGGTTGCGGCTGCGCCTACCCGCAGTGGGTAAGCGATGCAGAGGTAGCGCGCTCCAACCGCATCCTCGAGCGCCTGCGAAGCACCGCGGCGCGCTTTCCGCAGGCGCGGGCGCGGCTCGCCGCGCTGGCGATGTTTCGCATTGCCGAGGTGGGCGGCGCGCGCATCGCCGTCGTGCACGGCGACGCCGATTCGCTCGCCGGCTGGGGGTTTTCGCAGGAGGCGCTCGCGAGCGCGGCCGGGCGCCAGGCGGCGCGCGCGGCCTTCGACGTGGCCGGCGTGCGCGTCTTCGCCTCGAGCCACACCTGTCTGCCGGTGCTGCAGCGGTTCGACGGCGAGCGCGCGGTGATCAACAATGGTGCGGCCGGCATGCCGAATTTCGCCGGCACCCGCTTCGGTCTCGCCACCCGGATCTCGGTGCGCGCCTCGGCCAGGGCGCTCTATGGCGCGCGCCTGGGCGGGCTGCACGTCGAAGCCGTGCCCATCGAGTACGATCATCGCGCATGGCTGCAGGCGTTCGCCGCGCAGTGGCCGGCGGGCAGCGACGCAGACCTGTCCTACCGGCGGCGCATCGAGGACGGCCCGCGCTACGAAGTCTCCGAGGCGCTGCGCGGCGCGCGCCGGCCCTGCTTACAATCGGCGACTCGTCAATGAGGGGAGGAGCGCGATGAACCTGTTCGATCTCGGCGGCAAGGTCGCCATCGTCACCGGCGGAAACGGCGGCATCGGCCTCGGCATGGCGCGCGGGCTCGCCGCCGCCGGAGCGAAAGTGGCGATCGCGGGCCGCGATCCGGCGAAGAACGCCGCCGCGGCGCGCGAGCTGGGCGGGCTCGCGATCGAGGCCGACGTGCGCGAGGAGCGCGCCTGCCGGGACCTGGTGGCGAAGACCGTGGCCGCCTTCGGGCGTCTCGACATCCTGGTCAACAATGCCGGCATCAACATCCGCAAGCAGCCGGAGGAGTACAGCGCCGCCGAGTGGCGGGAGGTGATCGAAACCAACCTGACAAGCGCGTTCCTGCTCTCGCAAGCGGCGTGTCCGGAAATGAGGAAGGCCGGCGGCGGAAAGATCGTCAACATCGGCTCGATGATGTCGCTCTTCGGCGCCTCGTTCGTCGCGCCGTACGCCGCGTCCAAGGGCGGGATCGTGCAGTTGACGCGCGCGCTCGCCTGCGCCTGGGCGAAGGACAACATCCAGGTGAACGCGGTGCTGCCCGGCTGGATCGACACCGACCTCACGCGCCGGGCGCGCGAGCAGGTGCCGGGGCTCTACGAGCGCGTGCTCGCACGCACGCCCGCGGGGCGCTGGGGCGAGCCGGCCGATCTCGCCGGCATCGCCGTGTTCCTCGCCAGCCGCGCCTCGGATTTCCTCACCGGCACCGCCATCCCGGTGGACGGTGGCTACTCGGTGCAGGGCTAGTAAAAAGGAGAGAGCCATGAAGAAACCCGCGCTCGCGCTTGCGCTCGCATTTCTCTGCGCGCCGCTGCTCGCGGCCGAACCCGCCGGCTTGCTCGCGCGCTCGCAAAAGCACGTGCCCGCGCCGCCGTGGCCGCCGCGCGACGAACGCGGCATGGCGAACGCGATCGGCACCGGCACCTTCATGCGCTGCGCTTGGCACCTGTCGCAGGTAAAGGCGAAGCTGTACGAACTTTCGCACGTGCGCTCGGGCACGATGCCGCTCTCGCCCTTCGCCGGCCCCTACGGAACGAAGCCGAAGCCCTCGGCGGGTATCCCGGGCACCGCGCACCTGTTCAATATGGAAACCCTCGTCGAGGGCGCCGACCCCGGCCAGCAGGGAACGCAGATGGACGCGCTGGGCCACTTCGGCTACCTGAAGCAGCCGTGGGACGGCAAGAGCGCGCTGCCTGTGGACGACGCCGCTTATTACGGCGGCTGGACGCAGAAAGACGTCAAGCCCGATGCGGATTCGCCGCTCCTGCGGCTCGGCATGGAAAAGGCGCCGCCGATCATCACGACCGCGGTCTTGCTGGACGCCAAGGCGCACGTCGGCCGCGGGCAGGCGCTCAAGGCGGGCGAGCTCGTCACCGCGCGGCACATCGAGGAGATGCTACGCGCGCAGGGGATCGCGCGCCGCGGCATCCTGCCCGGCGACGTGGTGTACGTGCACACCGGCTGGGGCGAGCTGTGGCAGGACCCGGACACCGGGAAGGTCTACTACTCGCGCGCGCCCGGATTGTCCTACGACGCAGCGAAGTATCTCGGCGAGCGGCGCGTGGTGGCGGTAGGCCTCGACACGCCCTTCGTGGACCCGGTGCCCGAGGGCATGCTCGAAGGCAAGGCCGGGCCCGCGCCCGGCGTGCCGCCGGGGTTCCCGTTCGCACTGCACCACCATCTGCTCACGCAGATGGGCATCCACCACATCGAGAACGCGAAGCTCGACGAGCTGGCGCACGACCGGGTGTGGACCTCGTGCACGATGGTGCTCGCGCTGCGCGAAAAAGGCGCCGCCGGCTCGGCGATCCGGCCGGTCGCGATCGGCGTGCCGGGCCAGTAGGCCGCTAAAAGAGCGAGTAGCCGCCGTCGATGAGGAACGTGTCGCCGGTGTGGTAGCCGCTCGCATCACTCGCGAGGTACACGGCGATCGCGCCGAAATCCTCCGGGCGGCCCCAGCGGCGCATCGGCACGCGCGGCAGCACCTTTTCGCGGAACCTGTCCCAGTTGAGGGTCTTCTCGGTCATCGCGGTCTCGATCCAGCCCGGAAGGATCGCGTTCGCGCGGATGCCGTAGCGCGCGAATTCGACCGCGAGCGCCCGGATCATAGAGATGAGCGCGCCTTTCGTCGCCGCGTAGTGCTCGCCGCGCGGCTGCCCATGGATCGCGGCAAGGCTGGCGGTGGCGACGAGCGCCCCGCCCCGGCCGTGTCCCGTCATGTGGCGCGCGGCGGCGCGCAGGGTGTAGAAAGCGCCGTCGAGATTGACGCGCGTGACGCGCTTCCATTCCTCGGTTTCCATCTCTGCGAATGACTTGAGGTTCGCGCGTCCCGAGACGCCGGCGTTGGCGAAGCAGGCATGAACCGGCCCGAGGAGCGTCACCGACTCGGCGAAGGCGCGCTCGACCGCTTCTTCGTCGCCGACGTCGCAGACGAGCGCATGCGCCGGCGCGCCGTGCGCCCTGAGTGTTTCGAGGGCCGCGGCGTTTTTCGCCGCGTTTGTGCCCCAGATGCAGACGGCCGCGCCCGCCTGCGCCAGCGCCTCGGCCATGCCGAGGCCGATTCCGCTGTTGCCTCCGGTGATGACGGCCGCCTTGCCTGTGAGATCGAACGCCTTGTACGCCATCCTCGGACTCCCCTTCTACAATCCGCCGCACTATGAACGAAAAGTTCGGCATCGGCCAGCCCGTCACGCGCTACGAGGACCCGCGGCTATTGCGCGGCGAGGGGCACTTCATCGCCGACATGGATGTGCCGCGCCAGGCGCACATGGTGCTCGTGCGCTCGCCGCACGCGCACGCCCGCATCGTCTCGGTGGACGCCTCAGCCGCGCTCGCCATGCCGGGTGTGCTCGGCGTCTTCACCGCCGAAGACCTCGTGCGCGACGGCCTGCGCAGTACCGCGCCGACGCTCAAGCGCAGCCGCCCGGACGGCTCGCCGATGTTCTGGCGCGCGCACCCGGGCCTTGCGCGCGGCAAGGTGCAGCACGTCGGCGATCCGGTGGTGGCGGTCCTCGCCGAGACCGCGGCGCTGGCCAAGGACGCCGCGGAACTGGTCGCGGTCGAGTACGAGGAACTTTCCGCCACCGCGCCGGTTTGGGAAGAATGTCCGGACGACGTCTGCTGCGTGTTCGAGCTGGGCGAGCGCGCGCGGACCGAGGCGGCCTTCGCGCGCGCGGCGCACGTGGTCAGCCGCCGCTACGCCGTGTCGCGCGTCCACGCCCAGTTCATGGAGCCGCGCGGCGCACTCGGCGTCTGGGACGAAGGCGAGGGCCGTTACACGCTCTATTGCGACGCCCAGTACCCGCACCGCATCCGCGAGATGCTGGCCACGGTGCTTGCGGTGCCCGAGCACCGGATCCGCGTTGTCTGCCGCGACGTCGGCGGCGCCTTCGGTGCGAAGGGCTGGACGAGCCTGGAGCACCGGCTCGTGCTCTGGCTCGCGCGCCGTCTCGGCCGGCCGGTGAAGTGGAGCTGCGAGCGGAGCGAGGCGCCGCTCGCCGACGAGCACGGCCGCGACTGCGCTTTCGAGATCGCGCTCGCGCTCGACGCGGAACACCGCTTTCTCGCGCTGCGCGTGGACAAGACCGACGACGTCGGCGCCTATGTGTCCTCGGACCGCAACCTCATGCCCGGATTCGCCAACCTGGGGTCGCTGGTCGGCGTGTACGCGATCCCGGCGGCGCATGTGCGCGTGACGAGCCGCTTTTCCCACCGCAACCCGATCGCGCCCTACCGCGGCAGCGGCCGTCCGGAGGCGATCTACGCCATCGAGCGCCTGATTGACGACTGCGCCCGCGAGCTGAGCGTGGATCGCGTCGAGCTGCGCCGCAGGAATCTGATTGCGCCGCAGCAGATGCCTTACAAGACCGCGCTCACCTTCACCTACGACTGCGGCGAGTTCGAGCGGGGGATGGACAAGGCGCTCGCCTTGGCCGACTGGAACGGCTTCGCCGCGCGACGCGCCGAGGCGCGCGCGCGCGGCAGGCTGCGCGGCATCGGACTGGCGAACGCGATCGAGCGCGCCGGCGCCCCCAGCGTCGAAACCGCCGAGATTCGCTTCGACCCCGATGGGTGCGCGACGGTGCTGGTCGGAACCAAGAATCATGGCCAGGGACACGAGACGATGTACCGTCAGATCGCCGCCACGCGGCTCGGCCTGGATGCCGGCGAAATCCGCATCGCCGACGGCGACACCGACGCGATCGCCTACGGCTACGGCACCTTCGGCTCGCGCTCGGCGGTGATCGGCGGCACCGCCCTGTGGCTCGCCGCCGATAAGGTCATCGCCAAGGCAAGGCGCATCGCCGCGCACCTGCTGGAGGCGAACGAGGCGGATATCGCGTTCGAGCGCGGGCGCTTTTCGATCGCCGGCACCGACCGGGGCGTGACGCTCAAGGAGGTCGCGCGTGCCGCGTTCGCTCCCTCGCGCCTTCCGCCCGGAATGGAGCCGGGGCTTTTCGAGCGCGCGGCGTTTTCCCCCGCCGCCGAGACCTTCCCGAACGGCACCCATGTGTGCGAGGTCGAGATTGATCCCGAGACCGGGCGCGTCACGCCGGTCGCGTACACCGTCGTGGATGACGTCGGCACCGAGATCAACCCGCTCACGCTCGCCGGTCAGGTGGTGGGCGGCGTGGTGCAGGGGCTCGGACAGGTGCTGATGGAGGAGATCGTCTACGACCGCGACTCCGGCCAGCTCCTCACCGCATCGTTCATGGATTACGCCATGCCGCGCGCTTCCGACCTGTGCGACTTCCGCCTCGGGCACAACCCGGTGCCGACGAAGCTCAATCCGCTCGGCGTCAAGGGCGCGGGCGAGGCAGGCACCGTCGGCGCGCTCGCCGCCGTGATGAACGCGATCGTGGACGCGCTCGGCGCCGAGGACATCCAGATGCCGGTGACCGCCGAGGCGGTCTGGCACGCCCTGCGGCGCGCGTAGAAAAGCGAAACCCCGCCGCGGCGGGGTCTTTGTCGCTCAGACCGGAACCGGGTCCGGCTGTCCTTCCGGCTTCGTCTCGGGCTTGCGCTCGGGGCGGGGCTCGGCGCCGGGGGGAAGCTTCTCTACCATCCGCTTCACCCGCTCGGCTTCCTCTCTCGCCTGCCGGTAGCGTTCCTCGAGCAGCCGCTCTTCCCACCAGTCGCACATGGCTGCACTCCTTTCCATCGGCTGCCAGCGAACCCATGCTACGCCGGCCGCCGCCGCGGTTCAAGAAGTTCAGTTCGCCGTGATGCCCGCCGCCTTGACCACTCGGCCCCAGGTCGCGTACTCGCGCTCGATGTAGCGCGCCAGCTCCTCGGGCCCGCCGGCGGAGGCGTCCATGCCGTGCGATGCCAGTTGCTCGCGGATCTCGCGCTCGCCGAGCAGCGCGACAAGTTCGCGGCGCAGCCGGTCGAGCGCGTCCTTCGGCGCCTTCGCCGGCGCGACGACGCAGTACCAGTTGATCGCCTCGAAGCCGGGATAACCGGACTCGGCCACCGTCGGCACCTCGGGCATGGACGAGGCACGCTTCGCCCCGGTTGTCGCGAGCGCCCGGATCCTGCCCGCCTTGATGTGCGGACCGGCGGTGATCGGCGTGGCGAAAATGGACGCGATCTGCCCGCTCAGCAGATCCGTCATCGCCGGTGCCCCGCCCTTGTACGGCACGTGTACCAGGTCCACCTTCGCCACCATCTTCAGCAGCTCGCAGGACAGGTGCCCGATGCCGCCGATTCCGGAGCTGCCGCAGGTGACCGTCCCCGGCCGGGCATTCGCGAGCCGGACGAATTCCGCAAGGTTTTGCGCCGGCACCCCGGCGTTCACCACCAGCACGTTCGGGAACGTCACCGCCATCGTGATCGGCGCGAAATCCCGCAGCGGATCGTAGGGAAGCTTCGCGACCATGTGCGGCGCGACCGCCAGGGGCCCGGGCGAGACGAGCCCGATCGTGTGGCCATCGGGTACCGCCTTCGCGACCAGATCGGCGGCGATGTTGCCGCCCGCCCCCGGGCGGTTTTCCACCACCACCGGTTGGCCGATCGTCTCGGCGAGCCGCTTGGCGATGATGCGCGCCGCGGTATCGGTTCCGCCGCCCGCCGCAAAACCGACGATCAGGGTGATCTGGCGCGACGGAAATGGCTGCGCAAGAACGGCCGGCACCGCCAGGCCGAATGCGAGCAAACCTGTGATGAAGAATTTCTTCATGCCCCCCGGGCCGCGCGCGGCGCCACGCGAACCGGCGCCGTCCGGACTTCTACAGCACGACGATGAGCAGCAGGATGGCGATGATGACGAGCAGCCACTCCTGGGTGCTCAGGCCGCCCGCCGGAGCCGCCTCGATGCGCGCGGCAAGGGCGTTCACCTCCTCGTCGGTCAGGGCGTCTATGCGCGCGCTCGCTTCCTCCGGCACCACACCGAGCGCTTGGAGCTTGCGGGCGACCTCCGGCCGCGCCACGAGGGCTTTGAGGCGCTCGCGCTCGGGCTGCTCGGCGGCGACGCGATCGGTCGCGATCGGCCCGGGCAAAGAGTCGCTTTCGCCTGCCCACGCCGACGCGAGCCCCGCGGCAAGCGCGATAAACACGAGAAAACGGCGCGCCTTCTTGAACATTCTGCGTTCCTCCTTATCGGGTTGGCCGGTGAAGTATGCGCCGCAGCCGCCTGCGGCGGCAAATGTCACCGGATGAGTCCAGGGCTCGGGTCGAGGCTGCAATCCGGCGCGCCGTCGGACACGCGCGGAGGTTACGCCTCAGGCCGCCGGGGCGTGCGCATCGAGGGGATAGATCGGCCGGCGCACGCGCCGGAAGCCGAGCTGCGAATAGTCCGACGTGCACACGCCGGTGCCCGCGCATTCGACCACCGAGCGCGCGAGCGGCCCCAGGCCGGCGCGCCAGTGCACGCGGCTCTTCAGCATGACGTAGCGCCGGCGCGCTGGATCGAGTCCGAGCGTTCGGAACGCGGCGATGTCGTAGGGCTCGACGTGGCGCGAGATCACCGCGATCTCGATGCGCCCGGTGTCGAGCACCGCGCTTCGCCCCATGTCCATCTGCTCGCCGCGCGACATCGGCCCCTCGTTACGATAGCGCCCGTCGCAGATGCGCTTCACGGTCCCGGTCACTTCCAGCGGCGCGCCCTTGAGCCCGAGCGCCGGCATGTCGCACCGGCCGCCGAGCGCAAGCGTCACGCGCGCGCCTTCGCCCGCGAGCGCCATGCGCTCGACCGCCTGCGGATCGCAGATCGCGAACGCACAGGCGTCCTCCAGCTGCGCCTCGATCATCGCGCCGAGCACCGTCATCGTGTCCATCGTCCCGCCGGAAGCGCAGTTGTCGTAATGGTCGAGCAGCACCACCGGCCCGTCGCGCATCGCCCGCGCCCGCGCGACGGACTCGGCGAGCGGCTCGGGCCGATAGACGAACTGCTCGCGCGCGCGCCAAGCCATGTCGGCGAGTTCGCCGGCGAGCGCTTGCGCGCGCGCCGCATCGCCCTCGGTCACCACCACCGCGGAGCTGCCCGCGATCGGGATGTCGGCGTGCGGGAAGCCGACGAAAAAACTCGCCGCAAGCGCCGCGCCGTCCGCCTCCATCTCGCGGGCGCACGCCTGGATGTCGCGGTTCGGCGCGTCGAGGCTGGACTGGCGCATCACGTGCGGCAGCATGCGGCGCGCGGCGAACGCCATCGCCGGCCGCGACTTTCCCGCCAGCAGCGCGAGCACCGGGCGCGCGGCCCGCAGGCCCGTCTCGTACATGTCCACATGCGGATAGGTCTGGTAGCCGGCGATCACGGTCGCGTGACGCACCATCGCCTCCGACACGTTGGCGTGCATGTCGAGCGCCACGGCGATCGGCACACGCGGCGCCACGGCGCGGATGCGCTGCAGCAGCTCGCCTTCGCCGTCGTCCGAGGTCTCGGTGACCATCGCCCCGTGCAGGTCGAGCAGCACCGCCTCGCAACCCTGCGCCACGGCGTCCACGATGCGCCCGGCCATGTGCTCGAAAGCGCCCGCCTCGACCGGGCCGCTCGGCGCGGCGTTGCCCGCCACCGCGTAGGTCGCACGCGCGCCGGCCTGCTCGGCAAGGTCGATGAAGGCGCCGAGCGCGGTGCCGGTGCCCTTGAACGCTTGCCGGACCTCCTCTCCCTCGGGGGGTGCGGCGCGCCCCGGCGCAAAGCGCGCAAGCGGTGTCGGCACCGGAGAGAAGGTGTTGGTTTCGTGCTTCATCTGGGCGATGACCAGGCGCATGACTGGCAATTATCGGCGCAAAAGAAAAAGGCCGCTTTGCGGCGGGAAGGAGGGGCAAGGGCCGCCTTGCCGCGACGAGGGAAAAGACAAGGGCCGCCTTGCGGCGGCCCTTGCGAGGCAGGGCAGGCGCCTCCGTAGGGGGGACGAGGCGCGCGCCCCTTTGAAACGTCAAATTCCTTGAACTGCAAGAATACGTCAGCGCTCCGCGCCCGCAACCGGTTTTCGACGGAAAATGAGCAACGCGTCACGGCCGTCGCCGCGACGGGCTCGCCGAACCCGCCCGCGGTGTCGGCCCCGAGCGACGGGCGGGCCAGCGAAGCGAGCGGAGGGCCGTGCGAACCGCCCGCCTGTCGCCGATTGACGTCGTCAAGCCGGTAGAGTGAAATCGGCGCTTGCGGCAGGGCGATCGCGAAACGGAGTAATCCGGATGCTCGACCTCAAAGACTTGCGCTGCTTCGTCGCGGTGTACGAGCTGCGCGGATTCGGGCGCGCGGCCCGCGCCCTGAACACCGTGCAGTCGAGCGTGTCCACGCGGGTGCGGCGCCTGGAGAGCTTCATCGGCGCGCCGCTTTTTCACCGCGTCCATCGCACCGTCACGCCGACGGCGAAGGGCGAGCAGCTCTACAAGCACGCGCGCAAGGTCTTCGAGCAGCTCGGCGAGCTGGAGAGCGTCGTCAAGATCGAGAAACCCGCCGCGTAGGCGCGCGGCGGCTCTCTAGCCGGTGCCGCCGCGCGGCGGCACCGAAAGCCAGAAGGTCACCGGCCCGTCGTTCACCAGGCGGACCTGCATGTGCGCACCGAAGCGCCCGGTGGCGACGTGCGCTCCGCTCGTACGGGCGCAGGCGACGAAGTACTCGAACAGCCGCGCGCCATCTGCGGGGTCGGCGGCGCGCGACACGCTCGGCCGAGTGCCGCTTGCGGTGTCGGCCGCCAGCGTGAACTGAGGCACGGCGAGGAGCGCTCCTCCGGTGTCGCGGAGCGAGCGGTTCATCCTGCCGCCGGAATCCGGAAATATCCGGTAGCCGAGCACGCGCTCGGCAAGGCGCGCCGCCTGCGCTTCGCCGTCGCCGCGCTCGACCGCGACGAAGGCGAGCAGCCCCGGGCCGATCGCGGCCACCGTCTCGCCCTCGATCAGCACGCTCGCCTCGAGAACCCGTTGCAGCAGCGCGATCACGGCGCGCCGCGGACCTCGACTTCGGTTAGCATCGCAGCCTCGGCGTGCAAGGAATCACGGCACATGAGCGAACATGGTATCCCGGTTCAGTCGGCCTCGGCGGTCAAGGGCGACGATCCGGTCACGGCGCTCGCCAAGGAGATTTTCGCGCGCCTGGCGGCGGCGACCTACGCCACCGCGGGCGGCGCCGCGGCGGGTGCCGACGCGAAAGAGCTCGGCAAGCTGAGCCTCAAGCTCGCTGCCGCGTTCATGCAGGCGTATGAAGAAGTCAACGCCGAAGCGCTCGCCGCCGAGCGCAAGCGCCAGAGCTTCAGCGCCGACGACCTCGACATCGAAAGCCTGCTGAAGAAATAGCCGGCCGCGGCAGCGCGCGCGGCGCGCCCCGCCGCGGCCGCGTTCCGGCCCGGGCACTGTGGCACACTCGACGCGTGCGACGCGTCTTCTACGGCTGGAAGATCGTCGGCGCGGGCGCAAGCCTGCAGGTGCTGCAGGCGGCGCTGATGGGCCACGCCTTCGGCGCCTACGTCGCGGTGCTCGCCGCGGACATGGGATGGAGCAAGACGAGCCTGTCGGGCGCGGCGGCGCTGCAGCAGATGGAAGCGGCGCTGCTCGGGCCCGCGCTCGGCTGGCTGATCGGCGACCGGTTCGACAAGCGGCTGCCGTGCGCCGCGTACCAGCGCGGCCGCGCCGCGCGGCCTGAGCCGGTTGCGCGCGTGCCCCGCGCCGTTACGGGGCGCCGAGCCGCCCGGACTGGTAATCGGCGATCGCCTGCTCGATCTCCTCGCGGGTGTTCATCACGAACGGACCGTATTGCACGATCGGCTCGCCGATCGGCCGGCCCGCGAGCAGCAGCGCGCGCGCACCGGACGGGCCCGCGGCGACGCGCACCGACTCGCCCCCGGAGAGGATTGCCGCCGCGTGCAGCGCAAGCGCGCCGCCCGTGCCGAGGCGAGCTTCGCCTTCATAGGCGTACAAGAACGCATTGTGCCCGGCGGGCAACGGAACCTCGCACGACGCGCCCGGGGCAAGCTGCAGGTCGAAGTAGTGCGGATCCGTCGCGCCGCCGCGGACCGGTCCGGCCGCCTCGCCCAGCCGGCCGGCGATCAGCTTCACGGTGACGCCTGGCGCCGGGTGCAGCACCGGAATCTCGCGCGCCGGGATGTCGCGCCAGGCGGCCGGCTTCATCTTCTCCGCCGCCGGCAGATTCAGCCAGAGCTGAAAGCCGCGCATGCGCCCCTCGGTCTGCTGCGGCATCTCCGAGTGGATGATGCCGCGCGCCGCCGTCATCCACTGCACGTCGCCAGGACCGAGGTCGCCGCGGTTGCCGACGCTGTCCTCGTGGCGCATGCGTCCCTCCAGCATGTAGGTCACGGTCTCGAAGCCGCGATGCGGATGCGCCGGAAAGCCGGCAAGGTAATCGCGCGGATCGTCCGAGTAGAACTCGTCCAGCATCAGGAACGGATCGAGACGCGCGGAGGGGCTCGCGCCGAGGCTGCGGCGCAGGCGAACTCCGGCGCCGTCGGAAGTCGGGACGGAGGGAATGACGCGCAAAAGTGTTCGGGCGGGCATGGCAAGCTCTCCGGCGATGCGGGCAACCGGCCGCGGCGGCACCGCGACGTGCCGCCCGGCGCACGACGGCCGCGACGCGGCTATTCTCCTCTGACCTCGATCCGCCGGGGCCTCGCCCGCTCGGCCTTCTGGATGCGCAGCTTCAGCACGCCGTGCTTCAGCTCGGCGGTCATGTTCCCGGTGTCCAGGTCGCGCGAGAGCGCGAAAACTCGCCGGTAGCGCGGCACGCTCACCTCGACATGGGTCGCCTCCATGTCGCGCGGTATCTCCAGCGCCGTTTCGCCCTCGATGATAAGCGTTTCGCCATCGACGCGGACATCGAGCTTGTCCTTCGGCACGCCCGGCAGGTCGGCGTACAGGGTGATTCCGGAGGCGTCCTCGACGACATCCACCAGCGGCACCAGCGCCGGCGAATCCACCTCCGCGCGCTGCCGCGCGCTCATCCCCGGATCGGCATTGGCAACCATGGTGTTCTCCTTCACTCGACTTGGATGCGCCGCGGCCTGGCCGCGGTCTTCCTCCCGATGCTCACGTGCAGCACGCCGTCGCGATAGCGGGCACGGACCGCGTCAGGATCCAGATCGTCGGCGAGCGTGATCACGCGGTGAAATCGCCCGGCGAAGCGCTCATTGAAATGCACGCTCGATTTCTCGTCCGCGCCCGGCAACTCCGATCTGCGTTCTCCCGAGATCGAGAGCACCCCCCTTTCCACCTGCACGTCGATGCTCGCCGGATCCAGACCCGGCGCAAAGGCGTAGATCTCCGCCGAATCGGGCGTGCTGCCCACGTTGAGCGCGGGGTAGCCGCGCGCCGAGCCGCGGATACTGGGGGAGAACTCGAACGCCTGCATCAACCGGCGCTGCAGCCGGTCCATCTCAGCGAGCAGGTCGCGCGGGAAAAGCGAAAGGCCGTTCATCGAACCCCCATCCATTCGGTTGCGATGCCAGGCAGTTGGGGAGGCGGCCGGCGATTTCAAGCGCTCCGGCGGCTTGAAATCCCCGCCGCGGGCCGGATATAGCTGTCGTCGGGCGACCAACCGGCGGGGGCCGCGTGCAATTCAGGGACTACTACCAAACGCTGGGGGTACCGCGTGGCGCGACCGCGGAGGAGATCAAGCGCGCTTACCGCAAACTCGCGCGCAAGTACCACCCGGACGTGTCCCGGGAGCCGGACGCAGGCGAGCGCATGAAGGAGATCAACGAAGCCTACGCGGTGCTCTCGGACCCCGAGAAGCGCGCCGCCTACGACCAGCTCGCGAGCGGCCATCACGCCGGCGAGGAATTTCATCCGCCGCCCGGCTGGGACGCCGGCTTCGAGTTCAGCGCCCGGGAGTTCGGTCCCGAGGCCTTCGAGTTCAGCGACTTCTTCTCCGAGCTTTTCGGGCGCATGGGCGCGCGCACCGGCATGCACCGCGGCGACCACTACGCGAAGATCCTGCTTGACCTGGAGGACAGCTACCACGGCGCGACGCGCCAGGTGACGTTGCGCGTGCCGCGGATCGACGGGCGCGGGCGGCTGGTCTCCGAGACGCGCACGCTGGAGGTGAGAATCCCGCAGGGTGTGCGCGAAGGGCAGATCCTGCGGCTCGCCGGGCAGGCGCACCCGGGCGACCTGTTGCTGGAGGTGCAGTTCCGGCCGCATCCGCGCTACCGTGTCGAGGGACGCGACGTGTACCTCACGCTGCCGGTCGCTCCCTGGGAAGCGGCCCTCGGCGCCGTCGTGCCGGTGGACTATCCCGGCGGGCGGTTGAACGTGCGCATTCCCGCGGGCGCGCAGAGCGGGCGCCAGCTCAGGGTGCGCGGCAAGGGCATCCCCGCGCAGCCGCCCGGCGATCTGTATCTCGACATTCAGGTGGTCGTGCCGCCGGCATCGAGTCCGCGCGTGCGCGAACTGTACGAGGCGCTCGCGCGCGAAACCGCGTTCGATGCGCGCAAGGAAGGGAACCGCGATCGATGACGGAACAAGGCGACTGGCTGACGCTGGAAGAACTTTGCGCGGTCTGCGCCGTCGAGCGCGAGTGGGTCGTCGAGCGCGTGCGCGCGGGACTGTTTCCCGCCGCTGGCGCGACGGCCGAGGAGTGGCGCTTCAGCGCCGCCGCGCTCAGGCGCGCGCGGCGCATGCGCGGCCTGGAGCGCGACTTCGACGCGGTGCCGGAGCTCGCCGCCCTGGTCGCCGACGCGCTGGAGGAAATGGACGCGCTGCGCGCCCGGCTGCGCCGAGCGGGGCTGGAATAGCGCTCGGCGCTTCAGTCCGGGTACTCGCGCCAGGCCGCGTGCAGCGGAAAATACAGTCCGCGCCGCGCACCGCCTAGCGCCTGCGCGTAGGCGGCGAGCTGCGCCGCATAGCGCTGCATCTCGCGTTCGAGAAAGCGCTCGAGGTCGGCGCCTTCGTGCCGGCCGGTCTTGTAGTCCACCACCCAGAGGGTCCCGTCGGCGTCGCGGAAAACGCGGTCAATCGCGTAACGGCCCGAAGGCGTCGAGACGAGGTATTCGCTCCATGCCTGCGGATGCGGGCCGAGCAGCCACCGCCCGCGCGGGTCGGCGAGGGTGTTTCTGAGCGCCGCGGCGACGAGCGCCGCCGCCTCGCCGGGCGCCGCGACGCCGCGCCGGGCAAGATCGCGTTCGATCGCGCCGCGCAACCCCGCGATGCGCCGCGCGCTCCAGCCACGCAGTCCGTCCTCGGCGATTCTGTGCAGCCAGCGATGCACCACCGTTCCGACGTGGCGCATCCTCTCGCCCGCCCAGCTGAACTCGATCTCCTGGTGCGCGCCGCGCCGTGCGGGGGGCGGGCGCCACTGCACCGACGCCGGCGGCTCGGGCGCTCGCCAGTGCGCCGGCAATCGCCTGAGGACCGTCGGCGCATGCTTCGTCGGGCCAGCGCCGCGGTCGCGTTCCGGCGGCAGCCGACCGGCGTAGTGCGCCTGCGCCGCTTGCCAGGCACAGGCAAGCAGGCTGCGGCGCGGCGGCATCGTCCTTCGCGGGCAGGCCAGCAGATGCAGCCGGCGCCGGGCGCGAGTCGCCGCGACGTAGAGCAACCGCCCCGCCTCGGCCTCCTCGGCCGCGCGCTCGAGCTTCTTCAGGTACTCGTACGCCGGCTCCTGTTGCGCCCCGGTCTGCTTGATCGGCGCCAGAAGCAGCGACCTGTCCGCAAGCTCGCGCCAGAGCATGAGGGGCGGCTCGCCTGCGCCCGGCCCCCGGTCCAGTCCCGGCACGATCACGGTGTCGAACTCCAGTCCCTTCGCCTTATGGATCGTCATGATCTGCAGATCGCGCTCGCCGGCGGCGGCGTCGGGCAGCGCGTACAGCTCCTCGAGCAGCTCGGCGAGCCGCGCGAAGTCCACCTCGCCCGCCTGTTCCAGCCGTTCCAGCGCATCGAGATAAACCTCGGCATCCTCCAGCTCGGTCGGATCGGCAACGCACGCCGGGCCGCCGAGCGCCAGCCACGCCCCCTCGACGCGGCTGCGCAGCGTGCCGCGCCCGCGGCCGGCGAGCGCCGCTTCGAGCGCCGCACGCAGGCGCTCGGCCTCCGGCGCCTCGCGCAGCAGCTCCCAGACCGTGTCGCTGCGGCCCTCGAAGCGCCGCGCAAGCTGCGCCAGCGTCATGCCGCACCAGGGCGCGCGCGCGAGCGCAAGCCAGGCGACGCGGTCGGCCGGATGCGTGAGCGCGCGCGTGAGCGCGAACAGGTCCTGCACCACCTGCTTTTCTCCCAGGTGCTCGATCTCGATCGCGCGAAAGCGCACGCCCGCGTCCTTGAGCGCCGGTACGATCTCGGCCAGTGCGCTGCGGTTGCGCACGAGAATCGCGCAACTGCCCTCGGCTTCGCGCACGAGCTTGACCACGAGCGCCGCCTCCTCGTTTTCGTCGGCCGGTGCGTGCCAGAGCGCAGCCGGGCCGGAAAGTGCCGCGTTCGCCGGATGCGGCGTCGCCTCCGAGTACGGCACCGCGCCGCTCGCCTCGTCCTCGCGCTCGGGCAGCACGCGGCGGAAGGTCTCGTTGACCCACGCGACCAGCGCCGCCTGCGAGCGGAAATTGGTCCGCAGGCGGATCGGCTCCAGCGCGACATTCGGCAGGCCCTTGTGCCAGGCGCGGAGAAAGATGGTCACGTCGGCGTCGCGGAACCGGTAAATGCTCTGCATCGGGTCGCCGACGACGAAGACGGTGCGACCGTCGCCCGGCTCCCAGCCGCAGGTGAGGCGCTCGAGCAGTTCCCACTGGCTGAGTGAGGTGTCCTGGAACTCGTCTACCAGCACGTGGCGGATGCGGTAGTCGAGCGCGAGCAGCAGGTCGGTCGGCTCCTCGGCCGAGCCGAGCGCGCGCACCGCGCCCTGCGCGATTTCGGTGAAATCGCACTCGCCGGTCTCGGCGAAGACCAGCTTGAGCTGTGCCACGGCGCGCGGCAGCACCGCGAGCAGCGCCTCCAGCGCCCGCCACTGGTCGTCTTCATAGCGCTGCGGCGGCAGTTCGAGCAGCGCGGCGAGCGCCTCGCGCAGCGGCTCGTTGCCGGCCAGCGCCTGCGCCTCGCGCGAGCGCTTGCGCCATTCGCCCTTCGCGGTCAGCACCTCGCGCGCAAACTCGACCGAAGCGCGCGGGTCGAGCGCGCGCGCCCGCGCGATCAGCCGCTCGCGCTCGCGCGCAAGCGCCGCCTCCAGCTCGGCGCGCGTGGGCAGCGCCCCCGCGTGTCGCAGCCACTGATCGCGGCGCGCCAGCATCGCGGCAAGGAGCGCGGCTGCCGTGGCCACGTTGTTGTCCAGGTGCGCCAGCAGCCGCACCACCGCCGGGTGGCCGAGCTCGGCGAGCGTGCGCTGCGCCGCCTCGCGATACAGCGGCCGCGGGTCGTCGGCGACGCCCGGCGCCACGCCGAACCGGGCCGGCACCGGAAGCTGGCGCGCGAGCGCGAGGCAGAACGCGTCAATGGTCTCGATCCGCAGCCGGTGCGCGACGCTCTCGGGCGCGCGCAGGCGCTCCAGCACGCGCCGGCGCATCTCGGCGGCGGCCTTGCGCGTGAAGGTGATCGCCAGCACCTCCTCCGGCCGCCGCGAGATCTCCAGCAGCCTCAGGTAGCGCTCCACCAGGAGCGAGGTCTTGCCCGATCCCGCCGGCGCCTGCACGATGAACGAGCGCGTCGGATCGAGCGCTCGCGTGCGCTCTTCGGCGTCGGCTATCATCAGGTCCGAGCCGCTCAACAGAGGCCCCGATGCGAGTGATACCCGGCGACACGATGCCCGCGATAGACGCCCGGCTCGCCGGCGGCGGGCGCTGGGCGCTCGCGCGCGAAAAGCCCGGAAAGCTCGCGCTGCTCGCGTTCTACCGCGGCATTTTCTGTCCGATCTGTCGCAACTGGGTGGCCGACCTCGATCGGCTTGCGCCGGAGTTCGAAAAGCGCGGCGTGTCCGTCATCGCCCTTTCGTGCGATCGCAAGGACGCGGCCGAGCGCGCCGTCACCGAGTGGAACCTGCGCCACCTGCGCGTCGGCTACGGCGTGGACCCGGAGGACGCGCGCAAGGCGGGCCTGTACATCTCCGAGGGCCGCGGGCTGAACCCCGAGACCGGGTTGAAGGAGCCGATGCTGTTCACCGAGCCGGGGTTGCTGCTGGTGCGGCCCGAGGGCGAGCTCTACGCGGCGTGGATCCAGTCCACGCCGTTTGCGCGCCCCCACCTCGCGGAAGTTCTCACCGCCGTGGACAATTTCGTCGCGCGCGACCTCCCGGAGCCGAGAGGCTCGGCGTAGGCGCGCGCCGCGCAGGCCGCGTCTCATCCCTCGGCCTCCGTTTCGCCGGCGAACGCCGCCAGCTTTTCGTGCACACGGCACAGCGGCTGCAGGTCGCAGTCGCGGCAGGTGGCGAGCCCGCGCTTCGGAGCGACCGCCGCCCATCCGGAGGCGAATTCGCGCGCCAGGGCATCGAGCCGCGTGCGCCAGGCGTGCACCAGCGCGTTCCAGTCCTCGGCCCGCCGCAACCCTGGAATGCCGCATTCGCCGGCGGCGAAACCGGAGAACTTCATCTCGCCGGTGCGAATCCGCGCGATCGCGAGCGCCGCGACCGTTTCCCCCGCAGCGAGCGCATAGAGCGGCAGCTGCGGATCGTCCGGGCGTTCGTCCAGCCACTGCCCGGCGCTCGCGCGATCGCCGGTCTTGTAGTCGATCACGGCGTGCGTGCCGTCGGCGAGGCGGTCCATGCGGTCCAGGCGCCCGGTCAGCGACAGGCCACCGATCTCGATCGTGATGCGGTCCTCGATCCGCACCACGTCGAAGGCGTCGCGGTTGCGCTCGAGTTCCAGCCATTCGCGGGCGAGGCGCTCCAGCCGCCGCGCCTCCAGTTGCGCGAGCGCGCCTTCGAGCCGCGCCTCGCGCACCGCAGCCTGCGCGGCGGCCGCGACGAGCGGCGCAAGCTCGCGCGTGCCGAGCGCCGTGCTCGACTTCAGCTCGCGCCAGATGTGCGCCATCAGCGCATGCACGAGCAGGCCGCGGGTACGCGCGTCCGGTACCGGCTGTGGCGATTCCAAAGCCTCCGCGCCCAGGCGGTGCCGCGCGAAGGCTCGGAACGGGCAGGCTGCCTGATCCGCGACGAGGCGCGTGCCCCCGTGCACGCCGGTCGTCGCACCGACCGGCGGCGCCCGCTCGTCGGTTGCCGCCTCCAGCGCGCGCTGCGCGAAGATTGCGTCCCGGTAGCGCGTGCCGCGCGCAATATCGAGGGCGTGCTCCTCGAACTGCGCGATCAGCGGGCTGGGCGCGAGATCGCGGTCTGCCTCCCGGCGCGGCCACGAGAACACCACTTCGTCGGCCGCCGCCGCCCAGCCGGCGGTGATGCGCGCGTCCAGGGCGAGGGAGGTTTCGGCGGAGGACTCCGGAATCCCGGCGCGCTTTTGCAGCGCGATCGGGAGAAACGGGTTCGGGCGCGCATGCAGCGGCCAGGCCTCGTCGGTGAGGCCGCTCACCCAGAGCGCGTCGAATTGCTGTCCGGCCGCCTCCAGCAGTCCCAGCACCTGCACCGGCGCATCCTCGCTCTCGGGCTGGAACGCGGTCTCCGCGGCGAGGCGCCGCAGACGCGCGAGCGCTTCCTCCGCCGAGAGCCTGCCGCGCACGCTGGCGAGGCCCGCCAGCTCCGCAAGCACCTCGTGCCACTTGCCGCGCACCTGGTACTCGACCGAGTCGAGGGTGCGCTCGCCCGGAAACCCCGCCGCCTCCAGCACCGCGCTGAAATGCCGCGCCCAGTCGTGCGGCGAGGCGCCGCGCGGCCGGATGGCGAACACCGCCTCCAGGTGCGCCCGCAGGCGCGGGCAGTCGCCGCTGCGCGCGATCAGTTCGGCGAGGCCGATCCGCGGCCCGCATTCGCGCCGCAGCCGCGCGTCGAGTCGCGCGCGCGCCGCGTACTCGGTTTCGGCGCCGCCGAGAAAGGGCGAGCGCAGCAACCGGCTCGCAGCCTCGAAAGGCACCTCCCCGTGGGCAAGCTCGAGCAGCCCGAGCGCAGCCGCCGCAAGCGGCCAAGCGGCAAGCGGCTCCGCGGCCGAGACGTTGAACGGCATCGGCGCCGCGGCGGCACCGGGCAGCTCGCTCCCGGGCCGCAGAACGCGCGCGAAGATGCGCGCGAGCGCACGGCGTCGCTCGACAAGATCCGGCACGACGATGCCGATGCGCCGCGCTCCGCACTCCAGCTTCGTGCGCGCCCACCACGCCGCGCTCTCCAGCTCCTCGGCGACCGACGCAAAGGAAGCCCGCAGCACGCGCGAGCGCCGGGCCGGCGGCGCGCAGAAAGCGTGCGCATATCGCCGCAGCACCGCCAGCGCCTGCGGCGGGAGAATGTCGAACGCGTAGGCGACCAGGAGCTTCGTTCCGCGCGCGGTCAGTTCGAGGTCCGGAAGCGTGGCCGCGTCGGTCAACCCTTCGTTCCTCGCGCGCCACGCATACGCCGCCGCCCAGCTCGCAAAGGCACGCGCGTCCTCCGTGCCGGCCGATCCGGCCTCCGGCGGCGCGATGCGCCAGGCGTGCGCAAGGCGCCAGGCTTCCATCGCCTGGGCTGCGGTCCGGGAAACGTCGAGCAGCGCGCCGGCCCAGCGCGAGGCGGCAATCGCCTCCACCCACAACTCGCGCTCCTGCGCCGGGGTGAGCAGCATCGGCAGGCCGGCCCCGCCCGGCCCGTACAGCGCCTCTTCCCAGGTACGCTCGACGAACGCCGCGAGCGGCAGAATGTCGGCGCTCTCCCAGCACTGGCGCCCGGCCGCCGCCTGACGGTCGTCGAATTCGCGCGCCAGCTCGCGCGCAAGCCGCGCGTTCGGCGTGACCACCGTGACTCCGGCGGCACGGCCTTCGGCGAGGCGAGTGAACAGCTCCTCGATCGTCAGCGTGGGCGCGGACACGGCGCCAGTGTAGAGGCCGCCAGGCTCCGCACGTGAGCCCCGGCGTGTGGCCAGTCGGCTACCTGCCCGCCGGGGCGACCACCCGCAGGTGCGCTCGGCGAATCGGACCCCCCGGCGCGGCGAGCGCCGTCGCCACCGCCAGCGCGACTAGCGCTCGAGCAGGTGCTTTTTCTCCCGTACCTTGGCCCATTCGTCGGCGTCCGGCGGCGGGGGCTTGCGCTCGATGATCGGTTTCCACAGCGCCGCAAGCTCTCGGTTGAGCGCAATCCATTCGCGCTGGCCATCCGGAACGTCGTCCTCGGCGTAGATCGCCTCGACCGGGCATTCCGGGACGCACAGCGTGCAGTCGATGCACTCGTCGGGGTCGATCACCAGCATGTTCGGACCCTCGCGGAAGCAGTCCACGGGGCAGACGTCCACGCAGTCGGTGTACTTGCACTTGATGCACGCCTCGGTGACGACGTAGGCCATGGAGGGAAAGTCGGATCCGTGGGAAGAGTTTTTCAATCAATAGCTTAGCACGAAGCCTTGGGTTCCCGCCGCCCTGACCCCATAATATGGTCGTAGTTTCACCCCCAGTCTCATCCCCAACGCCGAATTCGAGGAGCCATGGCCAGTTCGACCATTCACCAGGTCACCGACGACACTTTTGAACCCGAGGTCCTGAAAAGCGACATCCCCGTACTGGTGGACTACTGGGCCGAGTGGTGCGGACCGTGCAAGGCGATCGCCCCCCTGCTGGAGGAGGTAGCCAAGGAGTACAACGGCCGCCTGAAGGTGGCCAAGATGAACGTGGACGAGAACCAGAGCATCCCGGCGCGCTTCGGCATCCGTGGCATCCCGACCCTGATGCTGTTCAAGAACGGCAACGTCGAGGCGACCCGGGTCGGCGCACTGACCAAATCCCAGCTCACGGCGTTTCTTGACAGCAACATCTGACCTCGACTAGTCTTTGCTGAGTACCGCGCCGGGTTCCGGCGCGGCGAAGTTGCAGCACTTCCGGCGCCGGTTTCCGGCGCGCCTCCAGATCGCAACCGCGCCCGCGCCGGGTTTCTGACGGCCATTTCTTTTCACTGACTCATGCACCTGTCCGAACTGAAGAGCTTGCACGTATCCGAGCTGATGGAGCGCGCGGCGCAAAACGGCGTCGAAGGCGCCAACCGCATGCGCAAACAGGACCTGATCTTCGCCATGCTGAAGAACCAGGCGAAGAAGGGCGAATCCATCTACGGCGACGGCACGCTCGAGGTCCTGCCCGACGGCTTCGGGTTCCTGCGCTCGCCCGATACCTCGTACCTCGCCTCGACCGACGACATCTACGTGTCGCCGTCGCAGATCCGGCGCTTCAACCTGCACACCGGCGACACCATCGAGGGCGAGATCCGCACGCCCAAGGACGGCGAGCGCTATTTCGCGCTGGTCAAGGTGGACAAGATCAACGGCGAGCCGCCGGAGGCGACCAAGCACAAGATCCTGTTCGAGAACCTGACGCCGCTGCACCCGGACGAGCACCTCAAGCTCGAGCGCGACATCAAGGCCGAGGAGAACATCACCGGGCGCATCATTGACATCATCGCGCCGATCGGCAAGGGTCAGAGGGGCCTGATCGTGTCGCCGCCGAAGGCGGGCAAGACGGTGATGCTGCAGCACATCGCGCATGCGCTCACCGCCAACTACCCGGACATCGTCCTGATCGTGCTGCTCATCGACGAGCGGCCCGAAGAGGTGACCGAGATGAGCCGCTCGGTGAGGGGCGAGGTGGTCGCCTCGACCTTCGACGAGCCGGCCTCGCGC
Source organism: Pseudomonadota bacterium (assembly GCA_040752005.1). Classification (GTDB taxonomy): domain Bacteria; phylum Pseudomonadota; class Gammaproteobacteria; order Burkholderiales; family SG8-39; genus RBG-16-66-20. The sequence continues at coordinate 61,633 of JBFMFX010000005.1, read as the reverse complement.
CACGTGCAGGTCGCCGAGATGGTGATCGAGAAGGCGAAGCGCCTGGTCGAGCACAAGAAGGACGTGGTCATCCTGCTCGACTCGATCACGCGGCTGGCGCGCGCCTACAACACCGTGCAGCCGGCCTCCGGCAAGGTGCTCACCGGCGGCGTGGACGCGAACGCCCTGCAAAAGCCCAAGCGCTTCTTCGGCGCGGCGAGGAACATCGAGGAGGGCGGCTCGCTTACCATCATCGCCACCGCGCTCATCGACACCGGCAGCCGCATGGACGACGTGATCTACGAGGAGTTCAAGGGTACCGGCAACCTCGAGATCCACCTCGACCGGCGCATGCATGAGAAGCGCATCTTCCCGGCGATCAACGTCAACCGCTCGGGCACCCGGCGCGAGGAGCTGCTCATCCCGCGCGAGGTGCTGCAGAAGATCTGGGTGCTGAGAAAGCTGCTGTACCCGATGGACGAGCTGGAGGCGGCGGAATTCCTCATTGACAAGATCCGCGCCACCAAGACCAACGCCGAGTTCTTCGACTCGATGCGGCGTGGCTAGCGGCGCGGAATTGCAACAAGCCCCTGATTTCCGTATAGTTCGCCCCTTTGCAGGGCAGGTCGAAGCGATGAAAACAGGCATCCACCCCGTCTACCGCCCGGTGATCTTTCTCGACACCGCGTCCAACCACGCCTTCCTCACGCGCTCGGCGATTGACACCAAGGGACGCGAAACGATGAAGTGGACCGACGGCAACGAATACCCGGTGGTCAAGATCGAAGTGTCCTCCGAGTCGCATTCGTTCTACACCGGAAAACACAAGATCGTGGATACCGCCGGCCGGGTGGAGAAGTTCAAGCGCCGCTACGCGAAGAAGCCGGCCGGCTGAGGCGACCTCCGGCGTGCGTGCAAAGGGGTGGCCGCGGCCGCCCCTTTTTTGTTGGGCATCGGCGGCAACAGGCCGACAATAGGAGCCCATGATCCCGCGTCTTCCGATGCCACCGCCGCGCGCGCTGCTCGTCGCGCTTGCGGCGGTATTCGTGTCGCCCGGGCTCGCGGACCATGACCCCTGGAAGGCGTTCGACGTGGTCGCGATCGAGATCGCGCGCGGCATGCTCGCCGGTGGCGACTGGCTGATCCCGCGCGTGGCGGGCGAGCCCTGGCTGGACGATCCGCCGCTGTATCACTGGCTTGCCGCGGCCTTCGGCGCGGCGCTGGGCGGCGTGCTCCAGTTCCACAACGCGGCGCGGCTGGCGAGCGCGCTTGCAATGCTTGCGGCCTTCTGGTTTGTCTACCTCGCGGCGCGCCACAGCAGCGCCTACACCGGCGAAGACGCGCGTGGCAGCGCGCGCGGCATCGGCGCCTGCGCGATGCTTCTCCTTGCGGGTTCGGTCGGCCTGATCGTGCACGCGCACGAGGCGGTGCCCGATCTTGCCGCGCTTGCGGCCGCCTGCGCCGCCTTTCTGTTTCTGTTTCGCGCCGCGCGCCACCCGCTCGGCGCCGGCCTCGCCTTCGGCGCCGCGGCGGCAGTGGCGTTCCTCGCCACCGGCTTCGTGGTGCCGGCGGTGCTCGCGCTCACGGCGGTTGCCGCGCACGCGGCATGCGACGAGCTGCGCACCCGCCGCGCCGCACTTTTTCTCGCGCCCGCGCTCGTGCTGCCCGCGCTCGCCGTTGCGCTCTGGGCGCTCGCGCTGTGGTTGCGCGCGCCCGAGCATGCGCACGCCTGGTGGCAGCAGACCGTGCGCCCGCGCGGCGAATTCGGCCCGACGCTGCGCTATTACCTCGTCACCGCGAGCTGGTACGCGTGGCCCGCCTGGCCGCTCGCGCTCTGGGCGGCGTGGACGCTGCGCCGGCAGTGGCGCGCGCCGCGCGTGTTCGTGCCGCTTGTCGCCTCGCTCGCCGCGCTGATCGCGATCGCCTGGAGCGGCGGCACGCAGGATATCAACGCCACCGTGCTGCTGGCGCCGCTCGCGCTGCTCGGCGCGCACGGCGTCGCGTCCCTGCGCCGCGGCGCGGCAGCGGCGCTCGACTGGCTGGGGATCATGACGTTCAGTTTTTTCACGGCGCTGGTGTGGCTGGGCTACGTGGCGATGATGACCGGCTGGCCGCCGCGCATCGCGCGCAACTTCGCCAAAACGGCACCCGGCTTCGTCCCGCAGTTCGAGTGGCTGCCGCTCGCCTTCGCCCTTGCGCTCACCCTCGGCTGGCTGTACCTCGTGCTCTTTGCCGCGCCGTCGCCCGCGCGCGCGCTCGTGCGCTGGGCCGCGGGCGTGGCCCTGCTCTGGGGCACCTTTGCGATGCTGTGGATGCCGTGGGCCGATTATCAGAAGAGCTATCGCGGGGTGGCATTGCAACTGCGCTCGCGGCTGCCGGCGGCGCCCGGCTGCATTGCCGGCAGCGGTCTCGGGCTGCCGCAGCGCGCCGCGCTCAGCTACCATGCCGGCATCCGCACCATGGCGCCTTCCGCCGCGTGCCGCTATTTCCTGGTGCAGGGCCAGCTGCGGCACGAGGCGGATGCGCCAGGCCCGGGCTGGGTGAAGCTCGCCGACGTCGGCCGCCCCGGGGACAAATCGGAGCGCTTTCGTCTGTACCGCCGCGACCTGCGACCGTGAACACCACGCCGCCGACCGACTGCCGGGCCTGGGGGCGCCTTGCCGAGCACGCCGCGAGCTGGCGCGGTGCGAGCATCGCCGAACTGCTCGCCAGCGATCCGGAGCGCGCCGGCCGCTTCGTCGCCGAAGCGGCCGGGCTCGCGCTCGATTACTCGCGCCAGCGGCTCGGGGGCGCGACGCTCGCCCTTCTTGCCGAGCTCGCCACCGAACGCGGATTCGATGCATGGCGCGCAGCGCTGCTCGAAGGCCGGCGCGTCAACTTCACCGAGAACCGCGCCGCCTGGCACACCGCGCTGCGCGCGGGAGCGGCGGCGCCCGAAGAGGTGCAGGCGACGCTCGCCAGAATGGAAACGCTCGCCGAGGGTCTTGCCGGCATCCGCCGCATCGTCAACCTCGGCATCGGCGGCTCCGATCTCGGCCCGCGACTGGTCTGCAGCGCGCTCGCCGAGCGCGGCGGCATCGAGACCCGGTTCGTCGCCAGCCCGGACCCGCGCGCGCTTGCGCGCGCGCTCGAAGGCGCCGAGCCGCAGACCACGCTCTTCGTGGTGGTATCCAAGACCTTCGCCACCGCCGAAACCCTCGCCAACGCCGAGGCGGCCAAGCGCTGGGGCGCCCGGCATTTCTACGCGGTGACCAGCAACGCCGCGGCGGCGAGAGCATTCGGAGCGGCCGAGGTGCTGCCGATGCCCGAGTGGGTCGGCGGGCGCTTCTCGCTGTGGTCGGCAGCGGGGTTCACCGCCTTTGCCGCCCTTGGCGCGCGCCGCTTTCACGAGCTGCTGGAAGGCGCGCGCCGGATGGACTGGCATTTCGCCTCGGCGCCGCTGGAGCGTAACCTACCGGTGCTGATGGCGCTGATCGGCGTCTGGAACGTGAACTTTCTCGGTTGCCGCACGCACGCGGTGCTGCCCTACGCGCATGCGCTCAAGCTCCTGCCCGCGCACCTGCAGCAACTGGAAATGGAGTCGAACGGCAAGCGCGTGGACCATCGCGGTGCCGAGGTGACCTACGACACCGCGCCGGTGGTCTGGGGCGCCGAGGGCACGCCCAGCCAGCATTCCTTCCACCAGCTCCTGCACCAGGGCACGCAGATCGTGCCGGTGGACTTCATTGACCCGGGTGTGGATCCCCTGCTGTCGGCGAACGCGCGCGCCCAGGCCGACGCGCTCGCGCTCGGCACCGGCGCCGCGGATGCGCGCCTGCCGCCGCACCGCCGCGTCCCCGGCAACCGCCCGTCGAGCCTGCTGCGCATGGCCGGTATCACGCCGCACACGCTCGGAGCGTTGCTTGCCGCCTGGGAGCACAAGGTGTTCACTCAGGGCGTGATCTGGAACATCAACAGCTTCGATCAGTGGGGCGTCGAGCTGGGCAAGCAGCTCGCCGACCGATTGCTCAAGGGAGACCGCTAATGGACCAGGAAACCTTCAACCTCAGCATCCGCAAGTTCCTGAAGATGGTGGGCGTCAACTCGCAGCGCGAAATCGAGCAGGCGGTGCAGAAGGCGCTGGAGGCGAAGCGCCTGAAGGGGGACGAGGCGCTCGCCGCGAAAATGACGCTGGAGATTCCGTCACTCGGCATCAAGGTGTCTTTCGACGGCGAGATCCGCCTAAAATAGCCCCGCCGCCGGGGTGCGGCCGGCGGGCGCACGGCGCCCGGGCGCGAACGCGGCGAAGGAGCCGGACATGAACAAGGCGAGGGAATTCGATCAGACGATCGTCGCCGAGCTGCGGGCGCTGCTCGGCGAGCGCGTTTCGACTTCGGCCGCGGTGCGCGAGCACCACGGCAAGGACGAGTCCTATTTCCCCTATGCGCCGCCGGATGCGGTGGTGTTCCCGCACTCGACCGACGAGGTGCGCGACATCGTCGGCATCTGCCGGCGCCACCGCGTGCCGATGATCCCGTACGGCGTCGGCACCTCGCTCGAAGGCCACGTGCTCGCGGTGCGGGGCGGCGTGTGCATCGACCTGTCGCAGATGAACCGGGTGCTCGCGGTGCACGAAGCCGATCTCGACGCGGTCGTCGAGGCGGGCGTGACGCGCAAGCAGCTGAACGAGCACATCAAGCACACCGGCCTGTTCTTCCCGGTGGACCCGGGCGCGGACGCGACCCTGGGCGGCATGGCCGCCACGCGCGCTTCGGGCACGAACGCCGTGCGCTACGGCACGATGCGCGAGAACGTGCTTTCGCTCAAGGTGGTGCTGCCCGACGGGCGCGTGATCCAGACGGCGCGCCGGGCGAAGAAGTCGGCCGCCGGCTACGACCTCACGCGCCTGTTCGTCGGCTCCGAAGGCACGCTCGGCATCATCACCGAGGTGACCGTGCGCCTGTACCCGGTGCAGGAAGCGATCTCGGCGGCGGTGTGCGCGTTCGAGACGGTGGACGGCTGCACCAATACCGTGATCCAGACCATCCAGGCGGGCGTGCCGATCGCGCGCTCCGAGATCGTGTGCCAGAACACGATCGCCGCGATCAACCGCTACAAGAAGACGAATTACCGCGAGGCGCCGACGGTGTTCTTCGAGTTCCACGGCTCGAAGGCGGGCGTGATCGAGCAGGCGGAGACGGTGCAGGCGATCGCCAGGGAGAACGGCGGCATGGACTTCCAGTGGGCCACCCGTCCGGAGGAGCGCTCGCAGCTCTGGGAGGCGCGCCACAACGCCTACTTCGCCTGCCTGCAGTTGCGCCCCGGTTCGCGCGCCCTCTCGACCGACGTGTGCGTGCCGATCTCGCGCCTCGCCGAGTGCGTGCGCGAGACGATGGAGGACGTGAAGAGCTACATCGCGCCGGTGCCGCTGCTCGGGCACATCGGCGACGGCAATTTCCACCTGATGTTCCTCGTCGATCCGAACCAGCCCGAGGAGCTGGAGCTTGCCAAGGAGTTCAACCGGCGCCTGGTGGACCGGGCGCTGCGGATGGAGGGCACCTGCACCGGCGAGCACGGCGTCGGCCTGGGCAAGATCGGCTCGATGACGCGCGAGCTGGGCGAGGACGTCGTCTCGCTGATGGCCGACATCAAGCGCGCGATCGACCCGGAGAACCTGATGAACCCCGGCAAGGTCGTGCCGGTCGGCTGAGCCGATGAGCGCGGAACGGCGCCTGCAGGCGCTCGGCATCGACCTCGGGAGCGTCTCCGCCCCGGTCGCCAACTACGTCAACGCCGTGCGCGCCGGCAATCTGCTTTTTCTTGCCGGCAAGGGCCCGCGCGCCGAGGACGGCGCACGGCCGAGGGGCAAGGTCGGGCGCGAAGTCACCGTCGAGCAGGCCTACCGCTTCGCGCGCTCGGTGGGCCTCGACCTGCTTGCCGTGATGCGCGCGGAGCTGGGCAGCCTCGACCGCGTCCGGCGTGTGGTCAAGGTGCTCGGGATGGTGAACGCGGTGCCGGAGTTCGAGGACCACCCGAAGGTGATCAACGGCTGCTCGGATCTGTTCGTCGAGGTCTTCGGCGAGGCCGGGCGCCACGCGCGCTCGGCGGTCGGCATGGGCTCGCTGCCGATGGGCATTCCGGTCGAGATCGAGTGCATCGTCGAGGTCGAGCCGGAGCGGCGGCGCCCGCCGGCGACCAGGCGGCCGGCGCGCCGCCGGCGCTAGATCGTCATCACGGTCCGGCGGTAGTACTTCAGCTCCTCGACGGACTCGTAGATGTCGGCGAGCGCCTGGTGCCGCCCCTCCTTCTTCAGCGCCCGGTACACCTCCGGCTTCCAGCGCCGCACCAGCTCCTTCAGCGTCGAGACGTCGAGGTTGCGGTAGTGGAAGTACGCCTCCAGCCGCGGCATCCAGCGCGCGAGGAAGCGCCGGTCCTGGCACACCGAGTTGCCGCACATGGGTGACGTTCCCGCCGGCACATGCTGCGCGAGGAAGGCGAGCGCCGCCTCCTCGGCGGCGGCTTCGTCCATGCGCGAAGCGCGCACCCGCTCGATGAGCCCCGACTTGGCATGTACGCTGCGGTTCCACGAGTCCATCGCCGCCAGCACCTCGTCGGGCTGGTGCACGACCAGCACCGGGCCTTCGGCGACGAGACCGAGCTGCGAGTCGGTGACGAGAAGCGCGACCTCCAGAATGCGGTCGGTGTCGGGCGCAAGCCCCGACATTTCCATGTCTATCCAGATCAGCCTGCCTGCGTCCGTGCTGTTCTCCTCACCGGCCATGGCTTATTCTCTCACGGCGTGACGAACGCCTTTACCTGGGTATTTCTCGGCGCGCTGGCGAGCGCGACCGCGCTTCGCCTATGGCTCGCGGCGCGGCAGATCCGCCATGTGCGAGCGCACCGCGACGCGGTGCCGGAGCCCTTCGCCGAGGCCATCCCGCTGGATGCGCACCGCAGGGCCGCCGACTACAGCGTGGCGAAGACGCGGCTCGGCGCCGCGGAAGCGATCGCGGGCGCGGCGCTGCTTCTCGTGCTGACGCTCGGCGGACTGCTCGAGGCGCTTGCGCGCGCCTGGGCGGGATGGCTTGAGCCGGGCGGGCTTGCGCACGGCCTCGCGCTGATCGTGTCGCTCGTCGCGCTGCTCTCGGCGCTCGATCTGCCGTTCGCGGTCTGGCGGGTGTTCGTGATCGAGCAGCGCTTCGGTTTCAACCGCATGACGCCGCGGCTGTTCGCCGCCGACCTGGCCCGGCAGGCGGCGGTGGGCGCGGCGCTCGGCGTGCCGCTGGTCGCGCTCGTGCTCTGGCTGATGCAGGCGGCGGGCGAGCGCTGGTGGCTCTGGGCGTGGCTCGCGTGGACCGCGTTCAACGTCCTCCTCCTCGCCGCCTGGCCGACGCTGATCGCGCCGCTCTTCAACCGTTTCAGCCCGCTCGCCGATCCGGCGCTCGCCGCGCGCCTCAAGGCCCTGCTCGAGCGCTGCGGCTTTCGTGCCGGTGGACTGTACGTCATGGACGGCTCGCGGCGCTCCAGCCACGGCAACGCCTACTTCACCGGATTCGGCGCCGCCAAGCGCGTGGTGCTGTTCGACACGCTGCTCGCGCGCCTTGCGCCCGCCGAGGTCGAGGCGGTGCTCGCGCACGAGCTGGGCCACTACCGGCGGCGCCACGTGCTGCGGAGGGTGGCGCTGCTGCTCGCCGCCTCGTTCGTCATGTTCTGGTTGCTCGGCCGGGTGATGGACGAGGAATGGTTCTATGGCGGCCTGGGCGTCCAGACGCGCACGCACGCCACCGCGCTCGCGCTGTTTTTCCTGGTTGCGCCGGTGTTCACGTTCTTTCTCCAGCCGCTCGCGAGCCTCGTCTCGCGCCGGCACGAATTCGAGGCCGACGCCTACGCGGCGGCGCATGCGAGTGCGCAGGATCTGGTGCGCGCGCTGGTCACGCTGTACCGCGACAACGCCGCGACGCTGACGCCCGATCCGCTGCACTCGGTGTTCTACGATTCGCATCCGCCGGCGGCGGCGCGCATCGCCAGACTGAGGACCCCATGAACGAACTGACCGCGAAGAAATGCAGACCCTGCGAAGGCGGCGTGCCGCCGCTCGATGCCGGGCAGGCGCAGCAGCTCCTGGAAAAGCTCAAGGGCTGGGCGATCGAGGATGGCCGACTCGCCAAGCGCTACCAGTTCCGCAACTACTACGAGACGATGGCGTTCGTCAACGCGCTCGCCTGGATCTCGCACCGCGAGGACCATCATCCGGACCTGGAGGTGGGGTACAACCAGTGCCGGGTGGCGTACGTCACCCATGCGATCGGCGGCCTGTCGGAAAACGACTTCATCTGCGCCGCCAAGTGCGACGCGCTGTTTGACCTCTAGCGAAGCACCCGTCTCCGGCACCGTCGTCGCCGGCTTCGGCCGCACTGCGCTCGTGCGCCCCGACCGCGGCGGCGCGCTCGTATCGGCGCAGGCGGCCAGCCGCCGGATCCGGGTCGTCGCCGGAGACCGTGTCCAGCTGCGCGCCGGCGGAATCATCGCCGCGGTGGCGCCGCGGCGCACCCTGCTCGCGCGAACGAGCGCGGCGCGCGCGAAGCTGATCGCGGCCAACTTCTCGCAGGTGGTGCTGCTGGCGGCGTGCGAGCCGCCGTTTTCCGACGAGCTGCTCGCGCGCGTGCTGGTCGCCGCGCGCCGCGCCGGCGTGCCGGCGTTCATCGTGCTCAACAAGACCGATCTCGCCGACCGGCTCGCCGGTGCGCGCGAGCGGCTGGCGCCGTTTCGCGCCGCCGGCATCGAGGTGCTGGAACTGGCGGCGAAACGGGACGTGGCGCCGCTTGTGCCCCGGCTCGCCGGACACTGCAGCGTCCTCGTCGGCGAGTCGGGCATGGGAAAATCCACCCTGGTGCACGCGCTGGTGCCCGAAGCCGAAGTGCGGATCGGCGAGATCTCCCGCTTTCTGCGCGCCGGGCGGCATACGACGAGCGTTTCGCGCCTGTACGAGATGGACGAGCGCACCGAGATCGTGGACACGCCGGGCATCACCGAGTTCGGGCTCGCGGGCCTCGCCGCCGAGGATATCGCCGAGGGCTTTCCGGAGTTCGCGCCGTACGCGCTGCACTGCCGCTACCGCGACTGCCGCCACCTCGCCGAGCCCGACTGCGCGGTGCGCGCCGCCGCGGAGGCGGGCGAGATCCCGGCGCGGCGGCTGGAACTCTACCGCCGCATCATCGCCGCGCCGTGAAGCGCGTCTTCAGCTCGCACGACCGCCTGGCGGTGTTCCACGCCCGCAATCTGCTCGCGGCCGAGGGAATCGCGGCGCTGGTGAGGAACGAGCACCTGTCCTCGGCGATGGGCGAACTGCCACCGGCCGAATGCGAGGCCGAGCTGTGGGTGCTGCGTGACGCCGACGCGCCACGCGCCGAACGGCTGCTCGCCGGGGGCGGTGCCGCCGCGGCGGGCGCGCCGTGGCGTTGCGCCTGCGGCGAGGAGTGCGAGGCGCAGTTCACCCAGTGCTGGCGCTGCGGCGCGAACCGCCCGGATTAGAACACGCGCGCAAGCGCGATCACGGCGAGCGCAAACACCCACAGCACCACCGCGCGCCACAGCAGCCCGACCGCGCTGTCGAGGAACGCGGCGTCCGCGGGCGCGCCCACGCCGAGCTCCGGTCGCGGCTCTGGCCCCCCGACCCCGGCGAGCGGCATGCCGAGCCGCACGCCCATCGCGCCCGCGCCGGCGGCAAGGACCACGCCGGCATTGCGATCGGGCCACGCCCCCGCCTGCGTGCGCCAGCAGTACACCGCGTCCTCGAAGTCGCCCACCACCGCGAACGCCGCCGCCGTGAGGCGCGCGGTCGGCCACTCGAGCACGTACAGCGCGCGGCGCGCGAACTCGCCGAACGCTCCGAGCCCCGCCCAGCGCCGCGCGAGGAACGCGGCCAGACGATACAGGATCGCGCCGCTCGGCCCGGGCAGCACGATGAACCAGAACAGCACCGCGAAGACGTGCCGGTGCGAGGCCGCGAGCGCTTCCTCCAGCGCGAGCCGCGCCACTTCCTCGCTGCTGCGGTGCTGCGCCGCCTCCCCGCGCCAGGCACCGATCAGCTCGCGCGCGCGCTCCGTGTCCCCGCTTTTCAGCGCGGTCTGGATGCCGGTGAACCAGTGGCTGAACTGGCGGAATCCCAGCGTGGCGTACAGCGCGCCGACGTTCACCAGCAGCGCCGCAAGCGGGCTCGTCCACTGCGCCGCGTAGTAGATCGCGAGCACCGCCGCCACCGGCACGAGGACGGCAACCAGCCAGGCGATCATCCCGTGCCGCGTGTCGCCCGCGTTGAACGAGCGCTCCAGCCAGTCGGCCCAGGCGGCGAGCAGCGCGAACACCGCCTTGCGGTCGCCCACCGGGCGCCACTGCTCCAGGACCAGCGCGGCGACGATTGCGACGACGCCCATCGCGGCCATTCTATACAATGCGCGCATCGTGAAAATCACTCCGCCGTTCGGCTACGGCGAGGTCGTGCCGCTGCAGAAGACCGACCGCGTGCTGCTGCCGGCGGGCGGCACGCCCTCGTTCTGCCGCGGGCTGAATGCGCTTGCGCTGTCGTACTCGGAATTCGCCGCGGCGGCGCGCGACTACCCGATCGCGTTCGTCTCCGCCGACAATGGGGCGAGCTTCGCGCCGGTGATCGTGCTCGGGCTCGCCGACGGCGCGAACCTGTTCGTTGACGCCGCCGGCGACTGGGACCCCGCGGTTTATCTCCCGGCCTACGTCCGGCGCTATCCCTTCTGTATCTCGAAGGTGTACCGAGACGGCAGGCCGACCGGCGAGCGCATCGTTTGCGTCGCCAGGGACTACCTCGACCCGGGCGGCGTGGCGCTCTTTGACGCCGAGGGCCGTCCGACGCCGCGCTGGCAGCCGATCGAGCGGCTGCTCGCCGAGTACGAAGCCGATCTCGACCGGACCGCGGAGCTGTGCGCGGCGCTAGCGCAGCTCGGACTGTTCACGCCCTTCACCATGGACGTGCAGGAAGGCGCGCGCCGGACGACGCGCCTTGCCGGCATGTACCGCGTGGACGAGGAGCGGCTCGCCGCGCTCGCGGCGCAGGAGTTGAAGACGCTGGTGGCGCGCGGATTCATGGGCCGCGTCTACGCCCATCTGCATTCGCTCGCGAACTTCGCGCGCCTGTATGCGCGCGAAAGGCAGTCCGGCTCCGCCGCCCGCGACGGCCCGCCGCAGGCGCGCCACACCGCGCCTAGCGAGGCGTCCCGAGAAGATAGCGCGACAGGTTCACGACGATCCCGGCGGTCGCCCCCCAGATGACGCGTCCGCCGTACGTCATCGTGTAGAACCAGCGCACCTCGCCCTGCCACAGGCGCGAATCGCGCCGATAGTTGCGGGAATCGAGCAGGAACGAGAGCGGCACCTCGAAGACGTCGGCCACCTCGTTCGGGTCCGGGGCGAGCGCGAGCGGCGGCGTGACCAGCCCCACCACCGGGGTGACGCGAAAGCCGGTGCGGGTGTGATACTCCGGCAACCGCCCGAGCAGCTCGACGCGGGCCGGATCGAGGCCGATCTCCTCGCGCGTCTCTCGCAGCGCCGTCGCCTCCGGTCCCGGATCGTGCGACTCGGCGCGCCCGCCCGGAAACGCCACCTGTCCGGAATGCGCCTTCAGGTGCTCGGTGCGCTGGGTGAACAGGACCGTGAGCGCCTCCGCGCGGGCGACGATCGGCACCAGCACGGAGGCGGCGATGAGCGCCGCCGCCTCCGGCTGCCCTCCTTCATCGGCGTAGTACGGCCGCTCGGACGGTGGCGCGGCGGCGAACCGCCGCCGGAGCCAGTCGGCGTCTATCGCGCCCTCCTCACGGCACCAGCACGACCGAGCCGGTGGTCTTGCGTCCCTCCAGGTCGCGGTGCGCCTGGGCGGCGTCCGCCAGCCGGTATCTCGCCGTGGTCTCGATTCTCACCGTGCCCGACTTCACCGCCTCGAACAGTGCGTTCGAGCGCGCGACGAGATCGGCGCGCGTGGCGATGTGCGTCGCGAGCGTGGGCCGGGTGACGTAGAGCGAGCCCTTCGCCGAAAGCACCAGCAGGTTCACCGGGGGCACCGGGCCGGAGGCGTTGCCGAAGGAAACCATCAGGCCGCGCGGCTGCAGGCAGTCGAGCGAGCCGTCCCAGGTGCTCTTGCCGACCGAGTCGTAGACCACCGGCACGCCGCGTCCGCCGGTGAGCGACTTCACGCGCTCGACGAAGTTTTCCTTCGTGTAGTTAATGACGTGGGTCGCGCCGTGCGCTTTTGCGAGCGCGCATTTTTCTTCCGATCCGGCGGTGCCGATCACGGTGACGCCGAGGGCCTTCAGCCACTGGCAGGCGATGAGCCCGACGCCGCCGGCCGCCGCGTGCCAGAGCACGGTTTCGCCCGCCTTCACCGGATAGGTGGTGAAGATCAGGTAGTGCACCGTGAGGCCTTTCAGCATCATCGAGGCCGCCTGCTCCTCGCTCACGCCTTCAGGCAGCTTCACCATGCGGTCGGCCGGAACGACGCGGCTTTCGCAATACGCGCCCGGGAGACCCGTATATGCGACCCGGTCTCCGGGTCGGAGCTCGGTGACACCGGGCCCCACCGCCTCGACCACGCCGGCGCCTTCGTTGCCCGCCACCTGCGGCAGCGACATCGGGTACAGGCCCGCGCGCTGGTACGTGTCTATGAAATTGACGCCGATCGCAGTGTGGCGGATGCGCACCTGCCCCGGGCCCGGTTCGCCGACGGGCACCTCATCCACCTGCAGTACCTCCGGTCCACCGGTCCTGTGAAATCGCACTGCCTTTGCCATCGCTTCTTTCTCCTCTGTCAGGGTTTACGGTCCTTGTCCTCGGCCGCGCCGGCGGTGCTCATCGCCTGCTGCATCGCGGCGAGGCCCGCCTTCTGCATCTCCAGCCCCTGGATCGCCAGGCGCAGCATGTTGAGATTCATGTTGAGCCACGTCTCCACCGCCTTCAGCTCCTGGATGCGCTTGTCCACCTCCTGCGGGTCCAGGGTCGGCATCGCCATGCCGGGCACCGGCACACCGAGCGGGCCCCACAGGCGCCGATACATTTCGAACGGGTCCGGCGGCGTGTTCGGCTCGGCCATCGTCATGCCTCCCGGCCGGCGGCGATCTCGCTGCCGGCGAAGAATTCGCGCACTTCGCGCTCGCGCGCCGCGGTGTCCTGATACCCGAGGTCGATCAAGGCGCGAGTGAACGGCTCCTCGAAGAGCAAGTAGCTCGCCAGATTCGACCCGGAGCGGTTGAGCGCGCCGGTCGGGCGCAGGAGGAAGCGCACGGTCCGCGGCAGCTCGTGCACGAAACGCGCCGCGATGCGCTCGATCGGCTGCGAAGGCGAGATGAAGAACACTTTCACCGGCCGCAGCGGCAGCCCCGCCTCGGCGAGCCTGTCGGGCGGAATCAGGCTCACCGTGCGGTTGATGCGCTCCAGCCGCTCGATGTCCACCGACAGCCCGTCGAGGAAGATGGAGTTGAGCGCGTGGCCGGCGATCTGCGCGAGCGACGGATAGACGTTGGAGCGCGCGCGCGCGGCCTCCGCGCTCTGGCGCCCGGTGCCGACGACGAACACGCGGTCGGCGCCGAGGTGCAGCGCCGGGCTGATCGGCGCGATCTGGCGCACCGAGCCGTCGCCGAAGTACTCGCGGTGCACCTTGACCGCCGGAAAGATGAAGGGCAGCGCGCTGGAGGCGAGCAGGTAATCGAGCTTCAGGGTCACCGCGGCGCCGATGCGCTGATTGCGTTCCCAGCCTTCCAGCCCCGGCCCGCCCTGGAAGAACGACACGCTCTGCCCGGAAGTATAGCCCGAGGCGGTGACGCACACCGCGTACAGCGCTCCGGAGTCGATGTGGTCCTGGATGCGCTCGAACGGCAGCGTGCGCGCGAGCAGGTCGGCGAGCGGCGAATTGTCGAGCAGCGACACCGGGTTCCTGCGCGAAATCAGCATCATCGCCGCGAGCCAGCGCGCGCCGCTGCGCATGATGCTCGCCACGTCGGTGCGGTACACATGGTGGCAGTGCATGTGCTCCCACACCTCCAGCAGGTTGCCCACCGCGCGCGTGTAGTTGTCGGCGAAAACCGCGAGCGTCGCCGCGTTGATCGCGCCGGCGGAAGTGCCGGTGAGGATCGGAAACGGGTTCTTCACCGGGCTGCCGAGGATGTCGCGCACCGCCTTCAGCACACCGACCTGATAAGCCGCGCGCGCGCCGCCGCCGGTGAGCACCAGCCCCGGGCGGGGCCTGGCGCGTTCAGCGGGAAACGGCGTGACCCTGCCTGCGGCCGCTTCGGTCGGCATGCGCGCGCTAGAACAGCGACTGTTCCTGCCCGCGCGGCGCGTTGGCGTCGGCCACGGTGAGCGCGGTCATGTTGACGATGCGGCGCACCGTCGCCGAAGGCGTCAGGATGTGCACCGGGCGCGCCGCGCCGAGCAGGATCGGGCCGATGGTGACGTTGTCGGCCGCGGCGACCTTGAGCAGGTTGAAGGAGATGTTGGCCGCGTCCAGCGTCGGCATCACCAGCAGGTTCGCCGCGCCCTTCAGGCGCGAGTTCGGGAACACCTTCTGGCGGATCTCGTCCGACAGCGCCGCGTCGCCGTGCATCTCCCCCTCCACCTCCAGGTCGGGGACGCGCTCGTTGAGCAGCGCGAGCGCCGTCTGCATCTTGCGCGCCGAGGGCAGATCCACCGAGCCGAAGTTCGACGCCGAGAGCAGCGCCACCTTCGGCTGGATGCCGAAACGGCGCACTTCCTCGGCGGCGAGCACCGTCATCTCGGCGATGTGCTCGGCGTCCGGGTCAGGCGTGACATAGGTGTCGCAGATGAACAGGGTGCGGTTGGGCAGGATGAGCGCGTTCATCGCCGCATAGTGCCGGACCCCGGGGCGCAGGCCGATCACCTGGTCCACGTAGTGCAGGTGCAGCGCATGGGTGCCGAAGGTGCCGCAGAGCATGCCGTCGGCCTCCCCTTTGTAGATCATCATCGCGCCGATCAGCGTGTTCCGGCGCCGCATTTCCAGCCGCGCGTACTCGGGCGAGACCCCCTTCCTTTCGGTCAGGCGATGGTAGGTGGTCCAGTAGTCGCGATAGCGCGGGTCGTATTCCGGGTTGACCAGCTCGAACTCGCGGCCCGAGCGCATGCGCAGGCCGAGCCGCTCGATGCGGTTCTCGACCACCGCCGGCCGCCCCACGAGAATCGGTTGCGCCAGGCCCTCGTCCACCACGATCTGCACCGCGCGCAGGATCCGCTCGTCCTCGCCTTCGGCGTACACGATGCGCTTGGGCGAGGCCTTCGCCGCCGCAAAGAGCGGCTTCATCAGCAGACCGGAGTGGTACACGAACTGCGCCAGCGACTCGCGGTAGGCCTCCAAGTCCGCGATCGGCCGCGTTGCCACGCCCGACTCCATCGCCGCCTTCGCCACCGCCGGCGCGATGGTGGAGATGAGGCGCGGATCGAAGGGCTTGGGAATCAGGTACTCCGGCCCGAACTTGAACGCCTCGATGCCGTAGGCAACCGCCACCTGCTCGGAGGTCTCGGCCTGCGCCAGCGCGGCGAGCGCGTGCACCGCGGCGATCTCCATCTCCGGCGTGATGGCGGTGGCGCCGACATCCAGCGCGCCGCGGAAGATGAAGGGAAAGCAGAGCACGTTGTTGACCTGGTTCGGGTAGTCCGAGCGCCCGGTGGCGATGATGCAGTCCGGGCGCGCCTGCCTGGCCAGTTCGGGCCGGATCTCCGGCTCCGGATTGGCGAGCGCGAGGATCAGCGGCCGCGCGGCCATGCGCTTGACCATCTCCGGTTTGAGCACGCCGCCAGCCGACAGGCCGAGGAAGATGTCGGCACCCTCGATCACCTCGCCGAGCGTGCGCGCGCGCGTCTCGATCGCGTAGCGTTCCTTGTCCGGATCCATCTCCTCGCGCCGGCCCCGGTACACCACGCCCTTGATGTCGGTGACGACGATGTGGTCGCGCCTCAGGCCCATGCGCACCAGCAGGTCCAGGCAGGCGAGCGCGGCGGCGCCGGCGCCGGCGGTGACGAGCCGCACCTCCTCCAGCCGCTTGCCGACCACCTTGAGGCCGTTCAGGATCGCCGCGCCGACGATGATCGCGGTGCCGTGCTGATCGTCGTGGAACACCGGGATCTTCATGCGCGCCCGCAGCTTCCTCTCGACGATGAAGCATTCGGGCGCCTTGATGTCCTCCAGGTTGATGCCGCCGAAGGTGGGTTCGAGGGCGGCGATGATCTCGACCAGCCTGTCCGGGTCGCGCTCGTTCACCTCGATGTCGAAGCAGTCGATCCCGGCGAACTTCTTGAACAGGACCGCCTTGCCCTCCATCACCGGCTTGGCGGCGAGCGGGCCGATCGCGCCCAGTCCGAGCACCGCGGTGCCGTTGGTGATCACCGCGATCAGGTTCGCGCGCGCGGTCAGATGCACCGCCTCGGCGGGATCACGGCGGATCTCCTCGCAGGCGTAGGCGACGCCGGGCGAGTAGGCGAGCGCGAGATCGCGCTGGTTGACGAGATCCTTGGTGGCGTGTACCGAAATCTTGCCCGGGCGCGGCTGGCGGTGGTACTCGAGCGCGCTCTTTCTCAGGTCCTCGTCCACGTCGGGCTCCTTGCCCGGCGCGCGCAGGCAGGCTATGTTGCGCCGGGAAGGAAAATTATAGCAACCGCTTCCCCTGAGCCCGCCCGAGAGAACCGTTCGCGCCGCGCAGCGCGTCAGCGCAATCCAGCCCTTCGAGGTGATGGACGTGCTGGCGCGCGCGCAGGCGCTCGAGGCCGCGGGCCGGCGCGTGATCCACATGGAGATCGGCGAGCCGGACTTCACCGCGCCCGAGCCGGTCGTCGAGGCCGCGGTGCGCGCGCTGCGCGAAGGCAGGAGCGCGTACACGCCGACTCTCGGCCTGCCGGCGCTGCGCGAGACGATCGCCGCGCACTACGCGCGCGTGCACGGCGCCGCGCCGCCGCCGGAGCGCATCGCGGTGACGGCCGGCGCCTCGGGCGGACTGCTGCTCGCCCTCGCGCTCTACGTCGAGCCGGGCGACGAGATCCTCGTGCCCGACCCGGGCTACCCCGGCTACCGCCATATGGTGCGCGCGCTGGAAGGGCGCGCGCGCGCACTCGACGTCTGCGCCGAAACGAACTGGCAGCCGACGCCGGAGAGGGTGCGCGCGGCCTGGAGCCCGCGTACGAAGGCAATAGTGCTCGGCTCGCCGGCCAATCCCACCGGTACGCGCATTGCGCCGGCCGACCTCGCGCAGATCGCGGCCTTCGTCGCGGAGCGCGGCGGCGTGCTGATCGTGGACGAAATCTATCGCGAGCTGGTCTACGGCGCCGCCCCGCACAGCGCCCTCGGGCTGCCCGGCGAGGTGGTGCTGGTGGACAGCTTCTCCAAGTACTTCTGCATGACCGGCTGGCGGCTCGGCTGGACGGTCCTTCCGGAGTCGCCGGGCAACGCGCGCGTGCGCGAGTTCGAAAAGCTCGCGCAGCACGTGTTCATCTGCGCGCCCGCGGTCGCCCAGCATGCGGCGCTCGCCTGCTTCGAGCCGGACACGCTGGCCGAGCTGGAGCGGCGCCGCCGCGAGTTCGAGCGCCGGCGCGACTTCCTCGTACCGGCGCTCGCGCGCGCCGGGCTGGAGATTCCCGCCGCCCCGACCGGCGCGTTTTATGTGTACGCGCGCTGTCCGGGCGGCGACGGCAGGCGCTACGCTCTGGAGCTCCTCGAACGCGAGGCGGTCGCGGCGACCCCCGGCGTGGATTTCGGCGCCAACGGTACCGCGAGCTGCGTGCGCTTCGCCTATACCCGCGCGATGCAGGACCTCGAGGAGGCGGCGGCGCGCCTTGCCAGGTTCGCCGGCTGAACTGCGCGCCCGCTCGGCCAGGACTGCGGGCCGGACTGCGCGCCCGCTCAGGGCAGGATTGCGGGCCAGACTACGCGCCCGCTCAGGCCGACGGTCGCGCCCGTGCCGCCTGCTGCAGGCGCGCGCGCTCGGCGAGCACCTTGCTCGAGTATTGTGAACTCGGCTCGTCGAAGGCGCCGGCGTACATCTGCAGCGCGGTCTCCACGTCGCCGAAGCGGCGCAGGTATTCGTGCAGGATGCGCGCTCCGACCCGGATGTTCACCTCCGGGTCGAGCAGCGCCGGCTCGCCGCCGTGCTCGATCAGCTTGTCGAGGTGGAACCGCGCGATCACCTGCATCAGGCCCTTCGCGCCGAGCACGCTCTCGGCGACCGGGTTGTAGCGCGACTCGACCGCCATCACCGCCAGGATCAGGAGCGGATCGAGCTTCAGTTCGCTGCCGGCACGGTAGGCCGAGGCGACAAACCCTGCGATCGCCTCCTCGGCGACCCGGTAGCGCCTGGCGATGAACGCGACCACCGCACGCTGCTCTCGCTCGCTCGCCGCGTCGAATACCACCGGCTGGAGGGCGCCGGTACTCGCTTCCGGCGCCGCCGCGTCCCACGCCGATGCGACTGGCGGCATCTGCCGTGGCCACAGCTCGCCCAAATCGGGAAGCGCCGCGGCGAGCACCGCCGCAAGCCCGATCAGCGCCAGGGCCGATCGTGTCGCCGAAGCCAGACGAAGTGCCGCACCGACGACGGGCGAAATCACCGACCCGTTCGTTGCGCTCATGTCGTACCTCCTTTCCTGCTGCCTGCGCCCCGTCGGCTGCCGGGCGGCACGCCGGATCCGGATGATCGGAGCGGCGCTGAGCCGGCAGGGGTCTGGGAGCGCTGCGGGGCGAGGGCCCCGGGTTCCGTTTGCCCGGCATCACCGGAGACTCGTCTCCGGTTCGGGCGGTCCGTGCGGACGGGAATTTCGTCCGCCAAGTGGTGCTGCGTCGCAGCAGCGGGCGCGATGATAGGTGCAACTGCCAGGTCAGTCAACCATGCCCGTGCCGGGTCTGCCTTTGCCCTTTCTATGAAACTCCTTTTTTATGAAGATGTTAGGCTAGGACCGTCACGGTCCCGGAAAGGATAAAATCCGCTCGAAGGAAGCCTCTCGGACCTGGAGCGGCGTCCCAGTTCCTGAGCCGGAGCGCCACGCCGGTCCGGAGGGCTTCGAGGGCCTTGGCGAGGGGCGGCCGCCCCCTCGCCACGTTCCCGATCGGTTCCCGGTTACGGCCGGGATCCGGTTGGAAACGGCCATGCAGCCGCCGGGTTCAGCGCTGTCGAGGCGCCGGTGGTCCCGGCCGCGGGCGGCGCGCTCGGCGTCGCCTGCGGTGCGGCGGCAGTGCCGGCCACGGGTCTTGCGGGTTTTTCCGCCGCCTTTTTCTTCGCTGGCTTCTTCTTGGCGGCTTTCTTCTTCTTACCCGCTTCCCTTCTTATTACTTTCTTCTTGGACGATTTCTTCTTGTTTGATGCTTTCTTCTTCTTCTTTTTCTTCGCCGCTTTTTTCGCTTTCTTCTTTGCCATAACGGTCTCCTTTAAGGAAGTTGCAAAGAAGCCGGGCTTTACTGCCCCGGCCTATCCGGGGCCGGTCGGAAAACGCTTCCCGCCCGGCCGCCGAATTCGTCGCGACGCCCCGCACGCCGCATCGCTAGCGCTCCATCCGCGCGGCGAGGTCCTGGTACAGCACTTCCGGGTCGAGCCGGATGCCGCCCTCCCAAGTCACCGTCGCGGTCTCGGGGTCCACGCTCACTTTCTCGAACTCGCGCACGTCGAGCCAGAGTTTGAACGCGCCGATTTCCAGAAGATTGCCGAGGAACACGCTTCCCTCCAGCCCGTCCTCGAAGCGGATCCAGAGCTTGTAGTCCTCCTCGGCCCTGCACGCGGTCACTTTGTGCATCTTGCGCTCCTCGTTCGCTCTCAGTCCCAGCTCAGCGCGCCGCCGGTCTGGTATTCCAGGACGCGCGTCTCGAAGAAGTTGCGCTCCTTCTTCAGATCGATCATCTCGGCCATCCAGGGAAAGGGGTTCGTCGCGCCCGGAAAGAGCGGGTCCAGCCCGATCTGCTGGCAGCGACGGTTGCAGATGAAACGCAGGTACTCCTTGAACATCGGCGCGTTGAGACCGAGCACCCCGCGCGGCATGGTGTCCTCGGCGTAGCGGTATTCCAGCTCGACGGCGCGCCGGAACAGGTCCGCGAGCTCGCCGCGGAACTCCGGCGTCCACAGGTGCGGGTTCTCCAGCTTGATCTGGTTGACGAGGTCGATGCCGAAGTTGCAGTGCATGGATTCGTCGCGCAGGATGTACATGTACTGCTCGGCCGCCCCGGTCATCTTGTTCTGGCGCCCGAGGGCGAGAATCTGGACGAAGCCGACGTAGAAGAACAGGCCCTCCATCAGGCAGGAAAACACGATGAGGCTCTTCAGCAGCCTCTGGTCGGCCGCCGGCGTGCCGGTCCTGAAGGCGGGGTCGGTCAGCGTGTCGATGAACGGGATCAGAAACTCGTCCTTGTCGCGTATCGAGGGTATCTCGTGGTACGCGTTGAACACCTCGCCTTCGTCGAGATCCAGGCTCTCGACGATGTACTGGTAGGCGTGGGTGTGGATCGCCTCCTCGAACGCCTGCCGCAGCAGGTACTGGCGGCACTCCGGCGCGGTGATATGGCGGTAGGTGCCGAGCACGATGTTGTTCGCCGCAAGCGAATCCGCGGTGACGAAGAAGCCGAGGTTGCGCTTGACGATGCGCCGCTCGTCCTCGGTCAGGCCGTGCGGGTCCTTCCACAGGGCGATATCGCGGCTCATGTTGATTTCCTGCGGCATCCAGTGGTTGGCGCAGGCAGCGAGGTACTTGTCCCAGGCCCACCTGTACTTGAAAGGCACGAGCTGGTTGACGTCAGCGCGCGAATTGATGACCCGCTTGTCGTCCACCGTGATGCGGCGGAACGCGTTGCCGGCGGCGAAGCGGTCGGCACCCGGGGCGGGCGCCGCGCCGGCGGCGGGTACGAAGCCCGGTTGCGGCGCGAGCGCGAGCCCGGCGATCGAACCACTTGCGGTGTCTTCGTCGAAGCTCAGCATCACTGACATGCCTCGCATTCCGGGTTGTCGAGCGCGCAGAACGAGGCGCCTGCGGCAGCGGCCTGCGTCTCGCCGCCGCCGAGCGAGGCCGCGGGCACGGCGTTCAGCTGCCCGGGCTTGACGGTGGACTTCTCCGCGTGCGTCGCGCCGAGCGCGCGCAGGTAGTAGGTGGTCTTCAGCCCCCGGACCCAGGCGAGCTTGTAGGTCTCGTCGAGCATCCTGCCCGAGGCCCCCGCCATGTACAGGTTGAGCGATTGCGACTGGTCAATCCACTTCTGCCTGCGCGCCGCCGCCTCGACGAGCCACTTCGGCTCGATCTCGAACGCGGTGGCGTACAGGCGCCGCAGCTCCGGCGGGATGCGGTCGATGCGACCGAGGTTGCCGTCGAAATACTTGAGGTCGGCGATCATCACCTCGTCCCACAGCCCGGCGCGTTTCAGATCCGCGACCAGGTACTCGTTCACCACCGTGAACTCGCCCGAAAGGTTCGACTTCACGTAGAGATTCTGGTAGGTGGGCTCGATCGAGGCCGAAACGCCGACGATGTTGGCGATGGTCGCGGTGGGCGCGATCGCAAGGCAGTTGGAGTTGCGCATGCCGTGGGCGCGGATGCGCGCACGCAGCGCTTCCCAGTCCAGCGTCGAGGAACGGTCCACTTCGACGTAGCCGCCGCGCTCGGCGGCGAGCAGATCGAGCGTGTCCTGCGGCAGGATGCCGCGGTCCCATAGCGATCCGGCAAACGACGCGTATCGCCCGCGCTCCTCGGCCAGCTCGGTCGAGGCCCAGTAGGCGCAGTAGGCGACCATTTCCATCGAGCGGTCGGCGAACGCCACCGCCTCCTCGGAGGCGTACGGAATGCGCAGGGCGTGCAGGCAGTCCTGAAAGCCCATGATTCCCAGCCCCACCGGTCGGTGGCGCAGATTGGCGTTGCGCGCCTTCTCGACCGCGTAGTAGTTGATGTCGATGACGTTGTCGAGCATCCGCATCGCGGTGCGGACGGTTCTGCGCAGTTTTGCGAAATCGAGGCCGCCATCGGCCAGGTGCGCGACCAGGTTCACCGAGCCCAGATTGCATACCGCGATCTCGTCGGCCGAGGTGTTCAGCGTGATCTCGGTGCACAGGTTGGAACTGTGCACGACGCCGGCGTGCTGCTGCGGGCTGCGGAGGTTGCAGGGATCCTTGAATGTGATCCACGGGTGCCCGGTCTCGAACAGCATCGAGAGCATCTTGCGCCAGAGCTGCACCGCCGGAATCTTCTTGAACAGCTTGATCTCGCCGCGCGCGGCCATGTCCTCGTAGCGGCAGTAGGCCTCCTCGAACGCGCGGCCGACCTTGTCGTGCAGGTCGGGAACATCCGAGGGCGAAAACAGCGTCCAGTCGGCGTTCGCCATCACGCGCTTCATGAACAGATCCGGCACCCAGTTCGCCGTGTTCATGTCGTGCGTGCGGCGCCGGTCGTCGCCGGTGTTCTTGCGCAACTCGAGAAACTCCTCGATGTCGAGGTGCCAGGTCTCCAGATAGGCGCAGACCGCGCCCTTGCGCTTGCCGCCCTGGTTGACCGCGACCGCGGTGTCGTTCACCACCTTGAGGAAGGGCACCACCCCCTGCGAGCGGCCGTTGGTGCCCTTGATGTGGGCCCCGAGCGCGCGCACCGGGGTCCAGTCGTTGCCCAGCCCCCCGGCGTACTTGGCGAGCAGCGCGTTTTCCTTGATCGCCTCGTAGATGCCCTCCAGGTCGTCGGACACCGTGCTCAGGTAGCACGATGAGAGCTGCGAGCGCAGCGTCCCGGAGTTGAACAGCGTCGGCGTCGAGCTCATGAAGTCGAAGCTGGAAAGCACCTCGTAGAACTCGATCGCGCGCGCCTCACGCTCGGCCTCGCGCAGCGCCAGCCCCATCGCCACGCGCATGAAAAAGGTCTGCGGCATCTCGATGCGGCGCCCGCGCACGTGCAGGAAGTAGCGGTCGTACAGCGTCTGCAGGCCGAGGTAGCCGAACTTGAGGTCGCGCTCGGCGCGCAGCGCCCGCCCGAGCCGTTCCAGGTCGAACCGGCCGAGTTCCGGATCGAGCAGCTCGGCCTCGATGCCGCGGCGGATGAGCGCCGGAAATGCGCTCGCGTAGCGCGCCTGCATCTCGGCCTGGCTCACCTCCTCGCCGAGAACCTCGTACCGGATGTTGTGCAGCAGCAGCCGCGCCGTTACATAGCTGTAGGCCGGATCCTTCTCGATCAGCGCGCGCGCCGCCAGCACCACCGACTTGCGCACTTCCTCCATCGGCACGCCGTCGTACAGGTCGCGCAGGACGGCGTCGCGGATCGCCTTGCGGTCCACGTCGGCGCCCAAGCCGGCGCAGGCGGATGCGAGCAACGCATCGAGCGCCCCGAGATCGAGCGGCCGGCGGGTGCCGTTGTCCATGACGTGCAGCGTCGGCGCTGCGGCCCCGTCCCCCGCGCAACGCTCGCGTGCCGCCTTCTCGGCGCGGATGCGCGCCCGCTGCTCGCGATAGAGCACGTAGGCGCGCGCCACGTCGTGCTCGCCGGAGCGCATCAGCGCCAGCTCCACCTGGTCCTGGATGTCCTCTATATGGAAGGTGCCCCCCTGGGGCTGGCGCCGCATCAGCGCGCTCACCACGGCGCCGGTCAGCTCGGCGACCAGATCGCGGATCCGGGCCGACGCGGCGCCCTGGCTGCCGTTCACCGCGAGAAACGCCTTGGTCATCGCGACCGCGATCTTTCCCGGCTCGAACGCCACCACGGCGCCGTTGCGCCGGATGACGCGGTAGTCGCGGTAGGGAGAGCGCGCCGACCGATCCGCATCGGGCGCGCCCGCACCGATGACCGTGTTCGCCGCTCTGCTCTCCTGCGCGATCTGCATCCGTCCCTCGCTCCCGTCTCGCCCTGCGCCCCGGCGCGACGCCGCCGTCCGCCCGCCAAAGCGACCACAATATTTAGTACCGATCCTCGGCGTAGCAACTAATTGTCGTAGGCCACTGTACCACGGAGTTGAAAATTTGCAAGCGCGCGATTCGCCCGCGACGCGACCGGACCACTACATGCGGGGTGCTGACAGGGGTGCGACCCCCGCCTTTGGGGTCAGAACTGCGCGAGACGGGTGTAGAGGCGGCTCCAGACGAATCCGGCGCCGGGATCGCGCTTGCGCCCGGGCGCGATGTCGCTGTGCGCCGCAATCGCGCGCAGCGGCAGCCGCGCGCGCAACCAGCCGATCAGCGCGGCGAGCCGCGCGTACTGCGCCGCGGTAAAGGCATCCTCGTCGGTGCCCTCCAGCTCGACGCCGACCGAGAAGTCGTTGCAGCGTTCGCGCCCGCGCCAGCGCGAGGCGCCTGCGTGCCAGGCGCGTCGCGCCACCGGCACGAACTGGACGAGTTCGCCGTCGCGGCGCACCAGGAAATGGGCGGAAACCCGCAGCCCGGCCAGATCCACGAACGACGGATGCGCCGCCGGGTCGAGCCGGTTGGTGAACAGCCGCTCGATAGCGTCGCCGCCGTACCGGCCCGGCGGCAGGCTGATCGCGTGCAGGACAAGCAGCGTGATCTTGGCGCCCGCGGGCCGGTCGTCGCAGTTCGGCGACGGCACCTCCCGGAACGGCTTGCGAAAGGCCGGATCACGCGCCGGCGCCATCGCTCTCCGGCTCGCGGATCCCGAGTCGCTGCATGCGGTAGCGCAGCGAGCGGAAGGTGATGCCCAGCAGTTTCGCCGCCGCCGTGCGGTTGAATCCGGTGCGCGCGAGCGCCGCAAGGATGGCTTCGCGCTCGAGCCGGTTGAGGTAGGCGGGCAGCGGTTCGGGCGCCGTCGAGCCCTCCGGCGCGGGGCCAGCCGGCTCCTCGCCGCGGCCCGGGTGCAGCCGCAGGTCGGCGACCTCGATCGTCGCGCCGGAGGAAAGCGCCACCGCGCGCTCGAGAATGTTCTCCAGCTCCCGCACGTTGCCGGGAAAGTCGTAGGCCTTGAGCGCCTCGATCGCCTCGGCGGACAGCGTGCGCGGCGCATGCCCCTCCTGCCGCGCCAGGCGCTCCAGGATCCTGGCCGAGATGAGCGGCACGTCGTCGCGGCATTCGCGCAGCGACGGCATTTTCAGCTCGATGACGTTCAGGCGATAGAACAGGTCGCGGCGGAAGCGCCCCGCCTCGGTGAGGGCCGCGAGATCCTGGTGGGTGGCGGAGATGACGCGCACATCCACCGGCTCCTCCTGTGTCGCGCCCACCTTGCGCACGCGCTTTTCCTGGATCGCGCGCAGCAGCTTCACCTGCATCGCGAGTGGCAGCTCGGCGACCTCGTCGAGAAACAGGGTGCCGCCGTTGGCCGCCTGGAAGAAACCGTCCCGGTCTTCCAGCGCGCCCGTGAACGCGCCCTTGCGGTAGCCGAAGAACTCGCTTTCCATCAGCGTCTCCGGGATCGCGCCGCAGTTGACCGCGACGAACGGCCGCTTGCGGCGCGCGCCGCCCGCATGGATCAGGCGCGCGGCCAGCTCCTTGCCGCTGCCGGACTCGCCGGAAATGTAGACCGGCGCCTGCGTGCGCGCGAGCTTGGCGATCGTCTCGCGCACCGCGCACAGCGGCGCGCTCTCGCCCAGCAGCTCCTGTCCGGCCGCCGGCGGCTCGTCGCGCCCGGGCAGCGCCAGCGCCGAACGCACCAGCGCCCGCAGCTGCTCCAGCGCCACCGGCTTCGCGACGTAGTCGAACGCACCCGCTTTGAGCGCCGCGACCGCGTTCTCCGCGCTGCCGTAGGCGGTGATCACCGCCACCGGCAGATCCATCGGCAGCGCCGCGATGTGGCGCACCAGCTCCAGCCCCTCGCCGTCGGCAAGCCGCATGTCGGTGAGGCACAGGCTGTAGCGGGCCTGCTGCAAGCGCGCCTTCGCCTCGGCGATCGAACCGACGGCGTCCACCGCCAGGCCCATCTTCGCCAGCGTCAGTTCTAGCAGTTCGCGGATGTCGGGCTCGTCGTCCACCACCAGCACGCGCGCGGCGGGACGATCGGCGCGCGGCTCGGCGGGACGCTCCTGGCGCCTCATGCCGCCCCCTCCTCGGCGCACACGATGCGAAAGTGCGCCCCTTCGCCCCCGGGGACGTATTCCAGCGCGGCGCGATTGGCCGCGCACAGTTCACGCGCGATGTACAGCCCCAGGCCAGTGCCTTTGCGGTCGGTGGTGAAGAACGGCTCGAACAGCTGTCCCACCCGCTCGCGCGGCACGCCGGGGCCGTTGTCGAGCACGCTCACCTCCACTTGGCCGGCGAAGGCGCCCACGACGATGCGCACGCACCCGAGCGCCGGGCGGGCGTAGCGGACCGCGTTGCGCAGCAGGTTCCACAGCACCTGCCGCAGGTGCTCGCGGTCGAACCGCACCCTGACCGGGCGCGCGATTTCCACGGCGATCCGCTCACGCGGCACCGCTTCGCTCATCGCGAACTCCTCCACGAACTGGCGCAACCACTCGGCCAGCTCGATGCGCTCGTCGCTGGCCCGGTCGCGCCGGTTGAGCTGCAGCACGTCGGCCACCAGCCGCTCCAGGCGCCGCGTGTTGTCGGCGATGATACGGCACAGCCGCTCGCGCTCGGCACCGCTTTCGCCCAGCAGCTCCGCGGCGTGGCTGATCGCCGAGAGCGGATTGCGGATCTCGTGCGCCAGGTTGGCGGTGAGGCGCCCGAGCGCGGCAAGCTTGTGCTGGCGCGCCTCTTCGAGTGCGCGCGTGGTGTCCTCGACGAACATCACCGTCAGATCCTCGTCGGCGCCGGCCTCCATCATGCGCAATCGAAGGCCGCGGCCGCGCAGTTCGATGTCGGCCTGTTTCGCGCCGCTGCCGGCGCGCCAGCGCCGCCAGCCCTCGGCTGCGGCCGGTGCGATCCGCACGAGCTCCGACCCACGCAGCCCTTGCACGCCCAGCAGCCGCAGCGCACTCGGGTTGTGCTGCAGCACCCGGCCGGCGGCGTCGAGCACGAGCACGCCGTCCTGCATGTCCTCGATGACGAGCTGGTTGACGCGCATCTGCAGGGCCAGCTCCCGCTCGCGCTGGCGCGCAAGGCGCTCGCTCGCGCTTACGCGCTGCACCAGCCAGCCGGTCACGCCGGCGCTCGCGAAGCAGCCGATCGCGAGCAACCCCGGTTGCAGGAAGCTTGCCTCCGGGGCGTCGAATTGGAGCACCCAGACGCTCTGCTCCAGCAGCAGCGCGATCGCCGCGAGCGCCGCGTAGCCGAGCGCCAGACGGCGCGGCGCGAGCAGCGCCGCGCCGATCAGCGAGATGAGCAGCATCGCGCCCAGTCCGCTGCGCAGCCCGCCGCTTGCGTACATCAACACAGTGAGGGCGGCGACATCGAGCACCACGTGCAGCGACAGCTGCAGCAGGAACTGCAGGTGCACGTGCCGCAGCACGCTGTGGGCCATCACGGCGAGCACGAGGTAGGCGGCGGCCGCGCTCCGGAACAGGTCCAGGCGGTGCGCCCCGAGATTGAGCGCGTCGCCGTAGACAAGCGTCAGGCCGAGAAACAGCGCCGCGAGCGCGATCCGGTAGAGGTTGAAGTAACCCAGCGCGATCCAGAACGATTCGGGCGTGCCCGCCTCGCGGGCGAACAGTCCCGAGTAGCCCGGCGCGACTGGCATCACCCGTCCCGGGGTCCGAGCCGCCAGTGCTCCTCGCTGCAGTAGTGCCGGCCGCCTGCGCTGCGCGCCTCGGTTTTCGGCAGGTTGACGCCGCAATGCGCGCAACGCACGAGCGGAACGCCGGACGGGGCGCCCGCGTCCGCGTCCGCCGCGCCGCGCCCGGCGAGCGCCCGCCGCAGCAGCCAGGCGACGAGCACCACGACGAGCAGAATCAGGATCAGACGGCCCATGCAGGGATTATCGCCGGCCTCGGGGTGGCGCGCTGCGGGCGGCCGGAAGAAAGAGGATGGTCGGGGTGACTGGATTCGAACCAGCGACACCTGCGTCCCGAACGCAGTACTCTACCAGGCTGAGCTACACCCCGAGCTAGGAACGGCGGGTCACCGAGAAGGTGGCCAATTCTAGCAAAGAATCCCTGTGCGCCGAGGGCGCAAGCGAATCGAGCGCGGCGCGGGCGGCTTCGGCCTCGCGCCGCGCCACCTCGCGCGCGTACTCGAGCGCGCCGGTGGCGCGCACCGCTTCCAGCACCGGCGCGAAGGCCTCGCGGCCGCCGGACACGATCGCATCGCGCACCAGGCGCGCCTGCGTCTCGTCGCCGCAGGCCATGGCGCGGATGAGCGGCAGCGTCGCCTTGCCTTCGGCGAGATCGTCGCCGAGGCTCTTGCCGATCGTCTCGGTGTCGCCCGAATAGTCGAGCACGTCGTCAATGAGCTGGAACGCGGTGCCGACGCGCATGCCGTATTCGGCGAGCCGCGCCTCCAGCGCCGGCGGCGCGCCGGCGAGCACCGCACCGAGGCGCGCCGACGCCTCGAACAGCTTCGCCGTCTTGCGCTGCACCACTTCCAGGTATCCGGCTTCGCCGACATCCGGGTTGCGGCAATTCATGAGCTGCATGACCTCGCCCTCGGCGATGGTGTTGGTCGCCTCGGCCAGCACCGCCATGACCCGCATGCTGCCCGCGCCCACCATCATCTGGAAGGCGCGCGAGTACAGAAAATCCCCAACCAGGACGGCGGCGGCGTTGCCGAAGCGCGCGTTCGCGGTGCTCTGGCCGCGCCGCAGGTCGGAGGCGTCCACCACGTCATCGTGCAGCAGGGTGGCGGTATGGATGAACTCGACCACCGCCGCGAGCTCGATACGCGCCTCGTCGCGCGCGCCGCAGGCCCCGGCCGCCAGGAGCAGCAGCGCCGGGCGCAGGCGCTTGCCGCCACTCGCCACCAGATATTGCGCCACCTGCCGCACGAGCGCGACGTCGGAGGCGAGGCGCTCGCCGATGCGCGCTTCCAGCTGGCGCATCTCCTGGGCGATCGGCGCGAGGATGCGTTCGGGAGTCACGGCACGAAAGTTATCACAGGGTTTTGACGCGCGTTTCCCGATTCCTCTATAATTTCAGGCCTTTCCGGTTCGACCTCGAGGAATCATGTACGCAGTCATTCAGGCGGGCGGCAAGCAGTACCGCGTGAGCGCCGGCGAGCGCATCCGCGTCGAGGCGCTCGCGGCCGAAGTGGGCGCGAGCGTGTCGTTCGACAAGGTGCTGCTCGTGGGCGAGGGCGAGGCGGCGCGCGTCGGCGCGCCGTTCGTGCCTGGCGCCTCGGTGACCGCGACGGTGCTCGGGCACGGCCGCGGCGAGAAGGTGCGCATCTTCAAGCTGCGCCGGCGCAAGCACTCGCAAAAAAGCCAGGGACACCGGCAGCCCTATACCGAGGTGCGCATCGAGGGCATCGTCGGCGCCTGAGGCGGAACAAGGAGCGACCATGGCACACAAGAAGGCGGGCGGCAGTTCCCGCAACGGGCGTGATTCGCAGGCCAAGCGCCTCGGCATCAAGGTCTACGGCGGTGAAAAGGTCAACGCCGGACAAATCCTCGTGCGCCAGCGCGGCACGGTGGTACGCGCCGGCGACAACGTCGGCGTCGGCCGCGACCACACGCTCTACGCGCGCATCGCCGGGCGCGTAGTGTACGGCGAAAGCGGCGTACATGAGCGCAAGACCGTGAGCGTGGTGCCGGCCTAGCCGCCGACCGGCTCCGGACGAAAAGCCCCGCCGGAGTCGGCGGGGCTTTTTACTTCATGAAGTTCATCGACGAAGCGCGCATCACGGTTCACGCCGGCAAGGGCGGCGACGGCTGCGCCGCGTTCCGGCGCGAAAAGTATGTGCCGCGCGGCGGCCCCGCGGGCGGCGACGGCGGCCGCGGTGGCAGCATCTGGCTGGTTGCCGACCGCAACATCAACACGCTGGTGGACTACCGCTATGCGCGCGTGCATCGCGCCGAGAACGGCGAGAACGGCCGCGGCGCCGACCAGTACGGGCGCGCCGGGCGGGACCTGGAGCTGCGCGTGCCGGTGGGCACGCTGGCGCGGGACGCGACAACCGGCGAGCTGCTCGCGGATCTTGCGCGCGACGGCGAGCGCGCGCTGGTCGCGCGCGGCGGGCGCGGCGGACTGGGCAATCTGCACTTCAAGTCGAGCATCAACCGCGCCCCGCGCCAGTTCACCCGCGGCGAACCGGGCGAATCGCGCGAGCTGGCGCTGGAACTCCGGCTGCTTGCCGACGTCGGGCTTCTCGGCCTGCCGAATGCCGGCAAGTCCACCTTCCTGCGCGCGGTGTCCGCGGCGCGCCCGAAAGTGGCCGACTATCCCTTCACGACGCTGAACCCGTCGCTCGGCGTGGTGCGCATCGCCCACGACGCTTCCTTCGTCATCGCCGACATTCCGGGCCTGATCGAGGGCGCGGCCGAGGGCGCCGGACTCGGGCACCAGTTCTTGCGCCACCTCGCTCGCACGCGGCTGCTGCTGCACCTGGTGGATCTGGCGCCCGCCGACGGCAGCGATCCGGCGCGCGGCGTGCGCGCCATCGCAGCGGAACTGCGCAAGTACGACGCGATGCTTGCGCGCAAACCACGCTGGCTGGTGTTCAACAAGGCCGACGCGCTGCCGGACGCCGAGGCGCGCGCGCGCGCCCTGGTGCGCAGACTGCACTGGAAGGGGGCGTGGTTCGTCGTTTCGGCGCTGACCGGCGCCGGCTGCCGCGAAGTCTGCGCGGCGGCGTACCGTTTCCTTGCCGCCACCCCTGAGGCGCGCGCAGCGCGCGAGGCGCGCCGTGCCGCCTAACGCCGTTGCGCATCCGGTGGCCGACGCCGCCACGCTGGTGGTCAAAGTCGGCTCCTCGCTCGTGACCAACGAGGGCCGCGGGCTGGACGCGGCCGCGATTGCGCGCTGGGCGAAGCAGGTCGCCGGGCTGCGTGCGATGGGCAAGCGCTGCGTGCTGGTGTCCAGCGGCGCGATTGCGGAAGGGATGCAGCGGCTCGGCTGGACGCGGCGGCCGCGGGCGGTGCACGAGCTGCAGGCTGCCGCCGCGGTGGGGCAGATGGGCCTTGCGCAGTGCTACGAGTCGTGCTTTCGCGAGCACGGGCTGGCAACCGCGCAGGTGCTGCTGACGCATGCCGACCTGGCCGATCGCGAGCGCTACCTCAACGCGCGCTCGACGTTGCGTACGCTGCTCGCGCTCGGCGTCATCCCCGTGGTCAACGAGAACGATACCGTCGTCACCGAGGAGATCCGCTTCGGCGACAACGACACGCTCGCCGCGCTGGTCACCAACCTGATCGAGGCCGACGTGCTCGTCATCCTCACCGATCAGGAAGGCCTCTACGACGCCGATCCCCGGCGCGATCCGTCGGCACGCCTCGTTGCGCAGGCGAGCGCGGGCGATCCGCGGCTCGAGGAGATCGCGGGCGGCGCCGGCACGCGCGTCGGCCGGGGCGGCATGATCACCAAGGTGCTCGCCGCCAAGCGCGCGGCGCGCAGCGGCGCGCACACCGTGATCGCCTCGGGCGCGGAGCCCGATGTGCTGCTGCGCCTGGCGCGCGGCGAGCCGATCGGAACGCTGCTCACGGCGCAGACCGTGCCGCTGGCGGCGCGCAAGCAGTGGCTTGCCGACCACCTCAACGTCGCCGGGCGCCTGAAGCTCGACGCCGGCGCAGTGCGCGCGCTCGTGCGCGACGGCAAGAGTCTGCTGCCGATCGGCGTGCGCGAGGTGAGCGGGGAGTTCGAGCGCGGCGCGGTGGTCGCCTGCGACGACCCCTATGGGCGCGAGATCGCGCGCGGACTGATCAACTATTCGTCCGCCGAGACGCGACAGATCATGGGCCGGCCTTCGGGCGAGATCGAGGCCGTTCTCGGCTACGTGGACGAGCCCGAGCTCATCCACCGAGACAATTTAGTGCTGCTTTAGCAGCACTCAATTGCGGCGGAGACTAACGTTTGGCGAAGCCCAACGTTATTCGGAGCCACAACGCCGCCTGCTGCTTTAGCAGCACTCAATTGCGGCGCAGACTGACGTTTGGCGAAGCCCAACGTTATTCGCAGCCACAATCTGGTCCTGCTGTAGCAGGACGCAGCTACGGCGCAGACTGACCCTTCGCCGAGCGCGAGGCGGGCGGGAGCTATCGCACCCCGGTGCCGCCGGCGCCCCAGTTGTCGCGCTCCGGATGCCCGCCGCGGCGAAGCGCGTCCAGTCCTTCGGCCGCCGTATAGATGGGGCGATGCATCGGACAGAAGTATTCGCTCCGCAGTACGCGCGTCCACAGCTTGTCTGTCGGCCGCCAGTCGAGGTTCACCGGCTTCCAGCTGCGGTCACGCTGGCCGAGCGCGTACACCCGGTAAAGTCCCGTCTTGCAGCGGATGCCCTCGTAAGTGACGTTCTCGGCGCCCTGCGGGCTGCGCGCGACGAGCGTGTAGCGGACCACGCCGTCTTCGCCCACCGAAAGCGACGCCCGATCAACGTAGAAGCGAAAGCTTGTCGTGGGCGCAGCCCGGAACTCGATCAGATCCTCCTCCCGGAAGAAGGGCGGAAGCTTCACCGCCGCTTCGCGGAAGTCGCGCTCCTCCTGCTCGCGCTCCCAGTCGGATTTCGACCCGGGCGCCTGTCCGGGCAGCGTCTGCGTCGGTTGCGCGAGCACCTGCGCGCCGACCAGCGCCGCAGCGGCGAGCGACGCGAGGCGCCGCATCGGCGCTACAGCAGGTCCGCCGCGAGCGCCGCGCGGGTCTCGGCCGAAACCTCCGTCACGGCCCGATAGTGCGGGTGGTCCACGCCGATCGTGAGTCCGGCGCCCGCTTTCAACGCGCGCCGGTCGGCTTCGTTCAGCTCGAAGCGCAGGAAATGCACCGCCGAGGTCTTCTCGTCGGTCTCGCGCTCCAGATCCTCGTCGGCGATTGCGTACACGCGCTCGCCGCCCTCGACCTGCACCCAGACGCGGTCCTCGATCCCGCGCAGCTCGACGAGGCGCGCGCGCCGCTCCACCGGATCTTCATACTCGATCATCAGGGTCGCCTTGAGGTTGGTGCCATCCGGGACGAGCGGATTGTAGACATCCAGTTCTGCCTGGATGTCCCCCTCCTCGAACAGGCGTTCGATGCGCAGCATCTCCTGTACCTGGTAACGGATCGTCAGCTCGTCCTCGAAGACGAGCGTCAGATGCTCGCCCAGGTGCACCGTGCGCGCCTTCTTGTGCTCGATGACCCGGGAGCGGAAGGCGTTCCGCTCCCGGGCGTAGGCCTCCAGCGTCAGCAGACTGTCGCGCTGGATCTTCGGCATCAGTCCTGCAGCGCGTCCAGCGCCTTCTGGAAGCGGTTGGCGTGCGAGCGCTCCGCCTTGGCCAGCGTCTCGAACCAGTCGGCGATTTCGGGAAACCCCTCCTCGCGCGCCGTCTTCGCCATGCCCGGGTACATGTCGGTGTACTCGTAGGTCTCGCCGGCGACCGCCGCGGCCAGGTTCTGGCGCGTGCGCCCGATCGGCATGCCGGTGGCCGGATCGCCGACCTGCTCCAGGTACTCCAGGTGGCCGTGCGCGTGTCCGGTCTCGCCCTCGGCGGTGGAGCGGAACAGCGCGGCGACGTCGTTCTGGCCCTCGACGTCCGCCTTGGCGGCGAAGTAGAGGTAGCGGCGGTTCGCCTGCGACTCGCCGGCGAACGCGTGCTTCAGGTTCTCGTGAGTCTTGGTTCCTTTGAGCGATTTCACTTTTGCCTCCTTCGTCGTGGAAACGGTAGACGCAAACGTAAGGGCGCGGGCGCCGGCCGGCAAATCGTTTGTCGCGATGATCCCGATAGCGACCGTCTATCGGGGCCGGGCGGCGCCCGGCGCCTAGTGACCAAGCGCCGATTCTATCTCGGAGAAGGTGCGCGCGACCGCCGCGCCGGGCTCCACCGCCACGCCGAGCTGGCGCGCGATCTGCGAGATCGAGTAGATGCCGCGCACCATCGCCCGCCTGCCCGGCGCCTCGAGCAGCCCGCGCGCCGGCACCGTGTCGTAGTCCACCACCAGCGCGTGCTGGCGGCCGGCGCGGCGCAGCGTCTCCAGCACGTGCCCGACGCGCGCCGTCTCGACGTCGCTGAACTGTAGCACCTCCACCTGCGCCGCCGGCGTCATGATGTCGGCCACCGTAAGGTCGCTGCGCTTCAGCCCGCGCTCGGTGGCGACGCGCAGCGCCCGCTCGCCGAGGATGTCCGTCGCGGTGATCACCCCGAGCACCGTGTCGCGCTCGTCCACCACCAGCAGCAGGCGCACGCCGCGCGAGATCATGGAATGGTTGGCGCCCTCGATCGGCGCCTGCGGCCGAATGGTGGCGGGGCTGGTGCGCGCCAGATCGGTCATCACTTCGCGCGCCGGCGACTCCAGTGTCACGCGCGCCGGCTGCGGCTGGGTCGGCCGGCGATAGCCCGCGCCCTCGCCCAGCTCCCGGATCGGCAGAGGTTGGTACTCGCGCTGCGGGGCCCGCGCCACGGCGCCGTCCGTCAGCCCGAGCGAACGAGCGGCTCGCGCCGTCCGCCGCGTCCGCGCCGGTCCGCTTCCAGATAGGGCCGCAATTCGGTGAGCGCCCGGCGGTAGACCTCGCGCTTGAACTCGATCACCGCATCGAGCGGCGCCCAGTAGTCCTGCCAGCACCAGGCGTCGAACTCCGGATGCGGGCTCGCGCGCAGCTTCACGTCGCAGTCGCGGCCGGTGAGACGAAGCAGAAACCAGATCTGCTTCTGGCCGCGGTAGGTGCCGCGCCATTCGCGGCGCATCCAGCGCTCGGGCACGTCGTAGCGCAGCCAGTCGCGGGTCCGCCCGAGAATGCGCACATGCCGGGCCTGCAGGCCGGTTTCCTCCTCGAGCTCGCGGAACATGGCCTCGGCGGGGCTTTCGCCGGGATTGATGCCGCCCTGCGGAAACTGCCACGCGTTCTGGTTGGTGCGCTTGCCCCAGAACACGCGGTCGTGCGCGTTCGCGAGGATTACGCCGACGTTCGGACGGTAGCCGTCTCTGTCGAGCATGGCGCCACCACCTACGCTAGAATCGTCCGGCATTTTTCCACAGCGTTGCGCCAAAGACAACGCCACGCGCGCCGCCGTCAGCAGGGACTCGCCGATGCGTTCTTCGAAGTTCTTCTTCGCCACCCTCAAGGAAGCCCCCGCCGAGGCGGAGCTCGCCAGCCACCGCCTGATGCTGCGCGCCGGCCTGATCCGGCGCCTGGGCTCGGGGCTGTACACCTGGATGCCGCTCGGGTTGCGCGTGGTGCGCAAGGTGGAGGCCGTCATCCGCGAGGAGATGAACCGCGCGGGGGCGCTCGAAGTGCTGATGCCCTGCGTGATCCCGGCGGAGCTGTGGATCGAGAGCGGCCGCTGGGACGCGTTCGGCCCGCAGATGCTGCGCATCAAGGATCGCCATCAGCGCGATTTTCTGTTCGGCCCGACGCACGAGGAGGTGATCACCGACATCGCGCGGCGCGAGATCCGCAGCTACCGGCAGCTGCCGTTGCACCTGTACCAGATCCAGACCAAGTTCCGCGACGAGATCCGGCCGCGATTCGGGGTGATGCGCGCGCGCGAGTTCGTGATGAAGGACGGCTATTCGTTCCATGCCACCTTCGAGGACCTGCAGCGCGAGTACCGCATCATGCACGACACCTATTCGCGCATCTTCACGCGACTGGGCCTGCGCTTTCGCGCCGTCGCCGCCGATCCAGGCGCGATCGGCGGCACCGGCTCGCACGAGTTCCACGTCCTCGCCGATTCGGGCGAGGACGCGATTGCCTGGTGCCCGGAGTCGGATTACGCGGCGAACGTCGAGCTCGCGGAGGCGCTCGCGCCGCCGGGCCCGCGGCCGGCGCCGCGCGAGCCGATGGCCCAGGTTCCGACGCCGGGCCGCGAAACCTGCGCCGACGTGGCCGCGCTGCTGGGGATCCCGATCGAGCGCACGGTGAAGGCGATCGCGCTCGTTGCCGGCGGGCGCTTCGCGCTGCTGCTCGTGCGCGGCGATCACACGCTCAACGAGACCAAGGTGGCGAAGGTTCCCGGGCTCGCGCCTTTCCGGTTCGCCACCGACGAGGAAATCGCGCGCCATACCGGCAGCCGGCCCGGCTACAT
Organism: Pseudomonadota bacterium; assembly: GCA_040752005.1. Lineage (GTDB taxonomy): Bacteria > Pseudomonadota > Gammaproteobacteria > Burkholderiales > SG8-39 > RBG-16-66-20. The sequence continues at coordinate 25,693 of JBFMFX010000005.1, read as the reverse complement.
CGGCCCGGTCGGGCTCGCCGACGCGCTCGTCGTCGCCGACCGCACCGTGGCGGCGATGGCCGACTTCGTCTGCGGCGCGAACAAGGAAGGCTTTCACCTCACTGGGGTCAACTGGGGGCGCGACCTGGCCGAGCCTGCGATCGTCGCCGACATCCGCAACGTGGTCGAGGGCGATCCCAGCCCCGACGGCCGCGGGCGCCTGCGCGTCGAGCGTGGCATCGAGGTCGGGCACATCTTCCAGCTGCGCACCAAGTATTCCGAGGCGATGCACGCGACCTTTCTCGACGAGAAAGGCGCCACGCGGCCGATGGAGATGGGGTGCTACGGCATCGGCGTCACGCGCATCGTCGCCGCGGCGATCGAGCAGAACCACGACGAGCGTGGCATCGTGTTCCCGCGCGCGATCGCACCGTTCGAGGTCTGCGTCGTCCCGGTCGGCTACGCCCGGAACGCCGCGGTGCGCGAAGCCGCCGAGCGCCTGTACCGCGATCTCGCCGCGGCCGGCATCGACGTGCTGCTCGAGGATCGCGAGGAGCGCGCGGGCGTGCTCTTCGCCGACATGGACCTGATCGGCATCCCGCACCGGTTCGTGATTTCGGAGCGCGGCCTTGCCGCCGGCACGGTGGAGTACAAGGGACGGCGCGACGCGGCCGCGCAGCACACGCCGTTCGCCGCGGCGGTCGAGTTCCTCCGCGAGCGACTGGCGGCGTGAGAGGACTCGTCGCGCTCGCCGGACTGCTTGCGCCCGTGTGCGCGCTCGCCGGGGCGCAGAAATACGAACCGCTCGCGGCGTCGGTCGCGGCGCGCATGTCGGCCGCGGTCGCCGATCAGGCACCGGCGGTGTTCAACTTTTCCCGCGCCGAGGACGCGCACCGGTGGATCCACGAGATGTCGCGGCGTCTGCGCGAGCGTATCCCCGACCGCAGGACGCGGGTGGAGCTGCTGAAGACGGTGCAGTACGAGGCGGTGCGCGCCGGGCTCGACCCGCAGCTCGTGCTCGCGGTGATCGAGGTCGAGAGCGGCTTTCGCAAGTACGCGGTGTCCGCGGCCGGCGCGCGCGGCTACATGCAGGTGATGCCGTTCTGGGTGAAGCTGATCGGCAGGCCGGAGCACAACCTCTTTCGCCTGCGCACCAACATCAAGTACGGCTGCGTGATCCTGCGCCACTATCTGGACATGGAGAACGGCGACCTGTACCGGGCGCTCGGTCGCTACAACGGCAGCCTGGGCGAGGCGCAGTACCCGAGCACCGTGGTCGCGCACTGGCGCAGCCGCTGGAAATACGATGGCGCCACGAGCTGAGCGCATCGCGCTGCGCAACTGGCTTTACGGCTTTGCGCCGCCCGAGCGGGGCGAGATCGTGCTGCGGCACCGCCGCGTGTACATCCTGCCGACGCGCCTCGGGCTGCTCTTCGGCGGCGCGCTCGCGATTCTGCTCGTCGGCTCGATCAACTACGCGCTCGCGCTCGGCTTCGCGCTCACCTTCTTTCTCGCCGGACTCGGCCTGGCCGGCATGGTGCACACCGCGCGCAACCTGGCGCAGCTCGGCGTGCGCGCCGCGCGCGCCGAGCCGGTGTTCGCCGGCGAGGCGGTGCGCCTGCGACTGGTGCTCGCGAGCCGAGCACCCTACGACCGGCCGCAGATCCTGGTGCGCCATCTCGCCTCGGGAGCGCAATGCCTCGCCGATCTGCCGGCGGGCGGGACCGCGGAGGCGGTGCTCGCGGTGCCAACCGAACGCCGCGGCTGGCTCGACTACGGCCGCTTCCTGCTCGAGACGCGCTTTCCGCTCGGCCTGTTCCGCGCCTGGAGCTACGTCGAGCCCGAGGCGCGCTGCCTCGTTTATCCGCGCCCGCTGTACGGGCCGCTGCCGCCCTGGAGCGCGCAGGCGACGGCAGGCGCGGCGCGCGCGCGCGCCCCGGGCACCGACGACTACTCCGGCCTGCGCGCGTTCCAGCGCAGCGACTCGCCGCGCCATGTCGCCTGGAAGGTGCTCGCGCGCACCGATGAGCTGCTCACCAAGCAGTTCAGCGGCGAGGCGGCCGCCGAGCTGACGCTCGACTGGGCGTTGCTGCCCGCCGCCGCCGGGGTCGAGGAGCGGCTGTCGCGCCTCGCGGGCTGGGTGATCGCCGCCGAGCGCGAGGGCCTGCGCTACGCTTTGCGCGCCCCGGGCGTCGAGATCGCGCCTGGCCGGGGAGCGGCGCACCGCGCCGAGTGCCTGAAGGCGCTCGCGCTCTGGAGCGGGGCGCCGTGAGCGAGCCGCGCGCCGCGGCGCTCGCGCATCCGTTCGCGCCCGAAGGCCGGGCGGTCGGCGCACGGGATCTCGCGCTGCTCACCGTGGCGCTCGCGCTCGTCGCCGCGCCGCACGCGCTGCGCGCGCCCGGGTGGCTTGCGCTGCTCACGCTCGCGCTCTACGGCTGGCGCTGGGCGGCGCTTGCGCGACCGGCGCTCGCGCCCGCGCGCTGGATGCTGTTCGCGCTCGCGCTCGCCGGGCTCGCCGGCGTGTGGCTGCAATACCGCGCGATCTTCGGCCGCACCCCCGGCATCGCGATGCTGCTGCTGTTCTCGGGACTGAAGCTCCTGGAGACGCGCAATCAGCGCGACGCGGCGGCGACGGTCTTCCTCGTCTGGTTCCTCGTCATCACCCAGTTCCTGTATTCGCAGTCCATCCCGACAGCGCTGGCGATGCTCGCCGCGCTCGCCCTCACCGCCGTCGCGCTCGTCGGTTTCGCCGCGCCGCGGCGCGAGCCCGCGGCGAACGCGCGCACCGCCGGCGTACTGCTCGCGCAGGCGGCGCCGGCGGCGCTCGTGCTCTTCCTGCTTTTTCCCCGGGTGCAGGGGCCGCTCTGGGGCCTGCCGCAGGACGCCTACACCGGCATGACCGGACTTTCGGACACGATGTCGCCCGGAAGCCTCTCGCAGCTCATCCAGTCCGACGCCATCGCGTTCCGCGTGGACTTCCGCGGCGAAATGCCTCCTCGGCGCGCGCTTTACTGGCGCGGACCGGTACTGTGGGACTTCGACGGCCGCACCTGGCGTGCCGGCGCTGCGGACATCGCGCGCCGCGGCGAGCCGCGCGACGATCCGCGGGCGCCGGACCGCCACGCCTACACGGTGATCCTCGAACCGCACAACCGGCACTGGCTGTTCGCGATCGAGACGGCGGCGCAGGTGCCGGAGCGCGCGCGCCTGCTCGACGACGGGCAGCTGCTGGCGATCGCGCCGGTACGCACCCGCCTGCGCTACGACATGGTGTCGCTCACCGAGCCGCGCGCCGAGCCGCGCGCCGAACCCTGGCAGTTGCGCCGCGCGCTGCGCCTGCCCGAGGGGTTCAATCCGCGCGCGGTGGCGCTCGCCCGATCCTGGCGCGCCGCGGCGGCGAGCGACGCCGACATCGTCGAGCGCGCGATCGAGTTCTTCCGCGGCGCGCAGCTCGTCTACACGCTGGAGCCGCCGCCGCTCGGCGAGCACTCGGTGGACGAATTCCTGTTCGGCACCCGCGCCGGCTTCTGCGAGCACTTCGCCTCCGCATTCGCGTTCCTGATGCGCGCGGCGGGCGTGCCGGCGCGCGTCGTGACGGGCTATCAGGGCGGCGACCGCAACCCGGTGGACGGCAAGCTCACCATCCGGCAGTCGGACGCGCACGCCTGGATCGAGGTCTTCCTCGCCGGACGCGGCTGGACGCGCCTCGATCCGACCGCGCTGGCGGCGCCGGGGCGGCTCGAGAACGGGTTGTCGCGCGCGGTGCGCGCGACCAGCGAGCTGCCGCTGCTGCTGCGGCCCGAGCTCGCGTGGCTGCGCTCGATCCGCTACAACTGGGAGGCGCTCACCCACCAGTGGAACCTGTGGGTGCTCGGCTACAACCCCGAGCGCCAGCGCGAGTTGCTCGCTTCCCTCGGCATGCCGCAGCCGGACTGGCGCAGTCTCGGCGCGGCGCTCGCCGTCTTCCTCGGGGCGATGATCGTCGCGCTCGCCGCCTGGTCGCTGCGCACTTACGCGCGGCCGGACCCGGTCGCGCGCGCCTGGCTCGCCTTCTGCCGCAAGCTCGCGCGCAGGGGGCTCGCCCGCGCGCCGCATGAGGGGCCGCGCGACTACGCCGAGCGCAGCGCCGCGGCGCTGCCGGACGCGGCCGAGCCGATCCGCGCCATCGCGGCGCTCTACATCGCACTGCGCTACGGCGCCGGGGCCCCGCCCGAGCAGGTTGCGGAGCTGCGCCGCCGCGTCGGCGCGTTCCGGCCCGCCTGAGCGCAATGCGACGCCTCGGGTCCTGCGCCGCGCTCGCGATCGCGGCGCTGCTCGCGTCGGCTGCGGCCGCGCAGCCGGGCGAGGGCTCCTTCGCCGCCCGGCCCGAAGTGCGCGCGTTCATCCGCGAGATGGTCGAGCGGCACGCCTTCGTCGCGTCCGAATTGGAGTTTCTGTTCGCCCGCGCCCGGCGCCTCGAGCAGGTGCTCAAGGCGATCGCGCCGCCGCGCGAGGCGCGCGAGCGCTCCTGGCGCGCCTACCGCGAGCGCTTCGTCAACGACGCCCGCATCGCCGAGGGCGTCGAGTTCTGGCGCCGGCACGAGGCGGCGCTTGCGCGCGCCGCCGCGCAGCACGGCGTACCGGAGGAGATCATCGTCGCCATCCTCGGCATCGAGACGGTGTACGGCCGCAACGCCGGCGCGTTCCGCGTGATCGACGCGCTCGCCACGCTCGCCTTCGACTATCCGCCGCGCGCGGACTTCTTCCGCTCCGAGCTGGAGCAGTTCCTGCTCTTTGCGCGCGAGCGCGAGCTCGACGTCTTCAGTGTGCTCGGCTCCTACGCCGGAGCGATCGGCATTCCGCAATTCATGCCCGGGAGCTACCGGCGCTGGGCGGTGGACTTCGACGGCGACGGCGCGGCCGATCTGCGCGCGAGCGCCGCCGACGCCGTCGGCAGCGTCGCCAACTTCCTGCGCGCTCACGGCTGGCGGCGCGGCGAGCCGGTCGCGCTGCCCGCGCATGTGACCGGCGAGGCGCACCGCGCGATGCTCGCCGCGGGCGTCGAGCCGAAGTTCGCCCTTGGCGAGCTGCGCGCGCACGGCGTCGAGACGCGCGCGAGCCTGCCGGTGGACACCACGGTCGCGCTGATCGAGCTCGCCACGCCTGGTGCGCCGACCGAGTATCGCCTGGGGCTGGCGAATTTTCATGTGCTGACCCGCTACAACCGCTCCAGCTTCTACGCCGCGGCGGTACAGGACCTCGCGCGCGAGCTGCGCGCGCGCAGGGCCACGCGCTAACCCGGCGGCGGCAGCAGCGTGAGCGGATCGAGCGGCTTGCCTAGGCGCCGGATCTGGAAGTGCAGTTTCGGCCGGTCGGCGTCGGTGTCGCCCATCTCGGCGATCCTCTGGCCGCGCGCGACCGTCTGGTCCATCTTCACCAGCACCTCGCGGGCGTGCGCGTACACGGTCGAGTACTCGTCGTTGTGCTTGATGACGACGAACTTGCCGAGACCCGGAATTCCCGAGCCGACATAGATCACCTTGCCCGGCGCGGCAGCGACCACCGGGTCGCCGAGGCGCCCGCCGATGTCTATGCCTTTCACCCGCGGCTCGGCGAATCCGGCGATCACGGCGCCCTTGGCCGGCCAGACGAACTCGATGCCTTCCTGCGCGGGCCGCGCCGCCTCCGGTTTTTGCGGTTCCGGCTTTTGCGCCTCGGGCTTGACCGCCGCGACCGCAGGCGGAGTGCTTTTCGCGGCAGCCTCGTCCGCGCGCCGGAGCAGCGCAACGTTCTGTTCCGAGTACGGCAGCCGCAGCGCCTTGGGCGAGGTGCGCACCGAGCCCTCGCCGGCCGCCGGCGCGGCCGGTTCCAGCGGCCGCGCCTCGATCGGCCCGGTCGAACGCACGCTTCCCACCTGCACGGCCGGGCGTTCCTCCGGCGGTGCGACGCGCAGCACCTGCCCGACGCGGATTCTCGACGGATCGTCCAGCGCATTCCACTGCGCAAGCTCGCGGTAGTCCACGCCGTGCTCCAGCGCAATGCTGTAGAGCGTGTCGCCGCGCTTGACAACATAAGTGCGGGCGGCCGGTGCCGGCTGCGGCGCGGCCGGCGCGGGCTGGGCGGCGGCGGGCTTCGCCACGGGCGGCGGGCGTCGCTCCTGCACCGGCGCCGGCGTGCGCGCCGCGCAACCGGCGAGGGCGAGCACGACGAGGGCGGCGAAAGCGGTGCGCGCGCTCATCGCTTGCCCGGCCTGAGCGGCACGAACCGTACCGGGTCGAGCGCCGTCTCGACGAAGCCGCTGCGCCTGCGCTCGATCAGCGACAGCCGCTGCACCCCGCGGCCGGCCGCAAGCGGCAGCACCATGCGGCCGCCGGGAGCGAGCTGCGCGAGAAGCGCCTGCGGCGGGCGGGGTGCCGCCGCCGCCACCAGGATCGAGTCGAACGGCGCTGCCGCGGACAGGCCGGCGGTGCCGTCGCCGTGCACCAGGCGTAGGTTCGCCAACCGCAGCGGGCGCAGGTTCGCCCGCGCGCGCTCGGCCAGTTCCCGGATGCGTTCGATCGAATACACCTCGGCGGCGAGCTGCGCGAGCACCGCCGCCTGATAGCCGCAGCCGGTGCCGACCTCCAGCACGCGCCCCGCCTCCCGGCCGGCGATGAGCAGCTCGATCATGCGCGCGACCGCGTAAGGCCGCGAAATGAACTGGCCGGCGCCGATCGGCAGCGCCGTGTCCTCGTAGGCGCGGTGCGCGAGCGCCTCGTCCACGAAGACGTGTCGCGGCACCGCCTCCATCGCCGCGAGCACGCGGCGATCGCCGATGCCTTCGGCGCGCAGTCGCTCGACCATGCGCGCGCGCGTGCGCTCCGAAGTCAGACCGATGCCCTGCAGCCTGCGCGCGCCGGCCGCCGCGCTCATCGCGCCATCCATCTGCGCACCAGCTCGATCTGTCCGTGGAACGTGAGGTCCACCTGAAGCGGCGTCACCGACACGCGGTTCGCCGCCACGGCATGGAAATCGGTGCCGGGTCCGGCGTCCTCGGCGTCGCCCGCGGGCCCGATCCAGTACGCGGTTTCGCCGCGGGGCGTGGTGAGGCGCACCACCGATTCGGCCTTGTGGCGCCGCCCGAGGCGCGTCACCTCCTCGCCGCGCAGTTCCGCTTCCGGCACGTCGGGCACGTTGACGTTGAGCAGCACCGGCTGGCCGATCGGCTCGCGCTTCAGGCGCTCGACCAGGCGCAGCGCCACCGTTGCCGCGGTTTCCAGGTGCCGGCCCGCCTTGCTCGCGAGCGACACCGCCACCGACGGCAGGCCGAGGAGAAATCCCTCGGTCGCCGCGGCCACCGTGCCCGAATAGATGGTGTCGTCGCCCATGTTGGCCCCTAGGTTGATCCCCGAGACGACGAGATCGGGCAGCGCCTCCAGCATGCCGGTCACTGCCAGGTGCACGCAATCGGTCGGCGTGCCGTTGACGAACCAGAATCCGTTCGCCGCCCGGCGCACGGTGAGCGGCCGATCGAGCGTGAGCGAGTTGGACGCGCCCGAGCGGTCGCGTTCGGGCGCGACCACCGTGACTTCGCCCACCGCCGCGAGTCGCTCGGCGAGCAGCGTGATGCCCGGGGAAAAATAGCCGTCGTCGTTCGACAGGAGAATCCGCATTTTTTTGCGCGGCGCGACGCAACCGCGCGCCGCCTTGTTCCATCGCGCCTGGCAGCAAATTCTAGCCGACCGCTAGAATCCCGGGATGCCGGCGGTCCGCGAGCAGCACGAATCGCCCTACGCGTGGGCGCGCCTTGCGGCCTCGCTCGCGCTGATGACGATCGGCGGCTCGGGCATGTACGCGGTCGCGGTCGCGCTGCCGCCGGTGCAGGCGGAGTTCGGCGCCGCGCGCGGCGAGGCGTCGGCTCCGTACGCGCTCACGATGATCGGCTTCGGTCTGGGCGGCATCCTGATGGGGCGCCTTGCCGACCGCTTCGGCGTGATGGTTCCGGTGCTCGCCGGCATCGCGTGCCTCGGCATCGGATTCGTCGCCGCCGGCGCGGCGCAGACGCTCTGGCAGTTCGCTCTGGTGCAGGGCGTGCTGATCGGCCTGCTCGGCACGTCGGCGACGTTCGCCCCGCTGGTTGCCGACACCTCGCTCTGGTTCACGCGCCGGCGCAGCATCGCGGTCGCGATCTGCGCGAGCGGCAACTACCTCGCCGGCGCCCTCTGGCCGCCGATTCTGCAGCACTTCTTCGACGCCGCCGGCTGGCGCGCGACCTTCACCGGCGTGGGCGCGTTCTGCCTCGCGGCCGGAATCCCGCTTGCCCTCGCTCTGCGGCGGCGCCCGCCGGCGCTCGCTCCGGCCGCGGGCGCGGGCGCGGCCGCCGCCGCGGCGAGCGGCGCGCGGCCACTCGGGCTGCGCGCCCCGACGCTCCTCGTGCTGCTCTCGATCGCGGCGGTCAGCTGCTGCGTCGCGATGTCCATGCCGCAGGTGCACATCGTCGCCTACTGCACCGACCTCGGCTATGCCGCCGCGCGCGGCGCGGAGATGCTCGCGATCATGCTCGCCGCCGGCATCGTGAGCCGGCTCGCCTCCGGCTGGATCTGCGACCGCATCGGCGGCCTGAGGACGCTGCTCGCCGGCTCGCTTCTGCAGGGCGTCGCGCTCGTTCTTTTCCTTTCCTTCGACTCGCTCGCGTCGCTGTACGTGGTATCGGCGCTCTTCGGCCTGTTTCAGGGCGGAATCGTCCCCGCGTACGCCATCATCGTGCGCGAATACTTCCCGCCGCGCGAGGCGGGCGCCCACGTCGGCATCGTGCTCATGTTCACGCTGCTCGGCATGGCGCTCGGCGGCTGGCTCACCGGGGTCCTGTTCGACCTCACCGGCTCGTACCGCGCCGCGTTCGTGCACGGCATCGCGTGGAACCTCGTCAATCTGACGATCGCCGCCTTCCTGCTGCGGCGCTCGCCTGGATTCGCCGCGGCGGCGCGCGCCGCGTAGGCTCACGCGGCGAGCGCTTTTTCCACGAGCGCACGAAGCGGCGGCGCGAGGTCGAGTGCGAGCGCCGCGCGCCGACCGCGCGCGGACATCTTTGCCCAGGTCTTTCTCAGGATGGCGACGAGCTTCGCCTCGTCATGCCTTGCCGCGAACGCGGCGAACTCGTCTTCCAGGAAGACGAGGCAAGCGGCGTCCTCCAGCGCCTGCGCTTCCGGGTCGCGCTTGATGCCCTCTTTTCGTACCAGCGCCTGCACGCGCGCGACGAGGGCTTCGTCGTAGCCGGCTTCGCGCAGGATCGCCGCGGCCGCGCGCGCATGCGCCTGCGCCTGCTCGGTCCGCCACCGGCGATAGCCGGCGGCGCCCTCCGGATACGCCGAGCGCGGAATCTCCCAGCGCCGCAGGTGCTGGCAGCGCACCGCAAGGCGCAGCGCCTCCGACGCGTCCGGCACCAGGCGCGCAAGCCAGCCGCTCATGCGCTCGGCGTACACCAGCTCCCGCGGCCGGCCGCAGGCGTCGCGCTGCGGGTCCTCGGCGTGCGCGGCGTCGATCCGCGCCATCGCGCGCTCGAACCGCGCCGTGTCCTCGACGTTGCCCGCCGTCATGCGCTCCCGCCGTCCCTGTTTCGCTACACTACGGCGCCAGTATGAAGCAACTGTGCGCCGCGATCGCGATCGCAATCGCCCCTGCCATTCTCGGCGGCTGCGGCAGCGTAAGTCTGTGGCCGTTCGGCGAGCCGGCCGAGCGCACGCGCGCGCCGCAAGACGCGACCGCCTATCGCTGCGACGGCGGCCGCACGCTCTATGTGCGCGTGATCGAGAACGGCGCCGCGGCGTGGGTGATCCTGCCCGAACGCGAGATCCGGCTCGAGCGCACCGGCGCTGCCGCGGCGACCAACTACGCCTACCGGAACACGCTGCTGGAGATCAAGGGCGACGAGGCGTCGCTGCTCGACGGCGCGACGCCGCTCCTTGCCGGGTGCCGGCGCGCGGGTTAGTCGCCACGCTGGAGGGCTCTGGTCGGGGCGGCGAGATTTGAACTCGCGACCACCTGCACCCCATGCAGGTACGCTACCAGGCTGCGCTACGCCCCGACTGCGGCGATTCTATCAGGCGCGCAACGCCTCCAGCACCTCGCGCAGCTCGCGCTTGAGCGCGGCCAGGTCCACCGTGGCGGCGGAGGCGTTCGCAGCGCGCGCGGCGCCCCCGCTTCTGTCTTCGCCCGAGAATGCATTGTCGAGCCGGTTGCGCGCGCCACTGATCGTGAAACCCTCCTCGTACAGAAGCTCGCGGATGCGGCGGATGAGCAGCACTTCATGGTGCTGGTAATAGCGGCGATTGCCGCGCCGCTTGACCGGCTTCAACTGCGTGAACTCCTGCTCCCAGTAGCGCAGGACGTGCGGCTTCACCCCGCACAGCTCGCTCACCTCACCGATGGTGAAGTAGCGCTTGGCGGGGATCGGCGGCAGCTCAGTTCTTTTCCGGCTGGGCTCCATGGCGTGCCTTCTCCACCATGGCCTTCAGCTTCTGGCTGGCGTGAAAGGTGACGACGCGGCGGGCGCTGATCGGGATTTCCTCGCCCGTCTTCGGATTGCGGCCCGGGCGCTGCGGCTTGTTGCGGAGCTGGAAGTTGCCGAAGCCCGAGAGCTTGACGCTTTCGCCACGCTCCAGCGCCCCGCGGATCTCCTCGAAGAAGGCCTCGACCATGTCCTTCGCCTCGCGCTTGTTCAGGCCGACCTTCTCGAAAAGAAGGTCCGCCAGCTCGGCCTTGGTCAAGGTCATCGCACCCCCCTGAAGTAGCGAGTCGTTCCGGTATTTCACGCTCTGAGCCGGGCCCCGAAGCGCCGCTCCCAGTGCGCTACCAGCGCCTCTTGCGCCGCGTCGGCCTCGGCATCCGTGAGGCTGCGTTCAGTATGTTGCATAACTACCCGAAACGCAAGGCTTTTCCTGCCTTGCGGCACGTTCGGGCCCTGGTACAGATCGAACAGCCGCACTTCGCGCACGATCGGCAGCTCGACCTCGGCCGCGGCATCGAGCAGCGCCTGCGCCGCGAGCCCCTGGTCCACCACCAGCGCGATGTCGCGGATGACGGGCGGAAACTTCGAGGGCTGCACCGGGCGCGGCAGCGGCGCATCGAGCAGGCTCTCGGCATCCACCTCGAACAGCACCACCGGCTGCGGCAATTCGTACTTCAGCTGCCAGCGCGGATGCAGCTCGCCGATCCAGCCGACCGGCTCGCCGTCAAGGAGCACCCGCGCCGAACGGCCCGGGTGCAGCGCCGGGTGCTCGGCCGCCGCGAAGCGCAGCGCGCGCGGCGCATAGAGCGCCTCGAGGTCGCCCTTGACGTCGAAGAAGTCCACCGTGCGCGTGGCGGCCCCCCACTGTTCCTCCAGCGCCGGGCCGAACGCCGCCGCCGCGACGTGGATCGGCTGGCGCAGCCCCGCCACCGCGAGCGGGCCGTCGGGAGCCTGCGGATCGCGCAGGAACACGCGCCCGACCTCGAACACGCGCACGCGCGAGAGCTTGCGTGCGTGGTTGTAGCGCACGTTGGCGACGAGCGATCCGATGAGCGTGGTGCGCATCACCGAGGCGTGGCTCGCGATCGGGTTGAGCAGCCGCACCGGGTTTTCCTCGCCGGCGAAATCGCGCTCCCATGCGGGCTCGACGAAGGCGAAGTTGATGACCTCCTGATAGTCGCGCGCCGCCAGGCGCTCGCGCACCGCGTGCAGCGTGCGCCTTCCTTCCGGCGCCTCGCTCATCCTCGCCGTGGCGCGCGGCGGATGCATCGGGATGTTCTCGAAGCCGTGCAGGCGCGCGACCTCCTCGATCAGGTCCTCCTCGATCGCCAGGTCGAAACGCCAGGTGGGCGGCGTGACGCTGAAGGTACCGCCCCTGCGCCGCACCGCAAGCCCGAGGCGCCGGAACACGCGCGCCATCTCCGCTTCCCGGATCGGCATGCCGATCACCTTGCGCGCGCGCTCGATGCGCATGCGCACCGGCCTGCGCGCCGGCAGGCGCCTGACCAGATCCACCGTCGGCCCTGGTTCGCCGCCGCAGATGTCGAGGATGAGGCGCGTGGCGCGCTCGATGCCGGCGACGTTGTTCGCGGGGTCCACGCCGCGCTCGAAGCGGTGCGCGGCGTCGCTCGCAAAGCCGTAGCGGCGCGCGCGGCCGGCGACCGCGTCGGGAAAGAAAAACGCCGATTCGAGAAAGATATCGCGCGTCGTCGTCTCCGCCTTGGTGGAGTCCCCGCCCATGATGCCGGCAAGCCCGATCGGGCCGGAGTCGTCGGCGATGCACAGTACCGTCTCGTCCACCTCGACTTCCTGGCCGTTGAGGAGCAGCAGCTTCTCGCCGCGCCGCCCCCAGCGCACGTCCACCGCGCCGCGCAGCTTCGCCTGGTCGTAGACGTGCAGCGGCCGGCCCAGCTCCAGCATCACGTAGTTGGTGACGTCCACCAGCGCCGAAATCGAGCGCTGGCCGGCGCGCTCCAGGCGCCGGCGCATCCACTCCGGCGTCGGCGCCGCGGCGTTGACGTTGCGGATCACGCGCCCGGCGAAGCGGCCGCAGCCCTCTGCGTGCGTAATGCGAAACGGCTGTCTCGCCTTCGTCGCCGCCGGTACCGCGGCGATGCGCGGCGTCTTCAGCCGCGCGCCGGTGAGCGCCGCCACCTCGCGCGCGATGCCGAGCACCGAGAGGCAGTCGCCGCGGTTGGGCGTGAGCTTGAACGCGAGCAGGTGCTCGTCGAGCGCGAGCACCCGGCGGACCTCCGCGCCCGGCTTCGCCTCCTGCGGCAGTTCGAGCAGTCCCGAGTGATCGTCCGACAGCCCCAGCTCGCGCGCCGAGAGGAGCATCCCTTCGCTCTCGACGCCGCGCACCTCGGCCACCCTGACCTCGGTGTCGCCGAGCCTCGCGCCGGCGAGCGCGAGCGGCGCCTTCAGCCCGGCGCGCGCGTTCGGCGCGCCGCAGACCACGCGCAGGCGCCGGGTTCCGGCATTGACCGTGCAGACCGCGAGCCGGTCGGCGTTCGGATGGCGCTCGATCGCCATGATTTCGCCGACCACCACGCGCGCAAGCGGCGGCGCGACCGGCTCGCACGACTCCACTTCCAGCCCCGCCATCGTGAGCCGCTCGGCCAGCTCGGTGACCGGAATGCGGAACGCGACGAACTCGCGCAACCAGTACTCGGGAACGATCATGCGAACTGCCTGAGGAACCGCAGGTCGCCGTCGAAGAACAGGCGCAGGTCGTCAATGCCGTAGCGCAGCATCGTCAGGCGCTCCAGGCCCGAGCCGAACGCAAAACCGATCCAGCGCTCCGGATCGAGACCGAAGTTGCGCACCACCTGCGGATGCACCTGCCCGGCGCCGGAGACTTCCAGCCAGCGGCCTTTCAGGGGCCCGGAGGCGAACTGCAGGTCAATCTCCGCTGAGGGCTCGGTGAACGGAAAGTAGGACGGGCGAAAGCGCACCTCGATCGCCTCGGACTCGAAGAAGCGGCGCACGAAATCGGTGTACACCGCCTTCAGGTCGGCAAAGCTCACGTCCTCGTCTATCCACAACCCTTCCACCTGATGGAACATCGGCGAATGCGTCGCGTCCGAGTCCACGCGGTAGGTGCGCCCGGGCGCGATCACCTTGATCGCCGGCATGGACTTCGCGCCGCGGTGGCGCTCGACCCACAGGCGCGCGTAGCGCACCTGCATCGGGCTGGTGTGGGTGCGAAGAAGCAGCGGCAGTCCCTGCGCGTCCTTCAGGTCCACGTAGAACGTGTCCTGCATCGAGCGCGCCGGGTGATTCTCCGGGTTGTTGAGCGCGGTGAAGTTGTACCAGTCGGTCTCGATCTCCGGGCCGTCGGCGACGTCGAAGCCGATCGAGCGGAATATCGCCTCGACGCGCTGCCAGGTGCGGATCACCGGATGGATTCCGCCGCGCGCGAAACCCCGGCCGGGGAGCGTGACGTCGAGCGCCTCGGTCGCAAGCCGCGCCCGCATCCGCGCCTCGGCGATCTCGGCGCGCCGGCGCTCGAGCGCCTGCTCCAGGCGCGCCTTGGCCGCGTTCAGCGCCTCGCCGGCGGCGCGGCGCTCCTCGGGCGCGAGCGCGCCCAGCCGCTTGAGCAGCGCGGTGAGCTCCCCGCTCCTGCCCAGGTAGCGCGCCTTGGCGTTCTCCAGCGCCGCGGCATCGGCCGCTGCCGCGAGATCCGCCAGCGCGCGGCTGACGATGCTGTCGAGGTCCTGCATCCCCTGCGGCGCTTCCCCGGGGATGCGGGTCAGTGCGCGAGCGCGGCCTTCGCCTGGCTCGCGATGCGCTCGAACGCGGCCCTGTCCGCCACCGCGAGATCGGCGAGCACCTTGCGGTCAATCTCGATCCTCGCCTTCTTCAGGCCGGACATGAACGCGCTGTAGGTGAGCCCCAGCTCGCGCACGGCGGCGTTGATGCGCGCGATCCACAGCGCGCGGAACTCGCGCTTGCGATTGCGGCGGTCGCGGTAGGCGTACTGCCCCGCCTTCATCACCGCCTGCTTGGCGACGCGAAAGACGTTCTTGCGCCGGCCGACGTAGCCCTTCGCCCGGGCGATGACCTTCTTGTGGCGCGCGCGCGCCGTGACCCCGCGTTTCACTCTCGGCATGGCGATCTCCTAGCGCGCGTAGGGAAGCATCGAGAGCACGGCCCGCCGGTTGGCGTCGTTCACGCTCGTCGTGCCGCGCAGCTTGCGCTTTCTCTTGGTCGGTTTCTTCGTCAGGATGTGCCGCATGTAGGCATGCTGGCGCTTGATCGTGCCGCTGGCGCGCACCTTGAAGCGCTTGGCGGCCGATTTTTTCGTCTTCATCTTCGGCATTGCGCTGCTCCGTCTTGTCGTCCGACGCCGGGCGGCCCGCTGCGCGGGCGCTTGATGCCGCGGCTGTCTCTTCTTCCCGCCCGCGCCGGCGCGCTAGGCGGCCGCTGCGGGCTTGGGTTCCTTCGCCTTCGGCCCGGCCTTCGCCGGCTGGGGCCTTTTCTTCGGCGCCAGCACCATCACCAGCTGGCGGCCTTCGAGCTTCGGAAACTGCTCGACGATCGCATAGGGCTCCAGGTCCTTCCGCACCCTTTCCAGCAGCCGCTGGCCGAACTCTTGATGCGCCACCTCGCGGCCCCGAAACCGCAGCGTCACCTTCGCCTTGTCGCCGCCCTCCAGGAACTGCACCAGTTTGCCCACCTTGATCCGATAGTCGCTGTCGTCGGTGCCGGGGCGGAACTTGATCTCCTTGACCTGGATCTGCTTTTGCTTGAGTTTGGCCTCGTGGGCCTTCTTCTGCTCGCGGTAGCGGAACTTGCCGTAGTCCATCAGCTTGCAGACCGGCGGATTCGCCAGCGGCGCGATCTCGACCAGGTCCACATTTCGCTCTTCCGCCATCCGGAGCGCCTCGGCTATCGGAACGATGCCGAGCTGCTCGCCTTCTTCGGATACCACCCGCACCATGGGCGCGGTGATCTCTGCGTTGATGCGCTGCGATCTGTCGAGTGCTATGGGTGAAACTCTCCTCTGCTCGCCAAAAAAATGAGCCGCGCTAGCGCGCCATCGCCTCGTCGCGGAGGCGTCCGACGAAGGCCTCGAGCGTCATCGCCCCGAGATCTTCGCCGCTGCGCGTTCGCACGGCGACCGTTCGAGCCTGCATCTCGCGGTCCCCGACCACCAGCTGGTAGGGCAGCTTCTGCAGGCTATGTTCGCGAATCTTATAGGAAATTTTCTCGTTCCGCAAATCCGCGACGGCGCGAAAGCCGGCCTTGCGCAGTCGCGCCGCGACCTCCTCCGCGTACCCCGCCTGCCGGTCGGTGACATTCATCACCACCACCTGCTCGGGCGCAAGCCACAACGGAAACGCGCCGCCGTAATGCTCGATCAGGATGCCGATGAAGCGCTCCAGCGAGCCGATGATCGCCCGGTGCAGCATCACCGGGGTCTTGCGCGTGTTGTCGGCCGCGACGTACTCGGCGCCCAGCCGCCCGGGCATGAAGAAGTCCACCTGTATCGTGCCGCACTGCCAGAGCCGCCCGAGCGCGTCCTTCAGCGAGTACTCGATCTTCGGGCCGTAGAACGCACCCTCGCCCGGGGCGACCTCGAAGGCGACGCCGGAGCGGCGCAACGACTCCATCAGCGCCTGCTCGGCCTTGTCCCACGCGTCATCGGTGCCGATGCGCTTCTCCGGCCGCGTCGCGACCCGGTACACGATGTCGGTGAAGCCGAACTCGCGATACACCTTCTGCAGCAGCGCCGTGTAGGCGACGCACTCGGGAAGGATCTGCTCCTCGGTGCAGAAAATGTGGCCGTCGTCCTGGGTGAAGCCGCGGATGCGCATCAGGCCGTGCAGCGCACCGGACGGTTCGTTCCGGTGGCAGGCGCCGAACTCGGCGTAGCGCAGCGGCAGATCGCGGTAGCTCCGCACCCGGGTCTTGAAGATGAGGATGTGCCCGGGGCAGTTCATCGGCTTGACCGCGTAGTCGCGCTTCTCCGACTCGGTGGTGAACATGTTCTCGCGGTAGTTCTCCCAGTGCCCGGTGAGCTCCCACAGCCGCCGGTGCAGCACGATCGGCCCGCGCACCTCCAGATAGCCGTTTTCGCGGCAAATGCGCCGCATGTACTGCTCGACCTCCTGCCATAGCACCCAGCCCTTCGGGTGCCAGAAGACCATGCCCGGCGCCTCCTCCTCGATGTGGAAGAGATCGAGCTGGGTGCCGAGGCGCCGGTGGTCGCGCTTTTCGGCCTCCTCCAGCATCTTCAGGTACGCGTCCTGGTCCTCTTTCTTCGCCCACGCGGTGCCGTAGATGCGCTGGAGCATCTCGTTGCGCGAATCGCCGCGCCAATAGGCGCCGGCGACGCGCATCAGCTTGAAGACCTTGAGGCGACCGGTCGAGGGCACATGCGGTCCCCGGCACA
Source organism: Pseudomonadota bacterium (assembly GCA_040752005.1). Classification (GTDB taxonomy): domain Bacteria; phylum Pseudomonadota; class Gammaproteobacteria; order Burkholderiales; family SG8-39; genus RBG-16-66-20. The sequence goes on along the minus strand of JBFMFX010000005.1, from coordinate 8,852 downwards.
GGTCGGTGAAATTGCCCTGCGTGTAGAGCGAGATCTCCTCGCCCTCGGGAATCGCGGCGACGATCTCGGCCTTGTAGATCTCGCCCTGCTCGCTGAAGAACCGGATCGCCTCCTCGCGCGGCATCACTCGCCGCTCGACCGGCAGGTCGCGCGCCGCGATCTCGGCCATGCGCTTCTCGATCGCGGCGAGGTCTTCCGGCGTGAACGGGCGCTTGTAGGAAAAATCGTAGTAAAAGCCGTTCTCGATCACCGGACCGATCGTCACCTGCGCGTCCGGAAACAGCTCCTTCACCGCGTGCGCGAGCAGATGCGCGGTCGAATGCCGCAGCAGTTCGAGCGCGGCCGGGTCGCGGTCGGTGAGGATCTCCAGCGTGCAGTCGGATTCGATCCGGTAGCTCGTGTCCACCAACCTGCCGTTCACCCGGCCCGCGAGCGCGGCGCGCGCCAGCCCCGGCCCGATGGCCTGCGCCACCTCGGCGACGGTGACCGGCCGGTCGAAGGACTTGACCGAGCCGTCGGGAAGTCGGATATCCGGCACGCGCCCTCAAAACAGAACCGCGCATGGAACGGCGCGCCTTCCGCGTTCGTTCCTATGCGCGGAGTTACGGACGGCGCCGCCGTGCGGCCGCAGGCTACGCACCCCGGCGTCCGTCCCAACGATTGGTAGGCGCGATTGGACTCGAACCAACGACCCCTACCATGTCAAGGTAGTGCTCTAACCAGCTGAGCTACGCGCCTGGGACGCGCGGATTCTACAACACCGCCCGCCTACTTCGGCTCGTCGGGGATCGCGGCAAGCGAGCGCAGGTAGGCGATGACGGCCTCCAGATCGGCCGGGGCAAGCCGACTGGTGGTGTTTCGCACCACCTCGGCCATGGCCTCGGCGAGCACGTCGCCTTCGGCGGTCATCGCGGTGCGCAGGATGTCCTTCAGCTCGGCATCGTCCAGCTTTGCCAGGCGCGCCGGGGTGAGGTTGGGGGCGCGCTTGCCGTCGGGCAACTTCGCACCCGCCAGGTGTCGGTCGCGCTTCGGCCCGCCGAGAAAGTTGCGCGGCGTATGGCATTCGCCGCAATGACCGAGACCTTCGACGAGATACGCGCCGCGGTTGAGCACGGCGCTCTTCGCCGGATCGGGCACGAACGGCCCGGGTCTGAAGTACAGCCACTTCCAGCCCGTGAGAAGGAAGCGCCAGCCGAACGGAAATCGAAGCTCGTGCGGCCGGCTCGGCCGGTCGCTCGGCGCAAGGCTCCTCAGGTACGCCCACAGGTCGCGCAGGTCGGCGTCGGTGATCTTCGTATAGGAGGGATAAGGAAAGACCGGGTAGTAGTGCGCGCCATCCGGGCGCACGCCGTATCGCATGGCGCGGATGAAGTCGGACTCGCGCCAGCGGCCGATGCCCACCTGTGGATGCGGCGTGATGTTGGGGCCGTAAAAGGTTCCGAACGGTGTGGCGATCGCACGGCCGCCGGCGTAGGGCTGGGCGCCCTCGCGCGCCTCGGTGTGGCAGCCGAAACAACCCGCCGCCTGTGACAGATAAAGGCCGCGCTTGACATCGCCCTGGGCGCTGGCGCCGAAGGCAAGGGCGAGCAGCGCCGCCCCGAACGCGAGGGCGGGCGCTCGCAACCGTCCGACGCGAGCGCCCGGCGTCTCAGCGCTTCTCGCGGAAATTGTCGTGACAGCCGCCGCAGGCGCGGGAAACCGCGGCGATCTGGTTCTTCACCGACGCTTCGTCACCGCCTTTCGCGACCTGCACCAGCTTCGCGACCTCGCTTTGCAGGCGCTCCTGCGCCTGCTTGAATTCGGCCGCTTTTTCCCACACTGCCGGCAGCGCGGCGCTCTTTTCGCCCTTGGTGCTCTCATGGAAACCGTCCCACGGCATCTGCGCGAGCACCTCCAGATATCCCGCGTTGCGCTGCACGACCGCCGCATTGTAGGGGGCGGTCCCCTTCACCATCGCCCCCAGCGGTCCGAAGTACTTTCCGATCAGCGTCATCGCCGCCTGGCGCTGCTTGACGAGGATCTCCGGCTTGACCTGCGCCACGGCCTGCACCGCGATCGCGGCGCCGAACGCCGCGACCACACCCATTGCCATCCGCCTGATTTTCATCCTGTCCCCTCCGCTCATGAAAGCATTCCGCGCCCGCGCGGCAAGCCCCTTCGAACCGTGCTCGCGCGGCGCGCGGGCGTACCCTGCGTAAACGGCGCGCACAGGAGATTATTCCCGTGGCGCGCGGGCGGTCAGTCCCGATAGCCCTCGATTTCGAAATAAAGCTTCACTTCGTCGCCGATTGCGGGAATGCCGTACTTCATCCCGAAGTCGGAGCGCTTGAGCGTTCCCGAGGCGTTGCCGCCGCACATCGGCCGCTTGTTCATCGGATTGTCCTTGCAGACCCAGCGCTCGACCTTCAGGGTGAGCGGCCGGGTGACGCCGAGCAGCGTCAGATTCCCGGCGACCTCCACCGGATTGTCGCCGGAGAATTTCACCGCCGTTGAGCGGAACGTCATCTGCGGGAATTCGGCGACATTGAAGAAATCGGCCGCGCGCAGGTGCTCGTCACGCGAGCGCGGGCGGTTGCCCTTTTCGTTGTCGCCGGTGTCAATCGAGGCGGTCTCGACCACCAGCTCGACCGATCCGGTCTTCGCGGCGCGGTCTATTGTGAACTTGCCGGTCGTCTTGCGGAACATGCCGCGCATGTTCGAGACCCCCAGATGGTCCACCTCGAAATACGGATAGGTATGGTACGGGTCGATCGTGTAGCTCTCAGGCGCGGCCGCCGCAACGCAAGGCAGCGTGCACGCCAGCACGGCCAATACACACTTCTTCATTCCTTCTTCTCCTTTCCGGTGGATGGACGATCAAAGCCCGAGGCGTTCCTGCACCCCGGGCCAGGACAGTAAACAGGCGAGCGCGGCGACTATTCCGCCGTAGAGCCCGGCAAGCAGCGTCTGCGCCCAGAGCCCGGCGCGCGGCAGCGGCAGGCGCACGGCGAGCGGCACTAGCGAGAGCGCGAGGGCCGCATACCACGGCAATTGCGCCCCGAGCACCGTGCCGACCAGGAGCAGGCCGCCGGCGACGCCAGCGCCGAGCGTGAGCGTGGCGCCGGCGGCGATCGGCCTGCCGAACGCAAGCTGCGCCAGCAGAAAAGCGCCGGCGCCCGCCCCCAAGGCCATGCCGTACTGGCCGTAGGAGGCGGCAGCCGACAGCAGCGCGCTCGCTCCCACCCCGAAGCCGAAGGCGAGTGCCGCGGCCCCGGCGCGCACCGGCTCGCCGCGCAGCGCGAAGAACGCCGCGGTGGTCCATCCGGCAAGCGCCGCGAGGCCCGCGCCGGCGGCGACGGCCATCGCCAGTTCCTTCTGCCGCAGAAAATTCCAGGCCACCCACACCGCGGCCAGTCCGAAAATCGCACCGAGCACCGGCCCTGCCGCGCGCGCCGGCTTGAACGCGAGGTCGGCGAGCACGCCGAGCGCCGGGGCAGCGAGCGCGAGCAGCAGCACCTTCTGCTGGGCGGATACCGGCGGAAACGCAAAGCCTCCGATCAGCGCGACGGCGGCGGCAAGCCCCGCCGCCACCGCGAGCCCGGCAAGCCGCACCGCGGCGAGCGCGAACGCAACTGCGAGACCTGCGGCGAAGGGCGCGAGCACGGCCTGCACCGCCGGATGACCGAGAAAGCCCTCCACCCGCAGTCCTCCCTGCGCGCGTGGCGCGCTAGCCGCGCGCGACGCGGATCACTCCGCGCACCTCTTTCACCGCATCCAGTGCGCGCTTCAGGTGCGCGGTGTCCGCCACCTCGAAGCCGAAGCGCATATGGGCGATCTCATCGCGGCTCTGCGTGCGCACCGAGGTGACGTTGATCCCGGCGCGCGCGAGCGCCTCGCCGACGTCGCGCAGCAGCCCCTTGCGGTCGGCGGCGGAGACGAGCACGTCCACCGGATACCTCGTGCCGTCCTTCGGCGTTCCCCACGCCACTTCGGTCAAGCGCTCGGGCGAGCGCTCGGCCAGTCGCTTCAGGCTCGGGCAGTCTTCGCGGTGCACCGACACGCCCTTGCCGCGCGTCACGAACCCGCGCACCGGATCCGGCGGCAGCGGCTTGCAGCAACGCGCAAGCTGCGTCATCAGCCGGTCCACGCCGACGACAAGCACTGCGCCCGCGCCCTGCGGGCGCGGGCGCCGCGGCGCCGCCGCCGGCGCCGCCGCCGCCGAGGCGGTCGCCCCCTTCAGCTCGCGCAGCGCCGTCTGGAGCTGGCGCAGGTTCACCTCGTCGCGCGCGACCGCGGCGAAAAGCTCCTCCGGCTTCGCGAAACCGAGCTTGCGCGCCAGCTCCTCCAGACTCGCCTCGCGCGCCTTCTCGCGCCGCGCCTCGCGCTCGACGATCGCGCGCCCGGCCGCCACCGTTTCGGCGAGCGCCTGCGCGTTGAACCATTGGCGCAGCTTCTGGCGCGCGCGCGGGCTGCGTACGTACCCGAGCTCGGGGTTGAGCCAGTCGCGCGAGGGCCCGCCCGACTTGGCGGCGACGATCTCGACGCGCTGGCCGCTGGCGAGCGGGGTGTTGAGCGGCACCATCTGGCCGTCCACTTTCGCGCCCCGGCAGCGGTGGCCGAGCTCGGTGTGCAGCGCGTAGGCGAAGTCCACCGGTGTCGAGCCCGCCGGCAGATCCACCACCCTGCCCTGCGGTGTGAGAACGTAGATCGTGTCGTCGAGCGCCGCGCGGCGGGTCTTTTCCGCCCAGCTCGCCCCGGCGGCCACCTCGTCGCGCCAGGCGAGAAGCTGGCGCAGCCACGCGATCTTCTCGTCGAAGGCGGACTCGGCGCGCCCGGCGCGCCTTGCGCCCGCGCCCTCCTTGTAGCGCCAGTGCGCCGCGATTCCGAGCTCGGCGTGCCGGTGCATCTCCTCGGTGCGGATCTGCACTTCCAGGGTCTTGCCGCCGGGGCCGATCACCGCGGTGTGCAGCGACTGGTAGAGATTGGCCTTCGGCCGCGAGATGTAGTCGTCGAACTCCTTCGGGATCGGCTGCCAGAGGTTGTGCACCACGCCGAGCGCCGCGTAGCAGTCCTTCACCTCCGGGACGATGATGCGCAGCGCGCGGATGTCGTGCACCTCGGCGAAATCGAGCCCCTTCGCGCGCATCTTGTTCCAGATCGAGTAGATGTGCTTGGGCCGCCCCGCGATGCTGGCGCGGATGCCGGCCGCCGCCAGCTCGCGCGCGAGCTCGGCCATCGCCTCGGCGATGTAGCGCTCGCGCTCGGCGCGGCGCTCGTCCAGCATCTGCGCGATGCGCCGGTACAGCTCCGGTTCGAGGATGCGGAACGCGAGGTCCTCCATCTCCCACTTGAGCTGCCAGACGCCGAGCCGGTTGGCGAGCGGCGCGTAGATGTCGAGCGTCTCGCGCGCGTAGGCGGCGCGTTCGGCGCCGGCATTGCGGGCGAGCCAGCGCAGCGTCTGCGTGCGCGAGGCGAGGCGGACGAGCACCACGCGGACGTCCTCGACCATGCCGAGGACCATCTTGCGCAGCACCTCGTTCTGCTCGCCGACCGAGGCGCGCGTCGCGACGCGCAGCCGGTAGAGCTTCTCGACCCCGGCGGCAAGCGCGGCCACCTCGGTGCCGAACTCCGCCGCGAGCCGCTCGGTGCCCTCCAGATACTTGGGCGCGGCGAAGAGGATCCCGGCGGCGCGCGTCGGCGGATCCATGCCGATCGCGGCAAGGCTGGCGGCGAGCCCGAGCGCGTGCGGCCATACCGGCTCGCCGGTCGAGAGCGTCTGGCCGGCGTAGAGCGGCTCGGCGAACTCGAGCGCACGCGCAAGCAGCGCGCGCTCGTCGCCGGCGAGGCCCTCGGCGAGCGGCTCGAGCGCCGCCTGCGCCGACTGCGGATGGAATTTGACCACCGAGACCATGCGCTATTGTATGACGATGGGTTGGCTGAAAAGCTGGCGCCGACGGCGCATCCTGGCGCGGCATCGCATTGACGACGCCCTGTGGCGGCGCGCGAAGAGGCGCCTGCCGTTCCTCGCCGGCCTCGCGTCCGAAGAGGAACGCCGGCTGCGCGAGATGGTGGTGATCTTCCTCGCCGAAAAAGAGTTCACCCCGGTCGGCGGCGTGGTGCTCTCGGACGCCGATCGCGTCGCGATCGCGGCTCAGGCGTGCCTGCTCGTGCTGGAGCTGGGACTTGCGGCCTACGAGGGCTGGGTGGGAATCGTCGTGCATCCCTCGGACTTCCGCGTGCGCCGGGCGCGGACCGACGCGGCGGGCGTGGTGCACGAGTGGGACGACGAACTGGCGGGGGAGTCATGGCCCGGCGGCCCGGTGGTGCTTTCGTGGGAGGCGCTGGGGGACTCCGGCTCGGTCGCCGAGGGCGGTGCGAACGTCGTGATCCACGAGTTCGCGCACAAGCTGGACATGATGGACGGCGAGGCCGACGGCGTGCCGCCGCTGCCCACGCGGGCGGCGCGGGAAAAGTGGATCGAAACCTTCGACGCCGAGTTCCAGCGCTTCTGCGAGCAGGTGGATGCCGGGCGCGACACCGTGCTGGATCCGTACGCCGCCGAGGACGAGGCGGAATTCTTCGCCGTGGCGAGCGAGGCGTTCTTCGAGACGCCGAACGCGCTCAAGCGCGAGTTTCCCGCGCTCTACGAGCTGTTCCGCGGCTTCTACCGCCAGGACCCGGCCCGGCGGCTCGCGGCATGAAGACGCTGCTCGTCGTCTATCACACCCATGGCGTGAAGATGGCGCAAGCCGTGGCGCGTGGCGCGCAGGCGGCGCTCAAGGAGGCCGACGCCGAAGCCGACGTGCGCGTGCTCGTGAAGCGCTGCGCCGACACCGGGCCCGAGGACGTGCTCGGCGCCGATGCCCTCATCCTCGGCACGCCCGAGAACTTCGGTTACATGTCCGGGATGATGAAGGATTTCCTCGAGCGGATCTTCTACGCCTGCGAGGGCAAGGTGAACGGGCGCCCTTACGCGGTTTTCGTGTCCGCCGGGCAGGACGGCTCGGGCGCGATCGCCTCGGTCGAGCGCATCGTCACCGGGCTGCGCCTGGCGAAGAAGGCCGAGCCGGTCGTCGCGCTCAAGGAACTCACCCCGGCGACGCTCGCCAGATGCGAGGAGCTGGGCGCCGCGTTCGCCGCCGGCCTCGCGCTGGGGGTTTTCTAAAGGACGAGCTCGCTGCCCTCGGCCGGCGCCTCGCATTGCAGTTTCGCGCCCAGGCGCGCCAGCTCCTCGCGCGCCTCATCGAGCTTGGCGTCAATGTCGGCGTCGGTCTGGTCCGGATCGTGGTGAAACAGGTGCAATCGCTTGACCTCGGCGCGCGCGGCGAGGTCGGCGACCTGGCTCACGCACGAGTGTCCCCAGTCCACCTTCGACGGGTACTCGTGGTCGCGGTAGGTGGTGTCGGTGATCAGCACGTCGGCGCCGCGCACGAAGCTCGCCAGCCGCTCGACGTAGCGTGCGTCGTGCCGGGGATCGGTCGGCAGATACAGCTCGTTGTCGGTGATGTAGCACACCGTGCGGCCGCGGCAGGACAGCTTGTAGCCGAGGCAGTAGCCGGGGTGGCGCAGCAGCATCGTGTCCACGCGCAGGGGACCGAACTCCAGCGTCTCCTCGCGCAGGTCGCGGAACAGCAGCCGCGCGCCGAACTCGCGGACCGTCACCGGAAAGTACACGCTTTCCATCTGCGCGCTGATCGCGCGCTCGATGGTGAGATCGCCCTGATAGGGCCCGAAGAGCTCGATCTGGTTGCCGCGCAGGTACAGCGGCGCGAAGAACGGCACGGTGTTGATGTGGTCCCAGTGCGTGTGCGAGATGAAGATGCGGCCGGAGAAGCGCTCGCCGGGGTTCTTCATCAGGTGGTCCGAGAGCCGCTTGATCCCGGAGCCGCAGTCGAAGATGGTGAGCGGCTCGCCGCCCACGTCCACCGACACGCAAGGGGTGTTGCCGCCATAGCGCACGTATTCCGGACCGGGTACCGGCAGAGTCCCATGCACGCCCCAGTAGCGCACCGCGACCCGCTGGGTGACGATCTCGACGATCTCCTGCAGGAAGCTGTCGCGGTCTATCGGCTTGGTGATGTAGCCGTCGGCGCCGAGCTCCTTCGCCCGGCGGCGATCGAAGTCGTAGGTCTTCGCCGACAGCACCACGATTTTCATCGCTCGCAGCTCGGGGCGCCGGCGCAGCTCGCGCGTCAGCTCGAACCCGTCCATCACCGGCATCATGACGTCGGTGATCACGCAATCGGGCCGCTCCTCGGGAATCTCGCGCAGCGCCTCCACGCTGGAGGAACGCACGATCACCTCGTGGCCGGCGCCGGCGAGCAGCCGCGTCACCAGCGCCAGCGTGTCAGGATCGTCGTCAACGAGGAAGAACTTCATCTGCGGGCGCAAAGAGGCGGTGCGTGCAGTCTATCAGGCCGCGCGCCAGCGCGGCACGAGCGGGCGCCCGGACATGGACGGAGTCACCGCGTCTACGCGAGGGTCATGCGCGGCCGGGTCGCCCATTGCACGAGCGCCGCCGCCGCGACCGCAGCGGCGAACGCCGCCGCGACGCCGGCCTGCGGCAGCACGAGCGCGACCACGAGGCAGAACGCCGCCAGTGCGTACAGGCCGGTCGCCAGCCCGCGCAGGACGAGCGCGGCGAAACCCGGCCCCTGGGCGCGGTGCGAAAACACGGCAAGCAGCGTGCTCATCACCGGGAACATGGCGACGAGGCCGGTCCAGCCGGTACCGATGCGCTCGGCGACGGTTGTCGTGAGCAGCGTCAGCAGCGCGGCGAAGAGCATCCGCACCGGCAGCTCGAAGCGCGGCGCCGGGCGAAGAGCCGGCCCGGCAGCGACCCTGGGAAAGAGGTAGCGCGCGGCGGCAAGCGA
>JBFMFX010000042.1:0-1155 GCA_040752005.1 Pseudomonadota bacterium | reverse complement strand
AGGGCGAGCGCGACGCCGAGGCCACGGTGCCCCTGGGCCGGCCCGCGGTGGCGCCGGCCGCCGAGGGCGCGGGCGAGGCGCCGCGCAAGCCGATGAGCGACCGCGAGCTCTTCCAGCAGCACCAGGCCGCGCCGCCGGCCGTGGCGAACCCGCCGCGCGCCGAGAAGCCGCGCCGCGAGGAGCCGAAGGCCGAGGGCGGGAGGAAGACGCTGTCGGACCGGGAGCTGTTCGAGCTGCTTCAGGCCGGCAAGCCGCTGCCGCCCATGGACGACCCCACCGCCACCACCACCGACGAGGAGGCGCCGGGCGCGCCGGAGCGCCCGCGCCGCGATCGCGGTGAGCGCCGCGACCGCCGCCGCCGCGACGAGAGGCCGGTGGAGGTCGCGCCGGGCCACGTCCGCATGTGGGTCAACCTCGGAAAGGCCGACAACCTCGACGAGAGCGGCGTGGCGAGCGCGCTGGAGTCCCTGGGCGCACCGGCCGGCAAGGTGGCGAAGACGGAGCTGCGCGGCACGTTCGCGTACGTGCACGTCGCCGAAGCCGACGCCAGCGCCTTCGAGGCCGTAGCCGGCAAGCAGCACGGCGAGAAGGTCGTGAAGATCGAGCGCGCGCGCCGCTGAAGCGAATGCACCCGGGCGCCTTCATCCCCGACGCCGTCTTCCTCCGCGCGGGGGGGTCAGCTCCGCGAAGTATCGGGCGATTGTGAGGCCTGCCACGCCGCCTCGAGCAGGGGGTCCAGCCGCGCCGCCGTTCGCCGGTCGATCGGTCGGGCCCCGCACGCCGAGCACTCTGGCAGTACGAACTCCTGGGGCACTTCGACCAGTTGGCCGCGGTGTCTCACCGTCCGGCCTGTTCCGCTTTTCGACGTGAGCGCCAGCTCGGCACACGCCGGACACCGGATCGTCTCTGCCATGCGCTCAAGAGCAGTCGAGAAATCGGCCCGGAGCGCCGGCGCGGATCAGACTGGGAAACGGTGGCTCCAGGCGTGACGCTGGCCGCGCACGTAGCCGCGATGCGCGGTGCGCTATTTCGTGTGAGTTCCGGAAATTCTGGCCGCCCTCGTTCCGGAAATTCTGGCCGGTCGAAGCAGTAGGCCAACGCGCGGCGGTAGGCGCAAAACGAGGGGATGCACACCATGGTCAGACGGCATGAGGT
>JBFMFX010000041.1:0-1293 GCA_040752005.1 Pseudomonadota bacterium | reverse complement strand
ACCGACTTTATCGTGGCGCAGCCGCGGGTGCGGGGCTTGAGCGAGGGCCGCGGCGCGGCCTCGAGCGCTTTTGGCACCGCGGGCGCGCCCGGCGGGGCGGAAGGCGAGTTCATCCCGGAGCCGAGCTTCTTGAGCCCAGGGTTCAGCCCGGAGGGCCGGCTCACCGGCACGGGCATCCGGATCAATCCGGGGGATCTCGTGGTGCCGGTGTACGCACCGCGCGTGGGCGTGGGCAAGTCGATCACCCGCCAAGCGGGCACCGCAGGTTACGCGAACGCCGGGGGCTTTGACGATCCCACTCAGTGGGCGCTCGCGGGCTACCGGGTGTACCGCGCCGGAAGCGCGGCGATTGGCAACGAAGCGCTCGTGCCGGGGCAGGCCGCCGCGAGCAACACCGACGTCACCTTCGAGCAAAAGCACACGCTCGCCGATCTGTCGGCGGGAGACTCCGCCAATGTGATCACCGCGCAGGATGCTTCGCTCGTCGAGGCGGGCGCCGGCGATGACAGCGTCGCGATGGGCGTCGGCTACTTCTTCGCCGGCCCGGACTGGGAGCGCGCGCTCGACTTGAGCGGGCTGCGCGACCCGGACTCGCCCTCGGAGGCGCAGGCGCGCTATTTCGCGGCGATCGAGCCGAGCCTACAACCTACCTTCTTCGGCGAGCGCGAGAACTCGCTCGGGGGCTTCACCGACGCGGGCGCGGGCAACGACACCGTGAACGGCTCGACCGGCCAGGACACGATCGTCGGCGCCGAGGGCGATGATGCGCTCGACGGCAAGGCCGGCTCGGACCGCTATCTCTTCACGGCCAGCGAGACGGGGATCGATAGCCTCTCGGACTCGGGGCTCGACGCGCTCTCTTATCTCGATTACTACTACTGGAGCCGCGGCATCCTCAACTGGGACGAGCGCCAGGCGCACGCGAACGAGTGGCGCGTCGCGTTCGAGGGCGGCAGGCGGTATTTCGCGACCCAAGGCGAGGCGCTCGACTACATCCAGAACGCGACGAGCGGGGCGGGGGCGCTCGCCTTCATCGCGCCGCTGCCCGAGGCGGCGCCGCTCCTCACTCGAAATGACACGGCGCTGCTCGATCAACTGACGACCGCGGGGGTGCTCGACCGCGACGCGGTCGAGTTCGGCCCGGGGCTCACGCTCGCCGATCTCGTGCTCGATATCCGGGTGGACGCGGCTGTGGCGCTCGATCATCCCGGGCAACCCTGGTTTGGCGGTGGCGTGCTCTCGGTGCGCTGGAACGGTGGCGCGGCCGGGTTCGATGTGCAGGTGCCCGATGTG
>JBFMFX010000040.1:0-1301 GCA_040752005.1 Pseudomonadota bacterium | reverse complement strand
GCACCATCGTACCGGTGGTGGACATGCGCGTGAAATTCAACCTCGGCGAGCCGCGCTACGACCAGTTCACGGTGGTGATCATCCTCAACGTCTCGGGCCGGGTGGTGGGGATGGTGGTGGATTCGGTCTCGGATGTGGTCCAGCTCGCCCCGGAGCAGATCCGCGCAACGCCGGACTTTTCCTCGAGCTTCGACACGCGCTACATCACGGGGCTGGGAACGCTCGAAGAGCGCATGCTGATCCTCGTGGATATCGAGAAACTGATGGCGAGCGCCGACATGGCGCTCGTGGATGCGGCGGCTCACTGACCAGAGGAGCACACCATGCGGATCAACCTTCCGGTCACCGATACCGAATACCCGCTCACCGACCGACACGTCGTCGCCAGTGCCACCGACCTCAAAGGCCGGATCACCTACGTCAACCCAGATTTCGTCGAGGTGAGCGGCTTCGACAAGGCGGAGTTGCTCGGCGCGCCGCACAACATCGTGCGCCATCCGGACATGCCGCCGGAGGCATTCGAAGACCTGTGGCGCACGCTGAAGGCTGGGAGGCCCTGGCGGGGGCTGGTGAAAAACCGCCGCAAGAACGGCGAGTACTACTGGGTGGAGGCCTTCGTCGCGCCGGTGCGCGCCGACGGTGCAGTGGTTGGCTATCTGTCGGTCCGTGTGCGCGCCGACCGGCGCGAGGTGCAAGCTGCCGCCGAGGTCTACCGGGCGCTACGCGAAGGCAGGGCAAAGGGGTTGTGCATCCGTGAGGGAAGGATCGTGCATACCGGACTGCGCGGCTTCGCCCAACGGGTTCGAGACCTCGGCATCGGAGCGCGGCTCGCTCTGGGCTTTGCAGCGGCGTTCGCGCTCGGGGCGGGGGCGGCGCTGCTCGCGCAGCGCGGATCCGGGCCGGAAGCGCTGGCGTCGAACGCGCTCTGGTGGTTCGGCGCGCCGGCACTGGCGATGTCGCTCGTGGCGTGGCTATGGCATGCGGTGACCGCCTCTATCGCCGCGCCGCTCAAGCGTGCCATCGTGCTCGCCCAGAGCCTGGCGAGCGGCAGGGTGGAGAAGCTGGAGGAGGCGGCGACCGGCGAGATGCGTGTGCTACTCGCTTCGCTGCAGCAGGCACAGCGTCAGCTCTCGCACATCGTAGCGAATGTTCGGGATTGTGCCGAGGCGGTGGACAGCGGCGCGCAGCAAATCGCCGCGGGCAATGCGGACCTGTCGAGCCGGACCGAGGAGCAGGCGAGTTCTTTGCAGGAGACGGCGAGCTCGATGGAGGAGCTGACCCAGACGGTAAAGCAAAGTGCC
>JBFMFX010000004.1:0-176127 GCA_040752005.1 Pseudomonadota bacterium | reverse complement strand
GCTCATGGCCTGCCTCCTCGACAAAGTTGACGCCTGCGTGCTCAACGTGTGGCTCGGCGTGGTTCGCCACGCAATCCACGGTACAGCGGAGGCAGGCCGCCCGCTTTCGGGAAGCCATTCTGTCTAGCAATGGCGTACGTTGTCGACAGAGTCGTCATCTGCGACGCCTTCCGCGAACCGGACAGGCACTACGAGCTGCTGCCCGGCGGCAAATCAAAGCGCGTCGAAGGGCGCCGGCCCTCGATACGCTTTCTCGCCTCAGCCAAGGACGTGAGGAGCGGGATCGCGGGCGTCGTCGGCAGGGAGGCGCAGCTCTTCGATGACCTCTCGGCGGCTACCGAGAAGAACGAGTTCGTTAACCAGCTCCGCGACGAGGTGCGCGCGTGGCGCAAGGACGGCTGGCAGGGCACGGCGGTGGTCACGCGGCGGCTGCTCGAGTGGTGGTTCGAGCGCGACGAGGAGCGGAAGGCGGTCGGCAAGCGGTTCTTCTTCTGTCAGCAGGAGGCGGTCGAGACGGTCATCTACCTCTACGAGGTGAAAAAACGCTACAAGATGCCGGGGACGAACGATCTCTTGCGCTACGCGCTCAAGCTCGCCACCGGCACCGGCAAGACCGTCGTGATGGCGCTCCTGGTCACCTGGGCGACGCTGCACAAGCGCAAGGTGAGCGGCTCGTCGCTCTCGGCGAACTTCCTGGTGCTGGTGCCGAACCTCACCGTGCGCGACCGGGTCAGCGGCGTGCCGCGCGGCGACGGGCTCGATCCGGCCGGCGAGCACAACCTGTACGACGCGTTCGAGATGGTGCCGCCCGAGTACCGGGAGGAATTCCATCCGAACGTGCTGGTGCGCAACTGGCAGGGCATCCCGCTCGAGGCGAAGCGCGAGGACTGGCTCGGCGAGGGCGAGGTGCCGCTGGAAGAAGGGCGCTTCATTCCCCAGGCCGTGCTGCGCGCGATGCAGCGCCGGGCCCGGCAGGACCCGAACGCGCCGATCCGGCGGCTGCTCGGCGGCTGGCGCGACCTCGTCGTGATCAACGACGAGGCACACCACGTCTACGGCGAGAAACGGGCCAAGAAGGGCGAGGATCCCGAGTACATCAAATGGAGCAGAATCCTCGAGCACATCGGCAAGGCCGCGCGCGTGAGCCTGGTGATCGACCTCTCGGCGACCCCCTGGTACGGGTCGGGCTCGCCCAAGCCCGAGGGCACGCTCTTCGAGTGGCTCGTCTCGGACTTCTCCGTGTACGACGCCTTCGAGTCCGGGCTCGTGAAGGTCGTGCGCCTGCCCGACCCGGACGAGCACGGGCGCGTGTACCTCGACCTCTGGGACCTGGTGAAGGGGGCGAAGACCAAGGAGGAGTACCTGCGGGCCTGCAAGGGCGCGATCGCGAGCATCTACTCGTCGTGGAAGAAGGACTACGACGAGTGGGCGAGCACACTGGAGTTCGCGCGCGGGCCGGCGCCGGTGCTCCTGTGCGTGGCCGACAGTGCCCAGCGTGCCGCGTGGCTCTTCGAGCACCTGACGCGCGAGTACGAGCTGCTGCGCAACCCCGAGGACGAGGACCGCTCGCGCTGGGTGACGATCCAGGTGGACTCCAAGGTCTTCGACGCCGACAAGGGCAACGAGGCCGTGCTGCGCGAGATGGTGAACACCGTCGGCTCGAAGGGAAAGCCCGGCGAGCACGTGCGCTGCATCGTGAGCGTGAACATGCTCTCCGAGGGCTGGGACGTGAAGAGCGTGACGCACATCCTGGGCCTGCGGGCCTTCGGCTCGCCGCTCCTCACCGAGCAGATCATCGGCCGCGGGTTGCGCCGGACGAACTACGACGTGCTGAACCAGCCGCTCGAGGAGCGGCCTGAGGGAAGCGAGGAGACGGTAGACGCCTTTGGCATCCCCTTCGTCGGCTTCCCGGTCGAAAAGCGCAAGCGGCCGAAGGCCGGAGAGTGGGGGCAGAAACCGGTCTGGATCGAGTCCGACCCCAAGAAGGAGAAATATCGGGTCACCGTGCCGAACGTGCGCTCGTGGGCGGTCGGCGTCACGAAGTCGCTCGCGGATCTGATCCGCGTGGAGGATCTGCCGGAGATCCGGATCAATCCGAAGGAGACGCCGCCCGACGTGCACGTCCGCCCGGTCGTCGGTGGCGCGCCCGAGGCGGTGATGACGCTGGAGGAGGTGCGCAAGGAGTGGCCGGTGCTCCGCACCACGTTCTTGATGGCCGAAGAACTGTACCAAGAGACCAATCCGGGCTCGGCCGAAGAGCTCGGGATCGGCCCGACCTTCGACGAGCTGCTCGAAGTCTCGCGGCGCTTTCTGGACTCGCGGGTCGTGCCCTTGGAAGCCCGCGCTCTCAAGAGTGACGTGCGCGATGTGGCCATTTACTACTGGCGGCGGCAGGCGCTCGACGCGCTCGAAACGGCCATCCGTGGCGCTGGAGCGGCTGGTGTCGAGGCAGTACCGATCCTCGGCAACCCCGAGTGGCTCGACACCGCGAACCTGCGGAGGTTCCAGTGGACCGGTATCGTCGCGGAGGGCAAGCGCTGCCACACGAACAAGGTGCCGTGCCACACGGAGCTGGAGAAACGCTTCGCGGATTTCCTCGACGGCGCCAAGGACGTCGTGCGCTACCTCAAGAACGAGCGCCTCGGGTTTTCGGTCACGTACTACGAGAACAACCGGCCGCGCCAGTACTACCCCGACTTCATCGTCGCTGTCCGCGATGCGCATAGTCGAGAGGTGATGTGGCTCGTGGAGGCCAAGGGCGAGGTGCGGCCGAACACGGCGCTCAAGAGCGAGGCCGCGCGCCTGTGGTGCGAGAAGATGAGCGCCACGAAGTACGGCCAGTGGCGCTATCTCTTCGTGCAGCAGCGGAAGCTCGAGGCGGCGTTGGCGGCCGGTGTTCGTTCGCTCGCGGAGCTTGCGGAGGCCTTGGTCCGCGTACGTCCAGAGCCGCAGTTGCGGCTGATTTCGCTCGAGGACGAGCGCGTGAAGCGCGAGGCGTTCAAAACCCTGCTCCCGCTCTGCTCGCTCAAGGCGGCAGCGGGCTATTTCGGTAACGGCGAGGCCGTGGAGCCGGAGGGCTGGATCGAGGCAGAGGGCCTCGGCCGGCTCGACGAGCGGATGTTCGTGTGCCGGGCGGTCGGCCGGTCGATGGAGCCCACCATTCGCGACGGGGACTATCTCGTCTTCCGCGCGAAACCTGCCGGCTCGCGGCAGGGAAAGATCGTCCTCGCGCAGTATCGTGGAGCGGAGGATCCCGACACAGGCGGCTCGTTCACGGTGAAGCGTTACTCGTCGGAGAAGGCACCTGACGAGGAGGGCGGGTGGCGGCACACGAAGGTCACACTGTCGCCGACCAACCCGGAGTACTCGCCGATCGTGCTCACTGGGCGAGATGCAGGGTCCGTCGAGGTCGTGGCCGAGCTCCTGACTGTGCTGCGAGGAGGCTGAGATGAACCTGCGAGAACCGTAAGGCGGTCGGCTCGCCCATCGAGGCAGTGCCTACCGTCGCGCCCAAAACCTCTCGAACAATTTGCGCTTCCGGGTGCAGTTCGAAATGGTCCTGCCCGAGGACCGCCCGCTGAGCGAGAACGACTACGGCGAAGTGGTGCTCGCCCGGCGCCTGCACGATGCGCTGGCGCGGATCAACTCGGGCTTGCCCACCGGGCGCTCGAAGCTTCCGCAAGCTTGCTCGGTCCGGGGAGGCGACAGGCTTGTCCCGGAACTTTGCCGGTGGCTTTCCGCTTCACATGGCCTTGAGTAAAGTTACGCAGGATATTGAGTAAATCGTAATGAATTCGGCGTAGCCGCAACGGCTGGCCGTCCGGGCCAGTTTCGGATGCAGAAAACGGGCACCCCGGCGGGGGTCAAGAGTGCGCGTTTTTGGCTCCGTTTTCCTCTTTGTCGTGAATCATCCACCTGGTGGCTGATATTCAGCCACCCGATGGCTACATTGCTCCCAAGCTCGCCTGCCGCGCCGCCGTCGCCCTACGCGCGGCGCGCTCGCCGACTGCCCGGCCGCGCTACTGCACGGCGCGCGACAGACCAAAACCTTCCCGCAGGAACGACTCTCCTTTGAACGAGGATAACGATCGGCCTTTTTCTCCTTGTATGAAGGAGAATTGCGTGATACATTCTCCTCCGAAGAAGGAGAATAGGGATGCCGTTGCCTGCCAGGCCGATCCTGGATGCGCTGTCGGAGGCGCTCGCGGCCTCCCTCGAGGGCCCTTTGCCGCAGGCCACGCCACGCAGCGTCCACGGGGCGGTGCGGATGCCCGGCAAGGTGACCGCGCTTCTGGGCATGCGCCGCTCCGGCAAGACCACGTTCCTCCATCAACTGCGGCGCGAGCGGCTGGCGGGTGGCGCCGCGCGGGCGCTCGTTCCGTACGTGAACTTCGAGGACGAGCGGCTGGCGGGACTGCAAGGCACGCAGCTCGGGTTCCTGCTGGAGGAGTACGGGCGCCGCGTGCCCGATGCGGACCGGGCGGGTCCGGTGTTCTGGTGCTTCGACGAGATCCAGACGGTGCCGGGCTGGGAGCGATTCGTCCGGCGCCTCCTGGATAGCGGTCGCGCCGAGATCGTGGTGACCGGGTCCTCCGCCGCGCTGCTCTCGCGCGAGATCGGAACGGCGCTGCGCGGCCGCGCGTGGTCGGTGGTGCTCTATCCGTTCAGTTTCGCCGAGGCCTTGGCGCACCGCGGGGAATCCCCTCCAGCGGACCCGGCGCTCGTCGCCGGCGCCGACCGCGGCCGACTCGAGCACGCGTTCCTTTCGTGGCTCGATGTCGGCGGATTTCCGGAGGCGCAAGGGCTTCCCGCGGCATCGCGCCGGCAGCTCCTGCGCGATTACGTGGACGTGGCGATCCTGCGCGACGTGGTCGAGCGTCACGGGGTCGGCAACGCGGTGGCCTTGCGCTGGCTCGTGCGGCACCTCCTGGCAAATGCCGCGAGCCCGTTCAGCGTCGAGAAGTTTCATCGCACGCTCAAGAGCCAGGGGATTGCGGTCTCGCGCGACACGCTCCACCACCTGCTCGGTTACCTCGAGGACTGCTTCCTGGTGCGGACCGTGTGGATCGAGGCCGACTCGGAGCGCCAGCGCATGGTCAACCCGCGGAAGATCTACCCGGTGGACCCGGGCCTCATCCCCCTGTTCGACCGCACGGGCCGGACGAACATCGGCCATGCGCTCGAGACGGCGGTATTGATCGAGCTGGAGCGGCGGCGGTGCGAGGTGACCTACGTGCGCACGCCGGAGGGCCACGAAGTGGATTTCCTGGCCCGCGCGCCGGACGGCGCGGAACACCTCGTCCAGGTCTGTGCCGATGCGAGCGACCCCGATACGGCAGGGCGCGAACTGCGCGCGCTCGAGCAGGCGGGCCGACGCTGGCCGCGGGCGCGGCGCTGGCTGCTCGCGCTGACCCACGATCGCACGCCGCTCGATCCGCCCCGGCATGTCACCTGCTGGCCGGCCTACCAGTGGATGCTCGCTCAACGCAACGTTCAACAGGCTGGCGGATCGAGCCTGTGATCAACGGGAAGGGCAGCGGTGCCTGCGCGCGGACCTGCTCGCCGCCTCCGGTGCCCGGTGCTACATTGAGACCACATGGGTGACCACATCGAGAGGCACGGATGTACGAGATCGGCATTCGCGAGCTGAAGGCCCATATCTCGCAAGCGGTGCGCGCCGCCAAGGAGGGCCGCGCGCTATGTGATCAACGTGCGCGGCAAACCGGTCGCGATGTTGGTCCCGGCCGATGCCGAACCCCAGCGGCTTCGCGCCGGCGACGTCTGGGCGCGGCTGGAACGGCTGGGTGAAGAGATCGCCAGGCACTGGAAGAGCGACAAGAGCGCCGTCGAGCTGCTGTCCGAGATGCGGCGATGAGCGGGCCGGTGACGGTGGACGCCAGCGTGTTTGTCAGCGCGTTCACGCCTTCGGAGCCGGCGCACGCCGCGAGCAAGTCGTTCCTGCGCGGCCTGGCGGAGGCCGCCCCTCCCATCTTTCTGCCCGCGCTGGCGATGGTCGAGATCGCCGCCGCGATCGGGCGCGGGCAAGTCCGGCCGGAGCTTGGCGCAGCGTTCGCGTCCGAGGTCATCCAGCTCCCGCAGGTGGCGTTGATCGGGCTGGACGAACGGCTGGCACGGGAGGCTGCGGAGATCGCGGCCCGCCATCGGCTGCGGGCGAGCGACGCCGTCTATATCGCTGTCGCGCGGCGCTTCGCCGCCACCTTGATCACGCTCGACAAGGAGCAAAGGAGACGCGCTGCGGCGGTGGTGAAGGTGCGGCATCCGGGAAGAGCGGTGTGATCGCGAGGGCGAGGCGGGCCGATCTCCGGCAACGCATCCACGGTCGGCCCCACGGTCTTTTGCGCCGGCCGCTTGCGCGATCCGGGGACCGGTTCGCCGAGAGGGTGACCGCATGAGCGCGCCGCCGGGCCGGCGATGAAAGTCGCGCTGGAAGTTCCGGCGCTCTCGGTGCGGGGGCTGCGCAAGCGCTACGGGGCGGCGGAGGTCGTCTGCGGCGTGGACTTCGAGATCGCGCCGGGCGAGTGCTTCGGGCTGCTCGGTCCGAACGGCGCCGGCAAGACGACGACGCTCAAGCTCTGCCTCGGCCTCACCGATCCGGACGCTGGCGAGATCCGCCTGCTCGGCCTGCCGGTGCCCGCGCGGGCGCGCGAGGCTCGCGCCGCCGTCGGCGTGGTGCCCCAGTTCGACAGCCTCGACCCGGACTTCACGGTGGCCGAGAACCTGCTCGTGTACGGCCGCTACTTCGGCCTGGCCGATGCCGAGATCGCGGCGCGCATTCCGCGGCTGCTCGACTTCGCCGGCCTGGCCGGCCGGGCCGCGGCGCGCATCGGCGCGCTCTCGGGCGGCATGAAGCGGCGGCTCGCCCTGGCGCGCGCCCTGGTCAACGACCCGCAGGTGCTCGTCATGGACGAGCCGACGACCGGACTCGACCCGCAGGCGCGGCACCTCGTCTGGGAGCGGCTGCGGCGGCTCGCGCACGAGGGGCGCACGCTGATCCTCACCACGCACTTCATGGAGGAGGCCGAGCGCCTGTGCACGCGCGTCGCGATCATGGATGCCGGCCGCATCATCGCCGAGGGAGCGCCGCGCGCGCTGATCGCGCGCCACATCGAGCCGCAGGTGGTGGAGGTGCACGGCCCGGGCGTCGAGCGCTGGATGGAGCGCGCCCGCGGCCTCGCGCCCCGCCTGGAACGGGTGGGCGAGACCGTCTTTTGCTACGGCGCGGACGTGGAGGCCGTACTTTCGAGCCTGGCCGGCGAACCCGAACTCGTCTATTCTCACCGGCCGGCGAACCTGGAGGACGTGTTCCTCAGGCTCACCGGCCGTGACCTGAGAGACTGAGCGTGAAACCCGCGCGCCTGTACGCTCCGCCCGCGATCAGCCTGCGCTTCGTGCCGGTGTGGCGGCGCAACTTCCTCGTCTGGCGCAAGCTCGCGCTGCCCTCAATCCTCGGCAACCTCGCGGACCCGCTGATCATGCTCTTCGGTCTAGGCTACGGGTTGGGCGCGGCGATCGGGACGCTCGAGGGCGGCACCAGTTACTTCGCCTTCCTCGCCGGCGGGTTTCTCGCCTCCTCGACGATGTACGCCGCCACGTTCGAGTCGCTCTACTCGGCGTTCTCCCGCATGCACGTGCAACGGACGTGGGAAGCGATCGTCAACGCGCCGATGGAGCTGGACGACGTGCTCGCCGGCGAGTGGCTGTGGGCGGCGACCAAGGCGCTCGCCGCCGGCGTGTGCATGCTGGCGGTGGTGTCGGCGCTCGGTTTCGCGCGATGGCCCGCGGCGCTGGGCGCGCTCGCCGTGATCGCGCTCGTCGGGCTCGCCTTCGCCGGGCTCGGTCTGGCGGTCAACGCGCTCGCGGGCGGCTACGACTTCTTCAGCTACTACCTGACGCTGGTGCTCACCCCGATGATGATCCTCTCGGGGGTGTTCTTCCCGGTCGAGAATCTGCCGCAGGCGCTGCAGGTGGTGGCGCGGGTCCTGCCGCTGTATCACGGCGTCGAGCTGGCGAGGCCGCTGCTCGCCGGACACGCGCCGCAGGCGGCGGTGCACGCCGCGGTGCTCGCGGCCTACGCGATCGGCGGCTACTACGCCGCCACCGTCCTCACGCGCCGGCGCCTGCTGAGATAGCGATGCTGCTGGTCAAGTCGCTGCACATCGTGTTCATGGTGACCTGGTTCGCGGGGCTCTTTTACCTGCCGCGCCTGTTCGTCTATCACGCGCTCGCGACCGACGAGATCTCGCGCGAGCGCTTCAAGATCATGGAGCGCAAGCTCTTCTGGGGCATCGCGACGCCCGGCGGGCTGCTCACGCTCGCCACCGGCCTGTGGCTGTGGGCGGCGTGGTTTCCCGGCGCCGGCGGCTGGCTGCACGCGAAGGCCGCGCTCGTCGCGCTGCTGGTCGCCTATCACGTCTGGTGCGGAAAGCTCATGCTCGACTTCCGCCGCGATCGCAACCGGCACGGGCACGTCTGGTACCGCTGGTTCAACGAGTTCCCGGTGCTGGTGCTCTTCGGCGCGGTCTTTCTCGTTGTCTACAAGCCCTTCTGAGGCGTTTTTCGCGCCCTGCCCGCGCGGGCTGGAGGCGCTGCTGGCGGCTGAGCTCGCGCCGCTCGGGGCCCAGGAAACGCGCACGGCGCCCGGCGGCGTCGCCTTCCGCGGCGACTGGGAAACCTGCTACGCGGCGAACCTGTGGTCGCGGCTTGCCTCGCGCATCCTCTGGCGCCTGGCCGAGTTCGAATGCCGCAACGAGCGCGATCTCTACGCCGCGGTGCGCGAGCTGGACTGGATGCGCCACTTCGCCGTCGAACGGAGCCTGCGCGTCAATGTCGCGGCGCGCGCAAGCCCCCTGCGGAGCCTCGACTTCGCCGTGCTGCGCGCAAAGGACGCGATCTGCGACCGCTTTCGCGATGCGCTCGGGCGCCGGCCGGACGTGGACCGCGCTGCGCCCGAGGTGCGCGTACACCTTTACCTCGAAGGCACGCGCGCGGCGCTCTACCTGGACACCTCGGGCGAGGCGCTCTTCAAGCGCGGCTGGCGCACGGGCCGCGTCGAGGCGCCGCTCAGGGAGAACCTCGCCGCCGGGATCGTGCTTCTGTCGGGATGGCGGCCGGATGAGCCGCTGCTCGATCCGATGTGCGGCGGGGGGACGCTGCTCATCGAGGCGGCGGCGATCGCCCGGGGGCGCGCCCCGGGCGCGAACCGGCGCTTTGCCTTCGAGAAGCTCGCCAACTACGATCCGTCGCTCTGGGCCAGGGTGCGGGCGAAGCCGGCGCCGGCAGCGCCCGCCACTGCCGCGATCTACGGCAGCGACACCGACGAAAAAGCGCTTGCCGTCGCGCGGCGAAACCTCGCCGCCGCGGGCGTCGAGCGCTGGGTGAAGCTGGAGCGGGCCGACGTGCTGGAGCGTCGCGCGCCCGCGCCGGCGGGCGTGCTGATCGCCAATCCACCCTACGGCGAGCGGCTGGGCTCGAAGCCGGCGCTCGCCGAGTTCTATCCGCGCCTGGGCGAGGCGCTCAAGCGCCGTTTTCCCGGCTGGCGCTGCTATCTCTTTACCGCCGATCGCGATTTGCCACGGCGCATGCGCCTTGCGCCCTCGCGCCGCATCCCGCTGCGTAACGGCGCGCTCGATTGCCGGCTGTACGAGTTCCGGATGGTGGCCGGATCGAACCGCTAGGCCGGCGCGCTACACGATGTCCAGGTGCTCGATCCCCTTGGTGAAGTCCTTGTCCTTCGCCTCCTTGCCGTGCAGCTTGATCGCAAGGCGCACCTCGTTGGTCGAGTCGGCGAAGCGCAGCGCGTCCTCGTAGCTGATCCGGCCCTGCTCGTACAGGTCGAACAGCGCCTGGTCGAACGTCTGCATGCCCAGTTCCCTGGACTTCTTCATCACTTCCTTGATGCCGTGCACCTCGCCCTTGAAGATGAGGTCAGAGATCAGCGGCGTGTTGAGCATCACCTCGACGGCGGCGGCGCGGCCCTTGCCTTCCTTGAGCGGGATCAGGCGCTGCGACACGATCGCCTTCAGGTTGAGCGACAGGTCCATCAGCAGCTGCTGGCGCCGCTCCTCGGGGAAGAAGTTGATGATGCGGTCCAGGGCCTGGTTGGCGTTGTTGGCGTGCAGGGTGCCGAGGCACAGGTGACCGGTCTCGGCGAATGCGATCGCGTGCTCCATCACGTCGCGGTCGCGGATCTCGCCGATCAGGATCACGTCCGGGGCCTGGCGCAGGGTGTTCTTGAGCGCCGCTTCCCAGCTTTCGGTGTCCACTCCCACCTCGCGCTGCGTGACGATGCAGTTCTTGTGCGGGTGCACGTATTCGACCGGATCCTCGATGGTGATGATGTGCCCGTAGGAGTTCTCGTTGCGGTAGCCGATCATCGCGGCGAGCGAGGTGGACTTGCCCGAGCCGGTGCCGCCGACGAACAGCACCAGGCCGCGCTTGGCCATCGCCACGTCCTTGAGCACCGGCGGCAGCTTCAGGTCCTCGAACTTCGGAATCGTGGTGGTGATCACGCGCAGCACCATGCCGACGCAGCCCTGCTGCACGAAGCAGTTGACCCGGAAGCGGCCGATGCCCGCCGGGCTGATGGCGAAGTTGCATTCCTTGGTGGACTCGAACTCGGCGGCCTGCTTGTCGTTCATGATCGAGCGCGCGAGCATCGCCGTATGCTGCGCGGTGAGCGCGGTCTGTGACACCGGCGTCATCTTGCCGTCCACCTTCATCGCCGGCGGAAAGCCCGCGGTGATGAAGAGGTCCGAGCCCTTCTTCGCAACCAGCGCCCGCAGCAGATCGTAGATGAACTTGGTGGCCTGTTCGCGTTCCATGGCGGATCTCCTAGCCGACGAAGATGTCCTTGTTCTGCGCCTTGCTGCGCGCCTCGGCGACCGAGACGATGTTGCGCTTGACCAGGTCCTGCAGGTTCTGGTCCAGCGTCTGCATGCCGAACTGCGCGCCGGTCTGGATGGCGGAGTACATCTGCGCGATCTTGTTCTCGCGGATCAGGTTGCGGATCGCCGGCGTGCCGATCATGATCTCGTGCGCGGCGACGCGGCCGGAGCCGTCCTTGGTCTTGAGCAGCGTCTGCGAGATCACCGCGCGCAGCGACTCCGACAGCATCGCGCGCACCATCTCCTTTTCCGCCGCCGGGAACACGTCCACGATGCGGTCAATCGTCTTCGCCGCCGAGGAGGTGTGCAGCGTGCCGAAGACGAGGTGGCCGGTCTCGGCGCCGGTCAGCGCCAGGCGGATGGTTTCCAGGTCGCGCATCTCGCCCACCAGGATCACGTCCGGGTCCTCGCGCAGCGCGCTGCGCAGCGCGTTGGCGAACGACAGCGTGTGCGGTCCGACCTCGCGCTGGTTGACCAGGCATTTCTTCGACTCGTGCACGAACTCGATCGGGTCCTCGATGGTGAGGATGTGGCCGTGCTCGTTCTCGTTGATGTGGTTGATCATCGCCGCGAGCGTGGTGCTCTTGCCCGAGCCGGTGGGGCCGGTGACCAGCACCAGGCCGCGCGGGTACTCGGCGATGTCCTTGAACACCTTCGGGCACTTGAGCTCCTCCAGCGACAGGATCTTGGTCGGGATCGTGCGCATCACCGCCGCCGCGCCGCGCTGCTGCACGAAGGCGTTGACCCGGAAGCGCGCCAGGTTGGGCACCGCGAAGGAGAAGTCGCACTCCAGGTTTTCCTCGTAGAACTTGCGCTGGCCGTCGTTCATGATGTCGTACACCATCGCGTGCACGTCCTTGTGCTCCAGCGGCTTGACGTTCAGGCGGCGCACGTCGCCGTGCACCCGGATCATGGGCGGCAGGCCGGCCGAAAGGTGCAGGTCGGAGGCCTTGTTCTTGACGACGAACGCAAGCAGTTCGGTCAGGTCCTTGACCTGGGGCAGGTCCTTGGCATCCGAGGCATCCATTAGAATTCTCCAGGCGCTTAGGCGCCCACAGTATGCGATCAGTCGCCGAGAACTTGCAAGCTGTGCGCGAGCGGATCGCGCAGGCGGCCGCCGCGGCCGGAAGGCCCGGCGCCGCGGTCACGCTGGTGGCGGTGTCCAAGACGCAGCCGCCCGAGCGGGTGCGCGAGGCGCACGCCGCAGGCCAGCGCGCCTTCGGCGAGAACTATGTCCAGGAGGCGATCGAGAAGATGCAGGCGCTCGGCGACCTCGATCTGGAGTGGCACCTGATCGGGCCGCTGCAGTCGAACAAGACCCGGCTCGCCGCCTCGCGCTTTCACTGGGTGCAGACCGTGCAGAGCGAGCGCATCGCGCGGCGGCTGTCGGCGCAGCGACCGGCGGAGCTCGGCGCGCTCAACGTGCTCATTCAGGTGAACGTCTCCGGCGAGGCTTCGAAGAGCGGCGTTGCGCCGGAGCAGGCCGCGGCGCTCGCGCACGCGGTCGCGCGCCTGCCGAACCTGAGGCTGCGCGGTCTGATGGCGATCCCGGAACCGCACGCCGATCCGGCACGGCTGCGCGCGCAGTTCCGGCGGCTGCGCGAGCTGTTCGAGCTGCTGCGCCGCGAAGGGCTCGCCCTCGACACGCTCTCGATGGGCATGTCGGAGGACCTGGAAATGGCGATCGCCGAGGGCGCGACCATGGTGCGCGTCGGTACCGCGATCTTCGGCGCGCGCGCCCGCGTGCGGTCGGCGGCATGAACATCACCTTCATCGGCGGCGGCAACATGGCCGATGCGCTGGTCGGCGGCCTGCTCGCGAAGGGCTTCGCCGCGGCGGCGCTGCGCGTGGTGGAAATCGACGAGACGGCGCGGCGCCGGATGGAGGCGAAATACACCGGCGTGCGGACCTACGCCGCGCCGCACGAGGCGCTGCGCGAAGGCGATGTGGTGCTGTTCGCGGTCAAGCCGCAGCACATGCGCGAGGCGGCGCGCGCAGCCGGCCTGCCGCGCAACCGGCACCTCGTCGTCACGATCGCCGCCGGCATCCGCATCGCGACGCTCGCGCGCTGGTTGGGCGGCTACGAGCGGATCGTGCGTGCGATGCCGAACACCCCGGCGCTCATCGGTGCCGGCGTCACCGGGCTGGTGGCCGCGCCGGGCGCGTCCGAAGACGATCTCGCCGCCGCCGAGACGATCCTCGGCGCCGTCGGGCGCACCGTGCGGATCGGCGAGGAGCACCTGATGGACGCGGTCACCGCCGTCTCCGGCAGCGGGCCGGCGTACGTATTCTGGCTGATCGAGCAGCTCGCGGCTGCGGGCGAGGCGCTCGGTCTTTCGCCGCAGACGGCGCAAACGCTCGCGCTGGAGACGGTGCTCGGCGCGGCGAAGCTCGCGGCGCAAAGCGGCGAGCCGCCGGCGGCGCTGCGCGCGCGCGTGACCTCGAAGGGCGGCACCACGGAAGCGGCGCTCGCCGTCTTCGCCGAGGAGCGGCTCGCCGAGCGGTTCCTGCGCGCGGTGCGCGCCGCCTGCCGCCGCGGCGACGAACTCGGCCGCGAACTGGACCGCGACTGATGCTCGCCGAGATCCTTTCCTTCCTAGTGCGGGTGGCGGCGGATTTTTTCGTCTACATGCTGCTCGCGCGGTTTCACATGCAGTGGGTGCGGGCACCGTTTCGCAACCCGGTCGGCGAGTTCGTGATCGCGGCGACCAGCTGGATCGTGCTGCCGGCAAGGCGCGTCGTGCCGGCAGCGGCCGGCCTCGACCTCGCCAGCCTGATTCCGGCGTACCTCGTGCAGGCGCTCGCGCTCGCGGCGCTCGCGGCGCTGAGCGGGATCGAGCCCGAGGCGGCGGGGCTCGCGCTGCTTGCCGCGCTCGATCTGCTGCGCTACAGCCTGCACATACTGGTCTTCGCAGTGATCGTGCAGGCGGTGCTTTCCTGGACCGGCCCGTACAGTCCGCTGATGCCGGCGTTCAACGGGCTGACTCGCCCGTTCCTCGCCCCGATCCGCCGCGTCGTGCCGCTGCTGGGCGGCGTGGACGTCTCGCCGCTCGTGCTGCTCGTGCTGCTCCAGGTGCTCTTCATCCCGCTTGCGCACCTGCGCGTGGCCATCGCCGGGGTCGGGCTGTGAACGTGCGAACGCCGATCACCGCGAACGGCGCGCGCTTCTGGTCCACGATCGAGCGCTCGGCGCAGATCGGCGTTGGCCGCCCCGGGGGCCTTGCGCGCCTCGCACTGTCGGACGCCGACCGCGAGATGCGCGACCAGTTCGTCGCCTGGTGCCGCGAGTCGGGACTCGAGGTGAGCGTGGATCGGGTCGGCAACATCTTCGCGCGCCGGCGCGCGCGCCGGCCGGAGCTTGCCCCGGTTCTTCTCGGCAGCCATCTGGACACGCAGGCGAACGGCGGGCGCTTCGACGGCATCGTGGGCGTGCTCGCGGCGCTGGAGGTCGTGCGCACGCTCGACGACCACGGCATCGAGACCGAACGGCCGGTCGAGATCTGCTCCTGGACCAACGAAGAGGGCGCGCGCTTTTCGCCGCCGATGATCGCCTCGGGCGCCTTCGCCGGCGCGTACGCGGTGGACTGGGTGCTCGATCGGCGCGACGACGACGGCCGGCGCCTGGGCGACGAACTGGCGCGCATCGGCTACGCGGGCGAGGCGCCGGTGGGGCATGCGCTCGACTCCTACTTCGAGCTGCACATCGAGCAGGGGCCGGAGCTGGACGCGCGCGGCATCCCGGTCGGCGTGGTCACCCACGGCTACACCGCGCACGGCTTCATCGTCGAGGTGGAAGGCGAGACCGCGCACGCCGGTCCCTGGCCGATGCACAAGCGGCGCAACGCGCTCGTGGGCGCGGCGATGCTCGCCTGCGCGATCAACGACATCGGCTGGCGCTGGCACGCGAGCGAGGGCAAGGCGACGGCGGCGCGTCTGGTGGCCTGGCCGAACAAGCCGGGGATCCTGTCGGACTGGGCCCAGTTCACCGGCGACGTGCGGCACGACTCGCGCGAGGCGGCCGACCGCATGGCCGAGGAGTTCCTCGCCGCGGTCGAGGATTGCGCCCGGCGCTCGAACACCGCGATGAAGGTGATCCAGCGCTGGAGCTGGGTGCCGCATTTCTTCGACCCGGCGTGCGTGGCGCTGGTGCGCGACACCGCCCGGCGGCTCGGCTACGCGACGCTCGATCTGCCCTCGCAGGCCGGGCACGACGCGTACTTCATCGCGCGCGTCGCGCCCACCGCGATGATCTTTTCGCCTTGCACCGGTGGCATCACGCACAACCACCGCGAGCACGCGACACTGGAGGCGACGCTGCCCGGCGTCAACGTGCTGCTCAACTGCGCGCTGGCGCGCGCGCTCGCGCCTACCGCCTGAAGCGCGCGCTTTCGGGGTAGGGAAAGACCTCCTCCTCCAGCCCCGCGCGCACGCGCGCCTGCTTGCCGATCCAGAACTGCGGATCGAGCAGGTCGGCGTGGCGTTCGAGAAACATCGCCCGCAGCTCCGGGTCGCTCACCAGGAATTTCTCGAACTGCTCCGGAAAGACGTCGTGCGGGCCGACCGAGTAGTACGGTTCGGCCGCCATCTCGTCTTCGAGCGAGCGCGGCGGCGGAATGCGCCGGAAGTTGCAGTCGGTCATGTACGCGATCTCGTCGTAGTCGTAGAACACGACCCGCTCGTGGCGCGTGACGCCGAAGTTCTTGAGCAGCATGTCGCCGGGAAAGATGCCGGCGCCGGCGAGCTCCTTGATCGCCTGGCCGTATTCCCACAGCGCGTGGCGCAGCCGCTCGCGATCGCCGTCGGCGCGCGCCTCCTCCAGGTACAGGTTGAGCGGCTGCATGCGCCGCTCGATGTACACGTGCTTGAGGATGATGCGGTCGCCCTCGAACTCGATGCTCGAGGCGCACTCGGCCTTCAGCTCCTCGATCAACGCCGGGTCGAAGCGCTCGAGCGGCAGGGCGACGAGCGAGTACTCCAGCGTGTCGGCGAGGCGCCCGACGCGGTCGTGGTACTTCACCAGCCGGTACTTGTCCTTGACCGTCTGCCGGTCGAGGTCCTTGGGCGGCGCGAAGCGGTCGCGGATCACCTTGAAGACGTACAGGAACGAGGGCAGGGTGAAGACGAGCATCACCATGCCGCGGATGCCGGGCGCGAGCACGAAGTTGTCGGAGGAGTGCTTGAGGTGATAGAACAGGTCGCGGTAGAAGAGCGTTTTTCCCTGCTTGGCGAGGCCCACCGCCATGTACATTTCGGCGCGCGGCTTCATCGGCATGAGCTGGCGCAGGAACGACACCGTGGCCGCCGGCACCTCCATGTCCACGAAGAAGTACGCGCGCGCGAACGAAAAAAGGACCACAAGCGAGTCGGCGCCGGTCACCAGCGCATCCAGATAGAGCTCGCCCTTTTCGTTCTTCAGGATCGGCACCGCGAACGGCAGCTCGGTGTTGCCGTTGATGATGCGGCCGATGACATAAGCCCCCTTGTTGCGGAAGAAGAGCGAGCCGGCGACCTGCACCTGCAGGCTCGGCCGCGCGCGCGCCGGGCGTGGAAAGCGCGCGCGCAGCGCATGCACCAGGTTCCTCAGGTCGCGGCGCAGGTTCTCCCACGGGCAGGCGAGGCGCAGGTCCGCGACGATGCGCGCCAGCGTCGCGCGCAGGCCGGCGCTCCTCGGGTAGTAGCAGCGGTAGGCCGGCTCCTCGCCCTCCAGGTGCTCGGTCGCGACCGCCGGGCGCCAGAAGATGAACTCGTTGCGGTAGTAGCGCCGGTGCAGCACACGGCAGGCCACCGAGTTGTAGAACGTCTCGGCGCATTCCGGCTGGCGGTGATCGTGCAGCAGGCCGATGTAGGCGAGCTTGATCGCCGGCCACAGCGACTCGTCCACCTCGGCCTCGGGGTAGCGGTCGAGGAGGGCGCGCACCGTTTCCTCGACGCGCGCGTCGTACATCTCGATCCGCTCGCGAGCGAGCGCGCGCAAGCCCTTCCAGTCGGAAGCCTCGAAGTGGCGCTTGGCGCGCCGCGCGGCGTCGCGAAACAGCGCGTAGTGGCGGTCGAACCCGGCGAGGATCGCGCGCGCGACCTCGCCGGCGCGCGCCCCGCGCGCCTCGAAGATCGGCAGGACCCTCGCCGGCTCGGTCACCGCGGCCCCGCCTCAGGCGGCGGCGCGCGCCGCGCGCTCAGGCCACCTTCTTCGCCACCCGGGCATCGTCGAAGAACTGCTCGTCCTCGGTCGAGCCGGCGAGCGCGGTGGTCGAGGCGCGCCCGCCGGTCACCACCTGGGTCACCTCGTCGAAGTAGCCGGTGCCGACCTCGCGCTGGTGCTTCACCGCGGTGAAGCCGCGCTCGGCGGCGGCGAACTCCTTCTGCTGCAGCTCGACGAACGCGGTCATGTTCTGGCGCGCGTAGCCGTACGCCAGCTCGAACATCGAGTAATTGAGCGCATGGAAACCGGCGAGCGTGATGAACTGGAACTTGTAGCCCATCGCGCCCAGCTCGCGCTGGAACTTGGCGATCGTGGCGTCGTCCAGGTTCTTCTTCCAGTTGAACGACGGCGAGCAGTTGTAGGCGAGCATCTTGCCCGGGTACTTGCGGTGGATGCCCTCGGCGAACCTGCGCGCGAACGCGAGGTCGGGCGTGCCGGTCTCGCACCAGATGAGGTCGGCGTACTCGGCGTAGGCAAGTCCGCGCGCAAGCGCCTGGTCGAACCCCTTGCGCGTCCTGTAGAAACCCTCGGGCGTGCGCTCGCCGGTGAGGAAGGGCTTGTCGTTCTCGTCCACGTCGGAGGTGACCATGTCGGCGGCCTCGGCGTCGGTGCGCGCAAGGAGCACGGTGGGCACGCCCATGATGTCGGCCGCAAGCCGCGCGGCGATCAGCTTTTGCACCGCCTCCTGCGTCGGCACGAGCACCTTTCCGCCCATGTGGCCGCACTTCTTGACGGCGGCGAGCTGGTCCTCGAAGTGCACGCCCGCGGCGCCCGCCTCGATCATCGCCTTCATCAGCTCGAAGGCGTTGAGCACCCCGCCAAAGCCGGACTCGGCATCGGCCACGATCGGCGCCAGCCAGTCAATGTCGCCCTTGCCTTCCATCGTCTGGATCTGATCGGCGCGCAGCAGCGTGTTGTTGATCCGGCGCACCACCGTCGGCACCGAGGACACCGCATAGAGCGACTGGTCCGGGTACATCTGCAACGAATCGTTCGCATCCGCGGCCACCTGCCAGCCCGAGAGGTAGATCGCCGGAACGCCGGCGCGCACCTGCTGCATCGCCTGGTTGCCGGTGAGCGCGCCGAGCGAATTGACGAACGGGCGCTCGTTGAGCATCTTCCAGAGCTTCTCGGCGCCCAGCTTCGCGAGCGTGTACTCGATGCGCACGCTGCCGCGCAGCCGCACCACGTCGGCGGCGCTGTAGCCGCGCTTGACGCCCTTCCAGCGCGGGTTCTCGGCCCAGTCCCTTTCCAGTTGCGCGATGCTTTGGCTGCGGTCCATCGAGGCTCCTTTCGGCATTGGGGAAAGCGATTGATTTCTTTGCAGATTACGGCCGGCCATGCCGCGGAGCAACATCATCTTTCCGCATGGCGAAATGGCAGAAAAACAAGTATTTACATGGCCTTATGGGCACATCGTTTCACGATGCGGAGCGCTTTTTCAGATTCGTGCTGCTGCGCGATAGACGAACCTGATTTCGCCAGAAGACCATCCGACGGCGCCTCAGGTCTGCACCAGCTTGCGATGCCGCTGCACGCTCATCAGGATGCCGACGCCGATGAAAAGCGTCGCCAGGGCCGTGCCGCCGTAGGAGATGAACGGCAGCGGCACGCCCACCACCGGCAGGATTCCCGAGACCATGCCCATGTTGACGAACGCGTAGGTGAAGAACATCAGCGTGATCGAGGCGGCGAGCAGGCGCGCGAAGAACGTGGCGGCATTGGCCGCGATCATGAGCCCGCGCGCGACGAGCGCGGTGTAGAGCGCAAGGAGTACCAGGTTGCCGATCAATCCGAATTCCTCCGAGAACACCGCGAAGATGAAGTCGGTGTGGCGCTCGGGGATGAATTCGAGGTGCGTCTGCGTGCCCTGCAGCCAGCCCTTGCCGGTGATTCCGCCCGAGCCGACGGCGATCGTGGACTGGATGGTGTGATAGCCCGCGCCGAGCGGATCGAGCGTCGGGTCGAGCAGCGTCAGCACGCGCCTTCTCTGGTAGTCATGCAGCATCCCCCAGAGGAGCGGCAGCACGGCGAGACCGGCGAGCGCCAGGCCCGTGAGCACCTTCCAGCCGATACCCGCGAAGAAGATGACGTAGAAACCGGCGCTCGCGACGAGCAGCGCCGTGCCGAGGTCCGGCTGGCGCGCGATCAGCGCGACCGGCAGCGCGGCAAGCGTCGCGGCGACGGCGTAATCGGCGAGCCGCAGCGTGCCTTCGCGGCGGTGAAAATACCAGGCGAGCATCATGGGCAGGGCGAGCTTCATGATCTCCGCGGGCTGAAAGCGCGCCACGCCGACGTTGAGCCAGCGCCGCGCGCCATTCGCCACGTCGCCGAAGAGCGCGACCGCGACGAGCAGCGCAAGCCCCACGAGGTACGCCGGGGCGGCGAAGCGCATGAGCGTCTGCGGCGGGATGCGCGCCACGACCCACATGGCGGCGAGGGCGACGGCGAGGTTGGCGAGCTGCGCGCTCACGCGTGCCGGCGCGCCATAGCTCGCGGAATACAGCGTCGCCAGCCCGATCAGCGTGAGCGCGCCGACGACCGCGAGCAGCGTGCGGTCGAGCCCCTCGGCGAGGCGCGCGGCGAGCTGCCGCGGGGAGAGCAGTGCGGCGTCGAACGCCATCAGTCCGGCCCCTCGTCCGGTTCGTCCTCCTCGGCCGGCTGCAGCGCCGGCGGCAGCTTGCCGAGGAGGTAGTAGTCGAGCACCATGCGTGCGATCGGCGCGGCGGTGCGCGCGCCGAAGCCGCCGTTCTCGACGATCACCATGAGCGCGATCCGGGGGCTTTCCAGCGGCGCGAACGCGATGAACAGCGAGTGGTCGCGCAGCCTTTCGGCGACCCTGCGCTCGTCATATTTCTCGCCCTGCTTCATGCCGACGACCTGCGCGGTGCCGGTCTTGCCGCCGCTGGTGTATTCGGCCCCGGCGAACGCGCGCGCGCCGGTCCCCTCCCGGTTCACCCCCGCCATCGCGCGCTTGATGAACTCGATGTTTTCCTGGCGAAGCGCGAGCCGCCGGGCGAGCACCGGCTCCAGGTGCCGGCGCTCGCCGGTGCGCAGGTTGTCAATGTGCGAGACCAGGTGCGGCCGGTACATGTCGCCGTTGGCGGCGATCGCGGCCACCGCCGCCGCCAGCTGGATCGGCGTGTAGGCGTTGTAGCCCTGGCC
This sequence comes from Pseudomonadota bacterium, assembly GCA_040752005.1. Taxonomy (GTDB): domain Bacteria; phylum Pseudomonadota; class Gammaproteobacteria; order Burkholderiales; family SG8-39; genus RBG-16-66-20. The sequence continues at coordinate 155,859 of JBFMFX010000004.1, read as the reverse complement.
GATGCCGATCGAGATCGTCTCGCCCGGATACCACTTCTGCTGCTCGGGGCGGCGAAAGCGCTTCATCTTCCACTCCGGCGAAGGCAGCACTCCCGCGGCCTCGCCTTCCAGGTCTATGCCGCTGCGCGCACCGAGCCCGAGCTGCGCCATGAAGCCGGCGATCGCCTCGATGCCCATGTCGTTCGCGAGCTGGTAGTAGAACGTGTCGGAAGACACGACGATGGACTTGTACAGGTCCACGTAGCCGTGGCCGCCGGGCTTGGAGTCGCGGAAGCGCCGTTCGCCGAAGATGAAGTAGCCGGGGTCGTGGATCGCGCTCTTCGGCGTTCGCTTGCCCAGCTCGAGCGCCGCGAGCGCCATGAACGGCTTGAAGGTGGAGCCCGGCGGGTACACGCCGGCGATGGCGCGGTTGGTGAGCGGCCGGTCGGGCGAATTGTTCAGCTCGGCCCAGCTCTGCGGATCAATGCCGTCCACGAACAGGTTCGGGTCGAACCCGGGCTTGGAGACGAGCGCGAGCACCGCGCCGCTGGAAGGCTCCAGCGCCACCAGCGCGCCGCGCCGCTCGCCGAAGGCGGCCTCGGCCACCTGCTGCAGCCGGATGTCGAGCGTGAGCGTGACGTTGTTGCCCGGCTGCGCCGGGGTGCGCGCGAGCGTGCGGATGCCGCGGCCGGCGGCGTCGATCTCCACCTGCTCGAAGCCGGTGACGCCGTGCAGCTCGTGCTGGTAGCTCGCCTCGATGCCGCTCTTGCCGATGAAGTCGGTGCCGCGGTAGTTCGCCTCGACGCCCAGCTCCGCCAGGCGCTCCTGGTCCTTTGCGGTGATGCGCCCGATGTAGCCGATCACGTGGCTCGCGAGCTCCCCGTAGGGGTACTGGCGGAACAGCCGCGCCTTGATCTCGACTCCGGGAAAGCGGAACCGGTTGGCGGCGAAGCGGGCGACCTCCTCGTCGGTGAGGCGCGTGCGGATCGGCAGGCTCTCGGCGTTGCGCGTCTCGGCGAGGAGCTTGCGAAAGCGCGCCCGGTCCTTCGGCTGGATCTCGATGAGCTCCGCCAGCGCCTCGATGGTCGCCTCCAGGTCCTGCACCCGGTCGGGGAAGATCTCCAGCGTGTAGGCGGAGTAGTTGCGGGCGAGGACCACCCCGTTGCGGTCGAGGATCAGACCGCGATTGGGCGCGATCGGCACGATCGAGATGCGGTTCTCGTCCGCCTTTGCGGCGTAGGTCGCGTGCTGGACCACCTGGAGGTGGAAAAAACGCACCGCCAGCAGCGCGAACGCGATGAGCACCACCACGCCGGCGATGCCCACGCGCGCCTGAAAGCGGTGGAGCTCGCGCTCGTGGTTTCTCAGCTCGGCGCCGCGCATCGGCGTCACATCGGGCGCGGCGCCTCGGGCTCGGGCGGACGCCGCTGCGGAATGAGCAGCAGCGCGCTCACCGCCGGCCAGAGCGCGGCGCCCGCGAGCGGCCCCGCGAAGAGGATCCAGCCCGGGAAGTCGGCGCCGGTGGCCAGGCGTACCGCCAGCGCCACGGCTTGCGCGAGGACGAGCAGCACCGCGACGTGCAGCGCCTGGCCCCAGGGCGCGAACCACAGGATCCGCCGCGACAGCTGGATCGCGCCGAAGGCAAGCAGCGAGTACGCGAGCGCATGCTGCCCCAGCAGCACGCCATTGCCGACGTCCACGATGACGCCCAGCAACCACGCCGTGCCCAGGCCCACCAGCCGCGGCTCGCGCACGCACCAGAACGCGAGCACGAGCGCGACGAAATCGGGCACCAGCGCCACGTTTTTCCACGGCAGGAACGCGAGCGCGAGCGCCGCCGCGAACGAGGCGACGATGGTCGCCGGACGAACCGGGAGCAGAATGCGCTGCCCGGCGGGCAGATCACCGAGCTGCATCGGAGTCCCTGCGGCGCGGCCTTTTCTTCGCCGAGCGCCGCTCGCTCGCCGCCGCCGCCTCTTCCTCCGGATAGGGCGCCACGCGCGCCTCGGTTCCCAGCACGAGCACGTAGCGCCCCGCGTCCACGTTCGCCGCCGGCTGGCAGAAGATGCGCGCGAAGGTATAGGCGGCGTCGCGCTCGATGCGCACCACGGTCGCCACCGGCAGCCCCGGCGGATAGGTGCCGTCCAGCCCGGAGGTCACCAGCCGATCACCCGCCTGGATCTCGGCGTTCGCCGCCATGAAGCGCAGCTCCAGCATTCCGCTCGCGCCCTCGCCGAAGGCGACTGCGCGCAGGCCGTTTCTCACCACCTGCACCGGGATCGCCTGGTCCTTGTCGGTGATCAGCGTGACCTCGGAGGCGAGCGCATGCACGCGCGTCACCTGGCCGATCAGGCCCGATTCGTTGACCACCGGCGCGCCGGCCTTGATGCCATGCTGCGCGCCGCGGCCGATCACGACCTTGCGCGAATACGGGTCGCGGCCGTGGTAGAGGATCTCGGCGGCGCTCGCCTCGACCGGCAGCCGTTCGGCGGCGCCGGCGAGACGGCGCAGCTCCGCGAGCTCCCTTTGCGCGGCCTCGCCGCGCAGCGCCGCCTGCGAGGCCTCCAGCAGCCGCGCGCGCAGCATCGCGTTTTCCTCGCGCAGCCGCGCCTGGTCGGAGAAGTAGCCGGCGACGCGCAGCGCCAGCTCCACCGGCGCCATGACCGCCACCTGCAGCGGATAGACCGCGAGCGCGAGCGCGCTGCGCAGCCCCTCGGCATAGCGAAAGCGCGCATCGAGCACCAGCAGCGCGACGGACAGCGAGGCGAAGAACGCGAGTCGGACGAGGGGAGCCGGGCCGCGCTTGAAGAACGGAGGCGGCGAGTGCTCCATCGCGCGCCCTCAGGCGTTCATTCGCTGGTGAAGATCGGCCCGAAGTGCTCCATCTTCTCGAGCGCTCTGCCCGAGCCGCGCACGACGCAGGTGAGCGGATCTTCGGCGACGATCACCGGCAGGCCCGTCTCCTCCATCAGGAGCCGGTCGAGGTCGCGCAGCAGCGCGCCGCCGCCGGTGAGCACCATGCCTTTTTCGGCGATGTCGGCGCCCAGCTCCGGTGGCGTCTGCTCCAGCGCCGACTTGACCGCCGAGACGATCTGGTTGAGCGGCTCGGTGAGCGCCTCCAGGATCTCGTTCGAGCTGATGGTGAAGCTGCGCGGTATGCCCTCGGCGAGGTTGCGCCCCTTCACTTCCATCTCGCGCACCTCGGAGCCGGGGAAGGCCGAGCCGATCGTCTTCTTGATGAGTTCCGCCGTCGTCTCGCCGATCAGCATGCCGTAGTTGCGGCGGATGTAGTTGATGATCGCCTCGTCGAACTTGTCGCCGCCGACGCGCACCGAGCCGGCGTACACCATGCCGCCGAGGGAGATCACGCCCACTTCGGTGGTGCCGCCGCCTACGTCCACCACCATCGAGCCGGTCGCCTCGGCCACCGGCAGGTCGGCGCCGATCGCCGCCGCCATCGGCTCCTCGATCAGGTACACCTGGCCGGCGCCGGCGCCGATCGCGCTCTCGCGGATCGCGCGCCGCTCGACCTGGGTCGAGCCGCAGGGCACGCAGATGATGATGCGCGGCGAGGGCGAGAACAGCTTGTTGTCGTGCACCTTCTTGATGAAGTACTTCAGCATCTGCTCGGTGACCGTGAAGTTGGCGATGACGCCGTCCTTCATCGGCCGGATGGCGACGATGTTGCCCGGCGTCTTGCCGAGCATCTGCTTCGCTTCCTTGCCGACCGCCTGGATGCTCTTCTTCGCGTTCGGGCCGCTATCCTCGCGGATCGCGACCACCGACGGCTCGTCGAGCACGATGCCCTTGCCGCGCACGTAGATCAGCGTGTTCGCGGTGCCGAGATCAATCGCGAGATCGTTGGAGAAGTAGCTGCGCAGAAATCCGAACATGTCGTGGCCGAACCCTTTTCCGCTGTGCCTTAACTTTCGTCGCTAAGACGCGGTCCCGCCTCCCGTTTTCCTCGCAAGCTATGATACCCTAACGGCGCCTGAGGGAAGCCCGCCACCCGAGGGAAATCCGCTGCCGTCGGCACATGTCTCTCACCCTGGAGCAGGTTCAGCGCGTCGCCGACCTCGCGCGCATCGCGGTGAGCCCTGAGGAAGCCGCGGCCGTGCTGGCGCAGCTCAACCGCGTGCTCGCGCTGGTGGACGAGCTGCAGGCCGCCGACACCCGCGGCATCGAGCCGATGACGCACCCGCTCGAGCTCGAGGCCGGCGTCGTTCAGCGGCGACGAGCCGATGAAGTCACCGAGGGCGATCGGCGCGAGGAGTTCCAGGCGCTCGCGCCGGCCACCGAGGCGGGCCTGTATCTCGTGCCCAGGGTCATCGAATAAAAGTGCTCGACGCCACCGTCGCCGAGCTTGCCGAGGCGCTGGCCGGAAAAAGGGTTTCCGCGCTCGAGCTCGTCGAGCTTTTCCTGCGCCGGATCAAGGACCTGAATCCGAAACTGAACGCGTTCATCACGGTGGACGAGGATCGCTCGCGCGCCGAGGCGAGGGCCTCCGACGCGCGCCGCGCAAGAGGGGCGGCGGCCTCGCCCTTGGACGGAATCCCGATCGCGCATAAGGACATCTTCTGCACCCGGGGCCTGCGCACCACCTGCGGTTCGCGCATGCTGGCCGGATTCGTCAGCCCGTACGACGCCCACGTCATCGAGCGCTTCGCCGCGGCTGGCGCGGTGATGCTCGGCAAGACCAACATGGACGAGTTCGCGATGGGCTCGTCGAACGAGACCTCCTGGTTCGGGCCGGTGCGCAACCCCTGGGACACGGCGCGGGTGCCGGGAGGCTCCTCGGGCGGCTCGGCGGCGGCGGTCGCCGCGCGCATGGCGCCGGCCGCCACCGGCACCGACACCGGCGGCTCGATCCGGCAGCCGGCGGCGATGACCGGGATCTGCGGGCTCAAGCCCACCTACGGCACGGTGTCGCGTTACGGCATGGTCGCGTTCGCCTCCTCGCTCGACCAGGGCGGGCCGATGGCAAGGAGCGCGCGCGATCTGGCGCTTCTCATGAACGTGATGGCGGGGTTCGATCCGCGCGACTCGACGAGTCTGGAGCGCCCCGCCGAGGACTACACCCGGGCGCTGGAACCGGAACTTTCCGGGCTGCGCATCGGGCTGCCGAAGGAGTATTTCGGGGCAGGACTGCAAGAGGCGGTCGGCGCGCGGGTGATGGAGGCGGTGCGCTGGTTCGAGCGCCAGGGCGCGCGCATCGTGGAAATCGCGCTGCCGAACACGCGGCTCGCGCTGCCCGCGTACTACGTGCTCGCCCCGGCGGAGGCCTCGTCCAACCTCGCGCGGTACGACGGCGTGCGCTACGGCCATCGGGCGAAGGAGTACGCCGACCTCGTGGACATGTACCGTCGCACGCGCGCCGAGGGCTTCGGCGCCGAGGTCAAGCGCCGCATCCTCATCGGCACCTACGTGCTCTCGCACGGCTACTACGACGCCTATTACCTCCAGGCCCAGAAGGTGCGCCGGCTGATCGCGCGCGATTTCGCCGAGGCGTTCGCGCGCTGCGACCTGCTCGCGGGGCCGACCGCGCCCTCGACCGCCTTCGCGCTCGGCGAAAAGGCGGACGACCCGGTGCAGATGTATCTCGGCGACGTGTACACCATACCGGCGCCGCTCGCGGGGCTGCCCGCGCTTTCGGTGCCGTGCGGATTCGACGACGCCGGCCTTCCGGTCGGGCTGCAGCTCACCGGCAACTATTTCTCGGAGGCGCTGCTCCTGGGTGTCGCGCACCGCTGGCAGCAGGCGACCGACTGGCATCGGCGCGTGCCGAAGGAGGCGCCGCTGTGAAGCGCCGCGGTCTGCGCGCCGCGGCGCTCGCCGCGCTGGCCGCGATCGCCGTCCCGGGCTTGGCCGAGCACGGCTCCGAGACGCACGAGCTGCTCGGGCACTTCGGCGGCCGGGCGGCGGTGATGAATCTGTACACCGTGCCACAGGCCGACGGTTCGGCGCGCGTGACCGGCGATTACCTTCTGCTGCCGGCGCTGCAGCAGCGCTACCTCGAAGGCGAGCGCAGCAAGCAGCTCGGCGTCACGTTCCTGCGCGAGGGCGCGACGCCGATCCTGTACGGGCGGCCGCCGCTGGCGACGCTCCAGGGCACGTGGTCGGGCGGGATGTTCCAGGGCATGCGCTACGGGCCCGGCGGGCAGCCGCGCGAGCGATTCGAGCTGAGCGAGCGCTTTCCCTCGATGCAGAGCTACGGCGCGACGGTGCGCTGCGAGGTGGCCGAGGGCCGCTACCGCGCGAGCCTCGCCTACGTCGTCGAGAACGGAACGCTGAAGGAGTTCGAGTGGCGCTCGCGCGTCGCGCCCGGCGAGCAGCCTTGCGAGGTCACGGACCTGGCGCAGCAGCCGCAGCAGGGAGGGCTGCGTTTCGCCGCCGCGGGCTGCGCCGTCCTGCTGCGCGACCTCGGGCCGTACGTTCGCCTCACCGCCGAGGGGTGCGCGGCGCGCTGCGCCCCGCAGGGCTATCTTGAGCCGATGCTGGTGGACCGGCGCGGCAACTGCCACCTGATCCGTCCGCAGAGGTAGCGGCGCATGTCCTGGGAAGTGGTGGTCGGAATCGAAACGCACGCGCAGCTCGCGACGCGCAGCAAGATGTTCTCCGGCGCCGCGACGGCGTTCGGCGCGCCGCCCAACACGCAGGTCTCGGCGGTGGACATCGCGCTGCCCGGCGTGCTGCCGGTGCCGAACGCGCGCGCGGTGGAATTCGCCATCCGCTTCGGCCTTGCGATCGGCGCGCGCATCAACCCGCGCTCGGTGTTCGCGCGCAAGAACTACTTCTACCCGGACCTGCCCAAGGGCTACCAGATCAGCCAGTACGAGCAGCCGATCGTCGAGGGCGGGACGCTCGCGATCGCGACGGCCGCAGGCACCAAGACGATCCGCATCACGCGCGCGCATCTGGAGGAGGACGCCGGCAAATCGCTGCACGAGGATTTCCGCGGCATGAGCGGCATAGACCTCAATCGCGCCGGCACGCCGCTCCTGGAGATCGTCAGCGAACCGGATTTGCGCAGCGCCGCCGAGGCGGCGGCCTACGCGCGCGCGCTGCATGCGCTGGTGCGCTGGATCGAGATCTGCGACGGCAACATGCAGGAGGGGTCGTTCCGCTGCGACGCCAACGTCTCGGTGCGCCGCGCCGGCGAGGCGCGGCTCGGCACGCGCTGCGAGATCAAGAACCTGAACTCGTTCCGGTTCCTCGAGCGCGCCATCGAGTACGAGGCGCGGCGCCAGATCGCGATCCTGGAGGACGGGGGCCAGATCGCGCAGGAAACGCGGCTGTACGATCCGGCACGCGACGAGACGCGGCCGCTGCGCAGCAAGGAGGAGGCGCACGACTACCGCTACTTTCCCGATCCGGATCTGCTGCCGCTCGTGGTCACCGAGGCGGAGATCGAGGAGGTGCGGCGCCGCATGCCCGAGCTGCCCGGCGCGAAGCGCGCGCGCTACGGCAGCGAGTACGGCCTGGGCGACTACGACGTGATGCTGCTCACCGAATCGCGCGAGAAGGCGGAGTATTTCGAGCGCACGCTCGCCGCCGGCCCGGCGCCGGCGAAGCTGGTCGCCAACTGGCTGAACGGCGAGATCGCCTCGCGGCTGAACGAGGCGGGCCTCGACTTCGGCGCGGTTCCGGTTGGCCCGGGCGCGCTCGCGCGGCTGCTGGCGCGCATCCACGACGGCACGGTGTCGCAGAAGGCGGCGAAAGAGGTGCTCGCCGCGATGTGGGCGGGCGAGGGCGACGCCGACGCGCTGATCGCGGCGAAGGGACTGACGCAGATCAGCGACGCGGCCGCGATCGAGCGGCTGGTCGAGGAGGCGCTCGTCGCCAATCCGAAGCAGGTCGAGGACTACCGTGCCGGCAAGGAGAAGGCCTTCAACTCTCTCGTCGGCCAGGTGATGAAGGCAAGCCGCGGCAAGGCGAACCCGGCGCAGGTGGCCGAGATCCTGCGACGCAGGCTCGCGCGCTGAACCCCGGGGCGCGCTACTTTTTCGCGCCGCCGCGGGTCAGTTCGACGAAGCGCTTGCGGTCCTCGTCGTAACGGGCGTTGATGGCGTCCACTTCCTTGCGCTTTTGCGCGAGCAGGTTTTCCTGCGCCTGGATCGAGAACTCGTTGTCCTTGATGTCCTGCTCCAGCTTGGCGGGCGGCTTGTTCTTGCCCTGGTAGAACTCCAGCTCTTTGCGCAGCTCGCCCTGGCGCTTCTTCAGCGCGGCGATGCGCGCCTCGGTTTCCTTCACCGCGCGCTCGTTGTCGGCGAGCGCGCGCTTGCGCGCGGCCTCGATGTCGGCCTCGCTGGTGTAGGTGGCGAGCAGCGCCTTGTTGCGCCGCGACTCTTCCTTGAGGATCGCGTCGCGCCTTTTCTTCTCCTCGGCCTCGGCCTGCCTGGCCGCCTGCTCGGCCGCGGAAGCCTGCGGGTCAATGCGTCTCTGCACCCGCCCGTCGGGGCCGAGCTGCTCGATCGGCTGGCCGACACACTGCGGCGGAATGGACTGGCCGTAGTACTTCTTGCCGTCCTTGCCGACGCAGCGGTAGGAGAACTGGGCGCTCGCGGCAAGCGGCACGATCGCGAGGGCGGCGAGGAGAGCGACGCGAAGCATGAGCGGCTCCGGAGGCGTAGGCTGGCGCCATTGTAGCGCGCGGGCGCCGCGGCACCCGGCCGGGCTCGCGGCCGCGGGCGTGCGCGAGCCTGTAGAATTCGCCGCCATGCACTCGGCGGACAGGGCGTTCATCGCGCACACCACGGCGAAGATGCTGCTCGAGGTGAAGGCGGTGCTCTTTTCCGAGGGCAAGCCGTTCCTCTTCACCTCCGGCTGGGCGAGCCCCGTCTACATAGACTGCCGCAAGCTGATCTTCTACCCGCGCATCCGCGCGCAACTGATCGAGTTCGCGGTGGCGACGCTCACGCGCGACGCCGGCTTCGAGCAGTTCGACGTGGTTGCGGGCGGCGAGACGGCGGGCATCCCCTACGCCGCCTGGCTGGCCGAGCGCCTGGCGCTTCCCATGCAGTACATCCGGAAGAAGCCGAAGGGCTTCGGGCGCAACGCCCAGATCGAGGGCGACATCCGCGAAGGGGCGAGAACCCTGCTGGTCGAGGACCTCACCACCGACGGCCGCTCGAAGATCAACTTCTGCCGCGCGCTGCGCGAGGCGGGCGCGGTGGTCGAGCATGTGTACGTGAACTTCTACTACGACATCTTTCCGGAATCGAAGCAGGTGATGGCCGATCTCGGCGTGAAGCTGCACTACCTCGCGACCTGGTGGGACGTGCTGCGCGTGGTCAAGGCGTCGAATTACCTGCCGCCGGCGCAACTGGAGGAGGTGGAGAAGTTCCTGCACGCCCCGGCGCAGTGGTCGGCTGCGCACGGCGGGGCGGCGGCGCCTGCCGGCGGCTGACGGGCGGCGCGGCTTGCGCGTCATCACGCTCAACGCCAACGGAATCCGCTCGGCGGCGAAGAAGGGGCTGTTCGCCTGGCTGGCGGCGCAGAAACCCGACTTCGTCTGCCTGCAAGAGATCAAGGCGCAGGAGCCCGATCTCGCGGCCGAGGCATTCGCGCTCAAGGGCCTGCGGGCGTACTTTCACTGCGCGAGCAAGAAGGGCTACGCCGGGGTGGCGCTGTACTGCCGCGCCGAGCCGGAGGCGGTCATCCGGGGTTTCGGCACGCACGAGTTCGACGCCGAGGGGCGCTATCTGGAAGCGCGCTTCGACGGTCTGTCGGTGATCTCGGTGTACCTGCCCTCGGGCTCGGCCGGGGCGCATCGGCAGGCGTCCAAGTACCGCTTCATGGACGCGTTTCTGCCGCATCTGGCGCAGCTACGCCGCGCGCGGCGCGAGATCCTGCTGTGCGGCGACTGGAACATCGCGCACAAGGAAATTGACCTGAAGAACTGGCGCGCGAACCAGAAGAACTCGGGTTTCCTGCCCGAGGAGCGCGCGTGGCTGACGAGGGTGTTCGACGAGCTGGGCTACGTGGACGTGTTCCGGCGCCTGAACCCGAAGCCGGAGCAGTACACCTGGTGGTCGAACCGCGGCCGTGCATGGGAGAAGAACGTCGGCTGGCGCATCGACTACCAGATCGCGACGCCGAAGCTGGCGAGCACCGCGTACCGCGAGGCGATCTACAAGCGGCGGCGCTTCTCCGACCACGCGCCGCTCACCATAGACTATCGCTGGGACTTGGGCTGAGCCCCGGCAGGAGCGGGCGCCTGCGCCGGGCGCCGGTTGCGCCGGCGGTCGAGCCACCAGGCGAGCGCCGGCAGCAGCGCGAAGCCTCCCGGCATTGCGACGACGACGAGGTAGGGCGAGAGTGCCGACAGCCGGCGCAGGTGCGCCCGCAGCAGCGTGCGCTCGTCCGCCGTCCAGCGCCCGCGGTTGCGCCGCTTCATGAGCAGCGGCATCAGTCCGGCGATCTGCGTCATCTCGCCGAGCAGAAACCGGCGCTCGCGCTCGGCAAGCTCGAAGGCGCGCCGAAAAACAGGCGAGGTGCGCATCTCAGCCGGCTCGCGCCGTCTGCGGCGCAAGACGCTGCCATGCGCGCCAGACCTTGCGTGCAGAGCGCGCAAGCCACCAGCCGGTCGCGATCCATTTCAGCGTGCGCCGCGGTCGCAGCGCGACGAGGAGCGCGACCGCCGCAGCCACGAGCCACGGCCGGCGCAGGACGGCCCGGCCCAGGTCGCGGCCGGCGCCGACCCAGCCCGCCACGACGTCGGCGCGCGCCAGCCAGCCTTCGAGCGCCTCACGCTCCATGCGGGCGCGCGCGGCGAGCGCCGCCCGCCGCTCGCGCAGCTCGATCAGGCGCGAGCGCATCAGGCCCGCTCCTCGGCGCCCTGGCCGCCGGAGAAGCGCTTGCGGTCCTTTTCCAGTTCGGCGAGCGTGGCGGAAAAGAGCGGCGGGCGTTCGGCGAGCCGGCGCCGCAGCACGAACGCGGCGCCGGCACCGGCGAGGAGGTAGGCGAGCACGACAAGCGCTCCGGCGAGCAGGCGGCGATCTTCCGGAACCGCGAGCACGACGAGCACCGAGGCGAACACGAGCGCCACGCCGAGGAAGAACGTCGCCGCGAGCAGCCAGAGCGCGATCTCGGCGAGCCGCAGCGCCTGTTCCTCGATCTCGCTCGCCGCGATGCGCAGGCGCGTCTCGGCGAACACGACAAGCGTGCGCGCGGCCGCGCGCACGGGCGAGAGCGGCGGCTCGCCGCCGGCCCGCGCCGAGCTCATCAGGCTAGCGACGGCCGATCAGCACGCCGAGCACGAACCCGACCAGCGCCGCGACCCCGACCGCCTTCCAGGGATTTTCGTGCACATACTCGTCGGTCGCGCGCGCCGCCTGCTTCGTCCTCTCGACGAGCACGCGTTCGGCCTCGGCGAGCTTGGCGCGGGCACCGGCGAGCGAGGCCTGCAGCCGCTCGCGGGCGGCGGCGAGCCGCTCGCCGGCCTGTCCGGCGCTTGCGCGCACCAGCTCCTCGGCGTCGTTGACCACGGCCTTGAGGTCGGAGACCAGCTTTTCCTTCGAGACAGCGGACGATTCGGTTGTCATGGCTGAGCACTCTTCTGAAAATAGATTCTGGGAACCGGAGCACCCGGAAGGCCCTCCGGGCGCGTTGCCGAAAGGTACCGCGATTATTGCGCCGCGACAATCGGTCCGACCCGCACAGTTAGAATCCGCCGGCTCATGCCGCTTCCGGCCTACGCCGCGGTGCTTTGCAGCCGCAGGATGCTGCTCATGCTCGCGCTCGGCTTCGCCTCCGGGCTGCCGCTCGCGCTCACCGCGGGCACGCTGCAGGCGCGGCTTGCCGCCGAAGGCGTGGACATCGTCGCGATCGGCTGGTTCGCGCTGGTCGGCCAGCCCTACACCTACAAGTTCCTGTGGTCGCCGCTCATGGACCGCTACACGCCGCCTTTCCTCGGGCGGCGTCGCGGCTGGCTGCTGCTCACGCAACTCGCGCTCGCCGGCGCGATCGCCTTCATGGGTACGCTCTCGCCGAGGGATTCGATCTGGCTGCTCGGCGCCACGGCGCTCGCGGTCGCGTTTCTTTCCGCCTCGCAGGACATCGTCTTCGACGCGCTGCGCGCCGACTCGCTCGCGCCCGAGGAGCGCGGCGCCGGCGCGGCGGTGTCGGTGTTCGGCTACCGCATCGCGATGCTGGTCTCCGGCGCGGGCGCGCTCATCCTCACCGACCAGTGGCTCGGCTGGGAGGCGACCTACTGGCTGATGGCGGCGCTGATGGCGGTCGGCATGATCGCCACCTGGCGGGTGGTCGAGCCCGAACCCTCCGGCGCACCGCCGAGGACGCTCGCGGATGCGGTGGCAAAGCCCTTCGCCGAATTCTTCTCCCGCCGCGGGGCCGTCGCGCTGCTTGCGCTGGTGGTGCTGTACAAGCTGGGCGACGCGTTCGCCGGCAACCTGACCACCGCGTTCCTGCTGCGCGGTCCCGGCTTCTCGCTCACCGAGGTGGGCGCCGTCAACAAGGGGCTGGGGCTCGCGGCTACGATCGCCGGCGCGCTCGCCGGGGGCGCGCTGATGGCCGGCCTGCGGCTTTATCGCGCGCTGCTTCTCTTCGGAGTGCTGCAGGCGGTCACCAACCTCGGCTTCATGCTGCTTGCCGGCGCCGGCCGCGACTACGGGCTGATGGTCGCGGTGGTGGGGCTCGAGAACCTCGCCGGCGGCATGGGAACGGCGGCCTACGTGGCGCTTCTCATGGCGCTCTGCGACCGGCGCTTCTCGGCCACCCAGTACGCGCTGCTTTCCGCGCTCTCGGCGGTGGGCCGCGTGTACGTCGGTCCGGCGGCGGGCTATCTGGTGGACGCGCTCGACTGGGAGGGATTCTTTCTTTTCACCTTCGCGATCGCGCTGCCCGGTCTTGCGCTGCTCGCCGCCCTGCGCGGCAGGATCGAGGCGCTCGACGCAAGGCGCTGAGTCGGCGCACGCCGGCGCCACGCTCCCGGAGCAGCTGCCGCAGCACCGAGCGGTGGCAGCGCGACTCGTCCTCGCAGTGGCCGGCCTGCGCGTTCGATCGCGCGGCGCGGCGCACATGCGGACCCCGAGCGCACCGCCGCGCCTCCTATGTACTCACCCGGTAAAGCGCAGTCGCGCCGAACAGGTTCGGCGCGATCCGCACCCGGCGCCCGCCGGTGAGCGCGAGGCGCTCGAGAATCCGCAGACCGAGCCTGGCGACGAGCGCCTCGAAGTCGGCGAGCGTGCAGTGGTGCACGTTCGGCGTCTCGTACCACGCGTAGGGCAGCTCGGGCGAGACCGGCATCCTGCCGCCGAAGGCGATCTGCAGCCGCAGCTTCCAGTAGCCGAAGTTCGGAAACGACACGATCGCCTCGCGCCCGACGCGCAGCATCTCCCGCAGCAGCGGCTCCTGGCGGCGGATCGCCTGCAGCGTCTCCGACAGGATCACGCAGTCGAAGGAGTGGTCGGCGAAGGCGGCCAGCCCGTCCTCCAGGTCCATCTGCAGCACGTTGACGTCGTTGCGGAGGCACTCCAGCACGTGCGCGTCGTCAATCTCGACGCCGTAGCCGGGGGCGCGCTTTTCTTCCCACAGCCGGCGCAGCAGGGCGCCGTCGCCGCAGCCCAGGTCGAGCACGCGCGCGCCCGGCGCCACCCACCGCACGATCGCGTCGGCCTCGGTCACAGCGTGATGTTGCGGAAGTAGGCCGCGAGCGCACCGTGGTAGCGCGGGTCGGCCATCAGGAACGCGTCATGCCCCTGCGGCGCGTCGATCTCCAGGTACGACACGATGCGCCGGTTGTCGAGCAGCGCCTTGACGATCTCGCGCGAGCGCGCCGGCGAGAACCGCCAGTCGGACTTGAACGAGACGACGAGAAAGTCCGCCTGCGCGCGCGCAAAGGCGCGCGACAGGTCGCCGCCGTATTCGGCCGCCGGATCGAAGTAGTCGAGCGCCTTGGTGATGCGCAGATACGTGTTGGCGTCGAAGTAGCGCGAGAACTTGTCGGCCTGATAGCGCAGATAGCTTTCGACCTCGAAGTCCACGTCGAAGTCGAACCCGGGCGCCGGGCGCCGCAGCTGCCGCCCGAACTTCTCCATCATCGCGTCGTCCGACAGGTACGTGATGTGCCCGATCATGCGCGCGATGCGCAGCCCGCGCACCGGCACCACGCCTTTTTCATAGTAGTGCCCGCCGTGGAAGTCCGGGTCGGTCATGATCGCCTGGCGCGCGACCTCGTTGAAGGCGATGTTCTGCGCCGAAAGGCGCGGCGTGCCGGCGATCACGATCGAGTGGCGCACGCGCTCGGGGAACGACAGCGCCCACTGCAGCGCCTGCATCGCGCCGAGCGAGCCGCCGATCACCGCGGCGAAGCGCTCGATGCCGAGGTAGTCGGCCAGGCGCGCCTGCGCCGCCACCCAGTCCTCGACCGTCACCACCGGGAAATCCGCGCCCCACGGCCTGCCGGTCGCCGGGTTGATCGAGGCGGGTCCGGTCGAGCCGAAGCACGAGCCGAGGTAGTTCGAGCCGATGACGAAGAAGCGCTCGGTGTCCACCGGCTTGCCGGGTCCGACCATGTTGTCCCACCAGCCGACGTTGTCGGGATCGTCGGCGTAGACGCCCGCCACATGGTGCGAGGCGTTGAGCGCGTGGCAGACCAGCACCGCGTTCGAGCGCGCGGCGTTCAGCGTGCCGTAGGTTTCGTAGGCGATCTCGAACTCCGGCAGCACCGCGCCGCCCTTCAGGCGCAGCGGTTCGGCGAATCTTGCCTTCTTCGCCTCGACGATGCCGACCGAGCCGGGGATGCGGGGTGCGTTCAATCCGTCTCCACAAAAACAAAAAACCCGTTCAGCGTGCGGCGAGAACGGGTTTGCGTGGCCGTCTCTTTAGCTGAACTTGTTGAGCGCCCGCAAGCTGAACGTCAAATCGGCGCTGTGACTGCGGCGCGAACGGTAACCGGCGCGCCGGTCGCTGTCAAGGACACGCGCGCGCCGCGCCGCTCGCGAGCAGCCGCTCGATCTCGGCCTCGCCGTAGCCGGCTTCGGCGAGCACCTCGCGCGTGTGCTCGCCCAGGCGCGGCGCCGGCCGCCGGTACGCGGGCGGCGACTCGCTCCACTCCGAGGGAACGGCGGTCGTGCGCAGGCGGCCCTCGCTCGGATGCTCGATCGGCACGAAATAGCCGGTCGCCGCCAGATGCGGGTCGGCGAGGATGTCCTCCAGGCTGTTCATGCGCTCGACCGGGATGTCGGCCGCTTCGAGCAGCGAAAGCCACTCGGCGGTCGAGCGCTTCTTCATCTCCGCGGCGACGAGCGCGTAGCCGGCCTCGAAGTCGCGGCTGCGCGCTTCCTGGGTGGCGAAGCGCGGATCGCCGGCGAGCTCCGGCCGTCCGATCGCTTCGAAGAACGCTCGCCACTGCTTGTCGTTGTACACGAGAACGCACACCCAGCCGTCCTTCGTCTCGTAGGGACGGCGGCCGGCGGCGAGCAGGCGACCGTAGCCGGGCTCGCCGAGCGGCGGCTCGAAGCTGCGGCCGGCGAGATGGTCGCCCAGCACCATCTGCAGCAGCGACTCGAACATCGGCACGTCGACGCGCTGGCCGACGCCGGTCTTCTCGCGCCGGTAGAGCGGGGCGCACACGGCGTTGGCGAGGTGCAGGCCAACCGAGCGGTCGACGATCGTCACCGGCACGTAGCGCGGCGAGTCCGCGCCCGAGCGGCGCAGCAGCCACGGCAGGCCGGCCGCGCCCTGGATGAGGTCGTCGTAGGCGGCCTTGGCCGCGTACGGGCCGCGCTGGCTGTAGCCGAAGCCGCCGACGTAGATGAGGCGAGGGTTCACCGCGCGCACGTCCTCCCACGCCAGCCCCAGCCGCGCCATCGCCTGCGGGCGGATGTTGTAGACGAGGACGTCCGCGCGCCTGGCGAGCGCAAGGCACGCCGCGCGCGCCTCGGGGCGCTTCAGGTCGAGCACCACCGAGCGCTTGTTGCGGTTGGCGTGCAGGAAAATGTGCCCCATGCCGGGCGAACGCATCGGCGCGTTGTGCCGCATGACGTCGCCGCCGGGCGGCTCGACCTTGATCACGTCGGCGCCGAAGTCGGCGAGGATCTGCGTGGCGTAGGGCCCCATCACCACGGTGGTGAGGTCGAGCACCCGCACGCCCTCGAGCGGCCCGCTCACGTCTCGATCACCATCTCGAGCAGCGCTAACACGTCGTCGCCGGTGAGCACGGCGACCTTCAGGGCAGGCCCCAGCTCGCGCCCGAGCGCGAGCACCCGGCGGCCGGCGGCAAGCGGGTTCGCCGCGCCCATGTTGGTGAGGATGCGCGTGCCGCGGCGCTTGGCGAGCGGAAGCAGCGGCGCAAGGCGCCGCTCCAGCAGCGGATCGAAGCCTGCCGCCGGATCGGCAAGCTTGCGCAGTTGCGCGAGCGCGATGGTGGGCTCGGCGAGGCACTCGAGCGCGAGGAAATCCAGCTCGCCCTGCGCCGCGAGAACGACGGCCGGCTCGAGCCGATCGGCCTGAAAGCCGCTGCCCGCGCCGATGCGAACGCGCGCCTTACTCAGGCTGAATCCCCGCGAGCTTGACAAGCTTCGCCCAGTGCTCGATTTCGCTCTGGATGAACCGGCCGAGTTCGGCCGGCCCGAGCGGCGCGACATCGGTGCCGACGGCGGCGAACTTCTCCTTGACCTCGGGCCTGGCAAGCGCCCGCATGTTGGCCGCGTGCGGCGTGTGGGTCGTCAGCCTCAGCGTGTCGCCGTCGGCTGCGGCCTTTGCTACCTCGGCCGCGGCGATGGCCCCCTGCGCGCCGGGCTTGTTCTCGACGACGAACGGCTCGCCGAGGGCGGCCTGCGGCTCGGCGCCGGCGAGCCGCGCCACCTGATCGGCGGCGCTGCCGGCCGGAAACGGCACCACGAGCTTCACCGGCCGCGCCGGCCAGCCCTGCGCCGGCGCGGCGGGCGCGAGCAGCGCCAGCAGAGCGGCGCAGGCGGCGGTCATCACGAGGGCCTGCATCGGAATCCTCCTTCAGGCGTTGAGTTTGGCGAGCAGCTCGCGCGCGCGCGCCGGGTCGGACTGGCGCAGGATGCGCTGCGCGAGCGGGCGCGCGAGCGCGAGATCGGTCTTGAGCACCCGCTCTTTGACCGCGAGGAGCTGCGCCGGATGCATCGAGAAGCTGCGCAGGCCGAAGCCGAGCAGCAGGCGCGTGAGTGTCGGCTCTCCCGCCATCTCGCCGCAGGCCGCGACCGGCACGCGGGCGCGGTTCGCGGCGCGGATCACGTGCGCGATGAGGGCGAGCACCGCCGGGTGCAGCGGATCGTACAGGTGCGCCACGGCGTCGTCGGTGCGGTCAATGGCGAGCGTGTACTGAATGAGGTCGTTGGTGCCGAGCGAAATGAAATCCAGCCGCCGCATGAACATCGGCAGGGCGAGCGCCGCGGCCGGGATCTCGATCATGCCGCCCACCGGAATGCCGCGATCGTAGGCGACGCCTTCGCGCTCGAGCTGCTCCTTGGCGCGCGCCAGCAGCGCGAGCGCCTGCTCGATCTCGTGCGCGTGCGCGAGCATCGGCAGCAGGATCCGCGCCTTGCCGTAGGCGGAGGCGCGCAGGATCGCGCGCAGCTGCGTGACGAACACCTGCGGCTCGGCGAGGCAGTAGCGGATCGCGCGCAGGCCGAGCGCCGGGTTCGGCGGCGCGATCCCGGTCTCTACCGCGCCGTCGGGGCTCACCGCCTTGTCGGCGCCGATGTCGAGCGTGCGGATCACCACCGGCAGACCGTCCATGCCGCGCAGCACCTCGCGGTAGGCCTCGAACTGCTCGTCCTCCGAGGGCAGGTCCTTGCGGTTCATGAACAGGAACTCGGTGCGGAAAAGCCCAATCCCCTGCGCGCCTGCTTCGCGCGCCTCGGCGACGTCCTGCGGTACCTCGATGTTGGCGAACAGCTCCACCGGCGTGCCGTCGAGGGTCGCCGCGGGCGTGGCGCGCAGGCGCCTGAGCTTCTGGCGCTCCAGCTCGTAGCCGCTCTGGCGCAGGCGGTACTCGGCGAGCACCAGCGGGTCCGGATCCACCACCACCACGCCCTGGATGCCGTCCACGATCAGCGTGTCGCCCTCGCGGATCATGTCGCGCGCGTGGTGCAGCCCGACGATCGCCGGGATGTTGAGGCTACGCGCGACGATCGCGGTGTGCGAGGTGACGCCGCCGACGTCGGTGACGAAGCCGCCGAAGCGATGGCGCTTGAAGAGCAGCATGTCCGCCGGCGACAGATCGTGCGCCACCACGATCATGTTGTGCTCCAGCGACGCCGGCGGCGCCGGCAGGCTCCGGCCGCCGGCGAGCGCCTTCAGCACGCGCTCGACCACCTGCTCGATGTCGTTGCGCCGCTCGCGCAGGTAGGGATCCTCGATCTCCTCGAAGCGGCTGACGAGCTTCTCCATCTGCTGCACCAGCGCCCACTCGGCGTTGCAGCGGCGCTCGCGGATCAGGACTTTCGGCGTTTCCGCGAGCGACGGGTCCTCCAGGATCAGGCGGTGCAGGTTGATGAAGGCGGCGAGCTCAGGCGGCGCCCCGGGCGGCATCTGCGTCTCCAGCGTCGCCAGCTCTTGCCGCGCGCGCGCGAGGGCGGCCTCGAAGCGCGCGATCTCCGCCGGTACCGCGCTCTCGGACACCTCGTAGTGCGCGACCTCGAGGCGCGCGCTGGAGACCAGATGCGCCTGGCCGACCGTGATGCCGCTGGAAGCCGGCAGTCCGTGCAGCACGAAGTTCATTCGCCCTCGCCAAAGCGCTCGGCGATCAGCTTCGCCAGGGCGGCGATCGCCGCCTCGGCGTCGGGGCCCTGCGCCTCGATGGTCAGGCGCGTGCCCTGCCCGGCGGCGAGCATCATCACGCCCATGATGCTCTTCGCGTTCACGCGCCGGCCGTTGCGCGAGAGCCAGATCTCGGAGGAAAAGTTGCCGGCGGTTTGCGTCAGCTTGGCCGAGGCGCGCGCGTGCAACCCGAGCTTGTTGACGATCTCGACCTCAATGCTTGCCATTGCAACAGTCGGTGGTCATGTGCACCACCCCTTCGGTGCCGCCGGAAATCGCCTTTTCGACCGCGACCGCGAGGCCGCGCCCGCGGTAGGTGAGCACGCGCACCAGCATCGGCAGGTTGACGCCCGAGACGCCCTCGACGCGTCCGGGCTGGAGGAGCTTGAGCGCGATGTTGCCCGGCGTCGCGCCGTAGATGTCGGCGAGCACGATCACGCCCTCGCCCTCGTCGAGCTGTCGCACCAGCTCGCGCGCGCGCTCGAGCACGACCTGCGGATCGTCCCGGGCGCTCACCGCGAGCGCGCGCACACCGGCGAGCGGGCCGCCGAGCATGTGGCTCGCCGACTGGATCAGCGTCTCGCCCAGCGCCCCGTGCGAAATGATGAGCACGCCGATCATCGCGTCGCCGAGCGCACCTTGGCTTGCAGCGCATCGAGGAACATGCCGGCGACGTCGAAGCCGGTCTGGTCCTGGATCTCGCGAAAGCACGTCGGACTGGTGACGTTGACCTCGGTCAGCCAGTCGCCGATCACGTCCAGGCCCACCAGCAGCAGCCCGCGCGCCGCGAGCACCGGGCCGACGTGCTCGGCGATCTCGCGATCGCGCGCCGAGAGCGGCCGCGCCACCCCGGTGCCGCCGGCGGCGAGGTTGGCGCGCGTCTCGCCGGGCCGCGGCAAGCGCGCAAGACAGTACGGCACCACCTTGCCGTCGATCAGCAGCACGCGCTTGTCGCCCTCGCGGATCTGCGGCAGGTAGCGCTGCGCCATCACCGAGCGGCTGCCCCCCTGCGCCATCACCTCGACGATCGCGTTGCGGTTGGGGTCGCCGCGCGTCACGCGGAAAATGCTCTCGCCGCCCATCGAGTCCAGGCGCTTGAGGATGACGTCGCCCTCGGCGTCAATGAAGGCGTGCAGGCGATGCGGCTCGCGCGTCACCATCGTCGGCGCGGTGAACTGCGGAAATTCCAGGATGCCGATCTTTTCGTTCTGGTCGCGCACCGCCGCCGGGCGGTTGAACACGCGCGCGCCCTCGCGTTCGGCGAGCGACAGCAGCCACGTCGCGGTGACGTACTCGAGGTCGAAGGGCGGGTCCTTGCGCATCAGCACCGCGTCGAATTGCGCCAGCAGGGCCTCGCCGGCCGGGCGCGCGCGGTACCAGTCCTCGTCGTTGTCGGTGAGCGCGATGCGGCTCGCCTCGGCGCGCACCGCGCCCGCTTCGAAGCGCAGCGTCTCGGTGCCGCACACGTACACCTCGTGGCCGCGCGCCTGCGCCGCGCGCATCATCGCGACCGAGGTGTCCTTGTACGCCTTCAGCGTCTGCGGGGGATCAATGACGAACAGCAGCTTCACGCCGCAACAGGGCCGCTCAGGCTGCCGCCGCGGCGGCCCGCGGCGCGGTGCGCTCCAGCTCGAGCGCGGCGCCGGCGGCCGCGAGCCGGCCGATCACGCCGTAGGCGTAAAAGCGGTTGGGCGGGGCGTCGCACGCCGCGTGCGGGTCGGGCAGCGTGCACGAGTCCTCGAAGGCGAGCGGCACGAAGTGCATGCCGGGGGCGTTCAGGTTGTCCTCGGCGCCGCGCGCGCCGTGCACGCGGTAAAACCCCCCGATCACGTGCGGGCCGATCATGTACACGACCGGCTCGGCGACCTTGTCCTCGATGCGCTCCATCGTCGCCACGCCCTCCTGGATGATGACGTTGCTCACCACCAGGCCCTCCTTCACGACCGCCATGCGGTTGCGCTGGCGGCGGTTGAGATCGCGCACTTCGGCGGGGTCGCGCACCATCATCACGCCCATGCCGTAGGTGCCGGCGTCGGCTTTCACCGCGACGAACGGCTTCTCGCGGATGCCGTACTCGAGGTACTTCATCCGAATCTTCTCCAGCAGCATGGCGACGTTGGACGCGAGGCACTCTTCGCCCGCGCGCGTCTGGAAGTCGATCTCGCCGCACTGGGCGTGGTAGGGGTTGATGAGCCAGGGGTCTATTTTCAGCAGCTGCGCGAACTCGGCGGCGACGTCGTCATAGGCGGCGAAGTGCTGCGACTTCAGCCGCGTCGCCCAGCCGGCGTGCAGCGGCGGCACGAGCACCTGCCCTTTCAGGCCGCGCAGGATGTCCGGTACACCGGCCGAGAGGTCGTTGTTCAGCAGGATCACGCACGGATCAAAACCTTCCAGCCCGAGCCGCTCGCCCGAGCGGCGCAGCGGCTCGACGACCACGCGCCTGCCGGTGGCCGTTTCCAGCTCGGTCGCAGCCGTGACGTCCGGATTGAGGCTGCCCAGGCGCACCTCCAGCCCCGTCTGGCGCAGGATCGCCGTCAGCACCGCGACGTTCTCCAGATACCAGCGGTTGCGCGTGTGGCTCTCCGGGATGAGCAGCAGGTTCTTCGCGTCCGGGCACAACCGCTCGATGAGCGAGGCGGCCGCCTGCACCGCGAGCGGGATGAACGCGGGATTGAGGTTGTTGAAGCCTCCGGGGAAAAGATTCGTGTCCACCGGCGCGAGCTTGAAACCGGAGTTGCGCAGGTCCACGGAGCTGTAGAACGGTGGCTCGTGCCGCTGCCACCACAGCCGCAGCCAGCGCTCGATCGCGGTCGAGCCGTCCAGGATCCGCTGCTCCAGCTCCAGCAGCGGGCCGGTGAGCGCGGTGGTGAGATGCGGGACCATGGAGTCGCCACCGGGGACGGGGCGCGCGGCGTCGCCGCGTGCCCCGATCCGGCTATTTTTTCGCAGCCGGCTTCGCGGCCGCTTCGGCGGGTTCCTTCAGGCTGCCGCCGGACTGGTTCGCCATGTACACGATCGCGCGCGCGAGCTCGAAGTCCGAAAGATCGGTGGCGCCGCCGCGCGGCGGCATCGCTTTCTCGCCCTTGATCGCCGCCGCGAGCATCTTGTCCAGTCCCTTTTTGATGAGCGGCGCCCACGCGGCCTTGTCGCCGATCTTCGGCGCGCCGGCGGCCCCGGTCGCGTGACAGGCCGAGCACACCGCCTTGACGATCTCCTCGCCGCTGCGCGGGCCGGCGGCCGTCCTGCCCGCTTCGCCGAACTCGACGCGCCCGACCGGCTGGATGCGCGCGGCGATCGCCTCCGGCGTCATCGCCGCCGGATCGGCCTTCGGCCGGTTGGCGACCAGTTGCACGATCATCACGATGCCGAAGACCGGCACGAGGAACGCGAGCAGCACGACCACGATCAGTTGCTGCGGCGTCTTGATGAAGGAGGAATGTTGTTGCTCGCTCATGCGGCGGCTCTTTCTCTGCGGCGGTGCTGGTAAAATGCTGATTTTAGCGCGAGTTCCCAGCCAGCGCCCGTAGCTCAGCGGATCAGAGTATTGGCCTCCGAAGCCAAGGGTCGTGGGTTCGAATCCCGCCGGGCGCGCCAGCTCTCGCGCAGCAGGCGAGTTGACCGAAATCAAGGGGCGGTCGGCACGTGGCGCTTAAGCTCGCGCGCTCGTCCTCGGCAACCGATTCCAAGGAGGTTCCGTTCATGTACAACCGCATGCTATCGGCCGCATTCGCGCTGCTTGCGGCCTTTGCCGCCAGTGCGTTCGCGCAGCAGTATCCGACGCGCTCGATCACGATGGTCGTTCCCTACGCCGCGGGCGGCCCGACCGACACCGTCGCGCGCGTGGTGGCGCAGGCGATGCAGAAGTCGCTCGGACAGGCGGTGGTGGTCGAAAACCGCCCGAGCGCGGGCGGCATCCTCGGCCCCGAAGTGGTGAAAAACGCCAAGCCCGACGGTTACACGATCCTCATTCACCACATCGGCATGGCGACCACGCCGGCGCTGTACCGCCAGTTGCGCTACAACCCGCTCACCGACTTCGAGTACATCGGCCTGATCAACGACGTGCCAATGACGATCATCGCGCGCGGCAATTTTCCGGCCAAGGACTTCAAGGAGTTCCTCGCCTACATCAAGGCGAACAAGGAGAAGATCACCTACGCCAACGCCGGCGTCGGCGCGGCCTCGCACCTGTGCGGCATGCTGTTCATGAGCGCGATCGAGACCGACCTGCTCACCGTGCCGTACAAGGGCACCGCGCCGGCGATGAACGATCTGCTCGGCGCTCAGGTGGACTTCATGTGCGACCAGACGACCAACACCACCGCGCAGATCAAGGCGGGCAAGGTGAAGGTCTATGCCGTCACCGCGGCGAAGCGCGTGCCGTCGCTGCCCGAGGTGCCGACGCTGCAGGAGCTCGGCCTGAAGGGCTTCGAGGTCGGCATCTGGCATGCGCTTTACGCGCCCAAGGGCACGCCGAAGGAAGCGATGGACAGGCTGGTCGCCGCGCTGCAGGCCGCGGTGAAGGATCCCGAGGTCAACAAGCGCTTCGCCGAACTGGGCGCGACCGCCTATCCGCCCGAGAAAGCGACTCCGGCCGCCCTTGCCGCGCACCTCAAGGCCGAGATCGAGAAGTGGGGGCCGATCATCAGGAAGGCAGGGGTGTACGCCGACTGAGGGCGAGGCGCGCATGAGCACGAAGCCGATCAGCCGCTTTCCGGTCCCGGATCTCGGCGCGCTGCCGGAGGACATCCGGGCCCGGATCCTCGCGGTGCAGGAGAAGCTCGGCTTCGTGCCGAACGTCTTTCTCGCGCTCGCGCACCGGCCGGCCGAGTGGCGCGCGTTCGTCGCCTACCACGATGCGCTGATGGAGGTCGAGCCGGATGCGCGCCGCACGCTCACCAAGGCCGAACGCGAGATGATCGTGGTCGCGACCTCGGGCGCGAACGACTGCCTGTATTGCGTCGTCGCGCACGGCGCGATCCTGCGCATCCGCTCGAAAAATCCCCTTCTCGCCGACCAGCTCGCGGTCAACCCGCGCCGCGCCGAGGTCACGCCGCGCCAGCGGGCGATGCTCGATTTCGCGCTCAAGGTGGCGCTCGAATCGCAGGCGGTGGGCGAATCCGACTTCGAGGCGCTGCGCGCGCACGGCTTCACCGACGACGACATCTGGGATATCGCCGCGATCGCGGCGTTCTTCGCCCTGTCCAACCGCCTCGCCAACGTCTCGGCGATGCGGCCGAACGACGAGTTCTACCTGATGGGGCGCCTGCCTAAGGCAAAGTAGGGCGCCGGCGGGCGGCGCGTGTCGCGCGCTCGAACGCGTGCGCGAGCTGCAGCACGCCGAAGTCGTCCCGGTAGCGCCCGACGATCTGCAGGCCCACCGGAAGCGGCGGCGTGTCGGACGTGAACGCCGCCGGCACCGAGATCGCCGGATGGCCGGTGATCGTCACGTAGTAGCAGCTCTTCATCCAGTCGAGGTAGTTGCCCATCGCGACGCCGGCGATCTCGACCGGGTATTCCTGCTCGACCGGAAACGGCGGCAGCGGGTTGACCGGGCAGGCGAGAAACTCGTACTTCTCCAGGAACCGGCGCATGCGGTGAAAGAGCTCGGTGCGCAAGGCGTGCGCGCGCGCGAGCCTCGCGCCGTCCAGCGCCAGTCCCTGCTCGATGTTCCAGATCACCGTGTCCTTCAGCTCGGCGCGGTGCCCGGCGAGCAGCGGCGCGTAGCGCTGCGCGAACGCGACCGCGCGCAGGGTTTCGAACGCCTCGGTGGCGCCGGAAAAATCCGGGCATGCCTCCTCGACGAGGCAGCCGAGTTCTTCGAGCACGCGCGGCGCGTGCGCGAGGGCTGCACGCACGCGTGCATCCATCGGCAGGCCGCCGAGGTCGGGCGACCAGGCGACGCGCACGCCGCGAAAGTCGCGCGCCAGCGGCCGCAGGAACACGCGCCCGGGCTCGGGGATCGAGACCGGCGCGCGCGGATCCGGACCCGCCATCGCGGCGAGCAGGAACGCGCAATCGGATACCGAGCGCGCGATCGGACCGAGCACCGCCAGCGTGTCCCAGGCGTTCGCCGCCGGATACGAAGGCACGCGGCCAGGCGTGGGCCGAAAGCCGACGACGTTGCAGTAGTTGGCGGGGTTGCGCAGACTCGCGGCGAGGTCCGAGCCGTCGGCGAAGGGCAGCATGCCGCAGGCGACCGCGGCGGCGGCCCCGCCCGAGGACCCGCCGGCGGTCTTGGTGAGGTCGTAGGGGTTGCGGGTGACGCCGAAGACGCGGTTGAAGGTCTGGCTGCCGGCGCCGAACTCCGGCGTGTTCGTCTTGCCGAGTGTGATCGCGCCGGCGTCCCTGAGCCGCTCGACGAGCAGTGCGTCCTCGGCCGGGACGTGATCGCGGTACACGAGCGAGCCGAACGTGGTGCGGATGCCGCGCGTGGGCACGAGATCCTTGTAGGCGATCGGCAGTCCCGCGAGCGGCCCGGGGGGCGGCGCGCTTTTCCTGCGCGCAAGCCTGCGGTCGAGCGCGCGCGCGGCCGCAGCCGCCTGCTCGGGCACGAAGGTGACGATCGCGTTCACCACGGGATTGGTGCGTTCGATCCGCGCGATGAACGCGCGCACCACCTCCAGCGCCGAAAGCTCGCGCGAGCGGATCCGGCGCGCAAGCCACCGCGCCGACGCGAATACGATCTCGTCGGCGCCGGTCACAGCAGCACGATGTCGTACTGTTCCTGGGTGTAGCCCGGCTCGACCTGGATCGAGACCGGGCGCCCGATGAAGTCGGTGAGCAGGGCGAGCGCCCCGGATTCCTCCTCGAGCAGCAGGTCGCACACCGGCTGCGAGGCGAGCACGCGCAGCTCCTTGGCGGGCCACGCCCGCGCCTCGCGCAGCACCTCGCGCAGGATTTCGTAGCACACGGTGCGCGCGGTTTTCACCTCGCCGCGGCCGCCGCACACGGGGCAGGGCTCGCACAGCACGTGCGCGAGCGACTCGCGCGTTCGCTTGCGCGTGATCTCCACCAGCCCGAGCGCGGTGAAGCCGTTCACCGTCACGCGGGTGCGGTCGCGCGCGAGCGAGCGGCGCAGCTCCTCCAGCACCGCGGCGCGGTGCTCCTCGCAGTCCATGTCGATGAAGTCCACGATGATGATGCCGCCGAGGTTGCGCAGCCGCAGCTGCCGCGCGATCGCCTGCGCCGCCTCCAGGTTGGTCTTGAACACCGTGTCGTCAAAGCTGCGGCTGCCGACGAAGCCGGCGGTGTTCACGTCAATGGTGGTCATCGCCTCGGTCTGGTCGATGACGAGCGAGCCGCCGGACTTCAGATCGACGCGGCGCGCGAGCGCCTTCTCGATCTCGGCCTCGACGTGGTAGAGGTCGAAAAGCGGCCGTTCGCCGGCGTAGTGCTGCAGCCGCCCGGCGAGCGCCGGCATGTAGCTCGCGGCGAAGGCCGCCAGGCGCTCGAAGGTCGCGCGCGAGTCCACGCGCACCACGGCGACCTCCGGGGTCACCATGTCGCGCAGCACGCGCTCGGCGAGCGAGAGGTCCTGGTACACCAGCGCCGGCGGCTGCGCCCCGGTCGCGCGCGCGCGGATGTCGCGCCACAGGTTGGCCAGATAGGCGATGTCGGCGGCGAGCTCCTCGTCGCTGGCACCCTCGGCGACCGTGCGCAGGATGTAGCCGCCTTTTTCCTCCGGCGGCAGCAGCTCCCTCAGGCGCTCGCGCAGCTGGGCGCGGTCCGCCTCGTCCTCGATTTTCTGCGAGATGCCGATGTGCGGATCCTGCGGCAGATACACCAGCAACCGCCCGGCGAGCGAGATCTGCGTCGACAGCCGCGCGCCCTTGGTGCCGATCGGATCCTTCACCACCTGCACCAGCAGCGGCTGGCCCTCGGCGAGCAGCTTCTCGATCGGCCGCGGCGCCGTGCCGCCGCGCCGGTTCTCCCAGATGTCGTTCACGTGCAGGAACGCGGTGCGCTCCAGCCCGATCTCGACGAACGCGGACTGCATGCCCGGCAGCACCCGCGCCACCCTGCCGACGTAGAGATTGCCGACGAGGCCCCGGCTCGCGGTGCGCTCGATCACCAGCTCCTGCACCTGTCCACCGGCGAGCACCGCGACGCGCGTTTCCTGCGGCGTCACGTTGATCAGGATCTCGTCGCTCATCTTCGCCTCGGCGAAGGGCGTCGCACCCGGCGCGGGCTACCCGGCGCGCCGGTCGGCAAGGGGTCCCAGGCGCTCCAGCAACTGCGCGGTTTCGTACAGCGGCAACCCGACGATGCCGGAATGGCTGCCGCGGATCTCGACGACGAACCGGGCCGCGCGCCCCTGGATCGCGTAGGCGCCCGCCTTGTCGTCGGCCTCGCCGGTCGCGACATAGGCGCGGATTTCTTCGGCGCTGAGCGGGCGGAACTCGACCTCCGAGCGCGAAAGCGCGGTCTCCAGGCGGTCCTCGTAGCGCAGCGCGACCGCGGTGAACACCTCGTGACGCCTGCCCGAGAGCACGGCGAGCATCGCCTCGGCCTCGGCGCGGTCGGCGGGCTTGCCGAGGATGCGGCCCTGCAGCGCCACGGCGGTATCGGCGGCGAGCACCGGCGCGGGCGGAAGCCGGCGCTGCGCGATCCTCGCCCAGCCGGCATCGGCCTTGGCGCGCGCAAGCCGCGTGACGTACGCGGCGGGCGTTTCTCCGGCGAGCACCGTCTCGTCGGCGTCGGCGTCGGGCCGCGGTTCGCTGCGGAAAAGGAGGAGGTTGAAGCGCACGCCGATCTGCGCGAGCAGCTCGCCCCGGCGCGGGCTACGCGATGCGAGATAGATCACGGGTTCGAACGATCCTGCCACGAAGCACGCGACTATAGCAGGCTAGTCGCGGTGGTAGGGATGGCCGGTGCGCAGCGTGGCGGCGCGGTAGAGCTGCTCGGCGAGCACCACCTGGGCGAGCGCGTGCGGCAGCGTGAGCGAGGACAGGCGAACGAGAAGGTGCGCGCGGCGCCGCACGTCGGCGTCCAGCCCCTCGGCGCTGCCGATCACGAACGCGGTCGGCCGATCGAGCAGCGCGGCGAACTCGGCGCTCGTGAGATCGCGCCCGCGCTCGTCGAGCGCGATCACGCGCGCGCCCGCGGGCAGGCGCTCGGCGAGGCGCGCGCGCTCGCGCGGCCGCACCTGCACGACGCGCACCTCGTAGCCGCGCGGCATGCGCGCCAGGTACTCGTCGCGTGCGGCGCGCGCCCAGTCGGGCAGCCTATGCGCGACGGCGAGAACGTGCAGTCTTGGCACGGCCGGCGGGAGCGGCCCGGCGCGCGCCGCGGGCGCCAGCGCGCCTGAGCTTGACCTCCTTGCCGCCCCACAGCTCCTCCAGGTTGTAATGGGCGCGCACCGCCGGGTGCATCACGTGCACGACGATGTCGCCGAGGTCCACCAGCGCCCACTCGCCGCCGCGGCGGCCCTCGATGCCGAGCACGCGCGCGCCGATTTGCTTCATCTTGTCGCGCACGCTCGCCGCGAGCGCGTTCACCTGGCGAGTGGAGTCGCCGGTGGCGATCACCACGCGCTCGAACATCGGGCTCTGGTGTGCGACGTTGAAGACGACGATGTCGCGCCCCTTCACGTCCTCCAGCGCCTCGACCACGGCGCGCTGTTTCTTGCGGATGTCCATCAGGCGCGGTACAGACCTTGTTCGCGGATGTACGCGAGCACCGCCGGCGGCACCAACCCCGAGACGTCTTCGCCGCGCGCGATGGCCGCCCGGATCGCGCTCGCCGAGACGGCCATCGGCGGCATCGGCACCACCTGCACCCCGTCGGCGGGCGCGGGCGCCCCCGGGCGGGCGAAGACGGCGATGCGCGCCAGCCGCGCCACCTCGTCCCACCGGTGCCACGAATGGCGCGTGGCGTACTGGTCGGCGCCCATCAGGAGCACGAGCTCGGTGTCCTCGCCCAGTTCCGCGCGCAGGCTCCTCAGCGTGTCCACCGTGTAACCGGAGTGGCCCGGCACCAGCTCGCGCGCGTCAACGGCGTAGCGCGGCTCGCCGGCGATCGCGAGGCGCAGCATCGCCAGCCGGTGCTCGCCGGATGCGACCGGCGCCGGGCGGTAGGGCGGCGCGCCGGTCGGCATCCACAGTACGCGCGCCACGCCGAGCGCCTCCAGCGCGCGCCGGGCCATCGCGAGATGGGCATTGTGGACCGGGTCGAAGGTGCCGCCGAGGACGGCGATCGCCTGCGCCACTACCGGCGCACTTCCCCATGGCCGAACACCACCCACTTCTGCGTGGTGAGGCCCTCCAGACCGACCGGGCCGCGAGCGTGCAGCTTGTCGGTGGAGATGCCGATCTCGGCCCCGAGGCCATACTCGTAGCCGTCGGCGAAGCGGGTCGAGGCGTTCCACATCACCGAACTGGAGTCGACCTGGCGCAGGAACCGCTCGGCGCGCGCGCGGTCTTCGGTCACGATCGCGTCGGTATGCTGCGAGCCGTATTTCGCGATGTGCGCCATCGCCTCTTCCAGCCCCGGTACGACGCGGATCGAGACCACCGGCGCGAGCCATTCGGTGTAGTAGTCGCTTTCGGTCGCCGCGCGCGCATCCGGCAGGAGCGCCCGCGCGCGCTCGTCGGCGCGCATCTCGACGCCCTTGGCGCGGAAAATCTCGCCGATCCGCGGCAGGAAGCGCGCGGCGATGCCTTCGGCCACGAGCAGCGTCTCCATCGTGTTGCAGGTGCCGTAGCGCTGGGTCTTGGCGTTGTCGGCGATGCGCACCGCCATCTCCAGGTCGGCCGCATCGTCCACATACACATGGCACACGCCGTCCAGGTGCTTGATCATCGGGATGCGTGCTTCCTCCGCCAGGCGCGCGATCAGCGCTTTTCCGCCGCGCGGCACCAGGATGTCCACGTACTCGCGCAGCCGGATCAATTCGCCCACCGCCGCGCGGTCGGCGGTGGCGACCATCTGCACGGCGGCCTCGGGCAGGCCCGCGGCCGCGAGCCCGGCGTGCACGCACGCGGCGATCGCCCGATTCGAATGCAGCGCCTCCGAGCCCCCGCGCAGGATGCAGGCGTTGCCCGCCTTCAGACAGAGGCCGGCGGCATCGGCGGTGACGTTCGGGCGCGACTCGTAGATGATCGCGACCACCCCGAGCGGCACGCGCATGCGCCCGACCTCGATCCCGCTCGGGCGGCGGCGAAGCTCGCTGACGCGTCCCACCGGGTCCTCGAGCGCGGCCACCTGCTCCAGACCCTCGGCCATCTGCGCGATCGCCGCCGGCGTCAGCGTGAGCCGGTCGAGAAACGCTGCGTCGCAGCCGTCGCGTTGCGCCTGCTGCAGGTCGGCGCGATTGGCCTCCAGCAGCTCGTCGCGCCTAGCGCGTATCGCGGCCGCGATCGCGGCGAGCGCCCGGTTCTTCGCTGCGGTATCGGCACGCGCGAGCAAGCGGGAGGCGTCACGCGCCGCGCGCCCGAGTTCGCGCACGTAGCCGGCGATGTCCACACGCCGGTCAAGTCCCTGATCCATGGGCGAATTCTAAACCGAGGCGCAGCAGCCCATCCCAGGGGTCGCCGGCGCCCACGCCCTTGGCCGAGCGCTCGATGCGCGCAACGCGCACCGCCGCCTCGCGCAGCCGAGAGGCGGACAGGCGCGCGAGCACCCGCTCGCAGCGCGGCTGCGCGGCGCGGTAAATGCGCTCAGCGGAGAAGAGCGCCTCCTTCGGCACGCCGGCGGCAAGGCCCTCCTGCACCCGCGCGAGCGCGGCCAGCTCCTCGCCCAGACGCCAGGCGAGGGAAGCGGCGCTCTCGCCCTCGCCCTGGAGGCCGGCGAGCGCGCGCGCGTACCGCGCGAGGTCACCGCCATAGAGCGCCTCGGCGAGCGCGTCGAAGTCGTAGCGGGCGACGCTCGCCACCGCCTCGCGCACCTCCGCAAGGCCGATTTCTCCCTGCGGGGCGAGGAGCGCGAGCTTGGCGATTTCCTGCTTCGCGGCGAGAAGATTGCCTTCGACGCGCGCAGCGAGGTATTCGAGCGCCTCGGGCGAGGCGCGCTGGCCCTGGCGCGCCAGGCGCTCGCCGATCCAGCGCGGGAGCCGGGCGCGCGCGACCGGCGCCGCCTCGACGATGACGCCAGCGGCCTCGAAGGCGGTGAACCAGTGCGCCTTCCACCAGTCCTTTCCCTCCGGCTTCGGCATGCTCGCCAGCAGCACCACATCCTGCGGCGGGCGCTCGAGGAGCTCGACGAGCGCATGCGCACCGGCGGCGGGCATGCGCCCGGAGCCAAGGCGCAGCTCGACCACCTTCTTCGCCGCGAAAAGCGAGCCGCCGGCGCAGGCGTGCGCGAGCGCGCTCCAGTCGAAGCCGCGCTCGGCAGTGAGGACTTCGCGCTCCTCGTGGCCGCGCGCGCGCGCCGCGGCGCGGATCGCGTCGGCCGCCTCCAGCGCGACCAGCGGCTCGTCGCCGTATACCAGGTAGGCGCAGGCGAGGGTTTTCGCGAGATGGGCGTCGAGCTGCTCGGCCCGAAGGCGCATCGGCCGCGGGATCAGTCGGCGGGCTTCGGACGCTGTGCCGCCGCCAGACGGCGCATGATGAGCTGCACCATGTCGAACTGCATGTCGCGGTACAGAAGCTGCTCCTCGGCTTCCTTGGCGAGCACCGCGGCGTCGTTGAAGGTGACCTCGCGGGTCAGCTCGAGGGTGCTCGGCGGCACGAACTCGCCGCCTTTGCCGTCATGCACGCGAAAGCCGACCCGGTAGCGCAGCTGGAACTCGCGCACGCGGCCGGCGGCGTTGAGCGAGAGGATATGCTTCTCGCGCGCCTCCTGGGTGAACTGCATGATCGCTTCGGCGCTCTTGGCGTCGTCCACGACGCGGGTTCGCGTCCCGGACTGGATGTTGCGCTTCAGATCGAGCGCCACGCCGGAGTTCGCCGACGGAATATAGATCGTCTCGAACGGCAGCTCGGCCGCGCCGCGCAGCTTGAAGCCGCAGCCGGCGACGGCGAGCACAAGAGCGAGGGCGAGGGCGCGCCTCATACAACGACGTTGATCAGGCGACCGGGCACGATGACGATGCGCTTGATCGGCCGGCCGGAAGCGTATTTCTTCACCGGCGCGCTTTCCCGCACCAGGTTCTCCAGCGCGCCCCGGTCGGCTGCGCGCGGCGCGCGCAGACTGCCGCGCGTCTTGCCGCCCACCTGCAGCACGTACTCGATCTCCTCCTGCTCGAGCGCCGCCGGGTCCGGCTCCGGCCAGCTCGCCTGCATCACGTCCTCGCCGAAGCCGAGCGCGATCCACAGGTGATGGCAGATGTGGGGCGCGATCGGCGAGAGCAGCCGCAGCAGGATGGACAGCCCCTCGCTCGCCACCGGCCCGCCGGCCGCGGGCAGCCGCTCCAGCGCGTTGAGGATCTTCATGCAGGCGGAGGCGACCGTGTTGAACTGGTGGCGCTGCATGTCGTAGTTGGCCTGGCCGAGCACGGCGTGGATCTCGCGCCTCACCTCACGCTCGCAGGCCCCGCCCGGCTTGTGCGCCGCGCCGGTCGAGTAGCGCAGCGCGTAGCTCCACAGCCGCTTCAGGAACCGGTATGCGCCTTCGACCCCCTCGTCCGACCACTCGAGGGTGCTCGTCGGCGGCGAGGCGAAGATGATGAAGAAGCGCGCGGTGTCGGCGCCGTATTTTTCGATGAGCGCCTGCGGGTCCACGCCGTTGTTCTTGGATTTCGACATCGTGCCGATGCCGCCGTAGACGAGCGCTGCGCCGTCGGAGCGGCGCCGTGCGGAGACGATGCGGCCCTTGGCGTCCCGCTCGACTTCGACCTCGGAGGGGTGCACCCACTCGCGCCGGCCTTCGGGTGTGTCGAGGTAGTACGACTCGGCGAGCACCATCCCCTGCGTGAGCAGGTTCGTGAACGGCTCGGAGATGCCGGGGATCAGGCCCTCGTCACGCATCACGCGCTGGAAAAAGCGCGAGTAAAGCAGGTGCAGGATCGCGTGCTCGATGCCGCCGATGTACTGGTCCACCGGCATCCAGTAGCGCGCGCGCTCGTCCACCATCGCGTGCTCGGCGTCCGGGCAGGCGAAGCGCGCGAAGTACCACGACGAGTCCACGAACGTGTCCATGGTGTCGGTCTCGCGCCGGGCCGGCCTGCCGCACGCCGGGCACTTGCACTCGTAGAACGAGGGCAGCTTCGCGAGCGGGTTGCCGGTGCCGTCGGGAACGAGGTTCTCGGGCAGCAGCACCGGAAGCTGCTCGTCCGGAACCGGCACGTCGCCGCAGGCCTCGCAATGCACGATCGGGATCGGGCAGCCCCAGTAGCGCTGGCGCGAAATCCCCCAGTCGCGCAGCCGCCACTGTATGCTCTTCTCGCCCAGTCCCTTCGCCGCCAGGTCCGCGGCGATCGCGTCCACCGCCTGCCGGTAATCCATGCCGTCGTAGCGGCCGGAGTGGATGCAGGTACCGTATGCGGCGTACTCCGGGCGCCACGGCGCCGGCACCGAGTCGCCGGCCGGGTGGCGGATCACGCAGCGGATCGGCAGGCCGTACTTCAAGGCGAAGGCGTAGTCGCGCTCGTCGTGCGCCGGCACGCCCATCACCGCGCCCTCGCCGTAGGTCGCGAGCACGTAGTTGCCGACCCAGACTTCGAGCTTTTCCCCGGAGATCGGGTGGGTGACGAAGATGCCGGTCGGCATGCCTTTCTTTTCGATCTGCGCCAGCTCGGCCTCGGCCACCGGGCCGCGGCGGCACTCCTCGATGAAGGCCGCGATGCGGGGATCGCGCTTCGCCGCGTGGGCGGCGATCGGATGCTCGGCGGCCACCGCGCAGAAGGTGGCGCCCATCAGCGTGTCGGCGCGCGTGGTGAACACCCACAGGATCCGCCGCTCGCCCTCCAGCTCGTACGGAAAGCCGATCCTGACGCCCTCGGAGCGGCCGATCCAGTTCTTCTGCATCAGCTTCACCTGCTCGGGCCAGCCCGGAAGCTCATCGAGCGCCGCGAGCAGCTCCTCGGCGTAGGCGGTGATGCGCAGGAAGTACATCGGGATCTCGCGCTTTTCCACCGGCGCGCCGGTGCGCCAGCCGCGGCCGTCGATCACCTGCTCGTTGGCGAGCACGGTCTGGTCCACCGGATCCCAGTTGACGATGCCGGTCTTCTTGTACGCCAGACCCTTCCTGAACAGGCGCGTGAACAGCCACTGGTTCCAGCGGTAATAGTCCGGGCGGCAGGTGGCGAGCTCGCGGTCCCAGTCGAGCGCGAAGCCGAGGCTCTTGAGCTGCGCCTTCATGTAGGCGATGTTGTCCCAGGTCCATCGTGCCGGCGGCACGCCATTGGCGATCGCCGCGTTCTCGGCCGGCAGGCCGAAGGCGTCCCAGCCCATCGGCTGCAGCACGTTGTATCCGCGCATGCGGTAGTAGCGCGTGAGCACGTCGCCGATCGTGTAGTTGCGCACGTGCCCCATGTGCAGCTTGCCCGACGGATAGGGGAACATCGACAGGCAGTAGAACTTCGGCTTCGCCGGGTCCTCGACGACCCGGAACGAGCGCCTCGCTTCCCAGAACGCCTGGGCCTCGCGCTCGATCTCGGCGGGCTGGTACAGTTCGCGCATTCGCTCGGGCGGCGTGACGGAATTCACGGAGGCCGCTGATTATAAGGGCGCATCATTGGCGCACGACGGCCTGTGGGTCGGCGCCGCGGGACGACACGAAAAGGGGGCTGCGATGAGGGCAGCGGCGGGACTGGTGTTGTGCGCGGCGCTTGCGGCGGCGCCGGCGGTGCTCGCACAGGGCGCGCGCGCGGTGGTCGAGGGCGTGCAGATGCCGGCCTGGGTGGAGCGCGGCGGCGAATCGCGCCCGCTCGCTCCCGGCACGGAACTGCGCGCGGGCGACCGGGTCCGCACCGGCGCCGGATCGCGCGTGCTCGTGATGCTGCCCGAGGGCAGCAGCGTCAAGCTCGGCGAGAACACGCGCTTCGAGTTCGCCGAGATGCCGCCCGCGAAGGACGGCGTCTTTCGCGCGGCTCTGCGCGTGCTCGAAGGCGCGTTCCGGTTCACCACCGACGCGCTGTCGAAAGTGCGCCGGCGCGAGGTGAGCGTGTCGGTCGGCACCGTGATCGCCGGGATCCGCGGCACCGACCTCTGGGGCAAGTCCGTGCGCGAGCGCGAGATCGTCTGTCTGCTCGAGGGCCGCGTTGACGTCACCGCGCCCGGCGAGGCGCCGGTCGTGCTCGATCAGCCGCGTCATTTCTACGTGCGCGAGCAGGGCCGCGCGCAGCCGGTGGGCTTTGTCGAGCCGGACCAGCTCAGGAACTGGGCCGCCGAGACGGAACTCCAGCCGGGTGCCGGTGCCGCGATGCGCGGCGGCATGTGGAAGCTGGCGCTCGCGCGCCACGGCGCCGAGGGCGCGGCGCGGGCGATGCAGGCCGAGCTCGCCCGCGCGGGCTACGCGGCCGAGGTGGCGCCGGTGCCGCAGGGCCGCTCTCCGGTGTACGAGGTGCGCATCGAGGGCCTTGCCTCGCGCGCCGACGCCGCGGCGCTCGCCGCGCGCCTGCGCGGCCGGCACGGAGTGGCCGAGCCGCAGGTCGTCGAATAGCCCGGGCGGCGCGCGCTTTCGAGCGGCGTCGCGAGCGACCGGGGCGCCTATAATCGGCGCCGCCTTGTCGCTCGACCTCGAACAGCTCAACCCCGAGCAGCTCGCCGCGGTCACCGCGCCCGACGACCACCTGCTCGTGCTCGCCGGCGCCGGCAGCGGCAAGACGCGCGTACTCACCACGCGCATCGCGTGGCTCATTCACAGCGGGCGCGTCTCGCCCGCCGGGGTGCTCGCGGTCACCTTCACCAACAAGGCGGCGCGCGAGATGTTCACGCGCCTGACGGCGATGCTGCCGCTGAACCCGCGCGGCATGTGGATCGGCACCTTCCACGGCCTTGCCCACCGGATGCTGCGCGCGCATCACCGCGACGCGGGGCTGCCGCGCGAGTTCCAGATACTGGACGCGCAGGACCAGCTCGCCGCGGTCAAGCGCCTCGCGCGCGCGCTCGGTCTCGATCCGGAGCGCTTTCCGCCGCGGGAGATCCAGGCGTTCATCAACGCGCGCAAGGAAGAAGGCCTGCGCGCCGGCGACTTGGCGCGCACCGACGCCCCGACGCGGCGCTACGCGGAGCTGTACGCCGCCTACGACGAGCAGTGCCAGCGCGAGGGCGTGGTGGACTTCGCCGAGCTGCTGCTGCGGAGCTACGAGCTGCTGGCGCGCAACGAGCTGCTGCGCGAGCACTACGCGGCGCGCTTCCGCCACATCCTGGTGGACGAGTTCCAGGACACCAACCGGCTGCAGTACCGCTGGCTGAAGCTCCTCGCCTCCGGCGGCGCGGCGGTGTTCGCGGTCGGCGACGACGACCAGTCCATTTACCGCTTTCGCGGCGCCCACGTCGGCAACATGGCCGACTTCGAGCGCGAGTTCCGCGTCCGCAAGGTGGTGCGGCTGGAGCGCAATTACCGCTCGCACGGCAACATCCTCGCGGCGGCGAACGCGCTGATCGCGCGCAACCGCAACCGGCTCGGCAAGAACCTGTGGACCGAGGCCGGAGCGGGCGAGCCGCTCGTCGTGTTCGAGGCGCAGTCCGACGCCGAGGAGGCCGGGTTCATCGTCGAGCGCGCGCGCGCGCTCGTGCGCAGCAACGTGCCGCTTTCGGCCATCGCGGTGCTGTACCGCTCCAACGCCCAGTCGCGGGTGATCGAGCACGCGCTGTTCACCGCTGGGCTTGCCTACCGGGTCTACGGGGGCTTGCGCTTTTTCGAGCGCGCCGAGGTCAAGCACGCGCTCGCATACCTGCGCCTGCTCGCCTTTGCCGGCGACGACAGCGCGTTCCTGCGGGTGGCCAACTTCCCGCCGCGCGGAATCGGGGCCAGGACGCTCGAGCTGCTCGCCGACGCGGCGCGCGCGCGCGGCACGAGCCTGTGGGAGGCGATCGCATCGCTCGAAGGGCGCGCAGCGCACTCGCTCGCCGCATTTCGCGACCTCATCGAACGGATGCGCGCCGAGACCGCGGGCTTGCCGCTGCCGCAGCGGGTCGCGCACGTCATCGCGGCGAGCGGCCTGGAGGCGCACTATCGCGCCGAGCGCGAAGGCGCCGAGCGGCTGGAGAACCTCGGGGAGCTGGTGAACGCCGCGGCGACCTTCGTCGCCGAAGAACACGCGAGCGGGCTGGCGAGCGGCGACGGCGACCCGGAAGGGCCGGCGACCGATCCCCTGAACGCGTTTCTTGCGCACGCGGCGCTGGAGGCGGGCGAGCACCAGGCCGCCGAAGGGCGCGAGGCGCTGCAGCTCATGACGGTGCACTCGGCCAAGGGGCTGGAGTTCGATGCGGTGTTCCTCGCCGGGCTGGAGGAGGGGCTGTTTCCGCACGAGCAGAGCCTCGCCGAGCGCGACGGCCTGGAAGAGGAGCGCCGGCTCGCGTACGTGGCGATCACGCGCGCGCGGCGGCGGCTCTACCTTTCGTACGCGCGCACGCGCATGCTGCACGGTCAGACGCGCTATCACCTGCCGTCGCGGTTCCTCGACGAGATCCCGGCGGGGCTGGTGAAATGGCTCGCGCCGCGCCAGGGGCTCGCGCTGCCCAGCGCACCGACGCGTGCGCCGGCGCGCTCGCCGGACAGGCCCTTCGGCGGGCGCGCGAGCGCGGCGGTCGCCGGGTTCCGCATCGGCCAGAGCGTGCGGCACCCGAAGTTTGGCGCCGGAGTGATCGTGGATGCCGAGGGTCAGGGAAGCGACGCGCGCGTGCAGGTCAACTTCGGCCGCGAGGGCGTGAAGTGGCTCGCGGTGGCGGTGGCGAAGCTGCAGGCGGCCTGAGCCGCTACAGCGCGGCGATCGCCGCGTAGCGCGCGAGGCGCCCGGCGGCGGAGAAGGCGAGCACGGCAAGCCACGACAGGCGCAGCCAGCCGGCGGCGACGAGCAGCGCGTCGCCCGCCACCGGCAGCCAGCCGAAGAACGTCGCCGCCGCGCCCCAGCGGCGGATGCGTTCGAGCGCGCGCGGCTCGAGCTTCGCCTGCGCGCGCGCCGGAAAGAGCCGCCCGAGCAGGTAGGACGTCATGCCGCCCGCGGTGTTGCCGAGCGTGGCGAGCGCGATCGCGAGGGGGGCCTCCTCCGGGTGCAGGCGCAGCCAGGCGAAGAGCACCGCCTCGGAGGCGAGCGGCACCAGCGTCGCGGCGAGAAACGCCGCCGCCGCGACGGCGGCAAGGCCGGTGTGCGGTCCGAGCAGTTCGTTCAATGTGCTAGGCTTTTTTGATGCTGCGCGACAATTATCTCGAACGCATCCTCGCTGCGCGCGTCTACGAGGTGGCGCGGGAATCGCCGCTGGAAGTGGCGCCGGGGCTTTCGCGTCGCCTGGGCAACCGCGTGCTGCTCAAGCGCGAGGACCTGCAGCCGGTCTTTTCCTTCAAGCTGCGCGGCGCCTACAACAAGATGGCAGCGCTCGCGCCCGCGCAATTGCGCCGCGGCGTGATCGCCGCGAGCGCCGGCAACCATGCGCAAGGCGTGGCGCTCGCCGCGCAGAAGCTCGGCTGCCGTGCGGTGATCGTGATGCCGGTCACCACGCCGCGCATCAAGGTCGAGGCGGTGCTCGCGCGCGGCGCGGAGGTCGTGCTGCACGGCGACACGTACGACGAGGCGTACGCGCGCGCGCTCGCTCTGAAGCGCCGGCGCGGCCTCGCATTCGTGCACCCCTACGACGATCCGGACGTGATTGCCGGACAGGGCACGATCGGCATGGAGATCCTGCGCCAGGCCGCCCGCCCGGTCCACGCCGTCTTCGTCCCGGTTGGAGGCGGCGGCCTGATCTGCGGTATCGCCGCCTACGTCAAGCGGTTGCGTCCGCAGGTGCGCGTGATCGGGGTGGAGCCGGAGGACGCCGACGCGATGGCGCGCTCGCTCGCCGCCGGGCGCCGCGTCACGCTCGATCACGTCGGGCTTTTCGCCGACGGCGTCGCGGTGAGAAAGGTGGGCGCCGAAACCTTCCGCCTCGCGCGGCGCCTGGTGGACGAGATGGTGCTCGTGGACACCGACGAGATCTGCGCCGCGATCAAGGACGTGTTCGAGGACACGCGCGTGGTGCTGGAGCCCGCCGGAGCGCTCGCGGTCGCCGGCGCCAAGGCCTGGGTCGAGCGCCGCGGCGTGCGCGGCCGGACGCTGGTCGCCGTCGCCTCGGGCGCGAACACCAACTTCGACCGGCTGCGCTTCGTCGCCGAGCAGGCGGAGCTGGGAGAGCACCGCGAGGCGGTGCTGGCGGTGACCATCCCCGAGCGGCGCGGAAGTTTCCGCCGGTTCCTCAAGGCGCTGGGCGGGCGCAACATCACCGAGTTCAACTACCGCATCTCCAGCCCCGAGGTGGCGCACATCTTCGTCGGCGTCAGCGTGCACGGGCGCGAGGAGACCGCCCGGATCGTGCGGCGCCTGGAGCGCGCCGGCTGCCGCACGCTCGACCTTTCGGACAACGAGATCGCCAAGGCGCACGTGCGCCACATGGTGGGCGGCCGTTCGGCGCTCGCCGACAACGAGCTGCTTTACCGCTTCGAGTTTCCCGAACGCCAGGGCGCGCTGATGCGTTTCCTGTCGGCCATGAATCCGAGCTGGAACATCAGCCTGTTTCACTACCGCAACCACGGTGCCGACTACGGCAGTGTGCTCGTGGGCATGCAGGTCCCGCGCAGCGAGATGAGCGACTTCCGCCGCTTTCTCGCGCAGCTCGGCTATCCGTACGCCGACGAGACGCGCAATCCCGCCTACCGGCTGTTCCTGCTGTAGGCGCGGGGCGCTCAGGCGGCGCCGCGCAAGCGCTCGACCTGCTGCCAGACGAGATCGGCGAGCGAGCCCGAATCGGCGTAGCGGCTGCGCATCCAGCGCGCGTCGTTGCCGGCGCGCACGATCGCGGCGATCTCCTCGAGCGCTCGCTGCGCGCCGAGGGCGCGCGCATGCGGCGCAAGGCGCGCCAGCGTCGCGAGCACGTCGTCGCGGATCGCGCAGCGCTCGCCGCTGAGCGGATCCACGATCTCGCCCTCCAGCCCGAAGCGGCAAGCCTGGAAGCGGTTGTAGGTGTAGCCAAGGTACACGTCCTCGGTGACCGGATGCGGCCGCTCGGCGAGCAGCCAGCGCGCGAGCGTCTGCGCGTAGGCGGCGAGCGCCGCCGCGCGCGCCACCGTGAGCGGGGTGTCGCAGACGCGGATCTCGATCGTGCCGAATTCGGGCTTGGGCCGGATGTCCCAGTAGAAGTCCTTCATGCTCTCGACGATCCCGGCGCGGCGCATGCGGGCGAAATAGTCGTTGAACGCCTCCCAGCGCAGCACGAACGGGGCGCGGCCCGAGAGCGGAAAGGCAAAGACGGCGTTCAGCCGCGAGGAGTCGAACGCGGTGTCGGCGCCCTGATAGAAGGGCGAGGCGGCCGAAAGCGCGATCAGCTGCGGCAGGTAGCGCGCGAACGCGTGCAGCAACCAGAGCGCGGTGTCGCCGTCCGGGCAGCCGAGGTGCACATGCTGGCCGAAGACCGTGAACTGCTTGGCGAGATAGCCGTAGAGCTGCGAGACAGAGCGCATGCGCGGGGTGTCCGTGATGCGCCGCTCGCTCCAGCGCTGGAACGGATGCGCGCCGCCGCCGCACACGCCGACATTGAGCCGCTCGGCGGCGGCCACGAGCGCGGCGCGAATCGCCTCGAGCTCGGCCAGCAGCGCCGCGTGCTGCGTGTGGATGCCGGTACTCACCTCGATCATGCTCTCGGTGATCTCGGGTTTGATCTCGCCCGGGTGCCGCGTGCGCGCGACGAGCGCGAGCAGATCCGAGGCGGCGCGCGTCAGGTCGCAGTCGCGCCGGTGCACGAGCTGCAGCTCCAGCTCGACGCCCATCGTGAGCGGCGCCGAGGCGGCGAACTGCAGCCGCTCCGGCGTCACGCCGGCGCCTGCGCGGCGGCTTCGCCGGCGCGCACCAGCGCGAAGTGCGCGAGCAGCGGCCCGAGCAGCTCCATGAGGGCGATCGCCGAGACCATCACCGCCGCGAGCGACGCCCCGAACTGCGGATAGAGCCGCACGGTTTCGTGCGTGAGCACGACGGCGATGCCCGACATCGGCGCGAGCGCGAGCGCCACGAGCGACGCCTTGCGCACCGGCAGCCCGGAGGGGCGCGCGAACGCGAGCACGCCGACGAACTTTCCGGCGAGCCGCGCGGCGAGCAGCACCGCGCCGGCGAAGACGCCCGCGGCGAGCAGGCGCCAGTCGAGGCTCGCGGCGGTGAGGGCAAACAGCAAAATGAGCAGGATGGTGCCCAGCCGCCCGAACTCCAGCGAGACGAACAGGCGGCGGTGGTCGAACAGACGCGCAGCCGCGCCGTATCCGAGCAGCGCGAGCAGCACCGAGAGCTTGAGGCTCGCGGCCGCCCATACCGCGATCATCACCAGCGCGAGCACGCACAGAAACTGCGCCTCGCGCCGCCGCCCGAGCAGGGCGAGCAGGCCGAGGGTGGCGCGCGCAAACAGCGCGGCGAGCGCGACCGAACCGAAGATGAGGTAGAGCGGGTGCAGCACGATCGCCCGCCAGTCGCCGTGATACTCGCGCGCCAGCCACGCGAGCAGCACGCCGACCGCGATCACGGCGTACGCCGAGTTGAGCGCGGTGAGCAGAAGCGCGCGCTCGGTCACCTGGCCCTGCGAGCGCAGATCGCGCGTCACCGCGAGCACCACCGCCGGCGCGGTCGCCATGCCGATCGCCGCCGCCGCGGCGGCGAGCAGCGGCGGCGCCTCCAGCGCCACGAGGACGGCGTACATGAGGGCGAAGGAGAGGGCGCTCTCGGCGACGCTGGCGCCGAGCACCGACGGATTGCGCCGCACCCACGACAGATCCACGCGCTGGCCCAGCTCGAAGAGCACCATGCCGATCGCCAGGTCAAGGAGCGGGGCGAGTGCGGCAAGCGAGCGTTCGCCGAGCGCACCGAGCGCATGCGGACCGAGCGCCGCGCCGACCGCGATCCAGCCCAGCAGCCGGGGCAGCCGCAGCCAGCGCTCCAGGATTTCGCCGGCGATCGCGGCGCAGAGCAACAGCAGCGCATACCACGGCAGTTGCGCCGCCGGGGGAATGTCAGGGAGAAAAAAGAGTTCTCGCACGGGCCTCCTCTGGCACCGCTGCAAAAGCCTTTCGACCGCCGCCGCGCGCGCTCGGTTCCGCGCGAGTTCGCCTCAGCGCTCGCGCGCGCCGAAATAATCCGGCGCGATCTCGCCGGCGTAGCAGACCGGCGAGGCGAGCGCGGACAGCTCGCCCGCCGCCGGCATGCCGAGAAACACCAGTCCGTCGCGCTCGCGCCGGTACACGCCGCGCTCGGTCACCAGCCAATCGAGCGGCACGTCCCAGCTCTGCGGATGGATCGTGTCCATGCGCGCAAGTTCGTAGCCGACGCCGATCGCGACCGGGCGCGGGCGCGCGGCGGCGAGCGTGCGATCGAAATAGCCGCCGCCGTAGCCGAGGCGATAACCCGCCGCGTCCCAGCCGTTCACCGGCAGCAGCACCGCGCGCGGAACGACGCGCGGCGTGTCGGCCGGATAGGCGATGCCGAGCGGTCCTTTGACCATCGGCACTCCGGGATGCCACTCGCGGAATTCGAGCGGCGCGCGCGGCGCGACCAGGACCGGCAGCGCGATCACCGCGCCGCGCGCGCGCAGCCGCGCCGCCAGATGCCGCGCGTCGTACTCGCCGCGGATCGGCCAGCAGATCGCGAGCACGCCCTGCGCGAGGCCGGGAAACGCGCGCTCGAGCGCCTCGTCCATGCGGCGGCGGTACTCGGCGCGCGTCGCCGGATCGAGCGCCTCGCGCGCGGCGATGAGCCGCTCGCGCTCGGCGCGGCGCCAGGCGGAAAGTTCGCGCGCCTCCATGGCCGGTGCTATGCTTTTCGCGTGATGGTCCTGCGTTTGCTCACTATAGCAGCGCTCGTCGCCGTTGCGGCCGCGGCGCAGGCGAACGCAAAGCGCGCCAGGGCATCCGATCCGGACGAGGCGATCCTCGCCGCGCACGCGGCCTTCCGCGCCGGCGATGCGGTGCGCCTGGCGCGCGCCGCGGCGGGGCACGAAGGCCATGTGCTTGCGCCGTATCTCGAATACTGGCAGCTCGCGCTGCGCCTCGCGGATGCGCCGGCCGAAGAGATCGCGGCATTTCTGGCGCGCCACGCCGGCAGCTATCTCGCCGACCGGCTGCGCGGCGAGTGGCTGAAGGAACTGGGCCGGCGCGGCGAATGGGCGCGCTTCGAGGAGGAACTGGGCGCGCTGGTGCAGGACGATCTGGAAATCCGCTGCTACAGCTGGCGCGCGCGTCTTGCGCGCGGGGACGCCTCCGCCGCCGACGAGGCGCGCCAGATCTGGCGCGAGCCGCGCGAGCTGCCCGAAGGCTGCAACGCGCTCGCCGAGCATCTGCTGCGCTCGGGCGCCGCGGACCCGGAGCTCGTCTGGCGGCGCGTGCGGCTGCTGCTCCAGAACAACCAGCTCAACGCGGCCCGGCGTGCGTTCGCCTGGCTGCCCGCGGGCGAGGCGCCCGACGAGCGCCTCTTCTCGATCGCCGCGACTGCGCCGCAGCGCCTGGTGGCGAATCCGCCGCGGGACCTTACCCGCCGCGCCGCCCGCGAAATGGCGCTCTTCGCCCTGATCCGCCTCGCGCGCCACGAGCCGGAGGCCGCGGCGGCGGCCCTCGGCGGCGAGTTCGGCAGGCGCCTGCCGGAAGCGGACCGGCGCGACGCGTGGGGTGCGCTTGCGCATCTGGCGGCGCGCCGGCTGCATCCGCGGGCGCTCGCCTGGTATCGGCTCGCCGACGGCGCCGATCTCTCGGACGATCAGCTTGCCTGGAAGGCGCGCGCCGCGCTGCGCGCGGCGGACTGGCAGGCGGTGCGCGACGCGGTGGACGCGATGTCGGGCGAGACGCGCCGCGAGCCGGTGTGGAGCTACTGGTACGGACGCGCGCTCGCCGCGCTGGGCATCGCCGAGGGCGCGCGCGCATACTATTTGCGCCACGCCGGCGAGCCGCATTTCTACGGCATCCTCGCCGCCGAGGAGCTGGGTTACATCCCGGCGCCGCCCGAGCCGTTTCATTCCGCCACCGAGGAAGAGGTCGCGGCGGTGGCGCGCAACCCCGGCCTCGTGCGCGCGCTCGCGCTGTACCGCCTCGGCCTGCGCACCGAGGCGACGCGCGAGTGGGTGTTCACGGTGCGCGCGATGCCGGACGATGAGCTGCTCGCCGCCGCCGAGCTTGCGCGCAGGAACGAACTTTTCGACCGCGCGATCAACACCGCCGAGCGCACCGTGCACCGGCACAACTTCCGCCTGCGCTACCTCGCGCCCTTCGCCGAGACCTTGCGCGCGCACGCGCGCGAGCACAACC
Organism: Pseudomonadota bacterium; assembly: GCA_040752005.1. Classification (GTDB taxonomy): domain Bacteria; phylum Pseudomonadota; class Gammaproteobacteria; order Burkholderiales; family SG8-39; genus RBG-16-66-20. Next base: position 111,783 of record JBFMFX010000004.1, on the reverse strand, counting down.
TGGACGATGCCTGGCTGCTCGGGCTGGTGCGGCAGGAAAGCCGCTTCATCGCCGACGCGCGCTCGGCGGCCGGCGCGCAGGGCCTGATGCAGCTCATGCCCGCGACCGCGCGATGGGTGGCGCGCAGGATCGGCCTGAACGGGTACGAGCCGGGGCGCGCGAGCGAACCGGCGACCAACATCGCGCTCGGCACCCGCTACCTCAAGTTCGTGCTCGACGACCTCGGCCATCCGGTGCTCGCGCTCGCGGCGTACAACGCCGGGCCGGGGCGGGCACGGCGCTGGCGCGACGCAAGGCCGCTCGAAGGCGCCATCTACGCCGAGACGATCCCGTTCAAGGAGACGCGCGACTACGTGAAGAAGGTGATGGCGAACACCATGTACTACGCGCAGCTGTACGGCGCGACCGTGGTGCCGCTCAAGCAGCGGCTCGGCATCGTGCCGGCGGTCAGTCCGTCGGAGCGATTCAACGAGGAGCTGCCGTAGGCGCGGCTGCGGATGAAGAACCGGAATTTCCTGGTGCTCGGCGGCTCGGGCTTCGTCGGCCGCCATCTGGTCGCGAGGCTCGCCGCGCGCGGCGCGCACATCACCGTGCCGACGCGCCGCTACGAGCGCGCGAAGCACCTGACGCTGCTGCCGACGGTGGAGGTGGTCGAGTGCGACGTCGGCGAGAAGCACACGCTCACGCGCCTTGCGCGCGGCAAGGACGCCGTGATCAACCTGGTCGGCGTGCTGCACAGCCGGCGCGGCCGGGTGCGCGGCCCGAACGACTATGGGCCGGACTTCGCCGCCGCACACGTCGAGCTTGCGCTCGCGGCGGTTTCGGCCTGCCGCGAGGCGGGCGTCGAGCGCCTGTTGCACATGAGCGCGATCGGCGCCGCGACCGACGCACCCTCGGAATACCTGCGCTCCAAGGGCTTCGGCGAGAAGGCGGTGCTCGCCGCCGACGACCTCGCGGCGACGGTATTCCGGCCCTCGGTCATCTTCGGCCCCGAGGACCGGTTCTTGAACCTCTTCGCGCGCCTGGCGCGCTGGTTCCCGGTGCTGCCGCTCGCCTGCCCGGACGCGCTCTTCCAGCCGGTCTATGTCGGCGACGTGGCCGCGGCGTTCGTGGAGGCGCTCGAGCGGCGCGAATCCGCCGGACACGTCTACGAGCTGGGCGGGCCGCGCCGCTACCGGCTGCACGAGCTGGTCGAGTACGTGTGCAGAATCACCGGCCGGCGCCGCCGCATCGTCGGTCTTCCGCGCTGGGCGGCCTGGCTGCAGGCGCGGGCGATGGAACTTCTGATGCCGGTGCCGCTTCTGACGCGCGACAATCTGCGCTCGATGCAGGTGCCCAGCGTCACCGACCAGCCGCTTCCCTTCGGCCTGCGGGCGACGCCGCTGGAGGCGGCCGCGCCGGCCTGGCTTGCGCCCTCCGGTCCGCGCGAGCGCTATCCCCAGTTGCGCTTGCGCGCCCGGCGGTGAAGGCGTACGTCGTCGGCGGCGCGGTTCGCGACGAGCTGCTCGGCCTTCCGGTCGCCGACCGCGACTGGGTGGTGGTCGGGGCGACCCCCGAAGAAATGACCGCGGCCGGGTTCCGCCCGGTCGGCCGCGACTTTCCGGTGTTCCTGCACCCGGTCACGCACGAGGAGTACGCGCTCGCGCGTACCGAGCGAAAGAGCGGGCGCGGCTACAGGGGTTTCACCGTGTACTGCGCGCCGGAAGTGACGCTGGAGGAGGATCTGGCGCGCCGCGACCTCACGATCAACGCGATGGCGCGCGACGAAGACGGGCGCCTCATAGACCCGTTCGGCGGCGAGCGGGATCTCAGGGCCGGTGTGCTGCGGCACGTGAGCGAAGCCTTCGCCGAGGATCCGGTGCGCATCCTGCGCGTCGCGCGCTTTGCCGCGCGCTACAACTTTCGCGTCGCCGACGAGACGATGGCGCTCATGCGCCGCATGGTCGAGGAAGGCGAGGTGGATCACCTGGTGCCCGAGCGCGTGTGGCAGGAGCTTGCGCGCGGCCTCGCCGAGCCGCATCCCGGGCGCATGTTCGAGGTGCTCGCCGCCTGCGGCGCCTCGCGCCGGCTCTTTCCCGAGATCGAACCGGGACCGGAGGCGCTCGCCGCGCTCTCGCGCGCGGCGGCGGCGAGGTATTCGGTGACGGTGCGCTTCGCGGTGCTCGCCTGGCCGCTCGGCGCGGCCGGAGAGCCGGGGGTGCGCGCGGTGTGCGAGCGCCTGCGCGTACCCGGCGCCGAGCGCGATCTGGCGTTGCTCGTGTGCCGGTTGCACGCGCCTCTGGAGCGCGCGCACGAGGCGGAGCCGGCGGAGCTGCTTGCGCTCCTCAAGGCCGCCGACGCGTTTCGCCGCGGCGATCGCTTCGTGCAGCTACTTGCGGTCGCGAGCGTCAGCCAGCCGCTTGCGACGATGGCGCACGCGGTCGAGCGCCTCGAGCGGGCACTCGCCGCCGCCGCCGGCGTGGACGCGGGCCGGATCGCGCGCGAGGCGGGCTCGCCCGAGGAGATCGCGCGCCAGCTCGACGGCGCGCGCGAGCAGGCGATCGCCGCCGCGCTCCAGGCCGGCGCCTGAGCCGCCGCGCCGCCGGCTGCGCTACACTCGCCCGCCTTTCGGGGACGCACGCATGATTGATCTGTACACGTGGGGCACGCCGAACGGCCGCAAGGTCTCGATCATGCTGGAGGAGTGCGGCCTTGCCTACCGCGTGCACAAGGTGGACATCGGCAAGGGCGAGCAATTCCGCGAGGAGTTCGTCGCCATCAACCCGAACAGCAAGATCCCGGCGATCGTGGACTACGACGGTCCCGACGGGCGGGCGATGAAGCTGTTCGAATCCGGCGCGATCCTCGTCTATCTCGCCGGCAAGACGGGACGCTTTCTGCCGCCGACGGTGCGCGGGAAATATGAAGCGCTGCAATGGCTGATGTTCCAGATGGGTGGCATCGGCCCGATGTTCGGTCAGGCGCACCATTTCCTGCGCGCCGCGCCCGAGCCGGTTCCGTACGCGATCGAGCGCTACACGAAGGAGACGCGGCGCCTGTACGGGGTGCTGGAGCGGCGCCTTGCGCACGCGCCGTTTCTCGCCGGCGAATATTCGATCGCCGACATCGCCACGTTTCCTTGGGTGGCGCGCCACGAGTGGCACAAGGTGGACCTCGCCGAATTTCCGTCGGTGAAGCGCTGGTTCGACACGATTCGGCGTCGGCCGGCGGTCGCGCGCGGCATGGCGGTACCGGGCTGAATGCGGCTGGAAGTGCTCTCGCACCCGCCGAGCGCCGCGCCGCCGCGTACGCCGCTCCTTTTCGTGCACGGCGCCTACGTCGGCGCCTGGTGCTGGGAGGAGCATTTTCTTCCGTGGTTCGCCGCGCGCGGATTTCCGGCGCACGCGGTGTCGCTGCGCGGCCACGGCGCAAGCTCCGGCCGCGAGGAGCTGCACCGCTATGGGCTTGCCGACTACGCCGAGGATGTCGCGCGCGCGGTGGCGCTGCTCGATGCGCCGCCGGTGCTGATCGGCCATTCGATGGGCGCGCTGGTGGTGCAGAAATATCTGGAGCGCGGCGGCCGTGCCGCCGCGGTGGTGCTCGCCTGCCCGGTGCCCGGCTACGGGCTCATGCCGGCGACGATGGCGCTTGCGTGGACGCGCCCGGCGCTCTTCCTGGGCATCCAGAGTCTTGCCGCCGGTGGGGGCGCGCCGCTTGCGGTGCTGTCCGAAGCGATGTTCGCGGGAAGGCTCGAACCCGAGCGCCTTGCGCGCTATTTCCGCCGCATGCAGCGCGAGTCGCGCCGCGCGCTCATGGATATGGCGGGCCTCGGCCTGCCGCAGCCGTGGCTTGCGCGCCGCCCGGCGACGCTGGTGCTCGGCGCCTCGCGCGATGTGCTCATTCCGCCTCTGCACGCGCAGGCGGCCGCGGCGCTCTCGGGCGCCGAGTACGAACTGCTCGAAGGGCTCGGCCACGCGGTGATGCTCGACGAAGGCTGGGAGCGTGCCGCCGGCGAGATCCTCGACTGGCTCGACGCGCGGGGACTGTAGCGCGTTGCGCGCCCGCATCCCTCGCGGAACCCCGCTGGACGGTGCGCTCGTCATCGCCGCCCCCGGGCGCCTCGACCGCACGAGCACGTGCGCGAGTGGCGCCAGGGTGGCGCGTGCTGTGACGGCCGCGCTCACGGCGCGCGGCGCGCGTATTTCGCGAGAAACGCGTTGATGTCCTCGATCCTGAGCTGCGGCTCGCCGGGAAGCGGTTTGCTGCCGACGACGCGGTTCATCCATTCCATGTTCCGTTCCATGCGCGCGACTACCGCCGGCCACTCGCGGGCGGTGTAGCGCTTCGGATCCGGCAGGACGTGGCACTGGTTGCAGGCGAGGCGGAACGCCTCGCCCGCGGGCTGGAACACCTCGGGGTATTTTTTTGGGTCGAGCGGCTTCTGCGCGTGGCGGCGCAGGTAGGCGATGAGCGCTTCCTTGTCGTCGTCGTCCGGGGCTTCGACGCCGGCCATCATCTCGGCCATCAGCTTGCCGAGGTTGCCCTTGCCGCGCATGCGCAGCACCATGCGCTCGACGATCGGCGGCCATTTCGCGGCGTGATGCATCGCCGGATTGGGCAGGTTGTGGCACTGAGTGCAGTAGCGCAGCGTGAGCTTCGCGCCGCGCGAATCGGGTTCGGGCAGCATCCGCGGCTCGAAACCGGGCGGCAGGATCCGTTCCAGCATCGGCCCGTGCGGGCTCTCGGCCCAGCGCTGGCGCGCCTCCGACACCTCGTCGCCCGGCGCCGCGAGCGGCGTAAGCGCAAGGAGGACGGCGAGCGCTCTAGAGCGCATGCGAGCGTTCCCCGCGCGCGAATCCGAGCGGCGCCTCGGCGACGCCACGGCCGAGCGCGAGCACCTTGAACAGCTCACCCATCTCCGACGGGGAGAGGAGTCTTTGCACCGCCGCGGCGGCGGGCGCGTAGCGACGCGCATCGGCCGGATCCTCGGCGGCGAGCAGCTCGGTGATGCCGCAGTTGAGCAGAAACTGCGCCTGGCTCGTGTAGCCGAGCACTTCCAGCCCTGCTTCGCACGCGGCGCGCGCGAGCGCGCTGAAGTCCAGGTGCGCGGTGATGTCCTGCAGGCCGGGAAGCAGGAAGGGATCGCCGTGCACGCGGTGGCGGTAGTGGCAGGAGAGCGTTCCCATCGAGCGCTGCGGATGGTAGTACTCGCGCGCCGGAAAACCGTAGTCGAGGATGAAAATCGCACCGCGCGCGAGCGCCGCGCCGACCGTGCGGACCCACGCGCGCGCGGCAAGGCCGATCTCGCTCTCGTAGCGGCCCGAGGGCGGCAATTCCACGGCGATGGCGCGCGCGGCTTCGAGCACCTCGCCTTCGGCAGCGCGCTCGGCCCAGGCGAACCGGCCTTCGTCCAGGCACACGCCGCGCTCGAAGATGCCGTCGGCGCGCCACACGAGCGCATGCACGGGCATCGCATCGAGCACTTCGTTGGCGATCATCACGCCGCGAAATCGCTCCGGCAGCCGGTCGAGCCAGCGCACGCGACCGCCGAGCCGCGCGCGCTGGCGCGCGCGAAGTTCCGCGCTCGTCTCCAGGATCAGGTAGTCCGCGCACCCGCCGAGCCGCTCCAGCTCGCCCGAGACCTGCTCTGCGAGCGCGCCGCTGCCGGCGCCGAACTCCAGCACCGCCTCGCCCGGCCGCAGGGTCTGGGCGATCTGCCGCGCGAGCGCGCGGCCGAAGAGCGGCGTCAGCTCCGGCGCGGTGACGAAGTCGCCGCCGGCTCCGAACTTGCGCGAGCCGGCGGCGTAGTAGCCCAGCCCCGGCTCGTAGAGCGCCATCGCCATGTAGCGGGCGAAGGAAATCCAGCCTCCGGCGCGCCGGATCTCGGCCGTGATGCGCTCGGCGAGCCGCAGGCTCGCCGCAGCGGCCGCGGCATCCGGCGGGGGCAGTTCCATCGGGCGCACGCCGCGGAATTTAACCTAGAATGCCTCGCTCACCATGGCTTTGGCGCTCGACGGAAAAGTCGCGCTCGTCACCGGCGCGCCGCGGCGCATCGGCGCGGCGATCGTGCGCCGGCTGCACGCGGCGGGCGCGGCGGTGCTGATTCATTACCGCGGGAGCGAAGCGCAGGCCGCGCAGCTCGAGGATTCGCTGAACGCGCAGCGCGCGGGCAGCGCCGCGCGCGTCAAGGCCGACCTGCTTGCGCCGGTGGCGCCGCGCGCGCTCGTCGAGGGGGTGCTCGCGCGCTTCGGGCGCCTGGACCTCCTCGTCAACAACGCCTCCAGCTTCTACCCGACCCCCGTGGGCAAGATCGAGGTTCACCACTGGGAGGAGATCGTCGGCTCGAACCTGCGCGCGCCGCTCTTTCTCTCTCAGGAGGCGGCGCCGCATCTGGCGAAGGAATCTGGCGCGATCGTCAACGTCGCCGACATCCACGCCGAGCGCCCGCTCAGGGGCTATCCGGTGTATTCGGTCGCCAAGGCGGGGCTGGTCGCGCTCACGCGATCGCTCGCGCTCGAGCTTGCGCCGGCGGTGCGGGTGAACGCGGTGGCGCCCGGCGCGATCGTCTGGCCCGAGGACGGGCAGTTCGAGCCGCCGGAACGCGGCCGTATCCTCGCCACCACGCCGCTGGCGCGCATGGGGAGAATGGAAGAGATCGCCGAGGCGGTACACTTCCTCGCGACCGCGCCGTTCGTCACCGGGCAGGTTCTGGCGGTGGACGGCGGGCGCTCGATCTTCCTCTGAGGAGCCGGCATGGCCTGGGTGTGGCTGATTCTCGCGGGGCTGCTCGAGATCGCGTGGGCGGTGGGCCTGAAACACACCGCAGGGTTCACGTTCGTCGCGATGGGGGCGAGCGTGTACTTTCTTGCGCTGGCGGTGCGCGCGATCCCGATCGGCACCGCTTACGCCGTGTGGAGCGGAATCGGGGCAGCCGGGGTTGCGCTGCTTGGCATGGCGCTCTTCGACGAACCGCGCACCGCGGCGCGCCTGGGCTTCATCGGGCTCATCGTCGCCGGGATCGTAGGACTGTGGCTGTCCGCATGAGCGATCCCCGCAAGGCCGCCTACGAGGCGGCGAAACTCGCCAAACGCATCCGCCGCCAGGTCGGCGAGGCGATCGCCGATTTCGGCCTGATCGAGGACGGCGACCGCGTGATGGTGTGCCTCTCGGGCGGCAAGGACAGCCACGCGATGCTCGATGTCCTGCTCGCGCTGCGGGAAAAGGCGCCGGTGCGCTTCGAGCTGATCGCGGTCAACCTCGACCAGAAGCAGCCGGGGTTCCCGGCACACGTGCTGCCGGAATACCTCGCCGCGCGCGGCGTGCCGTTCCGCATCGTCGAGCAGGACACGTATTCCGTAGTCCGGCGCGTCGTGCCCGAGGGCAAGACGCTGTGCTCGCTCTGCTCGCGGCTGCGGCGCGGAGTGCTCTACCGGGTCGCGGGCGAACTCGGCGCGACCAAGATCGCGCTCGGGCACCACCGCGACGACGTGCTCGCCACGTTCTTTCTCAACCTGTTCTACGCCGGCACGCTGAAGGCGATGCCGGCGAAGCTGCTGTCGGACGACGGCCGGCACGTGGTGATCCGCCCGCTCGTGTATTGCGCCGAAGACGATCTCGCCGCGTATGCCGAGCAGAAAGGCTTTCCGATCATTCCCTGCAACCTGTGCGGCTCGCAGGAAAACCTGCAGCGAAAGGCGATCGGCGGCATGCTCAGGCAATGGGAACGCTCGGAGCCGGGCCGCATCGCCTCGATCCTGCGCGCGCTCACCGACGTGCGGCCCTCGCACCTGCTCGATCGCAAGCTGTTCGATTTTGCGGGCCTGAAACCGGCCGCGGCGCGGCCGGCGCGCGGAGAGAAACTGCGGGAACTCGGCGCGCCGCTCTTTGCCGAATAGGTCATGGCGCGCCGCCCGATGGCCTTTTTCGCCGTCGCCCTTGTGCTTGTTGCCGCGCTCGCGCTGGTGCGTGCGGTGACGGCGCAGGACTGGCGTTCGGCGAGCCGCGCGCCGGTGGGACTTGCGCCCGACCCGCAGACGACGCCGGAAGCGGTGGTGCAGGTCTATGGCGCGCGCACGGTCGGCGTGCGCGGCCTTTTCGGCGTGCACACGTGGGTGGCGGCCAAGCCCGAGGGCGCGCCCGCCTGCACGGTGTACGAGGTGATCGGATGGCGGCTGCGCGGGTCGGACTCGGCGCTCGTCATCAGCCAGCGCGCGCCGGATGCGCGCTGGTTCGGCGCCGAGCCGCAGCTGTACGCCGACCTGCGCGGGCCGCGGGCGCAGGCGCTCATCGCGCGCATTGACGCGGCGGCGCAAAGCTATCCGTACGCGCGCGAATACAGCGCCTGGCCGGGACCCAACTCCAACACTTTCGTCGCCTGGATCACGCGCGCGGTGCCGGAGCTCGGTGCCGATCTTCCGCCCACCGCGATCGGCAAGGACTATCTCGGCGAGCGGCTCGTCGGTCCGGCGCCGAGCGGAAGCGGCGTGCAGGTCTCGCTCGGCGGCGTGCTCGCGCTCACCGCGAGCGGCATCGAGGGGCTGGAGCTGAACGTGCTCGGTTTCTCGATCGGCGCGAGCCTGTGGCCGCCGGCGCTCAGGCTGCCGCTGCTCGGGCGGCTGGGCGCGGCGCGGGGCGCGCTTCCCGTATCGGCAGATTGACGAGCGCCGCGGCGGCCGCGAGCGCCATGTCGGCGTACCACATCCACGCGTAACCGCCCAGGCGCTCGAAGGCAAGGCCACCCAGCCATGCCCCGAGGAAGCCTCCCACCTGGTGCGATAGCAGCGTCATGCCGAAGAGCGTGGCGAGAAAGCGGATGCCGAAGAGCTTGCCGACGATCGCCGCGGTCGGCGGCACCGTGGCAAGCCAGGTGAACCCCAGCCCGGCCGCGAAAAGGTAGAAGGTGAGCGCCGTCTTGGGCGCGAGCAGGTAGAGCGCGATCAACAGCGCGCGCGAGCCGTACATCGCGGCGAGGATGTACTTGCTGCGGTACCGGGCGGTGGCGTGGCCCGCGTAGAGGCTGCCGGCGATGTTGGCCAGCCCGATGATCGCGAGCGACCATCCCGCCACCGTGGGCGGCAGCCCGCACAGATCCACTTCCTGCGGCAGGTGCGTGACAAGGAACGCGATGTGAAAGCCGCAGGTGAAAAAGCCCGCGTTGAGCAGGACGTAGCTGCGATCGCCGAAGGCATCGGCGAGCGCGCGCCAGGGCGATTCGCCGCTCGCGTGGCCGTCTGCGGGCGCAGGCGCCGATCCGGCAACGGTGCGAACGAGCGGCAGGGCGGCGAGCGCCGCCGCGGCAAGCGCCCAGAGCGCCCCCGCCCAGCCGATCGCGAGAATCAGCGCCTGCGCGAGCGGCGCAAAGACGAACTGGCCGAGCGAGCCGCCAGCGTTGATGACGCCGGAGGCCTTGCCGCGCTGCTCGGGCGTCAGGCGAGCAGCCGCGGCACCGATCAGGAGCGAAAAGCTGCCGATGCCCGCGCCGATGTTGGCCGCAAGCCCCAGCGCCACGATCAGGCCGAAGCTCGAGGCGAGAAACGGGGTGATCGCCAGCCCGGCGGCAAGAAGCGCGAGCCCGGCGACGAGAACGCGAGCGGCGCCGAAGCGGTCGGCGAGCGCGCCGGCGACCGGTTGCGCCGCGCCCCAGGTGAACTGGCCGATCGCGAGCGCAAGGCTCACGGTGGCGACGCCCAACCCCGTGGCCGCGTGCAGCGGGCCAACGAACAATCCGAAGGATTGCCGTATGCCCATCGTGATCATCAGGATCGCCGCCGCGGCAAGCGTGACCGCGAGCGGCGAGGCGATGCGCGTGGACATGCGGCATTGTAACCGTCGGAAATATGTTGTCAAAAATAGCTTGACAAGCTAAGATTCCGGCCATGGAAAACAGTTGCGCCGAGCGGCTCGTCGCGATCTTCGGCAGCCAAGCCGAGGTCGCGCGCGTTTTCCATGTGGACCGCGCCGTGGTGCACCACTGGGTGAAGAGCGGCTACATCCCGGCCCGCTGGGCGGGAGAGGTTGAGCGCCTCACCGCGGGGCGCATCAGCGCGATGGAAGTGATCCACGAGGCGAGCGCGAAGAATCCGGTGCGCGTCAAGTCGCGCCCCGGGCATGTGCCGTTCGGCCTTTACCCGGAGAGCCCTGCCATGACCCAATACGCCCCCGCCAAGCGCATCAGCTCGTTTCATCCGCCGCAGAGGACGCTGATGGGTCCGGGGCCGACCGAGATCCACCCGCGCGTGCTCACTACCATGAGCCAGCCGGCGATCGGCTACCTCGATCCGGTGTTCGTCGAGATGATGGAGGAGCTGAAGAGCCTGCTGCGCTACGTCTATCAGACGAAGAACCCGCTCACGTTCCCGCTTTCCGGGCCCGGCTCGGTCGGCATGGAGTTCTGCTTCGTCAACATGGTGCGCCCCGGCGACAAGGTGATCGTCGGCGTGAACGGCGTCTTCGGCGGCCGCATGATCGAGAACGTGATCCGCTGCGGCGGCGTGCCGGTGGTGGTCGAGGACCGCTGGGGAGATCCGGTGGATCCGCAGCGCATCGAGGACGCGCTCAAGAAAAACCGCGACGCGAAGATCGTCGCGTTCGTTCACGCCGAGACCTCGACCGGGTGCCTGTCGGACGCGAAGACCCTCACCCAGATCGCCCACAAGCACGGCGCGATGGTGATCGTGGACGCGGTCACCTCGCTCGCCGGCGTGCCGGTGCGCGTGGACGAGTGGGAGATTGACGCGATCTATTCCGCGAGCCAGAAGTGCCTGTCGTGCACGCCGGGTCTTTCGCCGGTGTCGTTCTCCGAGCGCGTGGTCGAGCACGTGAAGAAGAGGAAGGACAAGATCCACAGCTGGTTCATGGACATGAACCTGCTGCTCGGCTACTGGGGCACGAGCGAGCGCACCTATCACCACACGGCGCCGACCAATGCGCTCTTCGCGCTGCACGAGGCGCTGCTCCTCATCCGCGAGGAGGGGCTGGAGAACTGCTGGGCGCGCCACCAGCGCCACCACGTCGCCCTGAAGGCGGGGCTGGAGGCGATGGGCCTCAAGTTCCTGGTGCGCGAGGCGCACCAGTTGCCGCAGATGAACGCGGTGTTCTGTCCGGAGGGCGTGGACGAGGCGCAGGTGCGCAGGCGCCTGCTCTCGGAGTTCGGGCTGGAGATCGGCGCGGCGCTCGGGCCCCTGAAGGGCAAGATCTGGCGCTTCGGCCTGATGGGCTATTCCTGCCGGGCCGACAATGTGATGCTGTGCCTGTCGGCGCTCGGCTCGGTGCTCGACGACATGGGCTATCCGGTGCACGTGGGCGACGCCGAAGCGGCGGCGCACGCCGCCTACGCCCAGATGCACGCGCGCGACGCGCAGCGCAAGAAGCGCGCCGCCTGAAAGCGGGGTCGGATCGCGTTTGCGGACGCCGCGGCGGCGCGACGAACAGGGTCTGACCCCGATTTGCCGTGGACACGCTGACGCACGCGCTCTCGGGGGCGCTCATGGCGCGTGCCACCGCGCCGCGCGAGGCGCCGCGCGAGTTTCGCCCCGGCGACGGCTTCATCGCGAAACTCGACGCCCCGTACCGGCCGCTCACGCAGGCGCGCCGGGAAAGGCGCAGCCGGTATGGCGAGCCGCGCGACGAAAAGACGCTCGCCCGCGAAGCTTCGGGCTCGCCCGCGCTCGCGTTTTTCCGCTGGTTCGCGGAAGCGCCGGCCTTCGACGGCGTCGCCGAGGGCTCCGACTGCGTCGGGTTTCTCGACCTGCGCTTTGCCACTCCGGGGCGCGAGTTCGTGCCGTTCCGGTTCGAGGCCTGCCGCGAACGGCCCGGCGCGCCTTGGCGCGCCTACGAGCGCGACGCGGCAGGCGCGCGCGTGCCGGTCAACTGAGCCTCCCGGCGCGCGCAAGGGTCTCGCGCAGAGCGTGGAAGAGATCCACGCTGGCGTCAATCTCGTCGCGGTTGATCGAGACGCTCTCGACGCTCACTCCGAGCGGGATTTCGCGGGCGTAAGCGCCTTCGAGAATGCGCTCGAGGTTCTCGCGGCACACGGCGATGGAGCGCGCAAGCGGATCGCCCGCGCTGAGGATCGCGCGCGCGGTCGCCTCGGGCACGTTCACGCCCAGCCAGCGCAGGAACGCCATCGTCTTGTCGCGCCCGACGGGGGCGAAGGAAAGCACCACGCGCCGCGGCGCCACGCCCGCGCCGCGGCAGTCGCGCGCGTAGTCGGCAAGCAGCCGCATCGTTCCCTCGGCCGAGTACACCGTCTGCGAGATGAAATAGGAGGCGCCCTCGATCGCCTTGGCGAGCATGCGCGCCGATTCGCTGCGCTCGGGCGTATGCCGTTCCGCGATCACCACGGCGCCGACGGTGAAGCCGGCGGGGTGCTCGGCCGCCAGCCGGATCGCGCGCGAAAGCGCGAGCGCATGGCGCACGCCCGAGGTCGGCCGCCCGACGACGGAAAGGAACCCGGCGCCGAAGTCGCGCGCGCTCTCGTCCAGCCACGCGCGCCAGCCCGGCTCGTCCAGGGCGCCGATGCACTTGTAGGTGATCGGCGTGCGCCCGGTACGCGCGGCAAGAAGCCGGGCGTATTCGCGGGGATCTATCGTTCCGGCGAAGGGGAACGGGCGCGGCGCGCCGCTGCGCCCGGTCTCGTCCTGGATGTCGTACACCACCACGCCGTCGAGCGTGAGCGGGGCAAGCCGCGCGCCGAGCCGCTCGGCCGCCTGCTCGATCTGCTGCGGCGGCGTTCCGGCGCGTGGCGGCGTGGTGCCGTAAAGGATCACCGGCTGGCGCGGATCGGCCAGTTTCGCTTTCAGCTCCATCCCGGCCCCCGAGGCCCGATGAGCGGCGCATCGCGCCGGCTCAATCGCATCTGCCCTCCCGGAAAGTGTGCCGGTCCGATCAGTACCGGTAGTGGTCGGACTTGTACGGCCCCTCCTTCGGCACGCCGATGTAGGCGGCCTGCTCGTCGGTCAGCTCGGTGAGCATCGCCCCCAGCTTCGCCAGCTGCAGCCGCGCCACCTTCTCGTCGAGCTTCTTCGGCAGCATGTACACGCCGACCGGATACTTCGCCGTATTGTTGAACAGCTCGATCTGCGCCAGCACCTGGTTGGCGAAGGACGAACTCATCACGTACGAGGGGTGACCGGTCGCGCAGCCGAGGTTCACGAGCCGCCCTTCGGCGAGCAGGATGATCCGCTTGCCGTCGGGGAAGATCACGTGGTCCACCTGCGGCTTGATGTTCTCCCAGCGGTACTGGCGCAGGCTCGCGACGTCGATCTCGTTGTCGAAGTGGCCGATGTTGCACACGATGGCGTTGTTCTTCATGCGCTTCATGTGCTCGTGCGTGATCACCCGGTAGTTGCCGGTGGCGGTGACGAAGATGTCGGCCTTGTCGGCCGCCCAGTCCATCGTCACCACCTTGTAGCCCTCCATCGCCGCCTGCAGCGCGCAGATCGGATCGATCTCGGTGACCCAGACCTGCGCCTGCAGCCCGCGCAGCGCCTGCGCCGAGCCCTTGCCGACCTCGCCGTAGCCGCACACCACCGCCACCTTGCCGGCGATCATGACGTCGGTCGCGCGCTTGATGCCGTCCACCAGCGACTCGCGGCAGCCGTAAATGTTGTCGAACTTGCTCTTGGTGACCGAGTCGTTGACGTTGATTGCCGGAAAGAGCAGGCGCTTTTCCTTCGCCATCTGGTAGAGACGATGCACACCGGTGGTCGTTTCCTCCGTGACGCCGCGGATTTCGCGCGCGCGGCGCGAGTACCACGCCGGGTCCTGCGCCAGGTGCGCGCGAATGGCGGCAAACAGCGCCTCTTCCTCCTCGCTGGTCGGCCGGGCGATGGCCGAGGGGTCTTTTTCGGCCCGGATGCCGAGGTGAACGAGCAGCGTCGCGTCGCCGCCGTCGTCCAGGATCATGTTCGGGCCCTTGTCGCCGAACTCGAAGATGCGGTGGGTGAACTCCCAGTACTCGGCGAGGGACTCGCCCTTGTACGCGAACACCGGGGTTCCGCCTGCGGCGATCGCCGCCGCCGCGTGGTCCTGCGTGGAGAAGATGTTGCAGGAGGCCCAGCGCACTTCGGCGCCGAGCGCCTTGAGCGTCTCGATGAGGACGGCGGTCTGGATGGTCATGTGCAGCGAGCCCGCGATGCGCGCCCCGGCAAGAGGCTTTGCCTGCGCGTACTCGGCACGGATCGCCATCAGCGCCGGCATCTCGGATTCGGCGATCGCGATCTCCTTTCGCCCCCAGTCGGCGAGGGACAGATCGGCGACCCGGTAGTCGGTGAATTTCGCGTTCGGTGCGTTCATGTCGGTACTCCTTGCCTTGCGCCGGGCGAATTCTCCGGCGCGTCGTTTCGTTGCGCCGCCCGGATGCGTGCGCGGCGTTGCGCGAAGACGGCGCGAGGCCCGCAAAAACAAAGGCGCCCGCATCGTTTCCAATGCGAGCGCCGTTGATTTCGCTGAGCCTGACCGGGAACCGCCCGCGGGCTGTTCCGGACGCAACGCTCCTCAGCGACTGGAATTCTACCCACAAAATCGGCCGGCAAAAAAGCGGCCGCAGGTCAGGGCGGGAACCGCGGTGCTCTGGGTCGCGCCGACGCGGGAATCGGAGGGCCTGAAGCGGTTGTCGGAGATGACCTTCGAGCGGCTGCCGGCGCAGGTTGTTCGCAGCCGCGTGGAGGTCGCGGCGGATCATCTGAACGCGCCGGAGGCCGCCAGGCAGGCGCTCATGGAGTGGCTGAAGGGGCTGTGAGGCGCCGCCGTCGCTGCGATCCGGGCCGGCGAACCAGGTTATCCGAGCACGGTGACCACGACGCTCCTGTCGTGCGCCGCATGGCGGTGCTCGTAGAGGTAGATCCCCTGCCAGGTCCCGAGCATCAGCCTGCCCTCGTTCACCGGGATGGTGAGGCTCGTCGCGGTGAGGATCGCGCGCGCGTGGGCGGCCATGTCGTCCGGGCCCTCGGTGTCGTGCCGCCAGGCGGGATCGCCATCCGGCGCAAGGCGCGACAGCAGCGTTTCGAGATCGCGCCGGACCTCGGAGTCGGCGTTTTCGCAGAGGACGAGCGAGGCGCTGGTGTGCTGAAGGAACACGCAGCACAGCCCGCGCGCGATGCCACTTGCAGCGACCACCCGCGCGACCTCCGCGGTGATGTCGGTCGTGCCGCGGCCGCGAGTGCGAAATCTCAGAGTCCGCTGCGCGATCATGCGAAGCGGCGCCGCGCCCGCCCGGCAAACTCGCGGTCGCTCATGAATTCCTCGAACTCGCGCACGCGCTCTCCTGGCGCGGCGCCGGGCGAATGCTACGCCGCCTGCTTGAGCGCGAGCGCGCGGTCGGTCGCCTCCCAGGTGAACTCGGGCTCCTCGCGGCCGAAGTGGCCGTAGGCGGCGGTCTTCTCGTAGATCGGGCGCAGCAGATCCAGCATCCGGATGATGCCCTTGGGCCTCAGGTCGAAGTTGGCGAGCACCAGCTGCGCGAGCTTCTCGTCGGGGATCTTCCCGGTGCCCTGCGTGGTGACCATGACGCTCGTCGGCTGCGCGATGCCGATCGCGTAGGAGACCTGAACGAGGCACTTCGAGGCGAGCCCGGCGGCGACGATGTTCTTCGCGACGTAGCGCGCGGCGTACGCCGCCGAACGGTCCACTTTCGAGGGATCCTTGCCGCTGAACGCGCCGCCGCCGTGCGGCGCCGAGCCGCCGTAAGTGTCCACGATGATCTTGCGGCCGGTGACGCCGCAGTCGCCCTTCGGGCCGCCAATCTCGAAGGCGCCGGTCGGATTGACGAAGTACCGGATCCTGCCCTTGACGAGCTGTCGCGGCAGCACCGGCTTGATGATCTGCTCGATCACCGCCTCCTCGATCTGCTTGTGCGTGAGGCCGGGGGCGTGCTGCGTGGAAAGGACCACGGTCTCGATCGCGTCGGGCCTGCCGTTCACGTAGCGGATCGTGATCTGCGATTTCGCGTCCGGGCGCAGCCACGGCAGCCGGCCGTCGCGGCGCACCTCCGACTGGCGCTCGACCAGGCGATGCGCAAGATAGATCGCCATCGGCATCAGCGACGGCGTCTCGTCGCACGCGTAGCCGAACATCATTCCCTGGTCGCCCGCGCCCTGATCGAGGTCGAGGCCGCGGCCCTCGTCGACGCCCTGCGCGATGTCCGGAGACTGCTGCCCGTACACGATCTGCACCGTGCAGCCTTCGGCGTCGAAGCCGAGCGCCGGATCGTTGTAGCCGATGCGGCGGATCGTGCGCCGCGCGACGGCGTCGTAGTCCACTTTCGCGCTCGTCGTGATCTCGCCGGCGAGCACCACCAGATTGTCCTTGACCAGGGTCTCCGCCGCGACGCGCGCGCCCTTGTCCTCGCTTAGAATCGCGTCGAGCACCGCGTCCGAGATCTGGTCCGCCACCTTGTCCGG
This sequence comes from Pseudomonadota bacterium, assembly GCA_040752005.1. GTDB lineage: Bacteria > Pseudomonadota > Gammaproteobacteria > Burkholderiales > SG8-39 > RBG-16-66-20. The sequence goes on along the minus strand of JBFMFX010000004.1, from coordinate 95,404 downwards.
GTGACCCTCGGAAACCGACTCGGAAGTGAAGAGAAATTCGCTCATCGTGCGCCCGCCTTCAGGAAAGGGCGCAAGGATAGCAAAGAATGCCCTCGTTCCCCACCCTCCTCGCCAGGGTCGCCGCGCTCGTGCCGTTGCCGCTCGCGCACGCGGCCGGGTGCGCGCTCGGGTGGGCGATGTATGGGCTTTCTCCCACCTACCGGCGGCACCTGCGGGAAAACCTCGAGGCGGCCGGCTATCGGGACGGCGCGACGCGGCGGGCGGCGATCGCCGAGGCGGGCAAGCTGCTGGCCGAGCTGCCGGCGATCTGGCTGCGGCCGCGCCCGCGGGTCGGCGCGCTGGTGCGCCGCATCGAGGGCCTGGAACTCGTCGAGGCCGCGCGGGCGGCGGGCCGGCCGATCGTCTTTTTCACGCCGCACCTCGGCTGCTTCGAGATCACCGCGCAGGCCGCCGCCGAACGCTTCCCGATCACCGTGCTCTACCGGCCGCCGCGCCTTGGCTGGCTCGAGCCGCTCATCGAGCACGGCCGCGGCCGCAACAACGTGCGCCTTGCGCGCGCCGACTTTGCCGGCGTGCGCGAGCTGCTTGCCGCGCTCAAGCGCGGCGAGGCGGTCGGGATCCTTCCCGACCAGGTGCCGGCCGAGGGCGAAGGCGAGTGGGCGGAGTTCTTCGGCCGGCCGGCGTACACGATGACCCTCGCGCAGCGGCTCGCGGCTCGCCCGGGCGTCGTGTGCCTGCTCGCCTGGGGCGAGCGGCTGCCCCGCGGGGCGGGCTACGTCATCCACGTGCGGGCGATGCCGCCGGCCGAGCCGGGCGAGTCTGCGACACGGCATCTCAACCGCGCGCTCGAGGCGCTCATTCGCGAATGCCCGGCGCAGTACCTGTGGGGCTACAACCGCTACAAGGCGCCGGAGGGCGCGGCGGCTCTGCCTCGATGAGCCGCCTTCTGTTCGCCTTGATGTGGCTCGCGCATTTCCTGCCGTTTCGCGCGCGCGCGGCGCTGGGCGATGCGGCCGGGCTCGCCGCGTACTGGCTGATCGGCGAGCGCCGGCGCGTGGCCCGAATCAATCTGGCGAAATGCTTTCCGGACCTGGATGCGGAGGCGCGCGAGCGGATCGCCCGCGGGCATTTCCGCGCCTTCGTGCGGAGCCTGCTCGATCGCGGCGTGCTGTGGTGGGGGGGGCGCGCGCGCGTCGAGCGCATGGTGCGCATCGAGGGCCTCGAGCACCTGCGCGCGCTCCGCGGCCGCCCGGTGATCCTGCTTGCGCCGCACTTCGTCGGGCTGGACGCCGGTTTCACCCGGCTATGCTGCGAGGCCGACATGGTCTCGATGTACGCCAACCAGAAGGATCCGCTGTTCGCGCGGCTGCTCCTGCGCGGGCGAACGCGCTTCGGCGCGCAGCGGCTCGTCTCCAGGCAGGAGGGCATCCGCGCGACGCTTGCGGCGATCCGCGAGGGGCGCCCGTTCTATTACCTGCCGGATCTCGACTACGGGCCGCGCGGCGCGCTGTTCGTGCCGTTCTTCGGCATGCCGGCGGCCACCACGCCGGGGCTTTCGCGCCTTGCGCGGCTCGCCGGCGCGGCGGTGTTGCCGTGCGTGACGCGGATGCAGCCGGACGGTTACGTGCTCACGATCGAGCCGGCGTGGGACAATTTCCCCACCGCCGATTCCCTCGCCGACACCCGCCGCATGAACGCGTACATCGAGCGCCGCGTGCGCGAGATGCCCGAGCAGTATCTCTGGATGCACAAGCGCTTCAAGACGCGGCCCGCGGGCGAGCCGCGCCTTTACTGAGATGGCGACGCTGCGCGCCGCGGTGCTCGGCGCCGGCCACATGGGCCGCTATCACGCCGCGAAGCTCGCCGGGTGCGCGGACGTGGCGCTGGTGGCGGTCGCCGACGCCGACGAGGCGAAGGCGCGCGCGCTCGCCGCGCAGCTTGGCTGCGCCGCGCGCACCGACTGGCGCGCGGCGCTCGAGGGCGTCGACGCGGCGGTGATCGCCACCCCGACCGCGCAGCACTTCGAGATGGCGCGCGAGTGCCTCGCGCGCGGCGTGCACGTGCTGGTGGAAAAGCCGATCGCGCGCACGCTCGAGCAGGCGGATGCGCTCGTCGCCGCCGCGCGCGCCGGCCGGCTCGTCCTTCAGGTCGGCCATGTGCAGCGCTACGATCCGGCGTTCCGGGCGCTCATCGCGCGCATGGACCGGCCGCTGTACGTGGAGGCCGAGCGGCTTGCCGGCTTCAAGGCGCGCGGTACCGACGTGGACGTCGTGCTCGACCTCATGATCCACGACATAGACCTCGCGCTCACGCTGGCGCGAAGCAGGGTCGCCGCGGTGAGCGCGGCCGGTTTTCGGGTGCTCACGCAGGACACCGACATCGCCAACGCGCGGCTCGAATTCGAAAACGGCTGCGTGGCGAGCCTGTCGGCCTCGCGCGTCAGCCAATCGCCGGTGAGAAAGCTGCGCGTGTTCCAGCCCGGCCTGTACGTCTCGGCCGACCTTCAGGCCGGCAAGCTTCGCTACGTGCGCGAGCGCGGCGGCCGCCTGGAGGAGACCGAACAGGTCCATTCCGGCGGCGATCCGCTCGCCGAGCAGGCGCGCGCCTTCGTCGCCGCGGCGCTCGGGCGAGCGCCGGTCGAGGTGCCGGGGGAAGCCGGCCGCGAGGCGCTGGCGCTCGCCCTCGAAGTCGGCCGCCGGGTCGAGGAGCGCCTGGCGCGCGCGGGAGGCACCCGGTGAGCGAGGCGCGCGTGCCGATGTGCGATCCGGCCGCCGAGTACGCCGAGCTCGCCGGCGAGATCGACGCCGCGGTGCGCCGCGTGCTCGCCTCGGGGCGCTACATCCTCGGCCCGGAAGGCGCGGCGCTGGAGGCGGAGATCGCGGCTTTTGTCGGCGCGCCGCACGCGGTGGGCGTCAATTCCGGTACCGACGCGCTGCATTTCGCGCTGCGCGCGGCCGGCATCGGCTCGGGCGACGAAGTGATCATGCCCGCCTTCACCTTCGTCGCGACCGCCGAGGCGGCGAGCTACACCGGCGCGCGGCCGGTGTTCGCCGACATCGATCCGGCGACGTTCTGCCTCGACCCGCGCTCGGTCGAGCGTCGGCTCACCCCGCGCACGCGCGCGATCGTCGCGGTGCACCTCTTTGGCCAGACCGCACCGATGGCCGAGCTCTCGGCCCTGGCGCGAGAGCGCAAGCTGGTCCTCGTCGAGGACTGCGCGCAGGCGCTCGGCGCCGACGAGGCCGGCGTGCGCGCCGGCGCCTGGGGCGAGTTCGGCTGCTTCTCCTTCTATCCGACCAAGAACCTCGCCGCCGCCGGGGACGCCGGCATGATCACCGCGCGCGATGTGCGCCGCGCCGAGCGGCTGCGGATGCTTCGGCACCACGGCAGCCGCAGGAGCTACTGGCACGAGACCCTCGGCTGGAACAGCCGGCTCGACGAAGTGCAGGCGGCGATGCTGCGCGCCAAGCTCGCGCATCTGGCGGATTTCAATGCGCGCCGCGCGGCGGTGGCGAAGCGCTATGGCGAGCTTCTCGCCGGCACCCGGCTCGTGCTGCCCGCCGCGCACGGCCGCGGGCGGCACGTCTGGCACCAGTACACGGTGCGCCATCCGCGGCGCGACGCGCTGCGCGCGGCGCTCGCGCAAGCCGGCATCGCGAGCATGATCTACTACCCGGTACCGCTTCACCGCCAGCCGCTTTACGCGCCGGACAACGAAGGCGTCCGGCTGCCCGCGACCGAGGAGGCGGCGGCGACGGTGCTCTCGTTGCCGATTTATCCGCAGCTGGCCGAGGCCGACCAGCGGCGCGTGTGCGAGGTGCTCGCCGCATGCGCCTGAAGTTCACCAAGATGCAGGGCGCGGGCAACGACTTCGTCGTGCTCGACTGCACGCGCACGCCGTTCGCGCTCGGGCCCGGCGAGATCCGGCGCCTCGCCGACCGGCACTTCGGCGTCGGCTGCGACCAGGTGCTGGTGGTCGAGCCGGCACCGCGGCCGGACGTGGATTTCCGTTACCGCATCTTCAACGCTGACGGCGGCGAAGTCGAGCAATGCGGCAACGGCGCGCGCTGTTTCGTGCGCTTCGTGCACGACAAGGGCCTCACCGCCAAGCGCGAGATCCGCGTCGCCACGGCGGGCGGAGTGATCCGGCCGCGCCTGGAGGACGACGGCGAGGTGAGCGTGGACATGGGTCCGCCGGCGCCCGCCTCGCCGCTCGTGCAGGAAATCGAGGTGGGCGGCGAGACGGTCGCGCTCGCCGTCGTCTCGATGGGCAATCCGCACGCGGTGCAGGTGGTCGCCGACATCGAGCGCGCGCCGGTGACCGTGCAGGGGCCGCTCATCGAGCGCCATCCGCGCTTTCCGGACCGCATCAACGCCGGCTACATGCAGGTGCTCGACCGGCACGCGATCGCGCTGCGGGTCTGGGAGCGCGGCGCGGGCGAGACGCTCGCCTGCGGCACCGGCGCCTGCGCCGCGGCGGTCGCCGGCATCCTGAGGGGCCTGCTCGATTCTCCGGTCACGGTCCGCGCGCGCGGCGGCACGTTGACCGTGTCGTGGCAGGGCGGCGACAATGCCGTCTGGATGAAGGGCCCGGCCGAAACGGTCTTCGAAGGCGAAATCGAGCTGCAAGGGCACCCATGACCCCCGACGAGGTCGCGCAGTACCTGCGTGCCCATCCCGAGATCTTCGAGCGCCATCCGCAGCTCCTGGAGACGATCACGGTTCCGCACCCGCACGGCGGGCGGGCGATCTCGCTCGCCGAGCGGAGGATCGTCTCGCTGCGCGAAAAGGTGCGGGCGCTGGAGGCGAAGCTCGCCGAGCTGATCCGCATCGGCGAGGACAACGACGCGATTGGCGAGAAGGTGCATCGGCTGGCGCTCGCGCTCGCCGGTGCGAGGGACTTCGAGGCGGCGGCGAGCGCGCTGGTCTTTCATCTGCGCGAGGACTTTGCGGTGCCGCACGTGGCGCTGCGCTTCTGGGGCGCCGACGGAGCGGGCGGCCGCACGGTGGGCGAGCCGCCGGAGGCCGGGTTGCGCGAAAGGATCGCGATGATGGCCGCACCGGTCTGCGGTCCGGCGCCCGGCAGCCCGTTCCTCGCGCTCTTTGGCGAGGCGGCCGAGCGGCTGCGCTCGCTCGCGGTCGTTCCGCTCGGACAGACGCGCGCCGTGGGAGTCCTCGCGCTCGCGAGCGAGGACCCGCAGCGCTTCTACGCCGACATGGGCACGCTCTATCTGCGCCGCATCGGCGAACTCGCGGCAGGCGCGCTCGCAGCGCGCAGCTAGTCATGGCACGCGGCGCCGCTCCGGGCAGCCGAGCGCCGCAGCCCGCGCATCCGGACGCGGCGCTCGCCGACGAGTGGCTCGCGGCCTTGCGTGCCCAGCGGCGGCTCTCTGCCGCGACCCTGAGCAATTACGCCCGCGCGGCGGCGCTGCTCCTGCGCCTTGCCGGCGGCACGCGCCTGCGCGATCTGGATTCCGGCGCGATCCGGCATGCGGTGGCGCGGCTGCACGCCGCCGGACTCTCGGCGCGCTCGCTCGCGCTCGCGCTTTCGGCCTGGCGCGTGCTGTATCGGTGGCTCGCGCGCCACAAGGGGTTCGGCGCGAACCCGGTCGAGGGCGTGCGAGCGCCGAAGGCGCCGCGCACGCTGCCGCAGGCCCTGTCGGTCGAGCAGGCGCAGAAGCTGCTCGAGGCGCCGCAACCGGCCGGGCAGTGGCTGACGCGCGATCGCGCGATGTTCGAGCTGCTGTACTCCTGCGGGCTGCGCCTTGCCGAGCTGGTGTCGCTCGATGCCGACGACGGGCGTCTGGATCTGCGCGCGGGCGAGGTGACGGTGACCGGCAAGGGAGGAAAGACGCGAATCGTGCCGGTGGGCGCGAAGGCGCGCGCGGCGCTCGCGGCGTGGCTCGCCGAGCGCGAGCGGCTCGCCGCGCCGGGCGAGCGCGCGCTCTTCGTCGGCGCGCGCGGGCGGCGCATCGCGCCGCGCGTGGTGCAGGCGCGGCTGGCCGCCTGGGCGCAAGCGAGCGGCCTCGGCGCTCCGGTGCATCCGCACCTGCTGCGGCACTCCTTCGCCACCCACCTGCTGCAATCCTCGCAGGACCTGCGCGCGGTGCAGGAGATGCTCGGCCACGCGAGCGTCTCGACCACGCAGGTGTATACGCATCTCGACTTCCAGGCCTTGGCGAAGGTGTACGACGCGGCGCACCCGCGGGCGAGGAAGAAATGAAGCCGCCGGTTCTCGTGCTCGCGCCGGGTCGCGAAAAATCGGTCAGGCGCCGCCACCCGTGGGTCTATTCCGGTGCGATCGAGCGCATCGAGGGCGAGCCGGCATCGGGCGACACCGTGCTCGTTCGCTCCGCCTCGGGCGAGCCGCTCGGGCTCGCCGCCTTCAGCCCGCACTCGCGCATCCGCGCGCGCCTGTGGACCTTCGATTCGCGCGAGGAAATCGGCCGCGATTTCTTCGCCGCGCGCATCGCCGCCGCGATCCGGCTGCGCGACACGCTGCCGGCGGCGCGGCACACGAACGCCATGCGCCTGGTGCACGGCGAATCCGACGGCCTGCCGGGGCTAGTGGTGGACCGCTACGCCGACGTGCTGGTGGCGCAGTTCCTGTCCGCCGGCGCCGAGCGCTGGCGCGAGGAGATTCTCGATGCGCTCGCGCAGGCGACCGGCTGCGCCGCGATCTACGAACGGTCGGACGCCGAGGTGCGCGCGCTCGAAGGCCTTGCCCCGCGCACGGGATTCGCGCGCGGCAGCCGCGAGGCGCGCCGCTGCCCGATCATCGAGCACGGCCTGCACTTCCGGGTGGACGTGGCCGAAGGGCAGAAGACCGGGTTCTTTCTCGACCAGCGCGAGAACCGCCAGAGGATCCGCGCGCTTGCGGCCGGGCGCAGAGTGCTCGACGGTTTCTGCTACACCGGCGGCTTCGCGCTCGCCGCGCTCGCCGGCGGCGCGCGGCACGTCGCCGCGGTGGAAAGCTCCGCGGCGGCGCTGGAGGTGGCGCGCGAGAACCTCGCCGCCAACGCGCTCGATCCGGCGCGCATCGTCTTCGAGCAGGCGGACGTCTTCGCTTACCAGCGCCTGCTGCGCGATCGCGGCGAATCCTTCGACCTCGTCATCCTCGATCCGCCGAAGTTCGCGCCGACCGCCGCTCAGGCGAGGGCCGCCGCGCGCGCCTACAAGGACATCAACCTGCTCGCCTTCAAGCTGCTCGCGCCCGGCGGGCTGCTCGCCACATTTTCCTGTTCCGGCGCGATTCCGGCTCCGCTCTTCCAGTCCATCGTCGCCGGCGCGGCGCTGGATGCGGGCGTGCGCGCGCTGGTGCTCGAGCGCTTCGGTGCCGCCGCCGACCATCCGGTAGCACTCAACTTTCCCGAAGGCGAATACCTGAAGGGTTTGCTCGTCGTGCGCGCCTCCTGAGGCGCTAGAATCGCAGCCTTCCCAAGGCAAAGACACGGGACAGGCCCATGGACCAGACCCGGATGGTGCCGGTGACCATCCTCACCGGCTTTCTCGGCGCGGGCAAGACGACGCTGCTCAATCGCATCCTGAAGGAGGATCACGGCCACCGCATCGCCGTGATCGAGAACGAATACGGCGAAGTGGGCGTCGACTCCGAGCTGGTCGAGAAGACCGAGGAGACGATCGTCGAGATGAACAACGGCTGCATCTGCTGCACCGTGCGCGGCGATCTCCTCCGCATCCTCGGCGACCTCAAGGCGCGGCGCGAGGAAAAGGCGCTCGCCTTCGATCGCGTCATCATCGAAACGACCGGGATGGCCGATCCGGGGCCGGTCGCGCAGACCTTTTTCACCGACGAGGAGATCGGCAGCTACTACCTGCTCGACGCGATCCTCACGGTAGTGGACGCCCGGCACGCGCCGCGGCAACTGGACGAATTCCGCGAAGCCCAGGAGCAGGTGGGCTACGCCGACCGGATCCTGCTTTCCAAGACCGACCTCGTCGCCGAGGAGGAGGCGGCGAGGCTTGTCGCGCGGCTCAAGCGCATGAATCCGCGCGCCCCGGTGCGACGGCTGCACTTCGGTCAGGCGCCGCTCGAGGAAATCCTCGACATCCGCGGATTCAACCTGAACGCGATCCTGGAGCTCGATCCCGGTTTTCTCACCGAGACGCACCACGATCACGCCGACCAGGTGCAGTCGTTCGTCTACCGCGCCGAGCGCCCGTTCGACGGCGACAAGCTCGAAGCTTTCCTTTCCGGGATGATCCAGGTCTACGGGCCGGACCTGCTGCGCTACAAGGGCGTGCTCTGGATGAAGGGAAAGTCCAACCGCGTCGTCTTCCAGGGCGTGCACATGATGATGGGCGGCGATATCGGCAAGCCCTGGGCGAAGGGCGAAAAGAAGTACTCGGTGCTCGTCTTCATCGGCAAGAACCTGCCGCAGGACCTGTTCGCCGCCGGCCTGGAGCAGTGCTTAGCCTGAAAGGCGTGCGCAAGCGCTACGGCGCCGCCGATGCGCTTGTGCTGGAGCGCTTCGAGGCGGCCGCCGGCGAGCACTGGCTGGTGCTCGGCCCTTCCGGCAGCGGAAAGACGACGCTGCTACACCTGATCGCCGGTTTGCTCGCACCGAGCGAAGGCGAGATCGTGGTCGCCGGTCAGCCGCTTGCGGGGCTGGCCGGTGCGGCGCTCGATCGCTGGCGCGGGCGTACGGTGGGCATCGTGCCGCAGAAGCTGCACCTCGTGCCGAGCCTCACCGTGCGACAGAACCTCGCGCTCGCGCCCTGGCTGGCGGGACTGCCGCAGGAGCCAGATCGCGCGGGGCAGCTTCTTGCCGAGCTCGGCCTCGCCGACAAGGCGAGCGCGCGCCCGCACGAGCTTTCGCACGGCGAGGCGCAGCGCGTCGCGGTGGCGCGCGCGGTGATGAACCGCCCGAAGGTGCTGCTCGCCGACGAACCGACCTCGAATCTGGACGACGCGGCGTGCGCGGCCACGCTCGAACTGCTCGCGGCGCAGGCGCGCGCCTGCGGCGCGACGCTGGTGATCGCCACGCACGACCGGCGCGCGCGCGAGCGCTTCGACAGGCAGCTTCGGCTCGGGCGATGACGCTTGCCGGCATCAGCCTCGCGTATCTGCGCGCGCGGCCGCTCGCCGCGGCGCTGAACGTGCTGCTGCTTGCGCTCGGCGTGGCGACCGTCACGGTGCTGCTGCTCGCCTCGCGCCAGATCGAGTCGCGCATGCTGCGCGACGCCGAGGGTATAGACCTCGTCGTCGGCGCGAAAGGCAGCCCGATGCAGCTCGTGCTCTCGGCGGTGTTTCACATCGACGTGCCCGCGGGCAACATTCCGCTCGCGGAAGCCAAGGCGCTCGCCGCGCACCGCGCGGTGAAGAAGGCGATCCCGCTTGCGCTCGGCGACAGCTTCCGCGGCTATCGCATCGTCGGCACGACGCACGACTACGCCGCGCACTACGGCGCGCGCCTCACCGCGGGCGGGTTGTGGGAAAAGCCGATGCAGGCGGTGCTCGGAGCGCAGGTCGCGCGCGCGACCGGAATCGGCGTCGGCGCGAAACTGGTCGGCGCGCACGGTATGGCAGGCGAGGGCCCGGGCGCGGCGCACGAGGAAACATCCTACGAGGTGGTCGGCGTGCTTGCGCCTAGCGGCACGGTGCTCGACCGGCTCGTCCTCACCGCGGTCGAATCGGTCTGGGAGGTGCACGGCACCGGGGGCGAACCGGAGCAGTACCAGGAGATCACGGCGCTCCTTATCCGCTACGCGAGCCCGCTTGCGGCGGCGACGATGCCGCGACAGGTGAACGCGAACCCCATGCTTCAGGCCGCATCGCCCGCCTACGAGAGCGCGCGCCTGTTTCGCATGATCGGAGTCGGGGTAGAGGTGCTGCGCGCCTTCGGCATCGTGCTGATGCTCGCCGCGGGGCTTTCGGTCTTCATCGCGCTCACCCAGGCGCTGGAGGAGCGCCGTTACGACCTTGCCGTCATGCGCATGCTCGGCGCGGCTCGCGCAAAGCTCTTCGTGCTGCTGGTGCTGGAGGGCGTGCTGCTTGCCGCGGCGGGCGCGGCGCTCGGCCTTGCGCTCGGGCACGCCGCGACCGGCGCGATCGGGTCGTTCATGGCGGCGCAACACCAGGGCCCCTTGACAGGCCTGTTATGGTTGAACGAGGAATGGTGGGTGGTCGGCGCCGCGCTCGGCGTGGGGCTCGGCGCGGCGCTCGTGCCGGGCCTGCGGGCGATGCGCACCGAAGTGGCGCACGCGCTTGCCGAAGGCTGAGAAGGGAAGGACAGGACATGAGGCCAGTGCTCGCTCTTGCGCTTGCATCGGTGCTCGCGGCGCACGCACAGGAGGACAGAAAGGACAGCGAGCACCGGAGGCAGACGATCGCGCAACACCGGACACTTACTGCGGCGCACGAAGCGGCCGCAAGGTGCCTCGAGGCTGGCAAGGCGGAAAAGGAATGCCACGCGCAGCTTGCGAAGGACTGCAAGAACGCCGGCATAGGCAAGTACTGCGGACTGCGCCACCGCCACTGAGGAGTCCGATAAAATGAGCGTCGTGAGCCGCCTTGCAGCTTTCGCCTTTGCGTTCGCTGCAGCCTGCTGCGCGCAGGCGCAGACGGGTCCGGGCGCGCATGTGCCGCCGGCCGGGGCCGACCCGGCGCTCTTCAAGCCGCTGCCCGAGCGCTCGGATGTGGTCTCCTGGAAGCTGCTCGCGCAGGTCGAGCTGGTGAAACTCAAGGACCGCTACGCCCCGCAGTTTTCCGCCGCGGTGACGGCGCTCTCCGGCAAGGAAGTGAAGCTGCAGGGTTTCATGGTGCCGCTTCAGATGGGCGACAAGCAGTCGCATTTCGTCCTCGCCGCGATGCCTCAGACCTGCGCCTTTTGCATGCCAGGGGGGCCCGAAAGCATGGTCGAGGTGAAGGCCAAGCAGCCGGTCACGTACAGTTTCGAGCCGATCGTGCTCTCGGGCCGGCTGGAAGTGCTCAAGGACGACCCGAGCGGAATCTTCTACCGCCTGACCGACGCCGTTGCGGTCAAGTAAGGTGAGCGGCTTCGGCTACGCCCTGCGTCTTTTTCTCGCGGCCGCGCTGCTTGCCGGCTGGCAGGCGGCGATCGTGCATCCGCTCGCGCACGCCGACGAGTCGGGCCGGCTCGTTCATTCGGGCGGCTCCTCGCAGCACGAAGAGCGCGGAAACGGCGCGAATGCGCTCTGCGACGCGATCGCGGCGCTCGCCGTCTGCGCGCAGGGCCCGGCGCGGCTTCCCGCTATCGTGCCTGCGGCGGCGGACAGTGCACGCGCTGGCGCGGCGCGGCCGCCCCGCTGCGCGGCGCTTCTCGCCTACCGCAGCCAGGCCCCTCCCCGGCTTTCCTGAAGGTCCCGCGCAGGGTTCCCGGCACCTCGCGCCGGGTCGTGTTCGTTTTCACTTCAGGAGAGCGCAATGCAGAAAAAGTGTTGCGCGCGCGCTCTGGCGTGCGCGCTCGCCGTCGCGGCTCCGCTTGCCCTCGGGCAGGCGGACGCGATCTATGTCACCCCCCTCGACACCGACGAGGCTTCGATCGTGCAGCCGGCAAGCGTGCTGCGCGGCGAGGAGCTGCGCCGCAGGCAGGCGGCGAGCCTCGGCGATACGCTCGATCGCCAGACCGGGGTGCACTCCTCCGGCATGAGTCCCGGCGCCTCGCGCCCGGTGATCCGCGGGCTGGATGCGCCCCGCGTGCGGGTGCTGGAGGATGGCCTGGGCAGCATGGACGTGTCCTCGATCAGCCCGGATCACCGCATCGCGGTCGAGACGCTCGGCGCCACGCAGGTCGAGATCCTGCGCGGGCCGGCCTCGCTCATTCACGGTGGCGGCGCGATCGGGGGACTGGTGAACGTCGTCACCAAGCGCATCCCGCGCGAGCGGCTGGACGGTTTCGTCGGGGCGGCCGAGATCCGGCTCGGCGGAGCCGCGCGCGAGGCGACCGGCCTTGCGGATCTGAACGGCGGCAACGGTTCGGTGGCGTGGCACCTCGATGCCTACCGGAGAAACGCCGGCGACTACCGGATCCCTGGCGCGCAGAATCCGAACGACCCGTCGAGTCCTATCGGGCGGGTGGCGAACAGCTTCGTGGACGCGAAAGGGGTCAATCTTGGCGCCACCGCATTCGGCGCACAGGGCTATCTGGGCCTGGGGCTTTCGCGCCAGGAAGCGTTCTACGGCATCCCCACGGCCGAGCAGGCGCGCATAGATCTCGGGCACACGCGCGCGGACCTGGCCAGCGAGCTGCACGAGCCGTTCGTGGGTTTTTCTCGCGCGCGCCTTCGCCTCGGAGTGGCAAGCTACGGCCACGACGAAATCGAACCGGCGGGCGAGGTGGCGACGCGCTTTCGCAATCGCCAGCAGGAGGCGCGAATCGAGCTATCCCACCTTCCCATCGGGCCACTGAGCGGCGTGCTCGGGTTCTCCGCCCACGGCAGGCGGTTTTCCGCGACCGGTGAGGAAACTTTCCTTGTGCCGACGAAAAGTACTGGTCTTGCGCTTTTTGTCGTCGAGCAGGCGCGCGCCGGGGCGCTGCGCGTGGAGCTGGGCGGGCGCATCGAGCGCGAACGGCACCGGCCGCAGGCCGCCGCGGGACTGGCCGCGCGCAGCTTTTATCCAGCGACGTGGTCGGCGGGGCTCGCCTGGGACTTCACGCTCGGCCATAGCCTCGCACTCACCCTGACGCGCGCCGAGCGCGCGCCGGCGATCGAGGAGCTGTACGCGAACGGCCCGCATCGCGCGAGCGCTACCTTCGAAGTCGGCGATGCGTCGCTCGCGAAGGAGGTGGCACGCAATCTGGACCTCGGCCTGCGCGGTTCGAGTGGACCCTGGCGCTGGAAGGCGGGGGTGTATGTCAACCGCTTCCGCAATTACGTCTTCGCGCAGGTGCAGGACGTGGACGGCAACGGCGTTTTCGATCCCGCCCTCGACCGCGTGGACGAAACCGGCGCCCCCGACCCGGCGGGCGACTTTTTGCTGGTCAACTACCGCCAGACAAGCGCCCGCTTTCGGGGCGTCGAGGCCGAGATCGCCTACCGGCCCGCTCGGGGACCGGGCGGGCGGCTTTTCGCGGACACCGCGCGTGGAACGCTCGCAGGCTTCGGCAATGCGCCGCGCATGGCGCCTGCACGCATCGGCCTCGATCTCACCTGGTCGCAGGGTGCGCTTGCCGCGCACGCGATGCTGCTACGAGTGTTCCGGCAAGGCCGCATCGCCGCGGCGCAGGAGAGCGCGACCCCGGGCTACACCCGGCTCGACGCCGGCCTGTCTTGGCGGCTGCGCCAGGCGGGGCAGCAGGCGCTGACGGCGTACTTGCAGGCGAACAACCTGCTCGACCGCGACATGCGCGTGCACACTTCCTTTCTCAAGGACAGCGCGCCGCTTGCCGGGCGCTCGCTCATGGCGGGGGTGCGCGCCACCTTCTAGAATGGCGGGCATGGACGAGTGGCACGGCACGACGATCCTCTCGGTGCGCCGCGGCGCGCAGGTCGCCCTCGGCGGCGACGGGCAGGTGACGCTCGGCAGCGTGGTGGTGAAGGGCGGCGCAAGGAAAGTCCGGCGCCTGTACCACGACCGCATCCTCGCCGGATTTGCCGGCGGCACCGCGGACGCGTTCACGCTCTTCGAGCGCTTCGAGGCGAAGCTCGACAAGCACCAAGGTAACCTCCTTCGCTCGGCGGTCGAGCTCGCCAAGGACTGGCGCACCGACCGCATGCTCAGGCGGCTGGAGGCGATGCTCGCGGTCGCCGACCGGGAAAAATCGCTCGTCATCACCGGTCAAGGCGACGTGCTGGAGCCGGAGCACGGCATCGTCGCGATCGGCTCGGGCGGCCCGTACGCGCAGGCGGCGGCGCGCGCGCTGCTGGAGAATACGGCGCTTTCGGCGCGCGAGATCGTGGAAAAGGCGCTCGCGGTGGCGGCCGACCTGTGCATCTACACCAACCACCAGCGGACCATCGAGACCCTCGAATGAGCGTGATGACCCCGCAGGAAATCGTCCATGAACTTGACAAGCACATCGTCGGCCAGGCGCGCGCCAAGCGCGCAGTGGCGATCGCGCTCAGAAACCGCTGGCGCAGGCTCCAGGTCCCGGAGCCGCTGCGTCAGGAGATCACGCCGAAGAACATCCTGATGATCGGCCCGACCGGGGTGGGCAAGACCGAGATCGCGCGGCGCCTGGCGCGCCTGGCCGATGCGCCGTTCATCAAGGTGGAGGCGACCAAGTTCACCGAAGTGGGCTATGTCGGGCGTGACGTGGATTCGATCATCCGCGATCTGGTCGAGGCGGCGGTGAAGGCCGAGCGCGAGCGCGCGATGCGGCGCGTGCGCGCGCAGGCCGAGGACGCCGCCGAGGAGCGGGTGCTCGATGCGCTCGTGCCGCCGCCGCGCGGCGTCGAGCCCGAGGAATCGGCGACGCGGCAGAAGTTGCGCAAGAAGCTGCGCGAAGGCGAGCTCGACGAGCGCGAGATCGAGATCGAGGTCGCCGCGGCGGCGCCGCAGATGGAGATCCTCGCCCCGCCCGGAATGGAGGAGCTCACCGCGCAGATCCAGGCGATGTTCCAGAACCTGGGCGGCGCGCGCCGGCGCACGCGGCGCATGAAGATCCGCGACGCGCTCAAGGCGATCGCTGACGAGGAGGCGGCGCGGCGCGTGTCCGAGGAGGACCTCAAGGCGCGTGCGCTCGCCAACGTCGAGTCGAACGGCATCGTGTTCCTCGACGAGATGGACAAGATCGCCAGCCGCGGCGAGGTCGCCGGGGCCGACGTCTCGCGCCAGGGCGTGCAGCGCGACCTGCTGCCGCTCGTCGAGGGCACGACCGTGGCGACCAAGTACGGCATGGTGAAGACCGACCACATCCTGTTCATCGGCTCGGGGGCGTTTCACCTCGCCAAGCCCTCCGACCTCATCCCAGAGCTGCAGGGACGCTTCCCGATCCGCGTGGAGCTGGACTCGCTCTCGGTGGACGATTTCGAGCGCATCCTGACCTCGACCGACGCGAGTCTCGTCAAGCAGTACCAGGCGCTGCTCGCCACCGAGGGCGTCGCGCTGGAGTTCCGCGGGCGCGCGATCCGGCGGCTTGCCGAGATCGCGTACCAGGTGAACGAGCGCACCGAGAACATCGGCGCGCGGCGCCTGTACACGGTGCTGGAAAAGCTGCTCGAGGAGATCTCCTTCGACGCCGGGCGGGGCGGCGTGCGCACCGCGGTGATCGACGAAGCCTACGTCGAGGCGAAGCTCGCCGACCTCGCCGGCAACGAGGATCTGGCCCGCTACGTCCTGTAGCGGGCCGGCGCCGGCGCCGGTTCTTTTTCGTTTTCGATAGAATCGGCCGGTCATGAACGAAGCGCCGAAGAGCGACGTGCCGGCGGCCGAGAAGGCGCGCATCCTCGCCGAGGCGCTGCCCTACATCCGGCGTTTCCACGGTAAGACGATCGTCGTCAAGTTCGGCGGCAACGCGATGATCGACGACGTCCTCAAGACGAGCTTCGCGCGCGACGTGGTGCTGCTCAAGCTCGTCGGCATGAACCCGGTGGTGGTGCACGGCGGCGGCCCGCAGATCGAGCAGGTGCTCACCCGTCTCGGCAAGAAGGGCGAGTTCGTGCAGGGCATGCGCGTCACCGACGCCGAGACGATGGCCGTGGTCGAGATGGTGCTCGGCGGCCAGGTGAACAAGGAAGTGGTCGAGCTCATCAACCAGGCGGGCGGCAAGGCGGTCGGCCTCACCGGCCAGGACGGCGCGTTCATCCGCGCGCGCAAGCTGGTGCTCCCGGCCGCCGACTCCGGCGAGCGCGCGGTGGACCTCGGCCAGGTGGGCGAGATCGAGTCCATTGACCCGGCGGTGATCTTCGCGCTCGAGCAGGGCGGCTTCATCCCGGTGGTGGCGCCGATCGCCACCGGCGCCGACGGCACGACCTACAACATCAACGCCGACCTCGTCGCCGGCAAGCTCGCCGAAGTGCTGCGCGCCGAAAAGCTGATCGTGCTCACCAACACGCCGGGCGTGCTCGACCGCGATGGCAGGCTGCTCACCGGCCTGACGCCGCGGCGCGTGGACGACCTGGTCGCCAAGGGCGCGATCTCGGGCGGCATGCTGCCGAAGATCGCGTCGGTGCTCGACGCCGCGCGCGCGGGCGTCAAGTCCTGCCACATCATTGACGGCCGGGTGCCGCACGCGCTGCTGCTCGAAGTGCTCACCGACCAGGGCGTCGGCACGCTGATCCGCTCCAAGTAGGCGATGCGCATCGCCGCGGTGCCGCCGTCGCGGCGCGTCTGGATCTTCGATCTGGACAACACGCTGCACGACGCGCGGCCGCACATCTTCCCCTCGATGCACGCGCAGATGAACGCGTACCTGTGCCGCCGCTTCGGCGTGGACGAGGCCGGCGCTGACGCGATGCGGCGCTTGTTCTGGGAGCGCTACGGCACGACGCTGCAGGGCCTGGTGCGCCACCACGGCGAGGACCCGCGCGCCTTCATCCGGGAGACGCACCGCTTTGCGGAGCTGGACGCGATGGTGGTGGGCGAAGCCGCGCTGCGGCACGCGCTGGCGCGCCTTGCCGGCACGCGGCTGGTCTTTTCCAACGCGCCGCGCCACTACGTCGAGGCGGTGCTGAGCGCGCTCGGGGTGGCGCGCTGCTTCGACGCCGTGTACACCATCGAGAGCACGCGCTATGCGCCCAAGCCGGCGCTGACGGGATTCCGCATGTTGCTGCGCCGCCACGACCTCGACGCGCGGCGCTGCGCGCTGGTGGACGATATGCTGGAGAACCTGCGCGCCGCGAAACAGCTCGGCATGTCCACGGTGTGGGTGAGCGCCGAGCACCGCCGCGCCCCGTTCGTGGACCTGCGCATCGCCTCGGTCACCGAGCTGCCGCGCCGGCTCGCACGCGCCGCGCACTGACGGCGCCCGGAGCGTAGAATCCGCGCATGCCGCGCGTCAAAGGGGAGCGGCGGCTCGAGATCCTGAAGGCGCTCGCCGCGATGCTCGAGCAGCCGAAATGGAACGGCATCACCACCGCCGCGCTCGCCGCGCAGCTGCACGTCTCGGAGGCGGCGCTGTACCGGCACTTCGCCTCCAAGGCGCAGATGTTCGAGGGCCTGATCGAGTTCATCGAGTCCTCGGTCTTCACCCTCGCCAACCGCATCGCCGCGGACGAGCCCGACGGCCGCCGCCAGGCGGCGAAACTCGTCGAGATGCTGCTCGCTTTCGCCGAGAAGAACCCCGGCATGGTGCGGGTGATGATCGGCGACGCGCTGGTGGGCGAGCACGAGCGGCTGCAGGCGCGCATGAACCAGTTCTTCGATCGTTTCGAGGCGACGCTGCGGCAGGCGCTGCGCGCGCCGGGCCCGGACGGCGCGGACAATTCCGCCGAGGGCGAGGCCGGCGCGCAGGCCGGCGCGCTCACGCGCTACGTCATCGGCAGCTTGCACCAGTACGCGAAGAGCGGCTTCAGAAAAAAACCGGTCGAGAGCTACGCCGCTGAGCGGCGCTTCCTGCCGGCCTGAGCCCCGGGCGGCGCTCAGCGGCGCGCGCCACAGACCGCGCAGCCGGGATCCCGTTTCACGACCACGCTGCGCCACTCGCCGCGCCGGGCCTCGATCAGCAGCAGGCGCGCGAGCGGCCGCTCGCCGGCGCGCGCAAGGAGCTTCACCGCCTCCATCGCCTGCAGCGCGCCGACCGTTCCGGCGAGCGGGGCGAACACGCCCATCTGCGCGCACTGCACCTCCTCGGCCTGCGCGTCCTCCGGAAACAGGCATGCGTAGCAGGGCGCTTGCGGCGCGACGAGGTCGAACACCATGAGCTGCGCGTCGAAGCGGATTGCGGCGCCTGACACGAGCGGTCTGCGGTGCGCGACGCAGGCGCGGTTGATCGCGTGCCGCGTCGCGAAGTTGTCGGTGCAGTCGAGCACGACGTCGGCCTCGGCCACCAGCGGATCGAGCGCGGCGGCATCCAGCCGCGCAGCGAGCGGCACAACCTCCACTTCAGGATTGAGCGCCGCGAGCGCCGCGCGCGCCGCCTCGACCTTCAGCGCGCCGACCGATTTCGTGGTGTAGAGGATCTGGCGCTGCAGGTTGGTGAGATCGACGCGGTCGGGATCGGCGAGGACGATCCGGCCGACGCCGCTCGCGCCGAGGTACAGCGCCGCCGGGCAGCCGAGGCCGCCGGCGCCGACCACCAGCGCACGCGAGGCGCGCAGCCGCTCCTGGCCCTCGATGCCGATCTCCGGCAGCAGGATGTGCCGGCTGTAGCGGAGGAGCTGCTCGTCGTTCAGTGAGCGGCTGCGGCTAGTTTGGCTTGTCTTCCGGCTTGCCCTGCTGGGCGACTGCGGGCGGGGCGCTCTTCACCGGCTCGCCCTTGAGGAACGCAATCGCCTGCTGGAGCTGGAAGTCGTCCTTGGATCCGAGCTCGATCGGTTTGGGCGTCTCGCCCGCCGTCCCGGGAACCGGCGCGGGTTTCGCGCGCGGACCGGTCTTGTCGCTGCCCTTGCCGTCGTCGAGATGGCGCACCAGGTCGGCCTCGCGCAGCCGCGCTTGGGCGGCCGCGCCCGGCTCCTCGACGAGGATGTCGGGCGTGATGCCCTTCGCCTGGATCGAGCGTCCGCTCGGAGTGTAGTAGCGCGCGGTGGTGAGCTTGAGCGCGGTGTTGTTGCCGAGCGGCATGATCGTCTGCACCGAGCCCTTGCCGAAGGTCTGCGTGCCCATGATGGTGGCGCGCTTGTGGTCCTGCAGCGCGCCGGCGACGATCTCGGAGGCGGAGGCCGAACCCGCGTTGACGAGCACCACCATCGGTACGGTCTTGACCGCCGCCGGCAGCGTCTTCAGCACGTCGTCGCGCGCCCCGCGCGCGTAGTCCTCGGGCACGGCATGGAACTTTTTGCGCGCGTCGTTCGTGCGCCCATCGGTGGACACCACCAGCACCTTGGGCGGCAGGAACGTCGCCGCCACGCCGACCGCGCCGTAGAGCAGCCCGCCGGGGTCGTTGCGCAGGTCGAGCACCAGTCCCTTCACCGGCCCCTGCCGGAAGATCCCGTCGAGGTGGCGCGCCAGGCCGTCGAGCGTCGTTTCCTGGAACTGCGACACGCGCACCCAGGCGTAGCCCGGCTCGATCATCTTCGACTTCACGCTCTGCACGCGGATGATGTCCCGCGTGAGCGTGATGACGATCGGCTGCGGCTCGCCCTTGCGCGAGATGGTCAGCGTGATCTGGGTGTTCGGCTTGCCGCGCATGCGCTTGACCGCCTCGTTGAGGGTCATTCCCTTCACCGAGGTGTCGTCGAGCTTGATGATCAGGTCGCCGGGCTTGATGCCGGCGCGGAACGCCGGCGTGTCCTCGATCGGCGAGATCACCTTCACGAAGCCGTCTTCCATCCCGACCTCGATGCCGAGGCCGCCGAACTGGCCCTGCGTTCCGACCTGCAGCTCCTTGTAGGCTTCGGCGTCTAGGTAGGCCGAATGCGGATCCAGGCCGGCCAGCATGCCGTTGATCGCCTCGGTGATGAGCTTGCGGTCTTCCACCGGCTCGACGTAATTCGCCTTGATCGCGCCGAAGACGTCGGTGAACGCGCGCAGCTCCTCCACCGGCAGCGGCGAGCGGTTCGCGAGCTGGCCGATGGCCTGGAAATTGAGGCTCACCAGGATGCCGGCGAACGCGCCGAGGAGGATCAACCCGAACTGCCTGAACTTGGTCATCGTGTTCCTTGCGGCATGCGGGCGGGCCGGGCGCACGCGCTACCTGAGCTTCGCCCAGCCGAGCGGATCGAGCGGCCGCCCCAGATGCCTGACTTCGAAGTATAAACCGGTTTCCTCGCCGCCCCCGCTCGCGCCGACGATCGCGAGCGGTTCTCCGGCGGCGACGGTCTCGCCCACCTGCTTGAGCAACGCGTCGTTGTTGCCGTACACGGTGAGGTAGTCCTCGCCGTGGTCAACGATGAGCAGGTTGCCGTAGCCGCGCATCCAGTCGGCGAATACCACGCGTCCGGCGGCCACCGCGCGCACCGGTTCGCCTTCCGGGGCGCGGATGAAGACCCCTTTCGCGGACCGGGATTGGCGCGCCAGCACGCCGCGCACCGGCAGGCGCAGGCGCCCCTTCAACGCCGCGAACGGCGCGGCGGAAACCGACGGCTCGGCCGCGCGCTCGGCGCTGCGGTGACCCGCTCCCGGGCGCGCGGCGAGCAGCTTGCCGATTTCCTCGATCACGCGCGCCAGGCGCCGCTCGTCGGCGGCGAGCACGCTTACTTCGCGGCGCGCGCGGCGCACCTCGGCGGCGAGGCGCTCCAGCACCCGCCGGCGCTCGCGCCGCTCGGCGAGCAGGCGCTCGCGGTCGGCGCGCTGGCGCTCGCCGATCGCCGCGAGTTCCCGCGCGCGCGCCTCCAGCGCCGCGCGCAGCCGGGCGAGCTCGGCGAGCCCTTGGCGATGCGCGGCGATTGCCTGCGCGGCTGCGCGCGAGAGGTGATCGAGGTAGTGCAGCCTGCGCGCTGCCGCCATCGGATCGTCGCCCGAGAGCACCAGCCGCAGCGCCGCTGGCGCGCCGCTGTCCAGCCGCGCGAGCACGCGCGCCGCCAGAAGCCGGCCGAGGCTCGCCTGCCGCGCGCGCAGCGCGCGTTCGCGCGCCTCGCGTTCGGCGGCGAGCGCCGCCATCTGCGCGCGCGCCTCGCGCGCCTCGCGCTCCAGCCGCGCCAGCGCGCGCTGCGCTTCCGAGATCGCGGTTTCGGAGGCGCGCAGCGCCTCGCGCGCCTCGCGCCGGCCGGCTTCCTTTTCTTCCAGCTCGGCGCGCAGCGCCGCAAGGCGCGAGCGCAGCGCGGCGAGATCGTCCTCGCGGCCCGCACCGGCCGCTGCGGCCGCGAGCGCAGCGAGCAGCAAGGCGAGCGCGAATCGCGCCGGCCTCAGGCCTTTGCCTTGCCCTGCGCCGCGACCGCCGCGATCCGGCGCGCGACCTCGGCCTGGTCGCCGAGGTAGCGCCGGCCGAGCGGCCGCAGCTCGCCGTCGAGGTCGTACACCAGCGGCACGCCGGTCGGGATGTTGAGCCCGACCACGTCGGCATCGGACATGCCGTCCAGGTGCTTCACCAGTGCGCGCAGCGAATTGCCGTGCGCGGCGACGAGCACCGAGCGCCCGGCGCGCACCTGCGGTGCGATCGCCTCGTACCAGCACGGCAGCACGCGCGCCACCGTGTCCTTGAGGGACTCGGTGAGCGGCAGCCGCTCGCGCGGGATGCCGCCGTAGCGCCGGTCATGCCACGGCGCGCGCGCGTCGGACGGCTGCAGCGGCGGCGGCGGGGTGTCGTAGCTGCGCCGCCAGGCGAGCACCTGCGCCTCGCCGTAGCGCGCGGCCGTCTCGGCCTTGTTCAGGCCCTGCAGCGCGCCGTAATGGCGCTCGTTCAGCCGCCAGTCCTTGTGCACCGGGATCCAGCACTGGTCGAGTTCCTCGAGCACGAAGTCGAGCGTGCGGATCGCGCGCTTGAGCACCGAGGTGAAGGCCAGGTCGAACTCCCAGCCCCCGGCGGCAAGCAGCCGGCCCGCGGCGCGCGCCTCCTCGACTCCCGCGGGCGACAGATCGACGTCGGTCCATCCGGTGAAGCGGTTTTCGCGGTTCCAGACGGATTCGCCGTGCCGTAGCAGCACGAGGCGGTACATGCGCTCAATTATAATGAAGCGTTTTCTGCCGTTCGGGCCCGCGGAGAGGCTTTCCCTGGACTTCGTCAAGAACAACTGGATGCTGATCGCGCTCGCGTTCGTCTCCGGCGCGATGCTGATCTGGCCGTATGTGCGCCGCGCCGCCGCTGGCGGCGCGAGCATCGGCACGCTCGAGGCGACGCAGCTCATCAACCGCGAGGACGCCGTGGTGCTCGACGTGCGCGATCCCGACGAGTTCGCGCGCGGCCACATCCTCGGCGCGAGGAACGTGCCGCTCGCCGAGCTGGACAGGCGCGCCGGCGATCTGGCGAAGCTCAAGGCGCGACCGGTGATCGTCGCCTGCGCGAGCGGCAACCGTTCGCTCGGCGCCGCCGCGACGCTGCGCAAGCTCGGCTTCGAGCGGGTCTATAACCTCGCGGGCGGCTTCGCGGCGTGGCAGCAGGCGGGCCTGCCGGTCGAGAAATGAGCCGCGGGCCATGAGCCGCTCGACGCCGCGGGTGCTGATGTACTGCACCGCCGCGTGCCCATACTGCCGCGCGGCCGAGCGCCTGCTCGCGGCCAAGGGCGTGCGCGAGATCGAGCGGGTGCGCGTGGATCTGGAGCCGGCGCGCCGCACCGAGATGCAGGCACGGAGCGGCCGGCGTACCGTGCCGCAGATCTGGATCGGCGGCCGCCATGTCGGCGGCTACGATGACCTCTACGCGCTGGAGCGCTCGGGCGAGCTCGATGTCCTGCTCGCCGCCAGCGGCGCCGCCGCGTCTCCCTAAGGAAGGAGAAGCCCTTGTCCGCCACCGAACCGCAGGCTCCGGCGCAGGCCACGTTCAGCATCGAAAAGCTGTATCTGAAGGACATGTCGCTCGAGGTTCCCAACGGCCCGCACGTGTTCCTCGAGGCCGTGAGCCCGCAACTGGAGGTCCAGGTGCGCAACGAAGCGGCGCAGTTCGCCGAGGGGCTGTTCGAGGTGGTGGTCACCGTGACCGTCACCGCGCGCGCCGGCGAAAAGTCCGTGTTCCTCGCCGAGGCCGCGCAGGCGGGCATCTTCGCGGTGCGCGGCGTGCCGCAGGCGGATCTGGAGCCGCTGCTCGGCATCGGCTGCCCGACGATCCTCTTTCCGTACGTGCGCGAGGTGATCTCCGATCTCGTGACCCGGGCGGGCTTTCCGCCGGTGGTGCTGCAGCCGATCTCGTTCGAGCAGCTCTACCTGCAGCAGAAGCAGCGCGAGCGCTCCGGCGACGGCCCGCGCATCGAGATCGCGAGCTAGCGCATGCGCGCCGCCGCCGCGCTCGCGTTCGCCTGCGCCTGCGCCGGCGCCGCGGCGGCGGAATTCCGCGCGGTGGAGGAGCCCGCGGCGGTGCTCTATGACGCGCCGTCGCGGGCGGCGAAGCCGCTCTACGTCGTCTCGCGCCACTATCCGCTCGAGGTGATGGTGACGCTGGAGGCCTGGGTCAAGGTGCGCGATCACACCGGCGCGCTGTCGTGGATCGAGAAAAAATCGCTTTCCGAGCGGCGCATGGTGGTGGTCACGGCACCGGCGGCGGAAGTGCGCGAGCGGCCGCAGGACACGGCGCCGGTGGTCTTCGGCGCGGCGCAGTCGGTCGCGCTCGAGCTGCTCGAGGTGCTCGCCGGCGGCTGGCTGCGGGTTCGGCACGCCGACGGCGCGAGCGGCTACGTGCGCGCCGCGCTCGTCTGGGGAGTGTGAGCCGCATCGCGATTCTCGGCGCCGGCGCCTGGGGCACGGCGCTCGCGGTCGCGCTCGCTTCGCGTCACGCCGTCTGGCTCTGGGCGCGCGATCCCGCCCGGGCCGAGGCGATCCGGCGCGAGCGGCGCAACGCCCGCTACCTGCCCGAGATCGCGCTGCCCGCCTCGCTCGAAGTGACCGCGGATGCCGGCGCCGCGCTCGCCGGCGCGGCGCTCGCGCTCGTCGCGACGCCGGTCGCCGGTCTGCGCGAGACGCTCGCGAGGACCGGCGGAGTGCCCGCCGTGTGGCTGTGCAAGGGGCTGGAGGAGGCAACCGGCCTGATGCCGCACCAGATCGCCGAGAGCGTGCTCGGCGCCGGCGCGGCGTGCGGCGCGCTCTCGGGCCCGTCGTTTGCGCTGGAGGTCGCGCAGGGACTGCCGTGCGCACTCACGCTCGCCGCGCGCGACGCGCCGTTCGCGCGCCGCGCCGCGGCGCTCGTGCACGGCGGCAGGATGCGCGTGTATTACAGCACCGATCTGGTCGGCGTCGAGGTGGGCGGCGCGGTGAAGAACGTGATGGCGATCGCGGTCGGCATCTCCGACGGGCTCGGGCTCGGGCAGAACGCGCGCGCGGCGCTCATTACGCGAGGCCTGGCCGAGATCGTGCGCTTCGGCGTGGCGCTCGGCGCCCGGCCGGAGACGCTGATGGGCCTAGCCGGGGCCGGCGATCTGATCCTCACCGCGACCGGCGACCTTTCGCGCAACCGCCGCGTCGGCCTGGAGCTCGCGCGCGGCCGGCCGCTGGCGGAGATCCTCGCCGGCCTCGGCCATGTCGCCGAGGGCGTGCGCAGCGCGCCGGAGGTCGCGCGCCTTGCGCGCGCGCGCGGCGTCGAGATGCCGATCACCGAAACGGTGGTCGAGGTGCTCGCCGGGCGGCTCGCGCCGGCGCAGGCGGTCGAGCGGCTGCTCGCGCGCGATCCGCGCGAGGAAGGCTAGGCGCCGGGAAATCCGAGCTGGCGCCAGGCCTCGTACACCGCCACCGCCACGGCGTTGGAAAGGTTGAGACTGCGGTTTCCCGGCCGCATCGGCAGCCGCAGCCGGTGCGCGGGCGAAAACTGCGCGAGCAACGCGGCGGGCAGGCCGCGCGTCTCCGGCCCGAACACCAGCGCGTCGCCGTCGGCGAAGCGCACGTCGAACGCGCTGCGCTCCGCGCGCACCGTGAACGCGAACATGCGCCGCCCGGCGAGCGCGCGCTCGCACGCCGGCCAGTCGCGGTGCACGGTGACGCTCGCCATCTCGCGGTAGTCGAGCCCGGCGCGCTTCAGTTGCCGGTCCTCGAGCGAGAAGCCGAGCGGCTCGACCAGATGCAGCCGCGCGCCGGTGTTCGCCGCAAGCCGGATCACGTTGCCGGCGTTGGGCGGGATTTCCGGATGTACGAGCACCACCTCGATCATGTCGGCTCGCCGGGCGGCGGGGTACGCGCGACCACCCAGCTCACCACGCGCGCGGCGCCCGCGGCCTTCAGCGTGCGGGCGATCTCATCGAGCGTGGCGCCGCTCGTCATCACGTCGTCCACCACCGCGATCGAGAGCCCCGCGGCGAGACCGGGGCATGCGAACGCGCCGCGCACGTTTGCCGCGCGCCTGGCAAGCGGCAGGTCCACCTGCGCCGGCGTCTCGCGCACGCGCTCGCACAGTTCGGGCCGCACCGGCACCGCGAGCGCGCGGGCGGCCGCGCGCGCGATCTCCATCGCCTGATTGCAGCCGCGCGCGACAAGACGCGAGCGCGCGAGCGGCACCGGCACGACGCAGTCCGGGCGCGGCGCGCCGCCGGCGGCCACCGCCGCCGCGAGCAGCTCGCCGAGCAGCGGCGCGAGCGCCAGCTCGCCGGCGAATTTGAGCTGCTGCACCAGCACGTCGGCCGGGAAACGGTATTCGAGCGCGGCGACGGCGGCGTCGTAGGCCGGCGGCCGGGCGAGACAGCGGCCGCACACCGCGCCGCCGGGCGAGGCGAGCGCGCAGCGCGGGCAGCGCCCGCCGCCGATGCGCGGCAGGTCGGCCGCGCACGCCGGGCAAAGCAGCGCGCGCGCCGCGCCACGGCACAGATAACAGGCGCCGCCGAAGATCGCGGCGGCAAGGCCTCGCATCGCCCGCATCGGAACTATTGTGCGCTAGACTGGGCCGGCCCATGGCCGAAATCGACGCGCGCGTCGCGCGCCGGCGCTTCGAGCGCGCGGCGGCCACCTACGCCCGCGCGGCGCGCCTTGAAGCCGAGATCGGCGCGCGCATGCTCGAGCGCCTCGACTACGTCAGGCTCGCGCCGCGGCGCGTGCTCGATGCCGGCTGCGGGCCGGGGCACTGGGCGCGCGCGCTCGCGCGCCGCTACCGGCAGGCGAGCGTGCTCGCGCTCGATTTCGCGCTGCCGATGCTCGCGCGCGGCTGGCTCGCGCGCCTGCTGCCGGGTGCTCGTGCACCGCTCGCCGTCTGCGCCGATTTCGCGCGCCTG
Organism: Pseudomonadota bacterium; assembly: GCA_040752005.1. Lineage (GTDB taxonomy): Bacteria > Pseudomonadota > Gammaproteobacteria > Burkholderiales > SG8-39 > RBG-16-66-20. The sequence continues at coordinate 69,604 of JBFMFX010000004.1, read as the reverse complement.
CCGCTTGCCGCCGCCAGCGTTGATCTCGTCTGGTCGAACATGGCGCTGCACTGGGCGGCCGAGCCGCAGGCGGTGCTCGCCGAGTTCGCGCGCGTGCTCGCGCCCGGCGGCCTGCTGATGCTGAGCACGCTCGGGCCCGACACGCTAAAGGAGCTGCGCGAAGCGGCGGGCGAGGCGCGCGTGCATCGCTTCGCCGACATGCACGACATCGGCGACGCGCTCGTTGCCTGCGGCTTCGCCGATCCGGTGATGGACATGGAGCACGTGACGCTGACCTACGCGCACGCCGCGGCATTTCTCGCCGATCTGCGCGCCAGCGGGCAGACGTGCGCCGCGCCGGCACGCCCGCGCGGGCTCGCCGGCCGGGATTTTCGCGCGCGGCTCGAGCGCGCGCTCGACGCGCGGCGGCGCGGCGGGCGGCTGCACATCACTTATGAGGTCGTTTACGGGCACGGCTGGAAGGCGGCGCCGCGGCGCACTGCCGACGGACGCGATATCGTGCCGCTCGTGCGCCGGCGCTAGCACAGGCGCGTTCGCGCGTCCAGCGTTCAGATCAGATTTTCGCTTGAGGCGCAAGGGCCGCCTGTGGTAGATTTGCGCCCGCTTTCCCTCACGGTCGGTCGCGACGCGCTTGCGCAACTGCTCGATTTCGCCGCAAGGCCTGGCCTGCGTGTTCGGCCTGCTCGCCCTGGCGACGATCGCGATCGGCGCGGCGTTCGCCGCCTTCGGCGCCTGGCTCGTGCTGCCTTTCGCCGGATTGGAGGCGCTGGCGCTCGCCGCGGCGTTTGTCGCGGTGGCGCGGCGCGCGCCGGGCGGCGACCTGCACGGGCGGGAGAGGGCGGCCGAGTGACGCGCCGCCGGGCGAACTGAATCGGGACGATCAGACGATGGCAATCAGAACCGTACGCACCTTTGCAGGGCTCGCTGCGGCGGCGACCGCCGCCGGCGTCTCGGAAGCGGCGCTGGCGCTGCCGTGGAACCTGCAGCCGGCGGCGAGCGCGATCGCCGCCGACATCCACGGCCTGCACGAGTACATCATGCTGCTCGTCGCGGTGATCTTCATCGGCGTGTTCGGTTTCATGTTCTACGCCTGCTGGGCGCACCGCAAGTCGCGGGGACATCAGGCGGCGCAATTCCACGAGAACACCACGGTGGAGGTCATCTGGACGGTAATCCCGGCGCTGATCCTCGTCGTGATTGCCTGGCCGACCACGCGCGTGGTGGTGGCGCAGAAGGACACGTCCAACCCGGATCTCACCATCAAGGTGACCGGCTACCAGTGGAAGTGGAGCTACGACTACCTGAAGGGCGAGGGCGAGGGCATCCGCTTCATGTCGCGCCTCGCCACGCCCCGCGAGCAGATCGAGGGCCAGGCGCCCCGCGGCGAGCACTACCTGCTGGAAGTGGACAACGAGCTGGTAGTGCCGGTCGGCAAGAAGGTGCGCGTGCTCACCACCGCCGCCGACGTCGTGCACTCGTGGTGGATCCCGGCCTTCGGCGCCAAGCAGGACGCGATCCCGGGCTTCATCCGCGACACCTGGTTCCGCGCCGACAAGACCGGCGTCTACCGCGGCCAGTGCGTCGAGCTCTGCGGCAAGGAGCACGGCTTCATGCCGATCGTGGTGCGGGTGGTGTCGCAGGAGGACTACAGCAAGTGGGTCGGCGAGAAGAAAAAGCAGCTCGCGGCGCTTGCCGACGACCCGAACAAGCAGTGGACGCTGGAGGAGCTGAAGAGCCGCGGCGAGAAGGTCTACGCCGCCAACTGCGTCGCCTGCCACCAGGCGAACGGCAAGGGCGCACCGCCCGCGTTTCCCGCCCTCGACGGCTCGCAGGTCGTGCTCGGGCCGAAGGAAAAGCAGATCGAGACGGTGCTGAACGGCGTCGTGCGCGACGGCAAGCCCACCGCGATGGCGGCGTTCGGCAAACAGCTCAGCGACGTCGAGCTGGCCGCGGTGATCACCTTTACGCGCAACAACTGGACCAACCACACGGGCGAGGCGGTGCAGCCGGCCGAGGTGAAGGCCCTGAGGAAGTAGGCCGCGCGAAGGCATTCGGGAGAAGACGATGAGCGCAGTCGCAGAACACGTCCACGGACACCACGACGATCACCACGGCGGCTACAGCGGGGTGATGCGCTGGATCACCACCACCAACCACAAGGACATCGGCACGCTGTACCTGTGGTTCAGCTTCATCATGTTCATGGTCGGCGGCGTGATGGCGCTCGTCATCCGCGCCGAGCTGTTCTCACCCGGCCTGCAGGTCGTGGACCCGGACTTCTTCAACCAGATGATCACCATGCACGGGCTGATCATGGTGTTCGGCGCGATCATGCCGGCCTTCGTCGGCTTCGCCAACTGGCAGATCCCGATGATGATCGGCGCGCCGGACATGGCGTTCGCGCGCCTGAACAACTGGTCGTTCTGGCTGCTGCCGTTCGCGGCGCTGCTGCTGATCCTGTCCTTCTTCATGCCCGGCGGCGCGCCCGGCGTCGGCTGGACGCTGTACGCGCCGCTCACCGTGCAGATGGGCATCGGCATGGACCTCACCATCTTCGCGGTGCACATCCTCGGCATGAGCTCGATCCTCGGCTCGATCAACATCATTACCACGATCCTCAACATGCGCGCGCCGGGGATGACGCTGATGAGGATGCCGCTGTTTTGCTGGACCTGGCTGATCACCGCGTACCTGCTGGTGGCGGCGATGCCGGTGCTCGCCGGCGCGGTGACGATGACGCTGACCGACCGGCACTTCGGCACCACCTTCTTCAACGCCGCCGGCGGCGGCGACCCGGTGCTCTATCAGCACATCTTCTGGTTCTTCGGCCACCCGGAGGTGTACATCATCGCGCTGCCCGCCTTCGGCGTGATCTCGCAGGTGATCCCGGCGTTTTCGCGCAAGCCCCTGTTCGGCTACGCCTCGATGGTGTACGCCACCTCGGCGATCGCGATCCTGTCGTTCATCGTCTGGGCGCACCACATGTACACGGTCGGCATGCCGGTCACCGGGCAGCTCTTCTTCATGTACGCCACCACGCTCATCGCGGTGCCGACCGGCGTGAAGGTGTTCAACTGGGTGGCGACGATGTGGAAGGGGTCGCTGTCGTTCGAGACGCCGATGCTCTTTGCCTGCGGGTTCCTGTTCCTGTTCACCATGGGTGGGTTCACCGGACTGGTGCTTTCGCTGGTGCCGATTGACATCCAGCTGCACGACACCTACTACGTGGTGGCGCACTTCCATTATGTGATGGTCGCGGGCGCGCTGTTCGCCGCCTTCGCCGGCGTGTACTTCTGGCTGCCGAAATGGACCGGGCGCATGTACGACGAGCGGCTGGGCAAGTGGCACTTCTGGCTGTCCATGATCTCCTTCAACATCACCTTCTTCGTGCAGCATTTCCTCGGCCTTGCCGGCATGCCGCGCAGGATTCCCGACTATCCGCTGATGTTCGAGACCTGGAACAAGATCAGCTCGATCGGCGCCTTCGGCTTCGGCCTGAGCCAGCTGCTGTTCCTCTACATCGTGCTGAAGGCGATCCGCAGCGGCGAGAAGGCCCCCGACAAGCCCTGGGAAGGTGCCGATTCCCTGGAGTGGACGCATCTGCCGACGCCGGCGCCTTACCACTCGTTCGAGACCCAGCCGGTGCTGAAGTAGGGCGATGAACGCGGAACTGCGCAGGCGCAACCTGAAGACGGCGCTGGTGCTCGCCTCGATCGCGCTCGCCACCTTCGCCGGCATCGTCGCCAAGTACTGGATCCTGAACGGATGAGCACGGCGGCAAGCGACGCCCTGGCGCGCGACAACCGGCGCATGCTGGTGCGCCTGGCGGTGGTCGCGGTGCTGATGTTCGGCTTCGGCTTCGCGCTGGTGCCCTTTTACCGCGCGATCTGCGAGGCGCTCGGCGTCAACTATTTCGTCAAGCCCGACGCGGCGGCGCCCGCCAACACCCAGGTGGATCTGTCGCGCACGCTCACCATCGAGCTGGACGCGAACGCGCACCACCTGCCGTGGCGCTTCCGCCCGCTCGTCAACCATGTCAGCGTGCACCCCGGGGAGCTCGTGACGGTGGAATACGAGGTCGCCAACGTGCGCGACCGCCCGGTGACCGGGCAGGCAGTGCCCAGCTTCGCGCCGCGCGCTGCCGGGCAGTACTTCAAGAAGCTGGAGTGCTTCTGCTTCACGCAGCAGACGCTCGCTGCGGGCGAGACGCGCCGCATGCCGGTGACGTTCGTGGTGGATCCGGCGCTTCCGGCCGAGATCCACTCGATCGCGCTCTCCTACACGTTCTTCGAAGTGGCGGGCAAGGGGGGCGGGAGCTGATGGGGGCGGCGGTGAGCGGCGGCTCGTTTCTCGACACGCTGAAGACGGTGCTCGCCGGCGCCGTCGGCATCCGGCGCCGCGCCGAGCACGAGCGCGCGCAGATCAACCCGGTGCACCTCGTCATCGCGGCGGTGCTGCTGGTGCTGCTGTTCATCGGCACGCTGGTCGCGATCGTGCGGATCGTGACCGGGTAGGGAGAACAGGGAGAAATCGAAAATGGCTCAGGGCGCAACCACCACCACGCGGCGGCAGGAGCACTACGCGGTGCCCGCGCCGATGCCGTGGCCGATCATGGGCTCGACGGCGCTGTTCCTGATGGCGCTCGGCGCGGTGTTCGTATTCAACGGCATGAACGGCGGCTGGGTGAGCATCGCCGCCGGCTTCATCCTGCTCCTGTACATGATGTTCCGCTGGTTCGGCGACGTCATCCGCGAGTCCGAAGGCGGGAAATACGGCAAGTGGGAGGACGTGTCCTTCCGCTGGGGCATGAGCTGGTTCATCTTCTCCGAGGTGATGTTCTTCGCCGCGTTCTTCGGCGCGCTGTTCTACACGCGCGTGTTCTCGGTGCCGGACCTCGCCAGCTTGACGCACAAGGAGCTGCTCTGGCCCGGTTTCGAAGGCCACTGGCCGTCGGCGGGACCGGCGTTCGAGGAGAAGTTCACCCCGATGGCGGCCTGGGGCATCCCGGCGATCAACACGCTGCTGCTGCTGTCCTCCGGGGTCACCGTCACCATCGCGCACTGGGCGCTGAAGGAAAACCGGCGCGGGATGCTGAACCTGTTCCTGTTCTTCACCATCGTGCTCGGCGTGATCTTCCTCGGCCTGCAGGTCTACGAGTACGGCCACGCCTACTCGGACCTGAACCTCAAGCTCTCGACCGGCGCCTACGGCTCGACCTTCTTCATGCTGACGGGTTTTCACGGCTTTCACGTCACCGTGGGCGCGATCATGCTGACGGTGATCCTGTTGCGCTGCCTTGCCGGGCATTTCAAGCCCGATCACCACTTCGCGTTCGAGGGCGTCGCTTGGTACTGGCACTTCGTGGACGTGGTGTGGCTCGGCCTGTTCATCTTCGTGTACTGGCTGTAGCCGGAGGCTAGAGCCGGCCGGTGATCCAGCCGAAGTAGTAGCCCGCCATCAGGAAGAGGAAAAGCGCGACCGACAGCCCGACACGCACGGCGAGCGCCTTCACCATGCGCTTGGACCCGCTGCGGTCGGTGAAGAGGAAGTACAGCGCCGAGCCCATGCTGACGATGATCGCGGCAAGCACGGCGATGACCAGAATCCGCATCGGCCGAGTGTAGCGCCGACGCATGGGAGCCGCCGGGCCCGTGCGCTTTCGCCCCCGCCTCTGGGCCTTCCTTCTCGCCGCCGCGGCCTGCGCCGGCGGCATCGCGCTCGGCAACTGGCAGTGGCAGCGCGCCGAGGAAAAGCGCGCCGCGGCGGCGGCGCAGAAGCGCGTGGCGCTGCGCGGGACCTTTCTTGCCGAGCACACCGTGCTCCTCGACAGCAAGCTGCATCGCGGCCGCGCCGGCTACCACGTGGTGCAGCCGCTGCGCACCGCCTCGGGCGAGCATGTGCTCGTCAACCGCGGCTGGATTCCGGCCGGACCGTCGCGCGGCGTGCCGCCGCAGGTCACGACCCCAGCGGGCGAGGTGCACATCGAGGGCCTCGCGCTCGAGCGCTTCCCGCGCGCGCTGCAGGCGGGCACCGGGCGCGAGGGTCGCGTGTGGCAGAACCTCGATCTCGGCGAGTTCGCCGCGTGGTCGGGACTTGCGCTCGCCCCCTACGTCGTGCTGCAGGATTCGGCGCTGCCGGACGGCCTTGTGCGCGAGTGGCCGGCACCGGGCGAGGGCGCCGACAAGAACCGCGCCTACGCGCTGCAGTGGTACTCGCTCGCCGCGCTCGCCGTCATCCTCTTTTTCGCCCTCGGCTTTCGCCGCGATGCGCCTCCTTCCGGCTGATCCGGTCAGGCGCGGGCGGGTGAAGCTCGCGCTGCTTGCGCTCTTTTTCGCGCTTCCGGTCGCGGCCGGATGGCTCGCGTGGTGGCTGGATCTGGCGCCGGGGACGACGGGCAACTACGGCACGCTGATCACGCCGCAGCCGCTCGAGGCCGAGGCGCTCGCGCCGCTGCGCGGCCGCTGGGTGCTGGTGCAGATTGACGGCGGCGCCTGCGACGCCTACTGCGAGCGCAAGCTCTACTTCATGCGGCAGGTGCGGCGCGCCACCGGCCGCGACATGGCGCGCATCGAGCGCCTGTGGCTGGTCACCGACGACGTCGCGCCGCGGCCGGCGCTCCTCGCCGCGATCGAGGGCACCGTGATCGCGCGCGCCGATGCGCGCCTGCTTGCGCGCTTTCCGGCCGAAGGCTCGCCCGCGGCGCACATCTACCTGGTGGACCCGCTCGGCAATCTGATGCTGCGCTTTCCGCGCGACCCGGATCCGTCGAAGATGCTCAAGGACTTGCAGACGCTGCTGAAAGTCTCGCGCTTCGGATGAGCACGGGGCTGCGGCGCGGGGCCGCGTGATAAAATCCGCGCCGCTTGTCGGCCGAATTCATCCCGCAGTCGCGCAGCGCCGGGCTTGTCGCGCGCGCGCGCGCCTTCTACGCGCTCACCAAGCCGCGGGTGGTGGCGCTCATCGTCTTTACCGCGGTGATCGGGATGCTGCTCGCCTCCCCGGGCATGGTCGCGCCCGGGCTGCTCGTGGCGGCGACCGCCGGCATCGCGCTGGTCGCCGGCGCGGCCGCGGCGGTCAACTGCCTCGTCGAGCGCAGCATTGACGCACGCATGCAGCGCACCGCGTGGCGGCCGCTGCCGCGCGGAGAGCTGACGGCGCTGGAGACGCTCATCTTCGCGGGCGCGGTGGGCGGGGCCGGCCTGTGGATCCTCGGCCACTACGTGAACGCGCTCACGATGTGGCTGACGCTGGCCACCTTCGTCGGCTACGCGATCGTCTACACCGTGATCCTCAAGCCGCTCACGCCGCAGAACATCGTGATCGGCGGTGCCTCCGGGGCGATGCCGCCGGTGCTCGGCTGGGCGGCGGTGACGGGCGAAGTGACCACCGAGGCGATGCTGCTGTTTCTCATCATCTTCGCCTGGACGCCGCCGCACTTCTGGTCGCTCGCGCTCTACCGCGCCGAGGACTACGCGCGCGCGGGCGTGCCGATGCTGCCGGTGACGCACGGCAAGCGCTACACGCGGCTGCAGGTGATGCTCTATACGCTGATCCTGTTCGCGGTGTCGCTGCTGCCGTTCGCGATCCGGATGAGCGGTCCGCTCTACCTCGCCGCGGCGGTGGCCCTGGGCGCGGTGTACATCGGCTACGCGGTGCGTATCCTGCGCTCGGAAGACGAGTGCCTCGCGCGCGCCGCGTTCCGCTACTCGATCGCCTATCTCGCGCTGCTCTTCGGGGCGCTGCTCGTTGACCACTACGCTGCGCTCTAGTCTCGCGCGCGCCGCCGTGCTTGCTGCGGCGGTGCTTGCCGCTTGCACGCCGGAGGCACCGAAGTTCCGCGGCACCGACATCACCGGCGCCGACTGGGGGCGCGAGCTTGCCCTCATCGGCCACGACGGCAGGCTGCGCACGCTTGCCGATTTCCGCGGCAAGGTGGTGGTGCTGTTCTTCGGCTTCACGCATTGCCCGGACGTGTGCCCGACGACGCTCGCCGAGGCCGCGCAGGCGCTCGAGGCGCTCGGGGGCGACGCCGAACGCGTGCAGGTGCTCTTCGTCACCGTGGACCCGGAGCGCGACACGCCGGAAGTGCTCGCGAAGTTCGTGCCGGCGTTCCATCCTTCCTTCCTCGGCCTCACCGGCGATCCGGAGGCGGTCCGCAAGGCGGCAAAGGAGTTCAGAATCTTCTACGACAAGCGCCCCGGCAAGAACCCCGGCGAGTACTCGGTGGATCACAGCGCGCAGACTTACGTGCTCGACGCCGAGGGGCGGCTGCGCCTTTTCATCCGCCACGACCGCCTCGCCCAGGATCTCGCCGCCGACCTGCGCACGCTGCTCGGGAAATAGCGCAAAGCGGCGCGCCCCGCCTCGAGCATCGGGGGCCGCCTGCCCGCGAACAAAGGCCACGTGGTCGGTGTGGCCTGAGCACGCGCGCAGCCCGCAACTGGCGTATGCTGCGCCCGCAACTGCTCGCGTCGCGACGGCCCCCGTCCCCCGAGCCAGTCGCAACGCCCGAGGTGGTGGCGCATGCGCGAGGGCACGGTTCGGGCAAGGCGGCCGGCGGAGTCTCCGATCGCTGGCGATCACGGCGCGAGCCGCAAGGCTGGTCGGCTGCTCCGGCGTCACTGGCGCCGGGTATCCTCGCCCGCGCGCTCGGCCCGCAGGGCAATCCGGATCCGCGACATCGGGGTTCTGCGATATTCGCGCTCCCTCGCCGGCCGTACCATGGCCGCGTCAATGGCGCGCGCCGTTATCCAAGGAAACGCTAGGAATCGCGCGATGCGACAGAGCGCGCCGGCGAATTGCGCCCTCCGGGTGATGATCGCGCTCCCGCACGGGGTCCTGCGCGAGTGCCTGCGCTGCTATCTCGATTGCCAGCCCGACCTGACGGTGGTCGGCATGGTGCCGGACGGGCCGGCGGCGGTGCGCGCGGCGCAGCAGCTCAAGCCCCAGGTTGCGGTTCTGGACGCCGCGCTCGATGGCATGGACGGCGTCGCCGCGACCCGCGTGCTCCGCGAGCGGGCGCCTGCGCTCGGCGTGGTGATCCTGTGCTCGAGCGCCACGCCGATGCTGGCGCGGCGCGCCCGCGCCGCCGGTGCGAGCGCGGTGCTGGCGAAAGACTCGGCGGGACAGGCGCTGCTCGAGGCGGTGCGCGAAGCCGCGGCACGCGCCGCCGGGCGGCGCGTCGCCACGCCGCGGCCGCTCGGGCGCGATACGAGCGGCCTGGAGCCGCTCACCGAGGGCGAGCGGCACATCGTTCGCCTTGCGGCGAGCGGGTACACGAACGGGAGAATCGCGCGCGCGCTCGGCCTGTCGCCACGCACGGTCGAGACCTACCGGCTGCGCCTGATGCACAAGCTCGGGCTGGATCATTTCGCCGCGCTGGTGAAGTACGCGATCCGCCACGGGCTTGCGGACCTCGAGTGATGAACAAGGCCGTCGTCCGGGCGCGGGCCGGCGCGCCGGACGGGTTTCCACGATGCGCGCGGGCAGGCGCCGGCCGCAGCGCAGTCGCACTTCGGGGGCGCGCGTGAAGCTGCTCGTTCTCGAAGATTGCGCCGCAGACGCGGCGCTGCTCGAGCAGGCGCTCGCACACGGCGCGCGCCCGCCGGGCCTCGATCTGGAGATCACCGAGAGCCTGGTCATGGAGGACGTCGAGGCGAACATCGCGAAGCTGACGGAGCTGCGGCGCCTCGGGGTCGGCATCGCGATTGACGATATCGGCACCGGCTACTCCTCGCTCGGCTACCTCGCCAAGCTGCCGGTGCAGGCGCTCAAGATTGACCGCTCGTTCGTCGTCGCCATGCCAGAGGATGCGGATGCGATGCTGCTGGTGCAGACGGTCATCTCGCTGGCGCACAGCCTGCGCCTGACGGTGATCGCCGAGGGCGTGGATTCGGAAGAACAGGCGCGCTTTCTGCGCCTGTTGCGCTGCGACCAGATGCAGGGCTATCTCGTCGGCCGGCCGGTGCCGTTCGACGAGATGACGCGGCTGCTCGCGACCGAATCGCGCCGGTAGGCAGGGGCGCCGCTCATGCCGCGGCGAGCGCAGGCAGCGCCGCGCGCGCCGGGCCGGCGAGCATCGCCTTTTTCATCTTCTCCAGCGCCTTCGCTTCGAGCTGGCGGATGCGCTCGGCCGAAACCTTGAACTCGCGCGCCAGGTCGTGCAGCGTGGCGGGCTTCTTCTCCTTCAGCCACCGCGCCTCGATGATGCGGCGGCTGCGGGAATCGAGCACCGCAAGCGCCTGCTTCAGTCCCTCGGTGCGCAGCCGTTCGGTTTCGGCGGCCTCCAGCACCTGCGAAGGCTCGGCCTCCGGGTCGGCGGCGAGATAGTGCACCGGAGCGTAGCCTTCCTCGTCGCCCGCCTCCGGCTCGAAGGCGACTTCCTGCCCGGCGAGCCGCGTCTCCATCTCGACCACGTCCTCGGGCCGCACCTTCAGCTCGCGCGCGATGCGCTTCGCCTCGGCTCTCGACATCGGTCCGAAGTCCTGCTTCATCGAGCGCAGGTTGAAGAAGAGCTTGCGCTGCGCCTTGGTGGTGGCGAGCTTCACCAGGCGCCAGTTGCGCAGGATGAACTCGTGGATCTCGGCCCGGATCCAGTGGATGGCGAAGGACACCAGCCGCACCCCGCGCGCCGGATCGAAGCGCTTGACCGCCTTCATCAGGCCGACGTTGCCTTCCTGGATCAGATCGCCAAACGGAAGTCCGTAGCCGAGATAGCCGCGCGCGACCGAAACCACAAGCCGCAGGTGCGAGAGCACCAGCCGGCGCGCGGCCTCGAGGTCGTTGTCCCTGCGAAAGCGTTCGGCGAGCGCCCGCTCCTCCTCGGCCGAAAGGATCGGGAAGCGGTTGACCGCCTGGATGTAGGACTCCAGGCTGCCTCCGGCCGGCGTGGGCAGCGCCCCCGCCACCGCGGGCATGGGCGCGACAGACGACATGACGGGTTCCATTCGGTTGATTACCTCCCAAGCGAGTTTAGCACTCTCGCCCTTAGAGTGCTAACGCCTCCGGTAGTTCCCTGAGAGCCAATCCGGAATAGCCTACGACGGCTCTATCTCTCGTAAGTGTTTGCTTACTGATAAATAGGCTCCAAGCCATCCCAGGAAGGCGGAAAATGCCGCGACCGCCGTGGCGTCGCCCGGCTCCAGAAACCGCAGCCGAAAGCTCGAGCCATAGGTGGCTGCAAGCTCCGCCACCTCCGGGTTGAGCGCAGACAGGCTTGCCCACAGGATGGCGAGCGCGACCGCGCCGCCGCACAGGCCTTGCATCGCGCCGAGGTAGAGAAAGGGACGACGGATAAAGGCATCGGTCGCCCCGATCAGTTTCGACACCTCGATTTCCGCGCGCTGGGTGAGGATCTGTAGCCGGATGGTGTTGAACGTGATTGCCACCAGTCCGAAGGCGAGCAGCGCGGCGAGGAGCGCGATCGCCAGGCGCGCGATGCCGACGAGCGCCGCCAGCCGCCGCGCCCAGAGCGGATCGGCCTGCACATGCGCGACCGCGGCGAGCGCACGCAGCTCCGCGGCGAATGCCTCCACGGCCTCGTGCGGCGCCGCCTCGCGCAGGCGCACGACGAAGGCATCCGGCAGGGGGTTCGTCTCCAGCGCGGCGGCGATTTCGGCGATGCCCTCGACCGTCTGCAGCTCCGTGAGCGCCTGCTCGCGGGAAACGAATCGCACCTCGCGCACGCGCTGCTCCCTCTCGAGGCGCGCGCGCACGGCCTCGGCCTCGGCGCGCGGCGCTTCCGGCCTGAGGAACACCGTGAGCTGCGGCTCGAACGAGGCGTCGGCGGCCGCCGCGCGCAGGCTCTCCAGCAGCGCGTAGGCGCCCGCCGGGAGCGCGAGCGCGATGCCGATCACGAGCGCATTCAACACCGCCGCGGCCTTCTGGCCCGCCAGCCGCGCGAGCGCCGCCGCCGCCGCGCGCCGGTGATGGCGCAGCCAGGCCCTCACGCCGCCAGGCTGCCGTTCGACAGACGCAGCACGCGCCGCCCCGAGCGCGCGATCAGCGCCTCGTCGTGCGTGGCGACGAGCACGGTCACGCCGACCTGGTGGAACGCGCTGAAGATGTCGAGCACGGCGCCGGCGGCCGCGGCGTCGAGGTTGGCGGTCGGCTCGTCGGCGAGCAGCACCGCCGGGCGGTTCACCACCGCGCGCGCGATGGCGAGGCGCTGCTGCTCGCCGCCGGAGAGCTGGATCGGGTTGGCGCGCTCGCGCGCCGCGAGTCCCACCTTCTCCAGCGCGGCGCGGGCGCGGCGCGCCGCCTCGCGCTCGGTCAGCTCGCCGAACGCGAGCGGCAGCATCACGTTGTCGAAGACGCTGCGATCGTAGAGCAGCTTCTGGCCCTGGAACACCAGACCGAGGTTGCGGCGCAGATAGGGGACCGCCGCGGGCTTGAGGGCGCCGACGTTCTGCCCGGCGACGATCACCGCCCCGGCGCTCGGGCGCTCGATCGCGGCGATCAGCTTGAGCAGCGTGGTCTTGCCCGCGCCGGTATGGCCGGCGACGAACACGAACTCGCCGGGTTCGATCGAGAACGTCACGTTGGCGAGCGCCTCGTGCCCGTCCGGATAGCGCTTGCTCACGCCGGAGAAGCTAATCAACCAGCGCCTCCGCGAACTCTCGCGCGCGAAACGGGCGCAGGTCGTCCACGCCCTCGCCGACGCCGACGAACAGCAGCGGCAGCGGCGCGGCGGCGCCGCGGGCGCGCGCGATGGCGCACACCACGCCGCCCTTGGCGGTGCCGTCGAGCTTGGTGAGGATGAGCCCGGTCAGGCCGAGCGCCTCGTCGAACGCTTTCACCTGCGCGAGCGCGTTCTGCCCGGTTCCGGCATCGAGCACCAGCAGGATCTCGTGCGGCGCGCCCTCGAGCGCCTTGGCGGCGACGCGCTTGACCTTGCGGATCTCCTCCATCAGGTGAAGCTGCGTCGGCAGCCGACCGGCGGTGTCGGCGATCACGACGTCCACGCCGCGGGCACGCGCCGCGCCGATCGCGTCGAACACCACCGCGCCCGGATCGCCTCCGTGCTGGCCGATCACCGGCACGCCGTTCTTTTCGCCCCAGGCGGCGAGCTGCTCGCGCGCCGCCGCGCGGAAGGTGTCGCCGGCGGCAAGCAGCACCCGCAGCCCGCGGCCCTGGAGCCATTTCGCGAGCTTGCCGATGGAGGTGGTCTTGCCCGAGCCGTTGACGCCCGCGACCATGATCACGCAGGGGCGCGCCGCCGGCAGCGCGAGCGGCCGCTCGAGCGGCGCGAGCAGCTCGGCGATGCCATCGCGGAGCGCGGCGCGCAGCGCCGCCGCGTCTTCGAGCCCTTCCTTCCTTGCGCGCGCGCGCAGGCGCGCGATCAGCTCGCGCGCGGCGTCCACGCCGCAGTCGGCGACGAGGAGCGCCGCTTCCAGCTCCTCGAAAAGCGCTTCGTCAATCGGGCGGCGGCCGACGAGCGCAGCCAGGCCGCCGGCAAGCGCCTCGCGCGTGCGCGCAAGGCCCGCCTTCAGGCGTTGCGCCCAGGACGCCGCTGCTACCATGGATGCGTGGATTCTACCCGCAAAGCGAAAGCGCGCCGTGGCGCGCCCGCGCGGCGCGGGCGCGTGCGCATCATCGGCGGACTGTGGCGCGGGCAAAGGATCGCGGTGCCGGCGCGGCCGGAGCTGCGCCCGACGCCGGACCGGGTGCGCGAGACGCTGTTCAACTGGCTCGGCCAGAGGCTGGACGGACTTTGCTGCCTCGATCTGTTCGCCGGCAGCGGCGCGCTCGGCTTCGAGGCTGCCTCGCGCGGCGCCGCGCGCGTGGTGATGGTGGAGAAGGATCGCGCGGCGGCGGCGGCGCTCGCGCGCACGCGCGCCGCGCTCGGGGCGGCGGCGGTCGAAATCGTGCGCGCCGACGCGCTCGCCTGGCTGGCACGCGCGCGCGAGCGCTTCGACGTGGTTTTCCTTGATCCGCCCTTCAGGCACAATGCCGTGCCGATGCTGCTGGCGCGCCTCGCGCCGGTGCTCGCGCGCGGCGCGCGGGTGTACGTCGAGGCGGCGGCGCCGGTGAGCGCGGTCGCGCCGTGGCGCGAGCTGCGCCGCGGCGCGGCGGGACAGGTGAGCTACCAGCTCCTCGAATGGGGCGGCAACGGAGGCGGCGATGATCCGAGCGGTGTATCCGGGAACGTTTGATCCGCTGACGCGCGGGCACGAGGATCTCGTGCGGCGCGCAAGCCGCCTGTTCGACCACGTCGTGCTCGCGATCGCCGACAGCCGCGCCAAGCGCCCGTTCTTCTCGCTCGCCGAGCGCATCGAGCTCGCGCGCGCGGTGCTCGCCGACATCGGCAACGTCACCGTGATCGGTTTCTCCGGTCTGCTCACCGCGTTCGTGCGCGAGCAGGGCGCGCGCGTCGTGCTGCGCGGCCTGCGCGCGGTGTCGGACTTCGAATACGAGTTCCAGCTTGCCGGGATGAACCGCGCCCTGTACCCGGACCTGGAAACGGTGTTCCTCACGCCGGGCGAGCAGCACATGTTCATCTCGGCGACGCTCGTTCGCGAGATCGCGCAGCTCGGCGGCGACGTGTCGAAGTTCGTGCACCCGGCGGTGCGCGAGCGGCTGCTCGCGAAGGTCAAGGCGCAGGGCGGCTGAAGCGGGGCCGCGGCCGGCCTGCGCCGCCCGGGCGGCGTCTAGCGCTGGCAGCGCGGGCAGTAAAAGCTCGCACGCTGGCCCTGCACCAGGCGCCGGATCGGCGTTCCGCAGCGCCGGCAGGGCAATCCGGCGCGGTCGTACACCCACGCCTTCAACTGGAATTCCCCCGGCGCGCCGTCGCCGCCGACGAAATCGCGCAGCGTCGAGCCGCCGGCGCGGATCGCGGCGCGCAGCGTGCGCTTGACCGCGCGCGCGAGGGCGGCGCACTGCGCGCGCGAGAGCGATCCCGCGCGCCGCGTCGGGCGGATGCCGGCGAGGAACAGCGCCTCTGAGGCGTAGATGTTGCCGATGCCGGCGACGAGGCGCCCGTCCATCAGGAGCTGCTTGACGGACGTGCGCCGTCCGCGCGCGAGCGCGCGCAGCCGCTCGCCGTCAAAGGCGCGCGCGAGCGGCTCGACGCCGAGGCGCGCGAGCAGCGGATGCGCGCCGGGCGGGCGTTCGGTCCAGAGCACCGCGCCGAAGCGGCGCGGATCGCGCAGCCGCAGCACCCGGTCGCCGAAGGCGATGTCCACATGCTCGTGGCGGCCCGGCGGCGTGCCGCGCGCCACCAGCCGCAGGCTTCCGGACATGCCCAGATGCACGATGACGTGGCCGCGGCCGCAGTCGAGCAGCAGGTACTTGCCGCGGCGCCTGACCGCGCGCACCGCGCGGCGCCGGGCGCGCGCGAGCGCCGCCGGAACCGGCCAGCGCAGCCGGCGCTCGCGCACCGTCACGTCGCGGATCGTGCGCCCGACGACGTGCGGCGCGATCGAGCGGCGCGTGACTTCGACTTCCGGAAGCTCGGGCATGCGGGGCAATCGCCTTGTGCGCGCGAGCGAATATACCTAGACTGCGGCCTCCATGCCGTATTCCCGTGCGTTTGCCGCCGTCGTCGCGGCGCTGCTTTCCCTCGCCGCCGTGCCCGCGCGGCCCGAGTCCGCCGGCGCGCCGCCGCAGGAGCTGACGCCGCAGCTGCTGTACGAGTTTCTGCTCGCCGAGATCGCCGCGCAGCGCGGCGATGCGCAGGTGGCGGCGCAGACGTACGTGGAACTGGCGCGGCGCACGCGCGATCCGCGCATCGCCAGGCGGGCGCTGGAGATCGCCAATTTCGCCCGCATGCCGGCGCTTGCGCTGGAGGCCGCGCGCCTGTGGCACGAAACCGATCCCGCCTCGCCGCAGGCGATGCAGTTCCTCGCCCAGCTGCTGGTGCAGCAAAAGCGCGTCGCCGAGGCCGGGCCGGTGCTGCAAAAGCTGCTCGCCGCCCAGCCGGCTCAGGCGCCCAACCTCTTCATGCAGCTGCCGCGCGTGCTCGCCGCCAGCCGCGACCCGCAGGCGAACCTGCGCCTGCTCGAGCGCCTCGCGGCGCAGTTTCCGCAACTGGCGCAGGCGCGCTTGGCCGTGGCGCAGGTCGCCGCCGCGGCCGAAGACGAGGAGCGCGCGCTCGCCGAGCTGCGCGCTGCGCAGGAGCTGCGGCCGGACTGGGAGCTGCCGGCGCTCGCCGAGGCGCAGCTGCTGGAGCGGCGCTCGCCGGCGCGCGCGGCCGCGCGCCTCGCCGAGTACCTGGCGAAGAACCCGGGCTCGCGCGAGGTACGGATGCAGTACGCCCGCGTGCTTGCCGCCGACAAGCGGATCGCCGAGGCGCGCGCCGAGTTCGAGCGCATCCTCGAATCGCAGCCGAACGACGCCGACGCCCTGTTCGCGGTCGGGCTGCTCGCCATGCAGGTGAAGGACTTCGACACCGCGGAAGCGAAGCTGACGCGCCTGCTCGAGCTGGGCGCGCGCGACGCCGATCGCGTGCGCTACACGCTCGGGCAAATCGCCGAGGAACGCAAGGACTGGCCGCGCGCGGTGGACTGGTACGAGAAAATCGAGCACGGCGAACTGGCGCTGCCGGCGCGCATGCGCGCCGCGCAGGCGATCGCGCGCCAGGGCAAGCTCCAGGCCGCGCGCGAGTACCTGCACCGGGTCGCCGCCACGCCGGAGCAGAGAGTCCAGCTCCTGCTCGCCGAGGCGCAGTTGCTGCGCGACGCGCGCATGCATCAGGAGGCTTTCGACCTGCTCGCCGAGGCGCTCGCGCGCGAACCCGACCAGCCCGAGCTGCTCTACGACCAGGCGCTCACCGCCGAGAAGCTCGACCGCTTCGACGTGCTCGAGACCAACCTGAAGCGCCTGATCCAGGTCAAGCCCGACCACGCCCACGCCTACAACGCGCTCGGCTACTCGCTCGCCGAGCGCAACCTGCGGCTCGCGGAGGCGAAGAAGCTGATCGAGAGGGCGCTGGAGCTAGCGCCCGAGGACCACTACATCATTGATTCGATGGGCTGGGTGCTCTACCGCATGGGCGACCTAAAGGGCGCAGTACGCTACCTGCGCCAGGCGTGGGAGGGCCGGCCCGACGGCGAAATCGGCGCGCACCTGGGCGAAGTGCTGTGGGTGCTCGGCGAGCGCGACGAGGCGCGCCGCATCTGGGGCGAGGCGCACAAGCTCGCGCCGGACAACGAAACGCTGCAGAAGACGCTGAAGCGCTTCAATCCTTGAGCCGGGAAATTTCCGCGCGCGCGGCGCGCCGCTCGGCGCGGCCGGGCGCTCTCGCCGCTCTCGCTGCGGCCCTTGCGCTCGCCGCCTGCGCCGCGCCGCAGCTCGCGCCCTCGCCGGAGCCCGCGGAGTTCGAGCTGGCGGGCCGCTTTGCGGTGTCCTACCGCGGCGAGGCGGCAAGCGGCAGCATGGCATGGCGCCGGGCCGCCGGCGCCGAGGAACTGCTGATCACGTCGGCGCTCGGACAGGGCGTCGCGCGGATCCGGCGCACCGACGGCGAGTTCGTCCTCAGCACCGCCGACGATCGCGAATACCGCGCGCCCGACGCCGAGAGCCTCACCGAGCAGGTGCTCGGCTTCCGGCTGCCGCTCGCGGGGCTCGCCGACTGGGTGCGCGCGCGCCCGGCGCCGGGCCCGTCGCGCGCGCGCCTGGATGGCGAAGGGCGACTCGCGCAACTGGAGCAAGCGGGCTGGACGATCGAGTACCTGGAGTATGTCGGTGCGCGCCCGGCGCGGCTGCGCCTCACCTACCCGGGGATCGAGCTGCGCCTGGCGATCGCGCAGTGGCGATGAACGGCGCGCCGATGCAGTGGCTGCCGGCGCCCGCCAAGCTCAACCTGTTCCTGCACGTGCTCGGGCGCCGGCGCGACGGCTACCACGAGCTGCAGACCGTCTTTCGCCTCATTGACCGCTGCGACCGCGTCGGCATCGCCGTGCGCGCCGACGGCGAGATCCGCTTCTCGGGCGAGTACGGCGAGGCGAACCTGTGCGTGCGCGCCGCGCGGCTGCTCAAGGCGCGCACCGGCGCGGCGCCCGGCGCCGACCTCGCGCTCGAGAAGGCGCTGCCGGCCGGTGGCGGCCTGGGCGGCGGCTCCTCGGATGCGGCGACCACGCTTCTCGCGCTCAACCGGCTCTGGGGCTGCGCGCTGCCGCGCGCCGCGCTGATGGCGCTCGCCGCCGAGCTCGGCGCCGACGTGCCGCTGTTCATCTTCGGGCGCAACGCGCTCGGCGAGGGCCGCGGCGAGCGGCTCACCGCGCTCGATCTGCCGCCGGCGTGGTACCTGGTGATCGAGCCGCAAGTGGCGGTTTCCACGGCGGAAATCTTCGCCGATCCCGCATTGACACGGGATACGAAACGACTCACAATACCGCCCTTTTTTCCGGGGCAGGGGCGCAATGATCTCGAGGCGGTCGTGGCGCGCCGCCATCCCGAAGTCGCGGCGGCGCTCGCGTGGCTGCGAGACCGGGCAGAAGGGGCGCGCATGACCGGCTCCGGCGGCTGCGTGTTCGCCGAGTTTGCCCGCGCCGCGGACGCCGAGGCGCTCGCCGCGCAACTGCCCGCAGGCATGCGCGGCTTCGTCGCCCGGGGCCTGGAGCGCCACCCGCTTTACGACTGGGCCGCATGAGCACGAGGGTTGTCCGGATGGGGCGTCGCCAAGCTGGTTTAAGGCACCGGATTTTGATTCCGGCATTCCCAGGTTCGAATCCTGGCGCCCCAGCCATTCCCGCGCCGTGAAGCCGAACATTCCGCACGCGGCGCTCGAGCGCCTGATGATCTTCGCGGGCAACGCCAACCCGCGGCTGGCGCAGGACGTCGTGCGCCATCTCAGCATGTCGCTCGGGCGCGCGATCGTCGGGCGCTTCTCCGACGGCGAGGTGATGGTCGAGATCATGGAGAACGTGCGCGGCAAGGACGTGTTCGTGCTGCAGTCCACCTGCGCGCCGACCAACGACAACCTGATGGAGCTGATGGTGATGATGGACGCGCTGCGGCGTTCCTCGGCCGCGCGCGTCTCGGCGGTGGTCCCGTACTTCGGCTACGCGCGCCAGGACCGCCGCCCGCGCTCGGCGCGCGTCGGCATCAGCGCCAAGGTGGTCGCCAACATGCTCACCTCGGTGGGCGTGGCGCGGGTGGTGACGATGGACCTGCACGCCGACCAGATCCAGGGCTTCTTCGACGTGCCGGTGGACAACATCTACGCCGCGCCGGTGCTGCTGGGCGACGTCTGGAAGCAGAACTACGACAACCTGATCGTGGTCTCGCCCGACGTCGGCGGCGTGGTGCGCGCGCGCGCGCTCGCCAAGCGCCTGGATTCCGATCTGGCGATCATTGACAAGCGGCGCCCGAGGGCCAACGTCGCCGAGGTGATGAACGTGATCGGCGAGGTGAAGGACCGCACCTGCGTCATCATGGACGACATGGTGGACACCGCCGGCACGCTGTGCAAGGCGGCCGAGGTGCTGAAAAGGGAAGGCGCGACGCGCGTGGTCGCGTACTGCACCCACCCGGTGCTGTCGGGGGGCGCGGTGGCGCGCATCGCCGCCTCGGAGCTCGATGAGCTGGTGGTGACCGACACGATTCCGCTGCGCGAGGACGCGCGCGCGTGCCCGAAGATCCGCCAGCTCTCGGTGGCGGGGCTGCTCGCCGAGACGATCCTGCGGATCTACACCGAGGAGTCGGTGAGCTCGCTGTTCACCGAATAGAAAAGGATTGCCAACCGCCGCCGGCGCCTGGTCGCGGGGCCGGCGGCAAACCGCGAGGAGTGAACCGATGAAGATCGAAATCAGCGCCCAGCGGCGCACGGTGCAGGGAACGGGTGCGAGCCGCCGCCTGCGCCGCAAGGGACTGGTGCCCGGCATCGTCTACGGCGGCACCGCCGAGCCGGTCAGCATCCAGCTCGACCACAAGGACCTGATGCAGAAGCTGACCAACGAGGCGTTCCATGCCTCGATCCTGACGCTCGACCTGGAAGGCGAAAAGCAGCCGGTGCTGCTGCGCGCCTTCAACATGCATCCTTACAAGTCGCAGGTGCTGCACGTGGACTTCCAGCGCGTCGTGCGCGACCGCAAGATCCACGTCAAGGTGCCGCTGCATTTCGTCAACGAGGACAAGGCGCCGGGCGTCAAGGAGCAGGGCGGGGTCATCAACCACGTCATGAACGAGCTCGACGTGCGCTGCTTCCCCGACGACCTGCCGGAGTACATCGAGGTGGACCTGGGCGGGCTCGCCGTCGGCCATTCGGTGCACGTGAGCGACCTGAAGCTCCCGAAGGGCGTCGAGGCGGTGCTGCACCGGGGCGAAGACCCGGTGGTGGCGACGGTCATCGTGCCGGCGCTGGTGACCGAGGAGGAAGCGGCCCCTGCCGAGGCGGTGCCCGCGGCGGAGGTGCCGACCACCGAGCAGGCGGCGCCGGAAAAGACGCCGGAGGCCGCTGCCGGCGGCGAGAAGGCCGAGAAGAAAGAGAAGAAGTAACTGGCCGCCATCCGCCTCATCGTCGGCCTGGGCAATCCGGGCAAGGAATACGAGCGCACCCGCCACAACGCGGGTTTCTGGCTCGTCGAGCGGCTTGCCGCGCGCGAGCACGTCGCGCTGCGCAAGGACGCGAAGTTTCAGGCGCTGGTCGGGCGGCTGCCCGGAAACGGCGCATGGCTGATGCTGCCGCAGAGCTTCATGAATGCGAGCGGCCGGCCGGTGCAGATGTTCGCCTCGTTCTTCAGGATCCCGGCCGCGGAGATCCTGGTGGTGCACGACGAGGTGGACTTCCCTCCCGGCGTCGCGCGGCTGAAGCTGGGCGGCGGCATCGCCGGGCACAACGGGCTGAAGGACATCTCGCATCGCCTCGCCACCCACGACTACTGGCGGCTGCGCCTGGGAATCGGCCATCCGGGCAACAAGGACGCGGTCCCGGGCTACGTGCTCGCCCGGCCCACGGCCGAGGAGCGCACGGCGATTGACGAGGCGATCGAGCGCGCGCTGGAGGTGATGCCGCAGATACTCTCCGGCGACATGCAGGCGGCGATGCAGAGGCTGCATACCGATCCGGAGCAGACGCGCAGGGCCGCGGGCGGGCCGCTGAAGAACACGGCCGGACCGGCCGCCGCGACGGTGAAACCCGCGCCGGCGCCGCAAGGCTCCGAAACCCCGCCGCCTGCGCCCGCGCCGCAGCCCGAGGCGCAGCCGGCGGGCAGGCTCAAGGGGTTGTTCGGCTCGTTGTTGCACCCCGGCCGCAGGAAATAATGGGCCTGCGGTGCGGGATCGTGGGCCTGCCGAACGTCGGCAAGTCCACCCTCTTCAACGCGCTCACGAAGGCTTCGGTTGCCGCGGAGAACTATCCGTTCTGCACGATCGAGCCGAACGTCGGCGTCGTGCCGGTGCCCGACCCGCGGATCGAGGCCATCGCGGCGGTGGCCAGGCCGCAGCGCATCGTGCCCGCCACGGTCGAGTTCGTGGACATCGCCGGACTGGTCGCCGGAGCGTCCAGGGGCGAGGGTCTCGGCAACAAGTTCCTCGCCCATATCCGCGAGGTGGACGCGATCGTGCATGTCGTGCGCGCGTTCGACGATCCGGACGTGGCGCACGTCGCGGGCCGGGTGGATCCGCTCTCGGACATCGAGACCATCCACACCGAGCTGGCGCTCGCCGACCTGCAGAGCATCGAGCGCCAGCTCGCCAAGTACGAGAAAGTGGCACAGGCCGGCGGCGACAAGGAGGCGCAGCGCCTGGTCGCCGTGCTGAAGAAGGCACAAGCCGCGCTCGACGCCGGCAAGCCCGCGCGCGCGCTCGACTGGGCAAGGGAGGAGCGCGCGGTGCTCGATCCGCTCTTTCTTCTGACGATGAAGCCGATGCTGTACGTCGCCAACGTCGCCGAGCACGGCTTTCGCGACAACCCCCGCCTCGCCGCGATCGAGCGCCGCGCCGCGCAGGAAGGCGCGCAGGCGGTGGCCATCTGCGCCGCGATCGAGGCGCAGATCGCCGACATGACCGACGAGGACCGCAAGGTGTTCCTCGACGCGATGGGAATGACCGAGCCGGGCCTTGCGCGCCTCGTGCGCGCGGCCTACGCACTGCTCCGGCTGGAGACCTTTTTCACCGCCGGGCCGAAGGAGGTGCGCGCCTGGCAGCTGCACGTCGGCCAGACCGCGGTCGAGGCGGCGGCGACGATCCACACCGATTTTGCGCGCGGCTTCATCCGCGCCGAGGTGATCGGCTGGGAGGACTATTGCGCCTGCGGCGGCGAGCAGGGCGCGAAGGAGGCCGGCAAGATGCGTCTCGAAGGGCGCGATTACGTCGTGCGCGACGGCGACGTGATCCGCTTTCGCTTCAACGTCTGACGGCCGCAGGGCGCACCCGCGCCGACACGCGCCGCTCCGCGGCTCAGAAAGACCAGACCTGCAGCGTGCGGTGCAGCTCGGCGAGCCTCTCGTCCCTCGCCTTGGGGTCTTGCGCGCCGGCGCCGTCGAGGCGCTCGGAAAGCTCCATCAGCTTCGCGTTCGTCGCCGCAAGGCGCCGCGCCAGCA
Source organism: Pseudomonadota bacterium (assembly GCA_040752005.1). Classification (GTDB taxonomy): domain Bacteria; phylum Pseudomonadota; class Gammaproteobacteria; order Burkholderiales; family SG8-39; genus RBG-16-66-20. The sequence goes on along the minus strand of JBFMFX010000004.1, from coordinate 47,123 downwards.
CCTCCGCGATCCCGGCGACCATCTTGAGGGCCGCGCCGGAGCCGGCGTCGAGCATCGCGCGAAAGCGCGGCGCCGGCAGGCGCAGCACCGCGGCCGGCGTGATCGCGCGCGCCGAGGCCGAGCGCGGCTCGGCGGTGAGCAGCGACATCTCGCCGAGCACGGTGCCGGCGCCCAGGCGGGCGAGCGAGCGCTCCCCGCCCGCCGTGCGCTTGCTCACCTCGACCTCGCCGGAGACGATCAGGTAGACGCCGTCGCCCGCCTCGCCTTCGCGGAACAGCTCGCCGCCGGCGGCGAGCTCCAGCCGCTCGGCAATGGCGGCGATCGCGTCGAACTCCGCGGGCGCGAGCCGGCGGCACAGCGTCCAGCCCCTCAGCGCGTCGCCGATTCCCGGGACCATGAGGAAGTGTACTCCGCGCTTTGAGGCTGCTGTGTCGGCGGGTATCATCGGCCAGTGCCGTGGCGCGAGGCGCAAAGCCCGCGGCTTGCGAGCGAACCCGTGGAGGATGTCGCATGGCCATCCAAGTCAGCCCGCGAGTAGCGGTCTACGCCGGAATCGGCGCGCTTGTCGTCGCCGGCGCCGCAGCGTGGTTCCTGTTTTTCCAGGAGGAGCCGGCGCCGCCTCCGCCGCCGGCGGCAAAGCCGGCCGCCGGGGCGAAGACCGCCGTATCGGACGGGGCGTCCAAGCCGCCAGCCGCTGCGGCGGGCAAGGCCGCGCCGGCGAAACCGGCGGCGGCGAAGCCGATCCCGACCGACCCCGACAAGCTCGTCGCCGAGGTCATCGAGACCGCGGGGCTGAAGAAACAGATCCTCGCCTTCGCCGCCGAGGTCGGGGCCGGCGCCATCGCCGCGAGCCAGCCGGGGCAGGAAGGAGCCCAAGCGCCGGACCTGCGCCAGATCCAGGAACTCGCGCAGAAGCACTTCGAGCCCGACGCGCTCGCAGGAGACGTCACGAACGGCGTGAAGAGCGCGTTCGAGGCCGAACGCATGGGCCGGTTCCTGGAGTTGCTGCGCCACCCTCTGGTGCAGAAGATGATCGAGCTCGAGGGGCGGCTCGTGACGCCGGAGGACAAGCACCGCTTCTCCGAGGAGTTGCGCAAGAACCCGCCGTCGCCCGCGCGCCAGAAGCTCGTCCAGACGCTGGACGAGATTCAGCGCGCCTCCGACCTCGGCGTGCAGTTCACCACTCTGGCGGCGCGCGAGATGGTGGAGGCGGTGTTCGAGGGCCTGCAGAAGGCCGGCCGCAGGACCGCCAAGGAGGCGCGCCAGCTCGCCAACACCCAGATCAACGCCTCCGAGCCGCAGATCCGCGCGGGCTTTCGCTCGCGGATGCACATCGCTTACCGCGAGGCGAGCGACGAGGAGCTGGCGGAATACGTGAAGCTCCTGGAGAGCGAAACCGGCCGCTGGGGCCTGCAGATCCTGTCCAACGCCGTGCGCGCAGTGCTCGAGAAGCGCGTGCGGCCGTATGCGCGCGACGTGGCGCAGCTTGTGCTTGCGCGCCAGCTGGCGGGCAGGCCCGCGGCGGCGAAGGAGGCCGCGGCGCCGGCGGAGCGCGCGCAGGAGGCGCCGAAGGCGGCACCGGTCGCGGCCGCCCCGGCCGAACCCCCGGGCTACCAGCGCCCGCCGAACATCCGCCCGCTCTATGCGAAATACAACGACCTCATCACGGCGGTGGTGATGCGCGATGCGCAGGCGGTGAAGGAGCTGCTCGCCGACGGCAAGGATCCGAACGCGCGCCAGAGCGACGGGCTGACCGCGCTCATGGTCGCGGTCGCCAACGGCGATGCCGCGATCGCGGAGCTGCTGCTCGCGCACAAGGCCGACCCGAATCTGCGCGCCCCGGACGGGCGCAGCGCGCTGGCGATCGCAAGAGCGCGCGGCAACACGGAGCTGGTGCGCCTGCTGGAGCGCCACGGCGCCCGCGCATGAGGCGGGTGCGATGAGGTCGCTGGTCGCCGCGGCGGTGCTCGCCTTCTCGCTTGCCGCGCCGGCGGCGGAGCTGCCGATCTTCGATGCGCACGTGCATTACTCGCACGACGCGTGGGACGTGCTGCCGCCGGAGGCCGCGATCGCGATTCTCCGGAAAGCGGGCGTGCGTCGCGCGCTCGTCTCCAGCTCCGGCGACGACGGCCAGCAGCGCATGGCCGCGGCCGCGCCCGAGCTGATCCCACCCTCGCTTCGGCCCTACCGCACGCGCGGCGATCTTTCTCATGGTCGGCACCGACACCTTCACGCCCGAGCGCTGGCATTACGTCGCCGAGCACGCGGCGTGGTCGCGCGGCTGGCTCGCGTATCTGCCGCGCGAAATCGCCGAGCGCATCGCGTGGAAGAACGGCGAGGCGCTCTTCGCCGGAGCGCCGCACTAGACATCATGGCCCGACGGCGGAGGCGGAGCGTCGGGCTGGGCAATCAGACCATCACTTCTGGCAGCGCTGCGTCGCGATTGTCCGCGAGCTCGCCGGCTTCGTCTGGAGCATCGCCCGGCAGGTGAATCCGGGTGCCTGAGCCAGTTCGTGCCACAGGAGCAGACCCCCCGAACAAGGAGAGCGATCGCGGAACCGACCCATACGCGCCGGATCGGCAACGCGATGCGCAGCGTGCACGATGAGGGGAGCCCTCGATCCGGCTATGCGGGCACCCCGCGTGATGATCCCCGACGCTGGAGCGAGGCAGCCCCGCGACGTACCGATGAAAGGCCGGTAACCAACCCGCGAATATCAGCATGATCCATCGTCGCACAGGCCGCGCCCGCGCGGCCAGCAGGCCAGACGGGGAGCTGCGAATCAATGCCGGCCTCAGGCCGGTTTCTCCACCGCAGCCGGGCGGCCCACACTCAGGATCGCGTCGAAGAACATCCGCGGCCGGCCCCACAGCGAGTTGAAGAAGATCGCCGTGACGCTTAGCGCCATCGCCGCCATGGCCCAGACCGGGTAGACTAGCCCTGTCGCCGCAAGCGGAATGCCCACGCCGTTGAAGAGGAAGGCGAGCGTCACGTTCTGCACCATCTTGCGGTAGCTCGCGCGGCTCACCTCGCGCGCGATCGGCACGGCGTCGAGGCGGTTGGAAAGCACGATGATGTCGGCCGACTCGATGGCGATGTCGGTGCCGCCGCCCATCGCGATGCCGACGTCGGCCTGCATGAGGGCGGGAGCATCGTTGATGCCGTCACCCACCATGGCGACGCGGCCGGCGCGTTGCAGCCGCCGGATCAGCTGTGCTTTCTCGCCCGGCAGCACACCGGCGTGCACTTCTTCGATCCCGACGTCGTGCGCCACGCGCTCGGCCGCGCGGGCGTTGTCCCCGGTCACGAGCACGACGCGCAGTCCCTCGCGCTTGAGCTGCGCGATGGCGTCCGCCGCCTCCGCGCGCGGCACATCGCCGAACGCGAGCGCGCCGAGAAGCTTGCCGCCGCGCGCCACGGCGATCACCGTGCGGCCGCGTTCCTCGAGCTCGACCATACGCGCCGCAAGCGGCGCGATATCAATCCGTGAAGCGATCAGGAACGCAGGGCTGCCGACGACGATCTCCTCGCCGCCGATGCGCGCGACGACGCCGCGGCCTGGAACGGCTTCGAACGATTCGATTTCAGGCGGAACGACGCGACGCTCCAGGGCGCCGCGCAGCGTTGCCTGCGCAAGCGGATGTTCGGAAGAGGATTCCGCCGCCGCGGCGATCGCAAGCACTTCAGCGTCGGTGCTATCGGCGACCTCGATTTCGCGCAGCTCGGGCTTGCCGGCGGTGAGGGTGCCCGTCTTGTCGAGTACCACGGTCGTCACCAGCCGGAACCCCTGGAAGGCTTCGCCGGTGCGCATGAGGATGCCGTGCTCGGCCGCGAGCCCCGCGCCGCGCACGATCGAAAGCGGGGCCGAGATGCCGACCGCACACGGATAGCCCATCACGAGCATGCTCAACGCGGCGAACACCGCGCGCTCGAGATCCACCTCTCCGCTGGCCAGCCAGGAGCCGGCGAGCCAGCCGAGCAGGGCGAGCGCGGCGCCGCCGAGCACGACGGGTGTGTAAACCACGAGCACGCGATCAACGAGGTGCAGGATGCCGGGCTTGAGCGCGCGCGCGTGCTCCACCTCGCGGACCACGCGGTTGAGGAAAGACTCCTCGCCTACCGCGGTGACGCGCACCACGAGTGTCCCCGTGCCGTTGATCGAGCCGCCGATCACGCTGTCGCCCTCGCGCCTCTCGACCGGGATCGGTTCGCCCGTGACGAGCGACTGGTTGAGCGTCGAATGTCCCATTGCCACGACGCCGTCCACCGGCACGCGCTCCCCGGGGCGAACGCGCACCAGCTCGCCCACCGCGACCTCTTCGATCGGCACTTCGATCTCGGCGCCGGCGCGCACCACGCGCGCGGTCTCCGGCTGGAGTTCCAGCAGCCGCTTCACCGCCTGGGAGCTGCGCGTCTTGACGATCAGCGAGAGCCACTCCGAGAAAAGGTGATAGGTGCTCACCAGGATCGCCACCGCGAAGAAGGGCGCGGTCGGATAGTCGGGGCGGTCGAGAACCAGCCCGAGGGTACCGCCGGCGAGCCCGGCGAAGGCACCCGCTTCGAGCAGCACGTGCTGATTGAGGATGCGGCGCGCGAGCGCCTGCAGCGCCATCGCGAGGATGTGGCGGGCAACCACGAACACCTGCAGCACCGCGAGCGCACCCACCAGCCACGGCGCCACGCCCTGCAGGCCCGCCGTCTGCTTCGCCCAGACCAGCGCGAACGCGAGCCCGGCGAGACCGAACGCGCCGACGAGCGCCGCGCCGAGGCCTTTCGGCCTCAGCACGAGGAACACGAATGCCGCAAGGCTCGCCACCGCGATGGCGTCGATCGCAACGAGCCATACTCGGGAGGGATTCGCGATCAGAGCGATGGCGACGATGCTCAGGCACACCGCAGCGAGAAAGCGCTGCCCTTCCCGCACCAGATCTCGCTCCTCTTCCTGGTACGGACGAAGCTTGCGCGGGTCGGAGATCGTGTAGCCCATGTCGCGCAAGGTCTCCAGCAGCTCCGCGGGGCCGACACGGGCCGGGTCGTACTCGACGAGCGCCTGCTCGTGGGTCAGGCTGACGGCTACCTTGTGCACCCCGTCATGGCGCCCGAGCGCCCTCTCGATCGTTCGGGTACACAGCGAGCAGTGCAGCCCGCCAATGCGGGCGCGGATGCGCCTGCGGTCCGGCCGGCTCGCCGGCTCCTCGGTCCAGAAGCTTGTGGTGTCGAGGGCTGACGTTGTTGCAGTACTCATGACTGCCTCCATGAAACGTGACAGCCGCGCGCTACGGGCCGATATCGGCGACGAAGGCGAAGCGGATGGACCACGCGCCGAGCAGCAAGAGCAGCACGCCGGTCCAGAAAGGGATGCGCCGCGAAAGGCCCGCAAGCCGATCGAGCATGCGCCGCACCGGCTCGAAGAACACCGCCGCGACGAGCGGCGCGGAGATCGCGAGACCGAACAGTGCGAGCGAGGTGAACCCCGCGGCAAACGCGGCGCCTGCCGCGCCGCCTGCCGCGGCCGCCGCGAGCAGCGCGAGAATGAGCGGCGCGGCGCATGCGGGCAGGTTCAATCCGAACAGCACTCCCAGGACGACCGATCCTTTGGCAGGGGAGAGCCTCGCCAGCGCGGGTCCCAGGGCGACCATCAGCACATTCGCGCGCCCTGCGATGAACAGCGCGCCGATCGTCGCGTAAAGCGTGCCGAGCAGCACCCAGCCGGCCTTTTGAAACCCGATGAAAGCGGCGCCGAGCGCCACCGCGGCGAGCCCGAGCGCACCCGTAAAGAGTGCCCGCGCCGCGGTGAAGATTCCGACCTGCGCGAGCTTGGCGGTGGCGTCGCGGCCTTCCAGATACTTGATGAACACCAGCGTCGAACCGATCGAGCAGGGCTCGACGAATCCGAGCAGCCCGAGCCCCACGGGCAGCACGAACAGGGTGAACGCGCCCGCCTCGATCACGGCTCGCGTCCGATGACGCGATAGCCCGACTTCTCGATCGTTGCGGCAAGTCGCTGCGGATCGGCGAGCTTGGGGTCGTAGAGAAGCCGCGCCTCGCCGCGTTCGAGCGACACATCGACGGCGTGCACACCGGCTTCGGATCCGAGCAGCGCTTTGAGCGTGTTCACGCAGCCGCCGCAGTGCATCCCAGCGACGCGAAAGGTGACGGTTTTCATGTTCCCTCGCTTTGCGGCGCGCCGCGAGGGACGCGCCGGCATGTCCGGTTCGGTTCGTTCGGAGACGCGCAGCGCCTCGAGAATCGAGCAAGCGCCCAGCGCACCGCTTCCCGGGCACGCGGCGAGCAGCCGGACCAGCGCGCTGCGGATGTCTGCAAGCTGCGCGATGCGAGCGTTGACCTGCTCGATCTTCTCCAGGGCGCGGCGGCGCACATCGCTGCAGTCGGCCGAAGGGTTTGCCTGAAGCGAGAGCAGCTCCTGGATCTCGCGCAGGGAAAACCCGAGCCGCTGCGCCTGGCGGATGAACCGGATGCGTTCGACGGTCTCCGGCCCGTAGAGCCGCCGCCCGCTGCCCGGCGGCTTGGGCGGCTGCGCAATTAACCGCTTGCGCTCATAGAACCGAATCGTCTCGACACCTACGCCCGATTGGCGCGCGGCTGAACCGATGGTCATGCGGTCCATGTCTGTGACTCCAGTAGAACGGTACATTCCGTACCATGATACGGAGTCAAGTCCAGCATGGAAGGTCTTGCACCGGCGGTCTTTGCCGCACCGCCACATCCATGAAAGGCTTGATCCCGTACCGCGGTACGGCGACTAGGATTCCGCCGGTCCATGCGGTTCACCGAAATTGCTGGTCCGGTCGGGCGCGGGCTGCGCAATCCCTGGCGCAGCCGGGCGCGCGCGACCGTGGTCGTGCTGCTCCTTGCGAGCGTCACAGGCTTTCTCGCCTTGGCGATCGAGGCGGCGATCGCCACGCGCGAGCAGATCGCATCGCTCGATGCCCGTGTCGGCACCGTGATCGAGCTGCGTGAAGCGGGCGCCTTCGGCACCGGCGGCTTCGGCGCCGACAAGCCGCTCGGCGAGGGGCACTTCACGACCGAGACGCTGGAGCGCGTGCGCACCCTGTCGAGCGCCAAGCATATCGCGCGGGTGGACGAATACATCTACGCGCCGCAGCTCGACGCGCGCAAAAAGAACGCCTACGCCATGATCATCGGGCTACGTCCGGGCGCGGCGCTGCGCGCGATCGGGGAGGTGGACTACGAGAACGCGCGCCTCCTTGCCGGACGCACCTTGCGCTCCGAGGACGCCGCCGCGCCGGTCGCGATCGTCGGACAGCTCTACGCGAAGCAACGCCTCGGTGTCGCAGACCCCGCGAGCACCGACCTCGCGCGGCTCGAGTTCGCGATCGGGGCGAGGCGCGTGCGTGTGATCGGCATCTACACCACGGGCAACGATTTCGGAGACAACCACGTGTTCGTGCCGATCGAGGTGTTCCGCGAAGCGTTCAGTCCCGGGAAGAAGCTGTCGAAGATCTTCGTTACCGTGGACTCGGTCGCCAACGTCGAGCGCCTGGTCGAGGAACTCAAGACCCTGCCCGAGGCCGATGTCGTCACCACGCCGGAGGCGGTCTCCACCGCGCGCACGACACTGGGCAGCATGGCGCTCGCGAGCGCGCTCGGCGCGGTACTGCTCTTCGCCATCGGTGCGGTGCTGATCGGCTCCATCATGCTGCTCGCCCTGCGCGAGCGCATGGCCGAGATCGGTACGCTCAAGGCGATTGGCGCGTCGAACCGGGAGATCGCGATCCAGTTCGTCAGCGAGGCGCTGTGCCTGAGCGGCGTCGGCGCGTTCGGCGCGGTGCTGGTCGCAGCGGTGTTCGCCGCGCCGCTGGGCCGGGCGCTCGGCGTCGCGCTCCCCGCCCCGCTCGACGCGCTCGGCTGGATCCTGCTCGGGGCGATCGCCTTCGCCGCCCTCGGCAGCCTCTACCCTGTGGCGAAGGCCTGGACGCTGCGTCCGATCGAGGCGATCCGGAGCGAGGCTTGAACATGGTGTCGCTCGGTTTTCGCAATGCCGCGCGCAGCGTCTCCCGGCTGGTGGCGGTCACGATGCTGGGCGGCGCCGGTGTTTTGTTGATGCTCGTCATGCAGACAATCGGCCGGGCGGTCGAAGCGTACACCGACGCCCTGCAGCGCAGCGTTGACGCGACGCTGCAGGTCCGCGCGGCGGGCTCCATGGGTCACGTCAACATGGTCGGGCAGTCGGACATCCTGCCGTCGGAGGCGCTCGACAAACTCCGGGCGATCCCGCACGTCGCGAAAGTCGAGCCTTATCTGCTCGCCATGACGCCCACCGAGGGACACAACTTCGCGATGGTCGTCGGCTTCAATCCGGGAGACACCAAGCGGCTCGAATCGCACGGCGAGGCGGGCATCGGAAAGCTCGTTTCCGGCCGCGACCTCACAGAGGCGGACCGCGGCAAGAGGGTCGCGGTGATCGGCCAGGGCTTTGCGCGCTGGGCGGGGATACATCCGGATAAGCTCCCCGCGGAGCTCACGCTCGATCTGACGCGCACGCACCCGGTGATCTTTGCGCTCGACCGTCCGGCGGCGAAGCTCGCGATCGTCGGCATCTACTCAAGCGGCTATGTCTTCGGCGACATGCAGCTCTTCCTGCCGCTCGACACGTTCCGCGACATCTACGGCGTGCCGCGGGGGCTGTCGTGGCTGTACGTCAAGGCGGATTCCGCCGCCAACGTGCCTTTGGTCGAGCGCGCGATCCGCGCTGCGCTTGGCGATCAGGCTGACATCATCGCCCCGACCAGCGTCGCCGAGTTCCAGACGACGACGACGCGCGCGGTACGGCGGCTAACGGCCGCAGGCATGGCGCTTTCCGCGCTGCTGCTTGTGGTGATCGTGTATTTGGCGATGCTACTCGTGGTGCGCGAGCGCGCGTGGGAGATCGGCACGCTGAAGGCGATCGGCGCCCCGAACGGCTCGATCGCGGTCGCCTTTCTTGCCGAGGCGTTCGCCTACGGCCTTGCCGGCAGCGCACTCGGTCTGTTCCTGTATCTCGGCGTCGGAACACCGCTCGCGAGGCAGGCATTCGCGCTGGCCGTGGGGCCATTCCTGCCCGCGCAATACAAGGACACGCTGCTCGAGGTGTTAAGTGTTTCCGCGGCGCTCGACGCGGAGCAGCTCGCAGTCGTGGTGGCGGTTGTCGCGCTCGTGTCCGTCGCCGGCAGTGCGCACGGCCTCGCGCACCTCGTGCGGCTCTCGCCGCTCCAAGCCATGAGACGGGAGTAGGGCCGTGGCGCTGATCGAACTTCGTTCCGTATCCAAGGCCTACCGCAAGGGGCGCGCCGAGGTCTGGGCGCTCGATGGGATCGACCTCTCGGTGTCCGAGCGCGGCATGGTGGCGATCGTCGGCCCGAGCGGCAGCGGCAAGAGTTCGCTCCTGCACCTCGTCGGCGCAATGGATCGGCCGAGTTCGGGGGAGGTCGAGGTCGCCGGGCAGCGGCTGGGCGCGCTGCCCGAGAAGGCGCTTTCCGGATTCCGCCAGAAAACGATCGGCTTTGTGTTCCAGGGCTTCAACCTGATCCCGAACCTGAGCGCGCTCGAGAACGTGATGCTGCCGATGGAGTTCGCCGGCGTCGCCCCGACCGAGCGGCGCAGGCGCGCTGAGGCGCTGCTCGCGCGGGTCGGCCTCGAGGCGCGCGCGAGCCACCGGCCGCGCGAGCTCTCGGGCGGCGAGCAGCAGCGCACCGCCATCGCGCGCGCCCTCGCCAACGATCCACCGCTGGTCCTCGCCGACGAGCCCACCGGCAACCTCGACTCGAAAACCGGGCAGATGATCTACGAGCTGCTGCGCGAGGTGGCGCGCGAGCGCACCGTGCTCGTTGTCACCCACGCCGAGGCGCTCGCACAGATGGCCGAACGCGTGATCCACATCCACGATGGCAAGCTGGTGCGCGATGCATGACCACAGTGAAAGGAGAAAGACATGCGTGGCAGGTTGTTCTTGACCGCGACGCTCGCAGGAGCGCTTTACGCCCTATCCGGAGCGACTGTCGCCGAGGAGAAAATCGAAGGCAAGGTTCTGAGCACCAAGCTCACCGCCTGCACGTTCAAACCTGGCGGCTGCGAAGGAACGATGGTGCTCGAGACCGCGAAGCGGGAACGGGTCGCTATCAAAGTGCCGCTCGGCACGATGATTCAGAAAGGCAGCGAAACGGTCTTTCTCCCCGCGCTTCGCGACCGCATCGTCACCGTGACTCATGTCAACGAGAAAGGCGAGCGGATCGCGCGCACAATCGACGTCAAGTAACCCACGCCGCTGTCGGGCTTCTTGCCGGAACCTGGACGAGGGACACGCGGACGGCTGCCTGCTTCGGCGCTCGGATGATTTCGGGGCCTAGTTGCGAAGGCCGTCCAGAAACAGCCTCTTGAGGCTTCACAGCTAGCGCTCGCCGCTCGGCTGCGCCGGCTACGGGCTTGTTGGCGCAAGGCGCCTCGCGCGGCATGCGCGCGCCCGGGTACCGGGCGATTCCGGCGCTGCCGGCGCTACCGCCGTGCCCGGATCTCGCGGATCGAGTCGGGGTTCACGAGCGATGACAGGTCGCCCGGATTCTCGCCGAGGTACGCGGCGCGGATGACGCGGCGCATGATCTTGAGGTTCCTCGTCTTGGGCAGATCGGAGACGAAAACGACCTCGCGCGGCCTGAATGGAACGCCGAGGCCGCGGACCACCGCCTGCGACAGCTCCTCGCGCAGCGCATCGTCGGCCGCGACGCCCGGCCGGGGCGCGCAAACCAGAACGAGCGCCGAGCCCTTGATCGGGTCGGGCACGCCGATCGCGGCGGCCTCGCCGAGCTTGCCGGTCGCCATCGCGAGCGCCTCGATTTCGGCGGGCCCGGTGCGCTTGCCGGCGATCTTGAGCGTGTCGTCCGATCGTCCCCAGATGTACCAGTGGCCGTCGGCATCGCGGCTCGCGAAATCGCCGTGGTGCCACAGGCCGGGCCACGTGCTCCAGTAATTCGCGAGGTAGCGCTCGTCGTCCTTCCACAGGCTCCTCGTGAGCCCGATCACCGGCCGGCGCATCACCAGCTCGCCGACGACGCCCGGCGCAACCGAGCGCCCCGCCTCGTCCACCACATCGGCGCCGGTGCCCGGCACCGGGGTGTTGAACGCGCAGGGCTTGAGCGGCCGCAGCACGCAACAGCCGAGGATGCCCATCATCTCGGTACCGCCGGAGAAGTTGAGGAGCGGCACGCGCCGCCCGCCGACGCGCTCGAACAGCCACCACCAGGCCTCCGGCGTCCACGGCTCGCCGCTGGAAACCATGATCCGCAGGCGCGAAAGATCGTACGACTTCCAGGGTTCGCTTCCCTGGGCGACGAAGGTGCGGATCGTGGTCGGCGCGACACCGAGGTAGGTCACGCCGTGCTCGGCGACCAGCCGCCACATGCGATCCGGATCCGGGTAATTGGGCGCGCCCTCGGCAAGCACCAGCGTTCCTCCCATGATCGGCGTGGCGTACACGATGAGCGGCCCGACCACCCAGCCCATGTCCGACATCCAGAGCAGGCGGTCCTCGCGCTTGAAGTCCATCACCAGCGCGAGGTCCATGACGATCTTGACCGGAAAACCGAGATGCGCGTGCACGACGCCCTTCGGTTTGCCGGTGGTGCCGGAAGTGAACACGAGCAGGTACGGGTCGTCGGCGCCCATTGCCTCGGTCGGCGCCTCGGCCGGCTGCCCTGCGACAAGCTCGTGCCACCAGCGGTCGCGCCCGGCGCGCCATGCGATCGCGTTGCCCGCGTGCCTCACCACCACGACGTGCTTCAGCTCCGGCAGATCCTTCGCCGCCTCGTCCACGGCCGCCTTGGCGTCGGCGAGCTTGCCGCGGCGCGCGGCTCCGTCGGCGGTGATGATCGCCTTCGCACCGCCCAGCTCGAGGCGGGAACGGATCGCGTCGGAGCCGAAGCCGGAGAACAGCGGCATCGCGATGGCGCCCACCTTCGCCGCCGCGAGCATCGCGATCATCGCCTCGGGAATGTTCGGCAGGTAGATCGCGACGACGTCGCCGCATCCGAGCCTGAGCGAACGCAGCATGCCGGCGGCGCGGCAGACCTCGCGATCGAGCGCCGCGTAGGTGTACTCGCGCCGCGCGCCGTCCTCGCCCTCCCAGACGAGCGCGGTCTTCTCGTACACCGGCGTGCCTCGCCAGCGGTCGAGCGCGTTCAGCACCACGTTGGTCGTGCCGCCTACGCCCCAGCGGGTCCACGGCGCGCCGCGCGAGTCGTCGAGCACGCGCTCGCACGGGCGGTAGAAGCGCCAGTCGAGATAGCGCAGCAGTCCGCTATAGAACCACTCGGGCTCTCGGTCCGCGCGCGCAAGCAGCGCCTCGTAGCTCTCGACCCCGAGCGCGCGCATGAAGGCGGTGAGATTCGCCTGCGCGATCGTGGTCGCATCCGGCCGCCAGACGGCCTCGGCCGGCCCTGCCGCGGGCGCGCCCGCCATCCCGCCTCAGGACGGCTGCTTCGTCGGGCAGGTGCTCAGGCCGAGCAGCGCGTAGAGCGGGCAGTAGCCCGCGAGCGCGGTCGCGATCGGCACGATCCCGATCAGACCCCACCAGCGCGCGTTGCCCTCGACCAGGAACACCGCCGAGAGCAGCACGAGCCCCGCCACGATCCTCAGCACCCTGTCAACGGTGCCGACATTCGCTTTCATGAGCGCCTCCTTTCACGATCGCTCGTCAGGGTATCGCGCCAAGCCGCACCGATCGTGATCCAGATCAAACCGCGCCCTCAGGACTGGATGCCGCCCAGGCACACGAACTTGATCTCCAGGAACGGCTCGATGCCGTACTTCGAGCCCTCGCGGCCGATGCCGGACTGCTTGACGCCGCCGAACGGCGCGACTTCCTGGGAGAAGATGCCGGTGTTCACCGACACGATTCCCGCCTCGAGCGCCTCGGCGACGCGGAACACGCGCCCGACGTCGCGCGCGAAGAAGTAGGCGGCGAGACCGAACTCGGTCGCATTCGCCATTGCCACCACCTCCTCCTCGGTGCGGAAGCGAAACAGCGGCGCGACCGGACCGAAGGTCTCCTCGCGCGCAAGGCGCATCTCGGCGGTCGCTTCGGCGAGCACCGTCGGCTCGAAGAACAGCCCCCCGAGCACGTGCTTCCTGCCGCCGGTGAGCGCTTTTGCGCCCTTGGCGACGGCGTCCTTCACATGCGCCTCGACCTTGGCGAGGCCCTGTGCGTCAATCAGCGGCCCGATCACCACGCCCGGCTCGGTTCCCGGGCCCACCTTGAAGGTGGAAACCTTCTCGGTGAACTTCCTCGCGAACGCGTCGTAGATCCCGTCCTGCACGTAAATGCGATTGGCGCACACGCAGGTCTGCCCGGCGTTGCGGTACTTCGACGCGATCGCCCCCTCGACGGCGGCCTCCAGATCGGCGTCGTCGAAGACGATGAGCGGAGCGTTGCCGCCCAGCTCGAACGACACCTTCTTGATCTGGTCGGCCGACTGGCGCATCAGGATCTTGCCGACCTCGGTCGAGCCGGTGAAGGTGATCTTGCGAACGAGCGGGTTGGCAGTGAACTCCGCGCCCACCGCCGCCGGATCGTTCGTCGTGACGATGTTGAGCACGCCCTTCGGCATGCCGGCGCGCTCGGCGAGCTCGGCGAGCGCGAGCGCCGAAAGCGGCGTCTGCTCGGCGGGTTTGAGCACCACGGTGCAGCCGGCGGCAAGGGCCGGCGCCACCTTCCTCGTGATCATCGCGTTCGGGAAGTTCCACGGCGTGATCGCGGCGGTCACCCCGACCGGCTGCTTGAGGACGATCAGCCGCTTGTCCGGCTGGTGCTGCGGAATGACGTCGCCGTAGACGCGCTTGCCTTCCTCGGCGTACCACTCGATGAAGGAGGCGCCGTAGGCGATCTCGCCGCGCGCTTCCGCGAGCGGCTTGCCCTGCTCGCTGGTGAGGATGAGCGCGAGATCGTCCTGCGCCGCCATCACCAGGTCGTACCACCGGCGCAGGATCACCGCGCGTTCCTTCGCCGTCTTCGCGCGCCAGCCGGCCCACGCCGCGTTTGCCGCCTCGATCGCGCGGCGCGCGTCGGCGGCGTCCATGTCCGGGACCTGCGCGATCGTCGCGCCGGTGGCCGGGTTGGTCACCGGGAACGTCTTTCCCGACGCGGCGCCGCACCACTCGCCGTTGACGTAGCAGCGGTCCCGGACCAGCTTCGGATCCTTGAGGGGGATGGCAGGCAGGCCTGCCTGGGCGGGAGCGTTCATCGGGGTTCTCCTCTGTGCGTGCGTTGCGAGACGGCATTCTAGCGCCGCTCGCCTTGCCCGGGACCGCCGCCGGGTTTGTTTGCCGCCCAAACAATCGGCTTGACAGCCGCGACGCGCGCGGCTCGCTTCACCGCGAGGCCGACGACCGCGATCACCTCTCCAGCCGATCGGTTCGCGGTCCGGCGAGCCAGCGCTCGAATGCCCAGGCGGCGAGCGCGCCTAGCAGTTGCGCCGCGGACGTACGGCTCTCCCGCGCCGCATGAAAGCGGCCGAGGCGAACACGGCGTAAGGAGCGGCAGCCCCGTGCCAAGCCCTTCGGCGACCGCGCGCCGCGCGATCACGGATCCGTCCGCTGCCCGATCCGCGCCAGCCGATCGCGCAGCGCGGCGCGGTCGAGACTCTCGATCGGCAGCGCGAGAAACCGGTCTATGCGGGCGCGCAGCCGTCCGAAGGCGGTTTCGAACGCCTTGCGCTTGTCGTCCTCGGTGCCCTCGACTGCGGCCGGGTCCGGGATTCCCCAGTGCGCCGTGGCCGGCTGGCCGGGCCAGAACGGGCACTGCTCGCCCGCGGCCTGATCGCACACCGTGATGATGACGTCCATGCGGGGCGCACCCTGCCGCGCGAACTCGTCCCAGGACTTCGAGCGCAGGCCCTGCGTCGGGATGCCGTGCCGTTCGAGCAGTTCGAGCGCATACGGGTTGATGCGGCCGATCGGATGGCTGCCGGCGCTGTAGGCGACGAAACGCCCCTCGCCGCGGGCGTTGAGGTATGCCTCGGCAAGGATCGAGCGGGCGGAATTGCCGGTGCAGAGAAACAGGACGTTGTAGGTTCGCATCCCGCAAGCATAGCGTTTGGTCTGTCGCCGGGGACGCACCGCTCGGCCGTCCACCTGCGCCTCGCGGCTGCGCGGCGCGGCGGCCGTTTACGACGGGCCGACGCGCGCCTGCCGCAACCCGAGCTTGCGGACTTTCTCCCAGAGGTTCTTTCGGCTGATTCCGAGCCGGGCGGCCGCTTTACCGACCTGTCCGCCGCTTTGCCGGAGCACGCTTTCGATGTAGCGCCGCTCGCAGGCGGCGAGGTAGCTCGCCAGCGAGCCGCCGGCGCCCTCGTCGCGCGGCGGCGGTGCGCCGTCCTCGAACAGCACCGCGGGTTCGAGCACCGGAGAGGTGGACAGAATGCAGGCGCGCTCGATGCAGTGGCGCAGCTCCCGAAGGTTCCCTGGCCAGGGGTAGGCGAGAAGCGCGGCCGCCGCGGCCGCCGAGAGGGTGAAGCGGGGAACCTCGTGCGCCGCCGCGCATTCGAGCAGGAAGCGCCGCGCGAACCACAGGATGTCCTCCGGACGCTCGCGCAACGGCGGGATGCGGAGCTGAATCACGTTGATGCGGAAGAAAAGGTCCTCACGGAACCGCCCCGACCGGACCAGGTCGCGCAGGTCGCGGTGGGTCGCGCACACGAGCTTGAAGCTCACGGGCACGGGCGCGGTGCCGCCGACGCGCATGACGCGATGATCCTGGATCACGCGCAGGAGCTTGACCTGCATGGGCAGCGGCATGTCGCCGATCTCGTCCAGGAACAGCGTGCCGCCGCTCGCGGCTTCGAGCAGGCCGCGGTGCGAGCGCACGGCGCCGGTGAAGGCGCCGCGCTCGTAGCCGAACAGCTCGGCTTCGAGCAGCGACTCGGCAAGCGCTCCGCAATTGACCGGCACGAACGGCGCGCCCGCGCGCGCGCCGCGGCGGTGGATGAGCTGCGCCACATGCTCCTTGCCGACCCCGGATTCGCCGGTGATCAGAATCGCCGAGGCGTGGCGCGCGACGCGCGGCACCATGTGCGCGATTCTGCGCATCGCGGCCGACACACCCAGCTCGAATTCTTCCTCGCTCCCCGCGTTCTCGGTCCGCTGCGCATGGCTGAGCGAGCGCACCTTTGTCACCAGATCGTCCAGATCGAACGGCTTGGCGACATAGTCGGCGGCGCCGTCCTTGAGCAGGGCGACCGCGCGATCCACGGAGGCGAACGCGGTGATGAAGACAAACGGCGGAGGATCGGCGATGCTTGCGCGCACGTCGCGGAACAGCTGCTCGCCGCTGCCGTCCGGAAGCCGCACGTCGCTGATGACCACCGAATACGCGCGCGAGGCGATCGCGCGGGCCGCCTCGCCGGCAGTACGCCACCAGTCCACCTCGAACGCTTCGAGCTGGAAGCGGTCGCAAAGGGATTCGCCCATGATCGCGTCATCCTCGACCAGGCAGACGCGCAGCACCGGCGCCGGGATCAGGCCGCTTTCGGAACCGGCATACATACGTCGAACTGCGTGTTTCCGGGAGCGCTGCGAACGGCGATCGAGCCGCCAAGCTCGCGCACGAGCTGATAGGTCACCCACAACCCCAGCCCGTTGCCCGGGGGCTCCTCGAGCGCGAACGGCTCGAACAGATGCGGCAGGCGCTCGGCGGCGATATGCGCCCCGTCGTTGCGCACCACGATGCGCAGGCTGCCGTTCGCGCAACCGACGTAGCATCCGACTTCGCCGTCGGCGTCCACCGCGTGCTCGGCGTTGAGCAGCAGGTTGAGCAGGATCTGGCGCACCAGCGTGGACGGAAGTCCGATCGTGCCCTGCAGCTCGTTGCGCCACTGCAGCCGGATCCTCTTGCCATTCGCGAGCGCCAGCGTGCGCACGTCCTCGATGTCATCGCGCGTCAGGGGACGGTTGCCCGCTTTCGCCTCGATGAGCAGCGCGCGCACCGTGTCGCGGATCTGCAGCAGGCCGCGCTCGAGCAGGTCGGCGGCGCGCGTCGCGACCGGATCGGCCCGGCCATGCCGGCGAAAAGTGTTGAGCGCGTTCAGCATCCCGCCCAGCGGATTGTTGATCTCGTGCGCGACGCCGGCGGCGAGACGGCCGATCGCCGCCAGCCGATCGGCCTGGACCATCTGCTGCTCCAGGCGCTCCTTTTCCTCGAGGGCGGCAACCATGCGTCGGAACGACTCGCCGACGCGCGCAAGCTCGTTGCCGGAGACGGCGGCGTCGTTCTCGGGCGCGTGGGCGCTCCTGCGGCCGATGCGCTCCATTTCGCGCGCGAAGCCAAGCAGCGGGGCCGCCGTGCGCCGGCCGTATAGCCAGCTCAGCGGCAGCAGCACGAGCAGGACCGCGGCGGTTCCCAGGAGCGCGCGCCGCACCAGCTCGGCGATGCGCGGCCGGAACTGGACGTTCGAGTATCCGAGCACGAGGAAGCCCAGCTCGACGCCGTCCGCGGTGATCGCTGTCACGCTCAGCAGCTCGTCCTGCGCGGTCTCGACGAAACCCGACGCCGACCGGTCGAGCGGGAGCGCGAAGGGAGCGGGCGCGCCATGCGGAAATCGCACCGGATCGCTCGACACATAGATCCTGCGCTGAGCGTCGAGCACGGTGACGTGCCGCGGCGTCACGGTCGAACCGGCAGCCGTGCCGGTGACCGGTGCGCGCGCGATCTCGAACGCCCGCCAGAGGTCGTCATGGGTCATTGGGGTGATCAGGGAGGTCGCGAGCAGGCTGCCGAGACTCGCCGAGCTGTTGGCGAGGTCGCGCTGCAACTCCTCGTATTCGCGCCAGAGCAGGATCGCCGTGACGGCAAAGGCGGTGGCGAGCACCATGGTCGTCACCCGGATCGGGATCGTGACGCTCAGGCTGAGGTCGCGAAAGCGGATCATGGTCAGGCCGATTGCACCACCCGCGACATCGCCTCGATCGAGTCGAACAGCGTCTCGCTGCCGGGCGTAAACCCGTCCAGATTGAGCGCGGCGAGCAGCGCCCTGCCCTCGCTGTCGCGCGTCATTCCCGTGAACGCATCGCGCAGCGCCTGCGCGAGCTCCGGCGCAAGGCCGGCGCGCGCCACAATCGGCGGATAGCCGAACTCCGGCGAGCGGGCGACGACCCGCGTTCCCGCCGTGAGCCCGCCCTGGGCGCGGTGCAGCGTTTCCCAGACGTATCCGTCCACCGCTCCGCCCTGGGCGAGCTGGGCGGAGACCGCCATCACCACCTTGCGGTGCGCCCAGGTGAAAAAGGACCGCTTGAAGAACGTTTCCACCCGCTCGCCCGATAGACGCAGGACATAGCTCGGATACAGAAAACCGGAGTTCGAATCGGGATCGGAAAAGGCAAAGATCTTGCCCCGCAGATCGAGAATCGAACGTGTCGCGGTGTCGCTGGAGGGCACGATCAGGTAGGAACGGTAAAGCGGCTTGCCCTGGAACAGGGGCACCGCGATCAGGCGCAGATCGCTCCTGAATCGCACGTACGGGAGCCCGCAGATCCAGGCGGCGTCAAGCTGGCCTTCGCGCAGCAGCTCGATCGCTTCGCGGTAGCGGCCGCGCTGCAGGAACTGGACCTTGCGTCCGAGGCGCTGCTCCAGGTACGCGCGCCAGCGCAGCAAAAACCGGATCTCGTCGTCGAGAAAGACCGCGGTGAGCCCGATCCGCACCGGCTCGGGCTGGGCGCGAACGCCGGCGGCGAACAGACATGCGCCGACACCGAAAGCCTTGAGGATCGCTCTGCGAGCTTTCCGCACCGCTGGCCCCTCCGCGATGAACGTTACCGGACCGTAAGGGCGCTGACCAGAGGAAATCTACGGGTGTTACCGGACAGTAACCACATGCCCCGCGCCTTTTGCAAACTCGCCGATTTTCAAAGGGTTAGGGATAGCGATTTCTGGCGCGTCATTCGCTTGATCGCCCGCGACAAACTCGAGCGGACGAGGCAGGACCCATGACGATCAGATTCTCGCAACACCAGTTTCTGAAGGTGAGCGGTGGCCTGGCGGGTGCCACAAGCGCCGCCATCGGCGGTGCAGCTGCCGCGCGGGCGGCCACCGGCGACGTCGGCCGCGCGACGCCGCCCTACAAGCCGAAGGTGGTCGCGAAGGTGGCGCAGCTCAAGGACAACGTTCCTGTCGCATTCAAAGTTTTCGGACGAAGCCTCGCCGTGCACGCTCGTGAAGATGGGCAGGCCGGTGCCGGGCGGCGTCGGACCGAACCGCGACATCGTCGCCTTCGGCACTCTGTGTACGCACATGGGATGCCCGGTGAGCTACGACGCCGCAATCCGGACATTCCGCTGCGGCTGCCATTACAGCGTGTTCGACGCCCGCGCTCACCGGCCGCGGGCTGCGGGTTTCGCTCGTCAAGCACGCCCACCATGGCTTCGACGTTGACCGGCCGGGCAAGGATTCCTATCGCCTTCGGGAGGCGGGCTGCAGCGAGGTGCTGGTGAGCTCGAGCAGACGTTGGGCGCTGATGCACGAGCTGCGCGGTGCCTGCGAGCCGGCGCTGGAAGAACTGCTCGAGGTGCTTTCGCCCTGCGACCTGGTGCTGGTCGAAGGCTTCAAACGCGACCCGATTCCGAAGATGGAAGTCCACCGCAGCGCCAACGCGGCCCAGGGGGTGCTGTTTCCGAACGATCCGCACATCATCGCGATCGCGACCGATGCGCCGATCGCGACGCGGCTGCCGCGCTTTGCGCTCGACGATGTCGAGGCGATCGCCGAATTCGTGCTCGGGCGCGCGCGGCGCATGCTTTTGCGCTCGCTGCGCGCTTGTCAAGGCAAAGGCCGGAGGAAAGCCTCCTGACGCCGGCCAGGCCGGGGCAAAAGGTCGCACCGGCCTCGGCTGGCTGGCAGGGAGCGGTCGAGCGCCGCATGCCGTAAGTCCCTGCCGATCGGCGGCGAAGACACAGGTGGTCGCGATGCGCGCCGCGACCGCATGCGCGGGGTTCGGCGCCCCTTCGGCGGGTTCACCGCGCCGGCAGGTCCGGCGCGATGCGCGACGCGGCTGTCATACAGGTGCCGCATCTCGCCCCTAGAGTCGCGTACGTGACCACCCGCAAGGATGCGATAGGCGACCGGGAACGGATTGTCGGCGACTTCCTGCGCGCGAGCGCGGCGTACCTTTTGGGCGCTGCGGGCCGCGCGCGCCGCGACTTCGATGCACGGAAGCCAGCCACCGCCGGACCCGGACGGACGCCGCTGCGGCTGTCACACGCCTGTAACGTTTCGGCCGTACAGTCGGCGCCAGACTCCAAGACAAAAGGACGGCGATGACATTGATTCAGACGGCACAGGCGCTGGCGCTCGCCAGCGCGGCATTCGCGGCGCAGACGGCGCTCGCTCAGGCGCTGGTGAAAGTGGACGGCTCGAGCACCGTGTTCCCGATCACCGAGGCGGTGGCCGAGGAATTCCAGAAGGCGAAGAAGGGCGCGGTGCGGGTGACCGTCGGCATTTCGGGCACCGGTGGCGGTTTCAAGAAGTTCTGCCGCGGCGAGACCGATGTCTCCAACGCCTCGCGCCCGATCCTGAAAAAGGAGATGGAAGATTGCCAGAAGGCGGGCATCGAGTACTTCGAGCTGCCGGTCGCGTTCGACGCGCTTACGGTGGTCGTGCACCCGAAGAACACCTTCCTGAAGAGCATCACCGTGGACGAGCTCAAGCGCATGTGGGAGCCGGCGGCTCAGGGGAAAATCACGCGCTGGAGCCAGGTCAACCCCGCCTGGCCGGATGCGCCGCTCAAGCTCTTCGGGGCAGGGTCGGATTCGGGCACCTTCGACTACTTCACCGAGGCGATCGTTGGCAAGGCCAAGTCCTCGCGCGGCGACTACACCGCCAGCGAGGACGACAACGTCCTGGTGCAGGGGGTCTCGCGCGACGTGAACGCGCTTGGCTACTTCGGCTATGCCTATTACGCGGAAAACAAGGACAAGCTGAAGGCGGTGCCGATCGTCGAGAAGCCCGGCAAGCCGGCGGTGGCACCCTCGATGGAAACGGTGCTGAACGGAGCCTATCAGCCGCTGTCGCGGCCGATCTTCATCTACGTCAACGCCAAATCGCTCGCCCGGCCCGAGGTAAAGGAGTTCGTGCAGTACTACATGACCCACGGCGAGAAGCTCGCCAGGGAAGTGAAGTACGTGCCGCTTCCTTCCAGGGCCTATGTCACGGCTTGGGAGCACGTGCAGAAAGGCAAGAAAGGCACGGTGTTCGGCGGCGTCGCCGAGGTCGGGGTGACGATCGAGGAGCTGCTGCGGCGCGAAGCGAAGCTCTGAGCGCGAGCGGCGCGCCGATTCAGGGCCCGCCGCGCGCCCGGCGCGCGGCGGGCTTTTCGTTGCTAACATAAGGGTATTCATTTCGATGTCGTTCGCCGTGCCGGGCGAAATCCGTGCTGCACCCCCGTCGGGGGCGATGAGCGCCCGACTCGCTTACCGCCGTTCGCGGATGCTTCGCGAGAAGGCGATCGAGGCGATGTTGTTTCTCGCCGCCCTGGTTTCGGTGGCCACTACCGTCGGCATCGTCTATGTGCTGGTGAAAGAATCGGTGGCGTTCTTTCAACATGTGCCGCTTGCCGACTTCCTCACCGACACCCAGTGGACGCCGCTTTTCGACGACGCGCATTTCGGTATCGCGGTACTGCTCTCGGGCACGCTCACCAGCGCGGCGGTGGCGCTCGCGATCGCGGTGCCTCTCGGCACGGTCATCGCCATCTACCTGTCGGAATTCGCGCCGTTTTCGGTGCGCGAGGTGGCGAAGCCATTTCTCGAGCTCCTCGGCGGCATTCCGACCATCGTCTACGGCTATTTCGCCCTGCTGTTCGTCACGCCGCTCCTGCAGCGGATCTATCCCGAGCTGCCCGGCTTCAATCTGCTGTCGGCTGGCATCGTGATGGGAATCATGATCATTCCCTATGTCGCCTCGATCAGCGAGGACGCGATGCGGGCAGTGCCGATGAGCCTGCGCGAGGGTTCCTATGCGGCAGGTGCGACGCGCTTTCAGACCGCGACGCGCGTCGTGGTGCCCGCGGCGTTCTCCGGTATTGCTTCGGCCTACATCCTCGGCATCTCGCGCGCCGTGGGCGAGACCATGATCCTCGCCATCGCTGCCGGCATGCAGCCGAATCTCACCTTCAACCCGCTGGAGCCAGCGGCGACCATCACCGCCTATATCGTGCAGGTGGCGCTCGGGGACCTGCCGCATGGCTCGATCGGCTATCAGACCATCTTTGCGGCCGGCCTCACGCTGCTGCTGTTCACGCTCGCGTGCAACATCGCCGGACACATGCTGCGGCGCGGCTTTCGCGAGGCCTACTGAGGTGAGCGCGGCACGAGACCTCGCCGCGATTCGCGCCCTGATCGCCCGGCACAAGCGCTGGGACCGGGTCTTCGCCGCGTGCGGGGTGCTCGCGCTCATGACCGGCGTGCTCACATTCACCGCGCTGTTCGTGGACATGATCGTGGACGGACTGCCGCGACTGTCCTGGGAATTTCTCACCCGCTTTCCCTCGCGGCGACCGGAGCAGGCCGGCATCCTTTCGGCGTGGGTGGGATCGTGCCTGGTGATGCTGGTGACCGCATTCTTCGCCGTGCCGCTCGGCGTCGCCTCCGGCCTGTACCTGGAAGAATACGCGCCGAAGAACTGGGTGACCGACATCATCGAGATCAACATCACCAATCTGGCGGGCGTGCCCTCGATCGTGTACGGGTTGCTCGCCCTCGGGCTCTTCGTCTATCAGTTCGGCTTCGGCCAATCCATTCTCTCGGCGGGTCTGACGCTCGCGCTGCTGATCCTGCCGGTGGTGATCGTCGCCACACGCGAAGCGGTGCGCGCGATCCCGCAGGGCATCCGCGAGGGCGCCTATGCGCTCGGCGCTACGAAATGGCAGGTGTGCCGCGACCACATCCTGCCGTACTCCTCGGCCGGCATCCTCACCGGTATCATCATCGGCATGGCACGCGCGATCGGCGAGACGGCGCCGGTGATCACCATCGGCGCGCTCACTTTCATCGCGTTCTTGCCGCCCGCGCCGCTCCAGAGCGAGCCGCCGTACCTTTCCTTCGACTGGGTGCTGTCGCCCTTCACGGTGATGCCGATCCAGATGTTCAACTGGACCTCGCGGCCGGAAGCGGCGTTTCACCAGAACGCCGCGGCGGCAGGCTTCATTCTGGTGCTCATGACGCTGGCGATGAACGGCCTGGCGATCTGGCTGCGCTATCGCCTGCGGAGAAAGATCAAATGGTGACGCCGATGTCCGCGATTTCGCTCGCCGCCGTAGTGGAGAGCCGCGCCGAGGCCGAAGAGGCGCGCGCGCCGAAGGCCGAAGTTCGCAATCTGAGCTTCTACTACGGCGACTACCGGGCGCTCAAGGCTCTCAACCTGGTGGTGTACGAGCATTGCGTCACCGCGCTGATCGGCCCGTCGGGTTGCGGCAAGTCGACGTTCCTGCGCTGCTTCAATCGCATGCACGACCTCTATCCGGGCAACCGCTACGAGGGCGAAATTCGCCTCTACCCGGACGACATGAACCTGCTCGACGCGGCGGTGGACCCGATCGAGGTGCGCATGCGCCTGGCGATGGTGTTCCAGAAGCCGAACCCTTTTCCGAAGTCTATCTTCGAGAACGTCGCCTACGGCCTGCGCGTGCGCGGCGAGCGCTCGCGGCGCGCGCTCGCCGACAAGGTCGAGGCGGCGCTGCGCGGCGCGGCACTGTGGGAGGAGGTGAAGGACCGGTTGGCAGAGCCGGCGTTCAATCTGTCCGGCGGCCAGCAGCAGCGGCTGTGCATCGCGCGCGCGCTCGCCACCGACCCGGAGATCCTGCTGTTCGACGAGCCGACCTCGGCGCTCGACCCGGTCGCCACCGCGAGCATCGAGGAGCTGATCACCGAGCTGAAGAGCCGCGTGACCATCGTCATCGTCACCCACAACATGCAGCAGGCGGCGCGCGTGTCGGATTTCACCGCCTACATGTACCTCGGCGAGCTGATCGAGTTCGGCCGCACCGACCAGCTCTTCATCAAGCCGAAGCACAAGCAGACCGAAGACTACATCACGGGGAGATTCGGATGACGAACCTGCCGAGGCGCGGGCGCGGCGAGCGCGAGCGGCGCGGCCGCAACCGCAGTATCCTGGTGCGGCAGGCATAGGAGCGCACATGCCGGGGAGCGAGCACATTTCCAAGGCGTTCGAAGCCGATCTCGAGGCGACCCGCACGCGCGTGCTGCAGATGGGCGGACTGGTGGAAGCGCAGATCCTCGCCGCGATGCGCGCCTACGCGACAGGGGATGCGGCGCTCATCGAGCAGGTGATCGAGAACGACAAGCGCGTCAACGGCTACGAAATCTCGATTGACAGCGCCTGCAACCACATCGTGGTGCGACGTCAGCCGGCGGCAAGCGATCTGCGGCTCATCATGGGCATCTCGAAGATCGTGACGGACCTGGAGCGTATCGGCGATGAAGCGGAGAAGATCGCGCGCATGGCGCGAGCGCTGCACGAGCACGGACCGCAGCTGGCGCAGCGTTTTCCGGCGATCCGCCACGCGGCCGATACCGCGGTGCGCATGCTGCGCCAGGCGCTCGACGCGTTCGCGCGCCTGGACGCGGCCGCAGCCGCCGAGGTGCTGAAGGAGGACCCGACGATAGATTCGGAGTTCACCGCGGTGCTGCGCCAGCTGATCACCTATATGATGGAGGATCCGCGCATGATCACCGCCGGGCTGGAGATCATCTGGGTGGCAAAGGCGGTCGAGCGGATCGGCGACCACGCCAAGAACGTCGCCGAGCAGGTGATCTACATCGTGCGCGGCACCGACGTGCGCCACGCCTCGTTCGCCGACGTCGAGCGGGAGCTGTCCAGAGGCTGACGACGAGGCAAGCCACGTGGCCGCGACGGTGCTCATCGTGGAAGACGAGGCGGCGATCCAGGAGCTGGTCGCCGTGAACCTGGAGCACGCCGGGTTCCGGGCGCTGCGCGCGGCGAGCGCCGAGGAAGCCTCGCGGCTTCTCGCGCAGGCGCTGCCCGATGTCGTGCTGCTCGACTGGATGCTGCCCGGCCAGTCGGGCCTGGCGCTGGCGCGCCGGCTGCGCGCCGACGCGCGCACGCGCGAGCTGCCGATCCTCTTCCTCACCGCACGCGCCGACGAGCCGGACCGCATTGCCGGGCTGGAGGCCGGCGCCGACGATTACATCGTGAAACCCTTCTCCAACCGGGAGCTGGTGGCGCGCATCCGCTCGGTGCTCCGGCGCCGCAAGCCGCACCGCGGCTCCGAGGCGGTGGAGATCGCCGGGCTGCGGCTCGACCCGGCGGCGCACCGCGTCAGCGCAAATGGACGGCCGATCGCGCTCGGGCCGACCGAATTCCGGCTGCTGCGGTTCCTGATGGCACATCCGAACCGGGTGTACTCGCGCAAGCAGCTCCTCGACGAGGTCTGGGGCGATCACGTGTTCATCGAGGAGCGCACGGTGGACGTGCACGTGCGCCGGCTGCGGCAGGCGCTTGCGGCAAGCGGCCATGACGCACTGATCGAGACGGTGCGTGGCTCGGGCTACGCGCTGCGCGACGAGGCCCCGATCTCGAGCCGGGGCTGAACCGCGTGGGCCTGCTCGCGCTGCTTCTCGCGCTCGCCGCCGCGCTGCTCGGGCTGGCGCTGTGGCGCGAGCGGCGCGAGCTCGGCAGGCTGCGCCGCTGGGCGGCACAGCCCCGGCTCACCGACCCGCCGGAGGCGGAGGGCGTCTGGGGCGAGGTGTTCGATCACCTGCATCGGCACCGGCGCGCGAATCTGCGGCGCCGGCGCCGGCTCGCCGAGCTGATCGTGCGCCAGCGGCGCGCGGCGCAGGCGCTGCCGTATGGCGTGGCGATGCTCGAAGCGGGTCTGCGCCTGGACTGGTGTAACCGCGCGGCCGCCGAGCACCTCGGCCTCGACCCGGAGCGCGACCGCGGCCAGCCGATCGCCAACTTCCTGCGCGAGCCCGGATTCGTTCATTACCTTGCGGCGGGCGACTTTTCCCGGCCGGTGCGCATCGCCGGCGCGCAAGGGCGCACGCTCGCGCTTCAGCTGGTGCCGTTCGGCCAGGATGAGCACCTGCTGCTGTCGCAGGACGTGACCGGCGCCGAGCGCTTGGAGGCGATGCGGCGCGACTTCGTCGCCAACGTCTCGCACGAGCTGCGCACCCCGCTTACCGTGCTCTCCGGCTTTCTGGAAACGATCCGCGACCTCAAACTCGATTCCGAGCGGGTGCGCGACTATGTCGCCCTGATGGCCCCGCAGGCCGAGCGCATGAAGCGATTGATCGAGGACCTGCTCACGCTCTCGGCGCTGGAGCATTCCCCGGCGCCCCCGGCCGAGGAACGCATCGCGATCCGGCCGCTCCTTGAGCGCGTGCGCGCCGAGGCCGAGGCGCTTTCGGCGGGGCGCCACCGGATCACGCTCTCGATCGAGGGCGCGCACGATCTCGCCGGCGCCGAGTCCGAGATCGCGAGCGCCTTCCTCAATCTGGTGACCAACGCGGTGCGCTATACGCCCGCGGGCGGCGAGGTGCGCCTGCGGTGGCGCTCGGACGACAGCGGCGCGGAATTCACGGTCGAGGACACCGGAATCGGGATCGCGCCGGAGCACATCCCGCGCCTCACCGAGCGCTTCTACCGCGTGGACCGCAGCCGCTCGCGCGAGACCGGAGGCACCGGGCTGGGGCTCGCGATCGTCAAGCATGCGCTTGCACGCCACGACGCGACGCTCGCGATCGAGAGCACGCCGGGCAAGGGCAGCCGCTTCAGCGCGCGCTTTCCGAAGGCGCGCCTGGCGGCCGGCCGGCCGAGCGATGCACCCGCAAGCGCCGGCCCGCTTGCGGCGTAGCGATGCGCGGCTGAATGGACGCCGGCGCGGTTCCGGCGACGTGGACTCGGAAGGATCGGGTAGCGGCGCGTACGCCGCCCCGACGAGCAGCCCGCTCCCGGTCCGGCTGCCGGGCGTCGGCTCAGGCGCGCGCCGCGTGCGGCTGCCGGGCCGGAAGTCCCGCGGCGAGCAGCGCACCGATCACGTTGAGCAGTGCGCCGATGCGCGCTGCCTCCTCATAGCCGCCGGTGCGGTCGTACAGCCACCCGGCGGCCACTGGAAGGCTGAGCGCCGCGGCGCACCAGGCGATGTAGAGCCGGCTCGCAACCCGGCCGAAGGCGTCGCGGGACCAGTACTGCGCGATCGCCGCGGCGGTGAGCCCGGAGATCAGGCCATAGCCGATGCCGATCATCGCGAGCGCGGGCAATGCCAGAAGCGGCCCGGGCCACAGGGCGAGCGCGGCCGAGCCGGAGAGCGCCGCTAGGTGCGCGCCGGCCGCGACGCGCGGTACCGGGAAGCGGTCCGCGAGCCAGCCGCCAGCCAGACGTGCCGCGGCGATGGCGCCAGTGATGAAGGTGGTCGCGCCGACCGCGAGCGCGGTCTCGCCGCCGTAGGCGCGCACGATGCCGGCCGCCTGACTGAGCACCATCAGCCCCGCGGCGGCGGCGAGGAAGAACACCGCGCCGAGGCGCAGGAGGAGCGGCCGCTGCCACTGCGCGCTCGCGGCGTTCCCGTCGGCTGCGGAAGTGTCGTGCATGCGAATCACTGCGGCGCCGAGCAGCCCTGCCGCGAGGGCGCAGCAGGCGAACGCCACTGCCGCGAGCCCCGCCAGTGTCGCGGCAAGCCCCCAGCGGGCCTGCGCCCACGCGAGCAGCGGCGCACCGATCATCGCCCCGAGGGGATACAGGCTCACCACGTAGCCGTTGGCGAGCCCGCTCCTTGCGCGCACCGTCTGGTTGACGCCCTGCTGCACGAGGATGAAGCCCACACCCGCGCCGAGACCGAAGAGCACGCCGTAGCCGAGGGCGAACAGGGTCAGATCGCGCGCGCTGGCGGCGAGCGCCAGCCCCGCGGCACTCAGCGCTCCGCAGCCGAGCGCAACGAGCGGCGGCGGTGCCGCGCGGTAAAGAGCTGGTGCGGCGTTCATCCCGGCGGTGAGGGTGATCGTGGCGAGCGCGAACACAAAACTCGTCTCGGCGCGGCCCGTGCCGATGCGCGCCTCGATAGGCGCAAGCAGGACGCTGAAGGCGTAGAGCGTCCCGAAGGGCAGGTTGAGCGCGGTCGCCGCGCCGAGCGCGCAGGCGCTGCGCACGGCCGAAGAAAGGCGGCGCATCGCGCGCTGTCCCGGCTCCGGCCGCGCAGACGCGGCGGCCGGCTCGCGGCTACGGCCGCAGGTAGGCGTAGCCCTCGCGCTGCTGCAAGCGGGTGATCTCGGCCACTCCGGAGGGCACGAAGGTCGCGTCCGGGATGAACTGGTCCTTCGTCAGCTTGCGGTTGCGCAGCGTGATCTCGCACACGTCGAACTTCACGCCGCGCAGCTTGAGCTGCTCGACGGCGACCTGATAGGGATTGCCGTTGCGGTCCTTGGCGCCGTTCATCAGGAAATCCACGCCGCGCGCGTGCGTCACCACCACGATTTTCGCCTGCGGGTTGACCTCCAGATGATTGCCGATGTTGCGCAGCGCGTCGGCCGCCTGCGCCTCGGTATTGTTGATGTGGTAGACGACCTTGTCGGGGGCGACCATGTCGCCGGTGCTCGCGCACCCGGCGGCGGCGAGCGCCAGGAACATCAGCCCTGCGAGTGCATGCCTCCTATTCATCCCATCCTCCTCTCATGTGCCGGTGGAGTTTCTCGAACGAAGTTCAGCGCCGCGCGAGCCGCTCGCGCCGGAAGGCCTCGAAGGACTTGGCGCGGTACTCGCCCGCAACGACGTAGTCGGCGAACAGCATGAACTCGTCGGCGTCGCGCGCCGGGCCGTAGTAGCGCAGCAGCTCGCGGCCGTCCGGGCCGATCACCGCGAAGCTCGGGGTGCCGATCACCCGCGCCACCTTCTTCGCGAAGTCCTTGCTGCGCATCGTGCGGCCCTCGAGGTCCACCATCTCGGTATCGCCGTTGAAGTCTATGCGCAGCACCCTGAAGTGGCGCCGGAAATGATCCTGTACGCGCGCCTGGTTGAGGATCGTCGCCTTCATGCGGATGCACGGCGGGCAGTCCTCGGCGTCGTACATGAGAAACAGCCCTTTCTTGCCTTCCTTGCGGGCGAGCGCGAGTTCCTCCTTCAGGTCGCCGAAGCTCGCGTCGAAGAAGTGGGTCTCGGCCGGACGCTCCGCGGCCGCGACAGCGGGCGCGGCCAGCGCGAACCCGGCGAGCAGTGCGATCGCACGGAGGGTTATCCTCATGCGAGATATATTACGCCTTCACGCGCACCCGCGAGCGCTCGTCCACCCGGATACGCTTGACCTGGCGCAGGTACGCCGCGACCACGTCGTGTACCGGCGGGCCGTCCACCTCCATCATGCTCGCCCAGCCGGCGGCCTTGTACCGCCGGCCGGGCTCCAGGGGCTTGCCGCCGATCCTCAGGTCGGAGATCCGCTCGCCCATTTTCGCCGCAGGGTCAATCGTGTAGCTGACACCGCCGACGCGCACCATGTCGCCGCCCTGGCGCAGGTAGGGGTCCGGATTGAACAGGTTGTCGGCGACGTCTTCCATGATCGCCTTGATCTCTGCGCCGGTCATCTCGCGCGACCAGGTGTTCGGGTAGCTGAGCGCGGTATGGCTGTAGAGCTGCTCGAGCGTCACCGTGTCGCCGGGCAGCACGGTGATCCCCCAGCGAAAGCCGGGCGAGAACGTGACTTCAGCGCCGTAGTGCGCCATGAGCGCCTGCAGGATCACCTCGTCGAAGCTGCCGTTGAAATTGCCGCGCCGGAAAAGAAGGCTCTCGGAGACCGCGAGCGGCTCGGCGAGCTTCGCCTCGTAGGGCGCGCGCACCCGCGCGATCAGCGCCGCCATCCCGGGGTCCGCCGGGATGTGCTGCGACAGCACCGGGATGAGCTTGTAGCGCCAGTCGCGCACCCGGCCGCCGCCGACGTCGAGGTCCAAGCGCGAGAGGAACTTGCCGTGAGCCCCGGAGTTGATCACCAGCGTGTCGCCGACCCTGATCGGCTGCGGCAGCCCGTCGTGGGTGTGCCCGCCGAGGATGACGTCGATGCCGCGCACGCGCGCGGCGAGCTTGAGATCCACCGCGACGCCGTTGTGCGAAAGAAGCACCACCGCGTCCACCTTGTGCTTCGCGCGCAGCTCGTCCACGTGCTTCTGCATCTCGCCGTCGCGGATGCCGAAGCTGAGATCCGGCACGTAGCGCTGCGGGTGCGAGACCGGCGTATAGGGAAACGCCTGCCCGATGATCCCGAGCCTCGCGCCGCCCACTTCGCGCACCACATACGGCTTGAAGACCGGCTCGCCCGGCGGCCCCCAGGAGATGTCCATCACGTTCTGCGCGACGAAGTCGCCGCGGAACGCTCCGCCCTTGTCCTTGTCGCCGAACAGCTCTTTCACCCGAGCGATGCCGCCCGAGAGCGTGAACTCCCAGTGTGGGGTCATCACGTCCACGCCGAGAGAATTGATCGCCTCCAGCATGTCGGCGCCGTTGGTCCAGAGCGCCGTCGCCGAGCCCTGCAGCGTGTCGCCGCCATCGAGCAAGAGCGTGCGGCCGGGGCGCTCGGCGCGGATGCGCTTGACCAGCGTCGCGATGTGCGCGTAGCCACCCATGCGCCCGTAGCGGCGCGCAAGCTCGGCGAAATCGAGGTAGGTGAGCGCGTAGGCTTCGGCCGAGCCGCGCTCGAGGGCGTAATGCCTCAGGAACGCCTCGCCGGTGAGGTAGGGCGGCTGGCCCTTTTCGGCGCCGACCCCGAGCAGGGTGTCCGGCTCGCGGTAATAGACCGGAAGCAGCGTCGCGTGGCTGTCGGTGAGGTGTAGCAGCGTGACGTTGCCGAGCGGCTCGAAAGCGAGCAGCCGCTCGGGGGCGAGCGCCGCCCACACCGCGTCGGCCCCGGCGAGGCCCGCCGCTCCGGCGATCGCGGCGAGCTTGAGGAAATCGCGCCGGGTGACTTCCATGCGCGCGCGCCGTCAGTGCGAGATGCGCGGCACCAGCACCTTGTCGCCGCGTCGCGTCTGCTTGGCGATGATGAAGGTCTCCAGGTCCGCGTACTCCGGCGCGTCTCCGGGCAGCATGTTGGTTCTGAGCGGCGTCATGCACCACTGCATGCGGATGCGGATGTCGATCACCCGCTGCCAGGCGGTGCGCCAGTACGGGTGATTGATCATCGCGTCCTTCTCGACGTCGGCCAGGAACCGTCCGCCGAGGAACTTGTTGCCGCCGCCGCGCGCGGTGTGGCAGTTGGCGCAGGCCTGTCCGCGCTGGCCGACGCGGCGGTTGAACGTCGCCTCGCCGCGCTGGATCGCGGCCTGCACGTTCGGATCAGCCAGATCGAGCGCATAGGGCATGCCGTTCGATTGCATGCGCACCAGGATGGACATGGCGAGGTTCGCATCGCCCTGGCTCGGCATCTCGTGGCCGGTGGTTTCCGGCGCGTGCACGGCCAGGAAGTCCTCCACCGACATCATGCGGCTGTACTTGGCCATCCATTTCGGATAGCGCGCGCCGACGCCGACCATCGAGGCGATGACGCCGAGCGGGCGCTGCGCATCCGGCGCGCCGATCGGTCCGTGGCAGCTCGCGCACGACTGCCCCTTCGGGCCGGCCTTCGACCACAGCGGCACGGCGACGTCCTGGGTGAATCCGAGCCCCGGGTTCGCGGTGATGTCGAGGTGATCGCCGTAGGCCGGGCGCACGACCGGACGGGTGCGCGGATCCCACTGCGGGTCATCGGTGACCTTCTCCGGCTGTCCCGGCGGGTTGCCCTTCAGCGACTGAAGGTAAGCGACGACATGGACGATCTCCTCCGGCGTCCACATGCCCGAGGCGCCAAACGGCGCCATCGGCGTGTCGGCGCCGAAGATGACGCGGGGGTCGTACACGACCTGGTACAGATGCTCGTCGGGAAGCCCTCGCGAGCCGATCGCCCGCAGATCCGGCCCGACGTTGCCCGCCGGCCAGACGGTGGCGTCCGGAATGACGTGGCAGCCGGTGCATGGGCCCTTCGCGGAAGCCTTGATGAGTGCGTGGCCCTTCTTCGGATCGCCCTTGATGCCCTTCGGCATCTCGCCCTTCTTCGGTGGGAAATATTCCGGACTGCCGTAGGCGTAGGTCGGCCACTTCTCGAAGCTGTCGGTGCCGAAGCCGCCGAAGGGGTAGCGCTCCTGAATGGTCTTGCCGTTGACGACCTTGACGATACCCTGCGACTGGGGCGTCGCCCGCGATTGCCACTCCTTCGACGTCACCGTGGTCCCCACGGCGGCGCAGGCGCCGACGATCACGGCGCCAGCCGCAGCAAGCGCGGCGCGGCGGCCGCGCGAGATCTTCCTCCACTCGAGCCTCATGGGCGTCTCCTCCTAGACGCTGGCCGCGCAGTGCGGCCGGTTCTCAGAACTTGATCTGCGCTTCTCCGGTGTAGGTCTTGCCGGTGGTTTCGTAGAACGTCACCTTGACCGTCCCCGGCTCGTTCACCTTGACTGGAAAGGCGATGAGCGGGTTCTGGCTCACCGCCTGGGTCAACTCGGCTTCGAAGACCTTCTTGCCGTTGTAGGTGGCCTCGACGCGATGGATGAAGTTGTACTGCTTCGCCACCGGCTTGCCGTCCTTGAACTGAAGTGTCTCCATGGGGTGCGTGACGAGCACGCGCACGGTGACCACCTCGCCCTGCTTGGCCTTCTCCGGCACGCGGATGCGAACCTGCCCTACCGACATCGGCTATCCTCCTCTCGATGGATGCGCGGCGCTTCGGGCCGGCTCAGCCGCCGCAGCCGCCGACGGTCACCTTGACCTCGCGCGTGACGCCGTACAGCGTGCCGTCGCTCATCTCGGCGATGACGCGCACGTCGCTCGTGGACGCCAGGCGGACGTTGGTGGCGATCGAGGCCTTGCCCGCCTCCGGCGTGAGCGAGAACTTTGCGTTCAGCGGCCGCCGGTTCTTGTCGGCGATAATGTAGATGTTCTTGACGTACTTGTCCGGGGCCATCGGCAGCTCGGCATCCACCTTGATCGGCACCACTGCGCCGTTCTCGGCGATGAGCGGCGCATCCACCTTGATCCGCTCGCCGGCATCCTGCACCGTGCGGCCGCCGAACAGCCGTTTCATCGTATCGGCCACTTTCTCGTCCTCGAGCGGCATCCCGAGTGCCTGCGCCCTTGC
This sequence comes from Pseudomonadota bacterium, assembly GCA_040752005.1. Taxonomy (GTDB): domain Bacteria; phylum Pseudomonadota; class Gammaproteobacteria; order Burkholderiales; family SG8-39; genus RBG-16-66-20. The sequence goes on along the minus strand of JBFMFX010000004.1, from coordinate 13,943 downwards.
CGCACTCGGCGGCAGCAGCGCGCCAAACGAAATCGCGCCGGCGACGGCGCCGGCCGCGCCAAGGAGCTTGAGCGCCCTGCGCCGTGACGTGTCGTGCATCGAATTCATGTCGCACCTCCTCCTCAGGTTCGCCAATTTACCCAACCTGCGTTTCCGCTTGCAAGCGGAATTGATAGTATGGGACGAACGCGATGCAAAGATGGAACATTTTGCCTGATGCCGTGATTCGCGCCGCTTATGCGCTGCTCGGCACAGCCGCGCTCATCGTCGCGGCGGGGCCCGCCACCGCCGCGACCGAGGTGACGCGGACGCACGAGGGCCTCACGCTGCGCGCGACGCTCGAACTCGCGCCCGGCCGGGCGCTCGCCGACGGCCTGGTGCTGCTGGTGCACGGCACGATGGGACATCGCGACATGGAGGTGATGCGCCAGTTCCGGCGGCTTCTTCGCGAGCGCGGCCAGAACACTCTCGCGATCACTCTCTCGCTCGGCCAGGACCGGCGCGAGGGTATGTTCGACTGCGCCACGCCGAGTCGGCACCGGGCGGCCGATGCGCTCGGCGAGATCGGCGCCTGGCTCGACTGGGCGGAGCGCGAGGGCGCGCGGCGCGTTACGCTCGCCGGATTTTCGCGCGGCGGTCAGCAGGCCGCCTGGTTCGCTGCCGAACGGCGCCATCCGGCGCTCGCGCGCGTGGTGCTGCTCGCGCCGATCTTCGCCGCCGACTCGGCCGAGCGCTATGCCGAGCGGTTCGGTGCGCCGCTCGCGCCGCTGGTTGCCGAGGCGCGCGCGCTCGCCGCGGCGGGCAGGGGCGCGGCGCTGCTCGGCCCGCTGGGGTTCCTCAACTGCGAGCGGACGATGGCGAGCGCCGAGGCGTTCCTGTCCTACTACGCGCCGGAGCCTTCGAGCGAGCTGCCGGCGACGCTCGCGCGCATCGCGGTGCCGGTGCTGGTGGTGGTCGCGGGCGGCGACGAGATCGTGCGCGATGGCGCAAGGCGCATCGCGCCGCTCGCCGACGGCAGGCGCGTGCGTATGAAGGTGATCGCGGGCGCGGACCATTTCTTCCACGATCTGTACGGCGAGGACGCCGCCGACGCGGTGCACGCGTTCCTCGGACAGGACTGACGGCACGGCAAGGGACCGATACGCCATGGAATTCGACATTCACTTCAAGGTGCTCGCCTCGGTGTTCCTCGTCGCTACCGCGATGGGCGCGGTGATGGCGAAGACCAACTTCTGCACGATGGGCGCGGTGTCCGACTGGGTGAACATCGGCGACACCGGCCGGCTGCGGGCGTGGCTGCTGGCGGTCGCCATCGCCGCCGGCGGCCTGACGGTGCTGGAACTTGCGGGCGTCGTGACGCTGCCGGAGAACACCCAGCCGCCGTACCGCACGGCGCAGTTCGCCTGGCTGCGCTATCTGGTCGGAGGGTTTCTCTTCGGCATCGGCATGACGCTCGCGAGCGGCTGCGGCTCGAAGACGCTGGTGCGGATCGGCGGCGGCAACCTCAAGTCGCTGCTGGTCGCGGCGGCGATCGGCGCGGTCGCCTACGCCATGTTCACCACGAGCCTGTTCGACGTCGCGGTGATGAGCTGGCTGCGGCCGACGATCGTGGATCTCGCGGCGTACGACATCCCGGGCCAGAACGTGGACGCGTTGCTCGCCGCGCTCGCCGGCGCGGGTCCGCGGCCGGCGCGCGCGGTGGCGGGCGTACTGGTCGCGGGCGCGCTGCTGTGGTTCGTGCTTCGCTCGGCCGACTTTCGCGCCAACCGCGAACTCGTCGCCGGCGGCGTCGTGGTCGGGTTGGCGGTGCTTGCCGGCTGGTTCATCACCGGCGGGCCGTGGGGCGAGGACTGGCGCGAGGCGGCGGCTTTCGCCGAGGAGCGCCCGAGCCGGGTCGAGGTGCAGTCGTTCACCTTTATCAGCCCGATCGGCGACACGCTGCGCTACCTGATGGAGCCGCGCCGCTGGACGCTGCTCAACTTCGGCGTGATGGCGGTGTTCGGGGTGATCTTCGGCTCGTTCCTGTACGCGGCTGCAAGCCGCAGCTTCCGGTTCGAGTGGTTCGCCTCGGTCGGCGATTTCGTGCGCCATCTCGCCGGAGGCCTGTTGATGGGATTCGGCGGCTTCACCGCCATGGGCTGCACGATCGGGCAGGGGGTGACCGGAACCTCGACGCTGGCGCTCGGCTCGTATCTCGCGCTCGCGGCGATGATCGCCGGCGCCGCGGCGGCGATGAAGGTGCAGTACGCGCTGCTCGACGAAGGCTGAGCGCGACGAGAATCGAGCCGTCTTATCGCCGCATCAGGTAAACCGCGTGCGACACGTGCGCGCGGCATGCTAGCGTAACGCTCGCGCCGCAACACTCGCACAGTCGCATGCCCGGTCTCGTATCTCCGCACGGCGGCAAGGGCCTCAGGCCGCTGCTTCTCGATCCGGCGCGCGCCGCCGAGGAACTTCGGCGCGCGCGCACGCTGCCGAAGCTGCGCGTCAGCTCGCGCGAAAAGGGCGATCTCGTCATGCTCGGCATCGGCGGCTTTACGCCGCTCGAGGGCTTCATGACGCACAGCGACTGGCAGCTGGTGTGCGACGGCATGGAGCTCGCGAACGGCCTGTTCTGGCCGATTCCGATCACGCTTTCGGCAGAGCGCGCGACCGCGGACTCGATTCGCGTCGGCGCCGACATCGCGCTGCTCGACCCCGAATCCGACGAGATCCTGGCGACGATGCGGGTCACCGAGAAGTACACGATTGACAAGGCGCACGAGTGCGCGACGGTGTTCCGCACCACCGATCCCGAGCACCCCGGGGTGCGCATGGTGATGGCGCAGGGCGAGGTCAATCTCGCCGGCCCGGTGCGGGTGCTCTCCGACGGCGGGTTCAAGGCGCGCTACGGCGCGCTGTTCATGACGCCGGCCGAGACGCGCGCCGCGTTCGAGCGTCTGGGCTGGTCGAGGATCGCGGCGTTCCAGACGCGCAACCCGATGCACCGCTCGCACGAGTATCTGGTCAAGGTCGCGATCGAGGTCTGCGACGGGGTGCTGGTGCATTCGCTGCTCGGCAACCTCAAGCCCGGCGACATCCCGGCCGAGGTGCGCACGCGCGCCATCGCCGCGCTGATCGAGCGCTACTTCCGCAAGGACACGGTGATTCAGGCGGGCTATCCGCTCGACATGCGCTACGCGGGGCCGCGCGAGGCGCTGCTGCACGCGCTCTTTCGCCAGAACTACGGCTGCTCGCACCTGATCGTCGGGCGCGACCACGCCGGCGTGGGCAGCTACTACGGCCCGTTCGACGCGCACCGCATCTTCGACGAGATCCCGCGCGGGGCGCTGGAGATCCGTCCGCTCAAGATGGACTGGACCTTCTGGTGCTACCGCTGCGGCGGCATGGCCTCCGGGCGCACCTGCCCGCACGAGGACGCCGATCGCCTGCTCGTCTCGGGCACGAAGCTGCGCAAATGGCTCTCCGAGGGCAGCCCCGTGCCGCCCGAATTCTCGCGGCCGGAGGTGCTGGAGATCCTGCGCGAGTACTACGCCGGGCTGGCGGCGCACGAGCGGGTCGAAGTCAAGCTCACCGGCCACTCCGCCCGCTGAAAAGCCCGAAAACAGGGTCAGACCCGGGTCTGACCCTGTTTTTTCAGCACTGCTCCCAGGGGAGCCCTTCGAAGCGCCAGCCGTTCCTGGAGTTGCGCCGGTGTCGGCTGTCGAGATCGCCCTCGAAGCCGTGCCGCACGTGGTACACGCGCTCGAATCCGTGGCGCTCCAGCTCCGCGCCCGCCTCGCGCGAGCGGTTGCCGCTGCGGCAGATGAGCACGACCGGGCGCTTGCTGTGATCGGTGCCCGCGAGCTTCTTCACCTGACCGACGAAATGCGGATTCACCTCCCAGTCCGGCCCGTCGTTCCACGACACGTGCAGCGCGCCGACCGGATGGCCGACGAACAGGTACTCCATCTCGCTCCGGCAGTCTATGAAGAGCGCGTCCGGGTTCTGCTGCAGGAATTCGTACGCCTGCTTCGGGTCGAGTTCCACCATCGCCCCTATTATCGCGTCTCGGCGGCCGCTAGCGACGCGCCGCAGCGGCTTCGGCCGTCCGGGCGCTTCCCAGCCGCTCCTTCGCGAACTCGATGAAGCGGTTGACGAGGCCGGAGTGGATACGCTCCCGCGGATAGACCACCGACAGGTTGCGGATGAGGGGCGGCGCGAGCGGGATACGCACGAGCTGGCCGAGTTTCACTTCCTTGGTCACCGTCGCGCGCGACACGATGGCGAAGCCCAGACCGGTCGCGACCAGACCCTTCAACGCCTCGGGGCTGCCGGCCTCCATCACCACGTTGAGCGAACTCGGCGCAAGGCCCGCCTTCTCCAGGTAGTGGTCAATGACCTGGCGCGTGCCCGAGCCCGGTTCGCGGCTGACGTAGGCGTGCTCGGCGAGCGCCTTCGGCGGCACCACCTTGTGCCGGGCGAGCGGGTGCGAGGGCACGCACACCACCTGCAGCTCGTCCTCGCAGCAGACCTCGCCGACGAGCGAGGGCAGGCGCGAATCGCCCTCGATGAAGCCGAGGTCGAGGCTGCGCTCGGCAATGCGGTCCTGCACCGCTTCGGAGTTGGCGACGAAAAGGCGCGGCACCACCGCCGGAAAGCGGGACTTGAACTCGCCGAGCACCTGCGGCAGCAGGAAGTCGGCGATCGTCGTGCTCGCGCCGATGAGCAGCGGGCCGGCGATCTGCCCGCTCATTTCCTTCAGGCGCGCCTCCAGCTCGGCCGAGAGCGCGAGGATGCGCTCGGCGTACTCGAACGCCATCGCCCCGGCGGGCGTGAGCGAAATACGCCCGTGCGCGCGGTCGAAGAGCCGCGTGTTGAACTGTTCCTCGAGCTGGCGGATCTGGAACGTGACCGCTGGCTGCGTCATGAACAGCGCTTCGGCCGCCTTGGTGAAGGACAAGTGCTTCGCGACTGCGTGGAAAACCTGGAGGCGCCGGTCGGCCATGAATCGCCGCGTGTATTAGAAAACACTAATTCAAGCATAAACCGGCACCCGCTTGAAGCGTCGCACTGCGGGCGACCGAATATCCGAGGGATCCGATCGGGTAATCCCCTTGCTCGCTCTTGACGGGCGTCGCGGCGGCATCGTGAGCCTCGCCGGGGCCGAAGGGCGGTGCGAGTCGGCGCTTCGCCGGGGCATCACCCGTCGTCGGCCGGCAGACAGCCGCGCAGCTGCGCGGCGGATCAACTTTTCCTGCTGTTGCCCGTTATGCCGGTCATGGCAACCGCGCGCACCCTGGCGGGACCGAAGCCGGCCGTCATGAGATTTCTTGCGAGAATGCTGCTGCCCCGGAGGGGGCGCGGGGACGGGTCACGCACCGGCTACGGGCCGGAGGTGCTGTTCGCCAACTGGGTTCATTTCCCGCCGGCCTTCACGGCGATCGGTCAACCGGCCGGGTCGGCCACGCGCCGGCGCCCGCCCGGATGAGCGAAACGCGCTCGGCGCGGACCGCCCGGCCGGGCGCGGCGGCATCGAACCAAGGTGTCACGGGGGCGGACCGGGCTCGCCGCAATGGCTGCGCCGGTCGCGGCGAGCCGACTATGGCGCCTTCGGCGTCTCGTACTCGGCCTCCTTGTGGGGGGGCTCCCAGATGGTCTCGAAACCGACGAAGCCCTTTTCCGTGGGCGGCAACTGGCGCGTGGTCACGAAACGCGCATGCCCGTCGGGCACCTTGGGTGCAGGCTTTTGCTCCTCCATGTCACCTCCGATCAGTCCGTTGTGCTTCGAACGAAGAATATATCGCTTGGTTGCCGCGGCGACCGTGGCTCAGATCGGTCGCAGCAGCGTCGGATCCACCGCGGGACCCGGGGTCACCGGCCCGCCCGCCCGCAGCTCGGCTTCGGTCGCGTCGCGCACGGCGAGGACCCGGAGCGTGAACACGACCTCACGGCCGCAAAGCGGGTTGTTGCCGTCAACCGTCAGGGTCTGGTCGTCCATATGAGTGACGAAAAACGTGCGCACCTCGCCGCGGTCGTTTTCCATCAGGATGGACATGCCGACCTGTCGGTACTCCTCGGGCACGTTCTCGAGGCGGTCGGTGAACACCAGCGACTCGTCGCGGGCACCGAAAATGCGGGTGCCGTCGATCGGCACCTCGATCACGTCGCCGGCGGCCTTGCCTTCCAGCTGCGCGTGGATCGAGGGCGCCAGTATCTCGTTGTGGCCGTGCACGTAACCGAGCGGAAACTCGACCGCGGTCAGGACGCGCCCGGTCAGCCGATCCCTCACGTTGTACGTGAGCTCGACGTATTTGCCGGCGCCGATGGTCTCTGGCACGGTCGCTCGAAGTTCAGAAGATGGACGCGCCGAAGATCCTGACCTTGCCGTCTTCGTAGCCGAGCACGAGCCGCCCGAGCCATTCGCCAGGCCTCCGGGTGCTGCGCTGGCGAAAAAGCACGGTCACGTGCTCGCCGCGGCGGAGGATGCCGAGGACGTCAAAGTCCTCCGACAGGTTGCGGGCGAGCGCGCTGTTGGTGAACTGGTGCCCGAAGGCGACCTGGTCCATCGCCAGCGCGAACGACCGGGAGAAGTCCTTGGCGAACTCGCCGTATTTGCCTTCATTGGAGTTCCGCACGAGGTCGCGCCACATCGGCTTCGCCCACGCCAGGATTTCGTCGTCCGATCTTTCCGTGATGTTCACGCTCCTCACCGCCTGCGGGCGGTGGCGCTCGGCGGCGGCCGGCGCCGGAACGCGTCGCGATCGCCGCCCCTCGGAGCCGCCGCCCGATCGAGGACCCGCCCGCGCCGCCCGCTACTTGTCCTCCACCAGATGGTACAGAGGCGCCTTCTCCATCGTGTACTCGCCCGTCTTCGGATCGCGCCGCGAGACGGTCAGCACATGCCAGTTCTGATCGTCCAGCTTCAGGTAGTCGCCGCGGTAGTAGTAGCCGGGCCAGCGGGTTTCCTTGCGGAACAGCGTGTGGTGGGTGACGCATTCGGCCGCCCGATGGCGGTGCTTCAGTTCCCAGGCGCGCAGCAGTTGGTGCAGGTCCGCCGCGGCGAGGTTCTCCAGGTCCTCCTCCATGACCCTCAGTTTCTTGAGGCAGATATTGAGCAGCTTCTCGTTGGTCATGTAGTTGGCCGTCACACCGCCGCAGTACTCGTCCATCAGCTTCTGCAGGCGCACCAGGCCCTGTTCCGGCGTGAGGTAGTACGGATTGACGTCGCCGGCCACGACCGCGTTGCGGTAGATGCGATAGTGCTCCAGCGGCTTGTAAACCTCCGCCTTCAGCCGCTCGATCTGCGCCTGGGACACGACGATGCCCTCGGCCTTGCCGTCGTCAATGTACTTGCAGGCGGCCTTGGCGGCCAGCCGGCCCTCGGTGAACGAACCGGAGGAAAACGCGTGCGGAGTCCCGCCGACCGCGTCGCCGGCGCCGAACAGGCCGTGCACCGTCGTCATGCGGTTGTAGCCCCAGAAATACTCCGGCGGCGACAGGTCCTCGGGGCCCGAGCACCAGGCGCCGGAGCCGGTCGCGTGCGAGCCCATCACGTACGGCTCCGAGGTGGTCAGCTCCGGGTTTTCGTTCTTCGGGTCCACGTCGGTCGCGGCCCACAGCACCGCCTGCCCGACGGTCATGCCGAGGAAGTTCTCCCAGCCCACTTCCTCCAGATGCGGATCCTGGAACGCGCGCATCGTCACCATGTGGATCGGACCGCGACCGGCGTTGATCTCGGCGATGATCGCGTGATTGCGCAGGCAGGTGGGGATCGGCCTGTGCGTGAGATGCCACGACTCCGGATCCAGGTATTCCTTGCCCACCATTTTCTGCAGCTCGGGCCACCACTTGGACTCGTACTCTTCGCCCAGACCGTTCTGCGTATAGGTCTTCAGGTGCAGGAAGTAGGCGCCGACCGGACCGTAGCCGTCCTTGAAGCGGGCGAGCACGATCCGGTTCTCCATCTGCGTCATCTTGGCCCCGGCGTTGATCAGCAGGCCGTAGGCGGAGGCCGACGACCACGGGGCGTACCAGGTGCGTCCCGCCCCCTCGCCGACCGAACGCGGCTTGAAGATGTTGGAGGCGCCGCCCGCCGCGCAGATCACCGTCTTCGCCTTGAAGACGTGGAAGTTGCCGGTGCGCACGTTGAATCCGACCGCTCCGGCCACCCGGTTCTCGCGGCTCTCGTCCATCAGCAGATGGGTGACGCAGATGCGGTTGAAGATCTTGTCGGCCGATTTCTTGGCCGCTTCGGCCACGATCGGCTTGTAGGACTCGCCGTGAATCATGATCTGCCAGCGGCCCTCGCGCTGGTAGCGCCCGGTCTTGGGGTTGCGCATGATCGGCAGGCCCCACTCCTCGAACTGGTGCACCGTGGAGTCCACGTGGCGCGCCATGTCGAACTGCAGGTCCTCGCGCACCATGCCCATCAGGTCGATGCGCGCGTAGCGGACATGGTCCTCCGGCTGGTTTTCTCCCCAGCGCGTGCCCATGTAGCAGTTGATCGCGTACAACCCCTGCGCCACCGCGCCCGAGCGGTCGATGTTCGCCTTCTCGGCGATCACGATCTTCTTGTTCTGCCCCCAGTAGCGCGCCTCGAAGGCGGCGCCCGTGCCGCCCATGCCGCCACCGACGATCAGGATGTCGATGCCGTCCTCGATGATGGTGTCGTATGCCATTAGTAGGACACGCCTTTCGTGAACTTGAGACCGGCGTCCTTGAGCGTGCGCAGGCCGCCGTCGTCAAAACGAAGGTACTTCGGCTCGTTGAAAAGTAGCTGGCTGTCGCGCATCTCCTTGCTGGGCGGCGGCACCCGGCGCAGGTCGGGGATCGCCTGGCCCCACGGCTTGGTGGTGATCGGCGACAGGAAGTTCTTCTCCGTGCCGTTGCGGAACTTGATCCGCCAGGCGATCGTGCCGCGCTGCTCGTCGCGGTGCACGCGCACGCTGTGGCCGAGCGGCGCGAAATCGGCGTAACCGCGCACGTCGATCGCGTGCTGGGGGCAGGCCTTGACGCACGAGTAGCACTCCCAGCACATGTTCGGCTCGATGTTGTACGCGCGCCGATACGTCTCGTCGATGTGCATGATGTCCGACGGGCAGATGTCCACGCAGTGTCCGCACCCGTCGCACCTCGTCATGTAGACGAAGGTCGGCATTCGTCAGTCCCCCTTGTTCGTCACCAGTCCAATCGCCTCGCTGCCGCCGCGCATCGCTCAGTAATGCCGCGGCGCTTCCCGCTTGATGCCCAGACCCATGTCCATCGGGGCGTCGCGCAGCAGTTCCATCGAATGCCGCTTGCGCTGCTCGGGATCGTCGCGGGAGAGCGTCGGCAGGTTCTCGCAGCTGCCGTTCGCCTGCGCCAGCCGCTTTTCGAACGCGGCCGCCGGCTTGAAGAACATGTGGGCGAACTTCGACCAGGGCACGCCGCCGAACAGCACGGTGGTCGCCAGGAGGTACAGCCCGAACAGCACGCCGGCGCCGCCGCCCGCGGCTGCCCAGACGAGCGCGAGCGTGGCGCTGGCGAGCAGCGACAGGATGAACAGGTCGGCACGCATCACACGGAACGGCGACTTTCCTTCGGCCGCCACGTCGACGCGGATGAAGAACCAGAACCAGTAACCGCCGACGCAGATCAGAGCCGCCCCGATCCACCACAGCGCCGACCAGAACGGTGCCGCCGCCGCGTCGAACACCAGTACCGCGGTGGCGAGCACGTAAAGGATAAAGCCGTACATGCCGAGCAGGTGGGCGATGCGCCGGCGCAGGTTGCAGAACTCGCCCGAGGCGAGCACGTCCACCAGCAGCGTCTGCAGGGCGATGCCGAGCAGCTCGCCGCCGCCCACCTGGCGCGCGCCGCTCGCCCGGGTACGGCGCCAGTTGGCGAAAAAGTACTTGGCGCTGCCCTTGTGCACGACGTCAGCGAGCGTGCCGAGGATCACCAGCGCGACCATCGCGACCACGTACCACTGCATGAAGGCCGGCGACAGCTCGGCCGCGACACTGGCGAACGGATTGACGGTGAACATCTTGCGCTTCTCCCTGTAGCGAACCTTGCGCCGCGCGCCCACTGCGGCAACGCCTCGAGCGCGCGGTCCGGGACCTCAAGCGCCGGCGCCGCGCCGCGCAAAAGCCCCGTTTCTTCGGCATCGGTGCCCTCGGCTCGGACGGAATTCTAAGTGCGGCGTCGCGCCGCGACGCTTAGCGTTCGCTATGCGCTCATACAGCCATTGAATGCGCGCGCCCCAGCTCGCGCCGTTCGAAACGCATCGCCGCCAGATCGCCAAGCACCCACGTCGGCGGCGCCGCAAGCCCCGCCACCGTGCCCGGGTTGACCAGCCACGTCTCGCCGCCCTTCACGTTCGCCACCTTGCGCACCTCGTACTGGTGGGAGTGGCCGCAGCACACCAGGTCCCAGTCGCCGGTGCAGGCCATCGCGTAGCCGTACTCGGGGTAGTGCACGACGAACACCCGGCGCCCGCCGAGATCGAGCCGCGCATCGGCGCCGTGATAGTGAAGCAGCCCTGCGCTCGCGCGCGCGACGCTGTAGAGCATCGCCGGGTCGCCGACGTTGTTGCCGTGGATGACGTGCAGCGGGAGCGCCGCCGCGAGCGCCGCCTTGAGCGTTTGCGCGCCGATCACGTCGCCGCAGTGCACGACCGCCTGCGCGCCGGAGGCCTTTGCCTCGCGCACCGCCTGCGCGAGCGCGTCGGCGCGGTCGTGACTGTCGGACACGATGCAGATTTTCATCTCGCGATGATGGCTGGCGCCTTTGATCCGCGTCAAGGAGGCGCGGCCGCGCCCGGCTACCGTGAAGGCATGCTCGCGCGCAACCGCTGGTTCATCGCCGCCGCGCTCCTTTACGCGCTCGCCGGCGGCCTGCTCGGCCTTGCGTGGCTCGCCGATCCGTCGGCGGTGCCGGGCAACGCGCTGCGCGCGCACGCGCATCTGATGCTCGTCGGCTTCGTCGGCATGATGATCTTCGGCGTCGCGCTGCACGTGCTGCCGCGCTTTGCGGGGCGCGCACTTTTTTCCGAGCGGCTCGCCGATGCGCAATTCGCGCTGGTGAACGCGGGGCTGGTGGCGATGGTCGCCGGCTGGCTCGGCGGCGCGCGCGCCGCGGTCGCGGCCGGCGGCGCGCTGCTGTGGCTCGGTTTTGCGCTCTTTGCGCTCAACGTCGTCTTCACCGTTCGCCCCTGGGCGCGGCGGGGGTAGCGATGGCCGAATACCGGGGCTGCGAGCTGCCCGAGGATCTCTGGTACGACCTCGACTACCTGTGGGCGCGACCGAACGGGGACGGCACCTTCACGATCGGGCTCACCGATCCGGCGCAGACGATGGCCGGGCGGGTGGTCGCCGCCACCTTCCGCAAACCGGGCACGCACCGGCGGGCCGGAAAGAGCCTCGCCACGCTCGAGTCGGGCAAATGGGTGGGCGGCGTGCCGGCGCCCTTCGATGGCACGCTCGTGCGTGTGAACGAGGCGGTGGCGAAAGACCCGGGCCTGGTCAACGTCGCGCCCTACACCGATGCGTGGCTGCTCGTGCTGCGGCCGGACGACGCGCAATCGGCATACGCGCGCCTGAAGCGCGGCCCGGAGGCGATCGAGGCGCTGAAGGCGTGGATAGACAGGTACGGGATCCAGTGCATGCGCTGCACCGAGTGACGATGCGGGTGCAGTTGCTGGTGTCGGAGTGGTGCGTGCCGTGCCGCGCGGCGGAAAGGACCTGGCGCGCGGTGGCGGAGGAACGCGCGATCGCCTTCGAGGTGCTCGACGTCGGTCAGCCCGAGGGCCGCGCGGTGGTGGCGCGCCTCGGCGTGCGCGCGGTCCCGGCGACGGTGATCGACGGCGAGTTGAAGCACGTGGGCGTGCCCACCCTCGCACAGGCGCGCGAGCTCGTCGCCGCCGCGCCCGCGCGGCCGGCGGGCGCGGCGCGCTACGTCGGTCTGACGCTGGAGGCGACGAGCGCGTGGGCGGTCGCCGCCGCAGCGTTGTATCTCGTGGCCGCGGGCGCGGCGCTCGTCGCCGCCGGCGGCATCGCGGGCGACGCACCATGGCGCGCGGCGGCCGTGCACGCATTCGGTCTGGGCTTCGTCGCGTTCTTCATCTTCGGACTGGGCGAGCACCTGCTGCCGCGCTTCACCGGCCGGCCGATCCGCGCCGGCGCCCTCGCGTGGGTGCAGCAGGCGCTCGGCCACGCGGGAGCGATCGGGCTCGCAGCGGGGCTCGCGGCGGGCGAGCGTTTACTCGCGCTCGCGGCCGGCGCGCTCGCCTGGGCCGCACTGGTGGCTTTTGCGCTGCGAATCGTACCGCTTGTGCTCGGCTCGACCGCGCAAACGCGATCCGATGGATGCCTGGAGGTCGAGCCCGGCAGCAGCAAGGCATAATGCTCCGGAGCTTTCCCGGAGCGCAGGTTGGCGCGCGCCGGCACCGCGAGCCGGCTGCCGCAGGGCGACCGGGCACGGTCGCGCCGCCGCGATGCGCTCGACGAGGGCTGGAGTGTGCCGAGCCCGGCTGCCCGCGGACCGGCATGCGGAGATCCGGCGAGGCTTACGTTGATATCTGCGGCAGTGACGGCGCTCGTGACCTCGCTTCTTGGCGCGGCGCAAGGACTCGCGATCGCGCTGTTTGCAGCGGAGCTCGCTCGGCCTGCGCCGCTTGCGTTTCATGCGGCTGGCGCGGCGCTGGCGTTGGCGCTCGCTTCCCCGGGCCTTGCGGTGTCCCTCTTCGGGGCGCGCGGTGCGGCGCACGGCTTGCGCGCGGCGGCGCACTGGCGCAACGCGTGGCTGACGCGCGCGCAACTCGCGCTTGCCGCCTTCATGGCGGCGGTGGCGGCATGGGGCGCGGCGCATGCGTTCGGCTTGCCGCGCGCCGGGACACTCGCGATCGGCGCCCTCGCCGTCGCGCTCGACGCCGCGCTTTTTCTGTGCACCGGGATGATCTACGCGTGCGTTTCGTTCGTGCGCGAATGGGCGACGCCGCTCACGCCGGTGAATTTCGCGCTGCTTGGTGCCGCCACCGGCTTCACCCTCGCCGTGCCGCTCGCGGTGCTCGCGCATCCGCCCTTCGCCGGACCGCTCGCGCTCGCTGCCTTCGTGCTCGCCGCCCTCGCGTGGCTTGCGCGCGGCGCGGCATTTCTGCGCAACGCCCGGCTGCGTCCGCTCGCCACCACCGCCGCGACGATCGGTGTCCCGCATCCGCGTGCGGTGCAGAGTACGCAGGGATCCACCGTCGGCTCGTTCGACACCCGCGAGTCCTTCCGCAGCAGGCCAGTGCGGGTGCTCGCCGCGGCGCGCTGGATGTTCTTGGTCTTCTTCTTCCCGGTGCCGGGCTGGCTTCTCGGCTGGGGCGGGGGCACCCTGGGTGCGTATCTCTTGGCGTTCCTCGCCCAGCTCACGGCGCTCATCGCCGAGCGCTGGCTGTTCTTCGCAGAGGCGCGGCACCCGCACAACCTCTGAGGCCGCGGCCGGAACCGGGTTGCCGCCAAGCCGGGCGTCGCCGCGAGGAGGCCGGCGGGAAGGCAGGCGCTGCGGGGCACGAGCATGGAAGTCACGCTCCGGGAGGAGGAGGCCCGGGGTTGCCCAAAAACCTCGTGCACTCGCCGCCGCCGAAAGACAGCGCGCGCGATTCATGCACTGTGCGGGCTGCGCTTCAATTCATCGAACGCACGAATCGCGAGTCGTCGAGCGCATCCTCGGTCCGGGACGTCGCAGCGCGACCGACGATGTCCCGTACTGCCTGCGCGACGCGCTCCGGCGTAAAGCCGAAGTGTTTGAAGAGTTCGGCGGCGGGGGCGGATTCGCCGTAGCGGTCCAGGCCCACGACGGCGCCGTCCAAGCCGACGTACTTGCGCCAGTAATCGGAGGCGCCCGCCTCGATGGCCACCCGCGGCAGGCCGCGCGGCAGCACCGCCTCGCGCCAGGCCGGCTGCTGGCGGTCAAAGACTCCAGGGCAGGGCATCGAG
>JBFMFX010000039.1:0-1378 GCA_040752005.1 Pseudomonadota bacterium | reverse complement strand
TCGGCCGCGGGCACCTTCGGCAGCCCGGGCATGGTCATGATGTCGCCGCAGATCATGACCACGAACTCGGCGCCGGCGGCCAGGCGCACCTCGCGCACGTTGACGATGTGGCCCGAGGGCGCGCCGCGCAGCGTCGCGTCGGCGGCAAACGAGTACTGAGTCTTCGCTACGCACACCGGGTAGTGCCCGTAGCCGTCCTCCTGCAGCTTGCGGATCTGGTTGCGCACCTTGCCGTCGGCCGCAATGTCGGCGGCGCCGTAGATCTTCGTGGCGATGGCGCGCATCTTGTCCCACAGCGGCTGCGCGTCGTCGTAGACGTACTTGAAATCCGAGGGCACCTTTTCGATCAGGTCGACCACGGTGCGCGCGAGCTCGACGGCGCCCTTCGCGCCCTCGCCCCAGTGCGTGGCAAGCACCACCGGCGCCTCGTGGTGCGCGAGCTTGCGGCGCAGCAGCTCGATCTCGGCCGGCGTGTCGTGGCTGAAGCGGTTGACCGAAACCACGCACGGCAGCCCGTAGTGGTTGCGCACGTTGTTCACGTGCCGCTCGAGGTTGGCGATGCCTTTCTCGAGCGCGGCGAGGTTTTCCTTGGTGATGTCCTTCAGGTCCGCGCCGCCGTGGTACTTGAGCGCGCGGATCGTCGCCACGATCACCACCGCATCGGGCCGCAGGCCGCTCTTGCGGCACTTGATGTCAATGAACTTCTCCGCGCCGAGGTCGGCGCCGAAACCGGCCTCGGTGACCACGTAGTCGGCGAGCTTGAGCGCGCTCTTCGTCGCAATCACCGAATTGCACCCGTGCGCGATGTTGGCGAAGGGTCCGCCGTGGATGAAGGCCGGGTTGTTCTCCAGCGTCTGCACCAGGTTCGGGTTGAGCGCGTCCTTGAGCAGCACCGTCATCGCGCCGTGCACCTTGAGGTCTCGCGCGCGCACCGGCCGGCCGTCGCGCGTGTACGCGCACACGATGTTGCCAAGGCGCGCCTTCAGGTCCTCGAGCGAGGTGGCGAGGCAGAAGATCGCCATCACCTCCGAGGCGACGACGATGTCGAAGCCGTCCTCGCGCGGATAGCCGTTCGCAACCCCGCCGAGCCCCACCGTGATTTGCCGCAGCGCCCGGTCGTTCATATCCACGACGCGCCGCCAGGCGATGCGCCGCACGTCAATGCCCAGTTCGTTGCCGTGGTGGATGTGGTTGTCGATCGCGGCGGCAAGCAGGTTGTTGGCAAGACCGATGGCGTTGAAGTCGCCGGTGAAGTGCAGGTTGATGTCTTCCATCGGCACCACCTGCGCGTAGCCGCCGCCGGCGGCCCCACCCTTCACCCCGAACACCGGCCCGAGCGAGGGTTCGCGCAGGCAGATCATCGCCTTCTTGCCGATAT
>JBFMFX010000038.1:0-1884 GCA_040752005.1 Pseudomonadota bacterium | reverse complement strand
GGCGCGATTTTCGGGAAAAACTACGTCGCCGCCGCCAACGACGCCGCCGGCGCCGCCTATGTCGGCGCCGGCCTGCAGCTGTTCGACTCGGGCATGACCATGCAGCAGGTCGCCGAATTTGCGCTGGGCAGCGGGATTTTCCCGGGAGGGCGCTCGAACGCCAACGTCGTCACCCAGCTCTACAGGAACGTCACGAACACGCTGCCGGGGGAAACCGACCTGAACTACTTCGTGGGCTGGCTCGACAGCGGCGCCTACACCCAGGCTGGGCTTGCGGTATTCGCCGCCGAGAGCGACGTCAACAAGAACAACATCGACTTCGTCGGCCTCGCCAGCTCGGGAATCGAATACGCCTGAAAGCGCCTCGCTTTGCGCCGCCGCGGCGTCGACCGGCGGCTCGGGCTTCAACTGCACCTGGGCGGCGGCCTGCTCCCACACCTGAAGACTCGGCGCCGCCGACGCTGCGGCCACCGCCTTCACGCTGGCGTCCATCCACCCGCCCAAAGCCCCCGCGAGCCGGTTGGTCAGCCTTTGCGTGAGCCACAGCACCCCCCGCCCCTCGGCGTCCTGCGCGGTAAGGCCGACGCGATCCTGTTCCGGATCGTAGTGCTGGGTGATTTTCTGGATGATGAACACGCTACGGATTGTAAAGGAGCGCTTTTGGTTCTTTTCGGCTACTCGAGTCCCGGATGCCGCTCGCGGTAACCGGTAACCCCCCGGCGTACTTGCTCAGAGTGCGATGTTGTGGATATTGGAGTGGAGCGCAGCGGATTGGCGGCGAAGAGCTGCTTCCAGCGCCGGGGCGTGAGCGGCTCGACCTGGGCGGCCGGGTGCTGGCCCGCGCGTTGGAGCACATCGACCAGATTGTCGTAGGGGTCGATCTCGTGCAGGCGGCAGGTGACGATCAGGCTTTGCAGCATGCCGACATAGCGGGCGCCGACCTCGCTCCAGGAGAAGAGCCAGTTTTTCCGGCCCATCGGAATGGCGCGCAGGGCGCGCTCCAGGTGGTCGGTGTCGATGGGCACCTCAGGATCATCGAGATAGACCGCGAGCCCCGCGCGGTGCTCGCGCGCATAGGCAAGCGCCTTGGTCAGGGGCGAACTCGGCAGCAGGCCCTGGCGCTGGAACTCCTCCTCGACCCAGGCAAAGAAGCGCTCGACGAGCGGGCGGGCGAGCGCAAGGCGCCAAGCGCGCTTGGCTTCGGCCTCGAGCCCCGCCTCGCCGATGTGCCGCTCCACCGCGTAGAGCGCGCCGATCATCTCGAGCGCCTGCCCGGCCCGCTCGGGTTCCACGCGGCTCGCCTCGAAGAAATGCCGGCGCGTATGCGCCCAACATTGCGCGTGGGTGAGCCCCGTCCGCTCGGCGTAGCGGGCATAGGCGGCGTAGCCATCGGAGAGCAGCACCGCGCGCTCGGTCGGGGACAGACCCAGCGCCTGTTCGAGGTGGCGTGCCTGGCGGCTTTCGAAGCAGAGGAAGGCGATCTCGTCGTGGCCGCCGTAGATCAGCCAGAAGTAGGCCGCCTTCATCTTACCCGGCCCGGCGCGCCCGGCCTTGATCGGGGTCTCATCCATCGCCTTGACGCGCGAGGCGCGGATCGAGGCAAGCTGCGCCGCATGAATCGGCTCGAGCAGCGCGGCCGCAGCGTGCACGAGCTGCGTGAGCCAGGGCCGCGAGACCGTGATGCCGGCGTCGGCGAGCCGCTGGTGCTGACGATAGAGCGGGATGTGATAGGCAAACTTGTCGAGCAGCCCCGCCACGAAACTCACATCGGCGCGGCTGCCTTCGATGACGCTCGCGGGGGCGCTTGCGCACACGAGCGCCTCGGTGTCGCGGCGCTTGACCACGGGGCGCACGTACTTGAGCACGACATAGGCGCCGGGGCGC
>JBFMFX010000037.1:0-2578 GCA_040752005.1 Pseudomonadota bacterium | reverse complement strand
GGGCGGAGAAACCGTCCTGTCGGACGAGCGCACGGTGGTCTCGCTCGGGCGCGATCCCGCGGCCGATCTGGTGGTGCGCGACCGCATGGCTTCGCGTTCGCACGGCAAGATCGAGCGGCGGCTGGACAAATTCGTCCTCACCGACCACAGCTCGAACGGCACCTACGTCACCGTCGAGGGCGACAAGGAAATCGTGCTGCGGCGCGAGGAGTTCACGCTGCGCGGCCGGGGCTGGATCGCCTTCGGCCAGCCGCGCGCGACCGCGACCGACGTGCTGGAGTTCATCTGCGAGTGACGCCCCGCGCGCGCCGGTTGGTCGTCGCTGCGGCGCTGGCGCTCGCTCCCGCGGCGGCCGTCGCTCAGGCCGCGCCGGCGAACTACGAGGTCAAGCGCGGCGATACCCTGTTCGCGATCGCCCGGCAGGTACGCCCAGGGGGCGTCACGGTGCACCAGATGGTGCTCGCACTGTATCGCTCGAACCCGGACGCGTTTACCGGCGGCAACATCAACCAGCTTCGCGCGGGGGTGGTGCTCACCGTTCCGGACAGGGCTGTGGCGGCCGGGGTCGAGCCGGCGGAGGCAGCACGGCAGGTCGCGGCGCTTGCCGCGGTGCGGCCGGTGGCCCCAGCCCCGGCACGGGCCGCGCCTCCTGCCGCGCCTGTGCAGCCGCCTGTCGCGGCAATTCCCCCTGCAAGACCGCCCGCACGGGCGTCGCTCGGCAAGGAAGAGGCAGAAAGGCGCTATCGCGCTGGGCTCGCCATGGAGCGGGCGGGCGACGACCGCGGGGCGCTCCAGGCCTTCCTCGAGGCCGGCGAAAGCGGCCACGGACCGGCGCAGAAGAAACTGGGCGAGATCTACGATCGCGGTAATGCGGCGGTGGCGCGCGACTACGAGACCGCGCTGCGCTGGTACCAGAAAGCGCGCGAGCAGGGCGTCGCCGTCCCAAAGGCCGAAACACGCGCACCGGCGATTCGCTGAGATCGCCCATCGGCTCGGCCGGGGCGGCGCCACCGTGCGACAAATGCCCTTGCCAGCAGCAAACGCCGTCGAGATAATGTACGCTCGCAAGCTTGGGCTGCCTGAACGTGCCGAAAACGCCGAAAAATCTGACGCTTGCGCTGCCGGACGCGGGACCGGCGGGAGTCTTGCGTGGCCGCTGAAACCGAACTGAAGCAGCTCGGGCGCTACAAGATAGACCGCGTCCTCGGCAAGGGCGCGATGGGCATGGTCTATGCAGGCACCGACACGCGCCTGCACCGGACCGTCGCCATCAAGACGATTCTCAAGAGCGCGGTGGACGAGGACACCGCGCGCGAATACTCCATGCGGTTCGTGCGCGAGGCGCAGGCGGTGGCGCGCCTCAACCACCCGAACATCGTGCAGGTGTACGACTTCGGCGAAGAAGGCGACATCGCGTACATCGTGATGGAGTTCATCAAGGGCAAGGAGCTCAAGAACTTCTTCGACGCCAACGAGCGTTTCGAGCTGAAGGAAGCGGTGCGCATCATGTGCGAGCTGTGCGACGCGCTGCACTTCGCGCACGAGGCCGGCATCATCCACCGCGACATCAAGCCGGCCAACGTGATGATCGACCACAACGGCAAGGTGAAGCTTGCCGACTTCGGCGTGGCGCGCATCACCGACGCGAGCGCGACCGAAAAAACGCAGGCGGGCACGATGGTCGGCACGCCCGCCTACATGTCGCCCGAGCAGATCACTGGCGGCAACATTGACCGGCGCAGCGACATTTTCTCGGCAGGCATCATCCTGTACCAGTTCCTGACCGGCGAGAAGCCGTTCACCGGGTCGGGCGCATGGACCATCGCCAAGAAGATCATCCAGGACAACCCGCCGCCGCCCTCGACAATCAACAAGGGCATTCCGCCGATCTTCGACCAGATCGTCAACAAGGCGCTCGCGAAGTCGGTGGAGGCGCGCTACCAGACGGCGAAGGATCTCGCCAACGCGCTCAGACGCGCGCTCGAGGGCAAGGGCGAGGATGAAGAGGACAGGACGGTCGTCGCGCCGCTCGGGGGCGGCGCGATGCCGGCGCCACAGGTCGCGGCGGCACGGCCGGAGGCTTCCGCGCGCACCGCGGTCACCGCCTCCGGAACGCAGGAAGTCGAGCTGGAGTTCTGGCGTTCGATCAAGGACGGCAACGACCCCGAGGACTTCGAGCTCTACATCCAGCAGTTCCCGAACGGCATTTATGCCGCACTTGCCAAGCGCAAGATCGCCAAGCTGCGTGGCGTGAGCCTCGACGACAGCAAGGCGAAGGAGCAGGAAAAGCGCGAGATGGAGGAGGCGGCCCGGCGCGAAGCCGAGGTGCGCGCCAAGCTTGCCGAGGAAAAGGCGCGGCTGGAGAAGCAGCTCGCCGAGCGTGAAGCCGAATTCAAGCGTCGCGAGGCCGAGGCTGAAGCCAAGCGTATCGCCGAGATCCAGGCACGGGCCGAAGCTGAGGCAAAGCGCGAGGCGGAGCTGAAGGCGAAATACGAAGCCGAGGCGAAGGCGCGGGCGGAGGCGGTCGAGCGGGCGCGTAAGGAGGCGGCGGAACTGGCCGAGCGCGCGCGCAAGGAGG
>JBFMFX010000036.1:0-4419 GCA_040752005.1 Pseudomonadota bacterium | reverse complement strand
CGGGCGACAACGTGAAGATGACGGTGACGCTGATCACGCCGGTGGCGATGGAGCAGGGGCTGCGCTTTGCCATCCGCGAGGGCGGCAAGACCGTCGGCGCCGGCGTGGTGTCGAAGATCATCGAGTAACCGACGTGCAGAGCCAGAGAATCCGCATCCGCCTCAAGGCGTTCGACTACCGGCTGATCGACCGCTCGGCGCTGGAGATCGTGGACACGGCCAAGCGCACCGGCGCGGTCGTGAGGGGCCCGGTGCCGCTGCCCACGCGCAAGCAGCGCTTCGACCTGCTGCGCTCGCCGCACGCGGACAAGACCTCGCGCGAGCAGCTGGAGATCCGCACGCACCTGCGGCTGATGGACATCATCGATCCCACCGACAAGACGGTGGATGCGCTGATGAAGCTCGACCTGCCGGCGGGCGTGGACGTGGAGATCAAGGTTCAGTGACGACGGAGTTTTCCGGACGTTCGCTTTTTTCGTAGGTACGGATTTTTCTGCCGGCCAATTGCAGCCGGCGCCCGGGGCGCGGCGAGCGCGGCCGGGTCAACGAGAAGAGGACGGTATGGCGTTGGGACTGGTCGGCCGCAAGGTCGGCATGATGCGCATCTTCTCCGAGGAGGGCGACGCTCTTCCGGTGACGGTGCTCGACGTGTCCGGCAACCGAATTGCCCAGATCAAGACTCCGGAGCGCGACGGCTACGCCGCGGTGCAGGTCGCCTTCGGCCAGCGGCGCGCGAAGCGCGTCACCAAGGCCCTGAAGGGTCACTACGCGAAAGCGGGCGTCGAGGCCGGCCGGGTGCTGAAGGAATTCCGCGCCGACGCCGCGGACCTTGCCAGCCTGAAGGTGGGCGCAAAGCTGGGCGTCGAGCTTTTCAAGGTCGGGCAGAAGGTGGACGTCCAGGGGGTGACGATCGGCAAGGGTTTCGCCGGCGTCATCAAGCGCCACCATTTCTCCTCCAACCGCGCCACGCACGGCAACTCGCTCACTACCAACGCGCCGGGTTCGACCGGCATGCGCCAGGACCCCGGGCGCGTCTTTCCCGGCAAACGCATGGCCGGACACCTGGGCAACGTCAGGCGCACGGTGCAGAACCTGACGGTGGTGCGCATTGACCCGGAGCGCCAGCTGCTGCTCGTCAAGGGTTCGGTGCCGGGGCACGCCGGGCGCGACGTGATCGTGCGCCCGGCCGCGAAGGCGCCGGCGGGTTGAGGGACGAGCCATGGAACTGAAACTCATCACCGAGCAGGGTCCCGCCGGCACGCTCGCCGCGCGCGACGAGGTGTTCGGCCGCGAATTCAACGAGGCGCTGGTGCACCAGATCGTGGTCGCCTATGCCGCCAACGCGCGCCGCGGCACCCGCAAGCAGAAGGACCGCGGCGACGTGCGCCATTCGACGCGCAAGCCGTGGCGGCAGAAGGGCACCGGGCGCGCGCGCGCCGGCATGACCTCGAGCCCGCTGTGGCGCGGCGGCGGCAAGATCTTTCCGAACACGCCGGACGAGAACTTCGCCCACAAGGTCAACCGCAAGATGTACCGCGCGGGGATCTGCTCGATCCTGTCGCAGCTCGCGCGCGAAGACCGCCTGCGCGTGGTCGAGGACTTCCGCGTCGAGCAGCCGAAGACGAAGCTGCTCGCGCAGAAGGTGAAGGCGATGGGGTTCGACGAGCTGCTCGTCATCACCGACGAGGTGGACCGCAACCTGGCGCTGTCGGCGCGCAACCTGCCGAACGTCGAGGTGATTGCGGTGCAACAGGCGAACCCGGTGGCGCTGGTGCGCTACCCGAACGTGCTTCTGACGCGCGGCGCGGTGGCGAAGCTGGAGGAGATGCTGGCATGACCGCGGCGAAGAAATACGCCCCCGAGCAGCTCATGAACGTGCTGCTCGCGCCGGTGGTGTCGGAAAAGAGCACGCGCATCGCCGACAAGCACCGCCAGTACGTGTTCCGCGTCGCCGACCGCGCGACCAAGCCCGAGATCAAGGCCGCGGTCGAGCTGCTGTTCAAGACCCGTGTCGACGACGTGCGGGTGGCGCGCGTGAAGGGGAAAGCGAAGCGTTTCGGCCGCTTCGCCGGACGCCGGCGCAACTGGAAGAAGGCGTACGTGCGCCTGGCGGCCGGCCAGGAAATCAACTTCGGCACGATGGAGTGAGAGCGCCATGCCGCTGATCAAGGTCAAGCCCACTTCGCCCGGCCGGCGCGCGTACGTCCGGGTTGCGAGCCCCGGCCTGCACAAGGGCGGGCCGCACCTGCCGCTCACGAAGGCGCAGAAAAAGAGCACCGGCCGCAACAACGCCGGCCGCATCACCATGCGGCACAAGGGCGGCGGCCACAAGCAGCGCTACCGCATCGTGGACTTCCGCCGCGACAAGGACGGCATCGTGGCGCGCGTGGAGCGCCTGGAGTACGACCCGAACCGCAGCGCGCACCTGGCGCTGCTGCTGTACGCCGACGGCGAGCGCCGCTACATCGTGGCGCCGAAGGGCGTCGCTCCCGGCGCCGAGCTGGTATCGGGGTCGGAGGCGCCGATCAAGCCCGGAAACGCCATGCCGCTCAGGAACATCCCGGTCGGGACGACGGTGCATTGCGTCGAGATGCTGCCCGGCAAGGGCGCGCAGCTCGCGCGCTCGGCGGGCGCCTCGGCGCAGCTTCTCGCGCGCGAGGGCTCGTACGCGCAGTTGCGCCTGCGCTCGGGAGAGATCCGCAAGGTGCACGTGGACTGCCGCGCCACCATCGGCGAGGTCGGCAACGAGGAGCACAACCTGGAGTCGGTCGGCAAGGCCGGCCGCATGCGCTGGCGGAACGTCCGTCCGACGGTGCGCGGCGTGGCGATGAACCCGATTGACCACCCGCACGGCGGCGGCGAGGGCCGCACCGCCGCGGCCGGTCCCCCGCAGTCGCCCTGGGGCGTCAAGAGCAAGGGCTTCAAGACCCGGCGCAACAAGCGCACGCAGGCGATGATCGTGCGCGACCGGCGCCGCGCCTGAACGGAAGGATTCCATGGCTCGTTCGATCAAGAAGGGTCCGTTCGTGGACCTGCATCTGCTGAGGAAGGCCGAGGCGGCGCGCGCCAGCGGCGACAAGCGGCCGATCCGGACCTGGTCGCGGCGCTCGACCATCGTGCCGGAATTCGTCGGCCTGACGCTCGCCGTGCACAACGGCAAGCAGCACGTGCCGGTGTACGTCACCGAGAACATGGTCGGCCACAAGCTGGGCGAGTTCGCGCTCACGCGAACGTTCAAGGGACATTCGGCCGCGGGCAAGAAGACCGAGACGCCAGTGGGCGCGCCGGCTGCGGCCGCCGCGGCGAAGAAGTAGGAGGCGGGCGATGGAGACGCGAGCGGTCCTGCGCGGCGCGCGCCTGTCGGCGCAGAAGGGGCGGCTGGTGGCCGACCTGATCCGCGGCAAGCCGGTGGACAAGGCGATCCACATCCTCACCTTCTCGCCGCAGAAGGGGGCGGCGCTGATGAAGAAGCTGCTCGAGTCGGCGATCGCCAACGCCGAGCACAACGACGGCGCCGACATCGACACGCTCAAGGTGAAGCGCGTGCATGTGGAGCGCGGCACGTTCCTCAAGCGCTTCCACGCCCGCGCCAAGGGGCGCGGCACGCGGGTGCAGAAACACACCTGCCATATCTATCTGACGGTCGGCGACTAGGGGCAAGGGACAGCCATGGGACAGAAGATCCATCCGGTGGGCTTTCGCCTGGCGGTGAACCGCAACTGGAGCTCGCGCTGGTACGCGGGCGGGCGCAATTTCGCGCCGATGCTCGCCGAGGACATCAAGGTGCGCTCGTTCCTGAAGAAGAAGCTGGCGCACGCCTCGGTGAGCCGCGTGTTGATCGAGCGTCCGGCCAAGGATGCGCGCATCACCATCTTCTCGGCGCGCCCCGGGGTGGTGATCGGCAAGAAGGGCGAGGAGATCGAGTCGCTGAAGGCGGAACTGCGGCGCCTGATGGGCGTGCAGCAGGTGCACGTCAACATCGAGGAGATCAGGAAGCCCGAGACCGACGCGCAGCTGATCGCCGACTCGATCGCGCAGCAGCTCGAAAAGCGCATCATGTTCCGTCGCGCGATGAAGCGCGCGATGCAGAACGCGATGCGCCTCGGCGCGCAGGGCGTGAAGATCATGAGCTCCGGGCGGCTGAACGGGCACGAGATCGCGCGCACCGAGTGGTACCGCGAGGGGCGCGTGCCGCTGCACACGCTGCGCGCCGACATCGATTACGGCTTCGGCGAGGCGAAGACCACCTACGGGGTGATCGGCATCAAGGTGTGGGTGTACAAGGGCGAGGTGATGGGCCGCGGCGAGGCGCAGCTGGCCGCGGGCGCCGCCGCGGCGGCGCCGGGCGCCGCGCCCTCGGCGGCGCCGGAGGTCCCGGCCGAGCCGAAGAAGGCGAAGAAGCCGGCGCCGAAACCCGGCG
>JBFMFX010000035.1:0-5433 GCA_040752005.1 Pseudomonadota bacterium | reverse complement strand
GAGCTTGGGAAGATGATTGAAGCAGCCAAAGGTCAGCCGCCCGGTGCGCAAAAGCGGCAGCTCGCCCACCTCCGGCGCCTCCTCGGGCGGCCGGTAGCACAAAAACCCGCGCGGCAGCCGCAGCAGCCTCTCCACATGAAAACGCTCGGTGCGCCCCGGCGGATCGGCCAGCGCATCGGTCAGGCGCCAGTCCATCGCCTCCAGCCCCGTCGTGTTCGGATACCCCAGCCACGTCACCTGCACCGGCGCAGGCTTGCGCGCGAAAAGCATCGGACGTCCTCCTCCGGTGTGGCCGGACAGGTCCACGAGGACGTCAATGCGGTCGGCGCGGATGCGCTCGGCGACCCAGTCGTCGTTCCAGCGCGCGATGTCGCGCCACTCCTCGGCCAGTGCGCGCAGCCGGACGGTCACTTCGTCGCCGAACTCGGCGTTCGAGTAGCAGAACACCTTGAAGCGGCTGCGATCATGCGCCGCGAGCACCGGCTCGATGAAGCTCGCCACCGAGTGCCGTCTGAACTCGCCCGAGACGTAGCCGATGTTGATCCGGCGCCGCGGACTGCGCTCGTGCGCCGCGCGCGCCGCCTGCCGGCCGGTACGCCGCGCGTGGCGCTCGGCCCAGGCCCGGTGCTCGGCGAGCAGCGCCTCGCCTTCCTCGCCGCGGCGATAGTGCAGGGCGAGCAGCCGGCGACTGTGCACGCCCGGGCTGCGCGGCTCCAGTTCGAGCACCCGCGCGGTGTCCGCCTCCGCCTCCTCCAGCCGGCCGAGTTCCTCCAGCGCGAGCGCGCGACCGGCGTACGCGCGCGCCTCGCGCGGATCGAGTGCGATCGCCCGCTCGTAGGACTGGATCGCCTGCTCCAGGCGCAGCCCGTAATAGTGCAGGTCGCCCAGATTGCAATGCCGGTCGGCGCGCGTCCCGTCCAGCGCGAGCGAACGCTCGATCAGCCGCGTTGCTTCGCCGAGCCGGCCGAGCTGGCGCTCTGCGTTGCCGAGGTTGTAGAGCGCATCGGCAAGCTGCGGGTCCAGCTCGTGCGCACGCCGGTAGCATTGCGCCGCCTCGGCGACCTGACCGAGCGCCTCGAGCGCGCAGCCGAGGTTGTTGTGCGCCTTCGCCATCGCCGGTTCGAGCGCGAGCGCCCGGCGGAACGATTCGACGGCCTGACCCGGATTGCCGCGCTCGAGCAGCGAACATCCCATCATGTAGTGCAGCCGGGCGTGGCCGTCGTTCGCGGCGATGCCGCGTGCGAGCCATTCCACCGCCACGCCGTGGTTGCCGGTTTCCCACGAGAGGTTCCAGAGCAGTTCCAGCGCGCCCGCATGATCGGCCCGTGCGGCCAGCACCCGCTTGCACGCCTCCTCGGCCTCCAGCCGCTTGCCTTCGGCGCGCAGCGCGCGCGCACGCTCCAGCAGCGCCGCGATGGCGCGTTCGTCGAGATCCGGTGCCTGCGGCGCCGGCGCGAGCTTCGCCTGCCAGATCTCGACGTAGCAGCGCTCCAGTGCGCGCGTGAAACCCTCCTCGTCCATGAGCGGCGAGGCGCGCATCCGACCGCGCAACTCATGCCGCAGCGCTTCCAGCCGGCTGCAATCCGCAGCGAGCGCCGCGCTCGCCGCGACATACTCGTCCACGCTGCGCGCGACCAGCTCGCCGAGGCCCACGGCATTCAGCAGGCTCGCGCCCATGCGCCCGGCGTGCCGGTCGCCGGCAAGCGTCACCACCGGCACGCCCATCCACAGCGCCTCGCAGGTCGTGGTCGCGCCGTTGTACGGGAAACTGTCGAGGGCGATGTCGATATCGCGGTAAGCGGCCAGATGGCTCTGGACCGTCGGTTCCCAGCCGCGCAGATCCACGCGAGAGGAATCGATTCCGGCGCGGGCGAAATGCTCGCGAAACCGGTCCGCGACATGCGGCACCCTGAGAGCCCCGCTTTTCAACACCAGCCGCGAGCCGGCGACCGCGGCGAGTACCCGTGCGGCCGCGTCCAGGAAAGACGGTGACATCTTCGGCAGGTTGTTGAAGCACCCGAACGTGATGTGGCCGGTCGCTCGCGACGGCAGCGGCCCCGGATCCGGGCAGACGTTCGGCGGCCGGTAACAGAAGTACGTCGGCCAGGGACGAAGCAGGCGTTCGGTGCTCAAGCGCTCGGCCTCCCCCGGCGGATCGGCATGCAGGTCGGTCAGCCGGTAATCCATCGCCGCAAGTCCCGTCGTGTTCGGGTAGCCGAGATAGCTCACCTGCACCGGAGCGGGCTTGGCGGCGAACACGGGCAACCTGTTGTCACCGGTGTGACCGGCGAGGTCCACCAGGATGTCAATGCGATCGGCGCGCACGCGCTCGGCCAGCTCTTCGTCGCTCAGGTGCACGCACTCGACCCAGTGCTCCGCGAGTCCGCGCAACCGTTCCGTCACCGCGTCTTCCCACCGGTGGTTGTAGTAGCAGAACACCTCGACCAGGCTGCGGTCGTGGCGCTCGAGGATGGGCTCGATGAAGCACGCGACCACGTGTGAGCGGAAATCGGGCGAAACGTAGCCCACGCGCAGGCGCCGCGGCCAGCGCGGGTCGGGACGGGGCTCCACCCAGGGCCGGGCAAAGCGTGCACCGTAGCGCCGGTGCTCGGCGTAGATGGCAGCGGCGTCCCAGCGGTCGCTGTAGTTGAGCGTGAGCAGGTAGTTGGTGTGCGTCGGCGCGCTGTCGGGCGAGAGCTCCAGCGCGCGCCGACCCGCCGCGATCGCTTCCTCGATCCTGCCCTGCTCGCGATAACCGTTGATCAGGTTGTGCCACAGCTGCGCCGATTCGTAGCCTTGCGCGAGCAACCGTTCCGATTCGGCGAGCGCCTCTTCGCCCCGACCCAGCTCGATGAGCGTCGCGGCGAGGTTCGCGCGCATCGTGTCGTTCTCGGGCTGGAGGCGAAGCCCTTCGCGATAGGCCTGTACCGACTCGGCAAGCCGGCGCAGGTGGTGATACGCGACGCCGAGCGCGAACCAGAACGCCGGATCCTCGGGCCTCGCCTCCAGCGCCTGGCGCAACCACTCGGCCGCCTCCATGTCGCGACCGTCGGCGGTCGCCAGCATGCCGAGGAAGTAAAGGGCGTCCGGATCGCGCGGATCGTGCTCCAGCACCGCGCGATAGAGCCGTTCGGCTTCGGCGCGCTCGCCGCGAGCGGCGTGATCGTACGCCTGGCGCAGCCACGCATCGAGCTGCTCGCGGTCCGAGTCCGACGCGGCGGGCGCCGCGCCGGCGCGCCGGATGAACGAAGTGAGCCAGCTCATCGGCAGGCGGGCGCCGCTGGTAACATGGCGGCCACGGACCCTTCAGACATGTTCAATCATCAGCGCTCCCGGGAGATCGAGGATTTTGCCATCGCGCTGGCACGCGAATTCGCCAGCCGTTTCCCGCCAAACGCCGGACAGGATAGTCCGCAGGCGACCGCGCGCCTTGCGCGCACGATAGACGAGATCTGCGACCGTGCCGCGTCGTTCCAGCGGCGCGAGCGGCTGGGAATGTTCCGCCGCGCGAAGTTCGGCACGGCATTCAAGCTGGAGTTGAAGCATGCGGGCTATCCGCCGGAGTTCGTGGACAGTCTCACGCGCCGGTTGTTGCTGGTGATGGCAAAGCCCTGAGCGGCGCGGATCGGTCGCGCTGCTCCGCAAAAGCAAAGGGCCCGCTCATCGCGGGCCCTTCGGCTGTGCGTCCCGGAATCGTTAGTTGCGGCAGTTGCCCGGAACGTACTTGGAAGCGAGCGCGCCGCCTGCGCCCGGGCCGGTCGCGCCGGTAGTCTTGCAGGTCCAGGTCTTGCCGCCGTCGGTCGTGTCCAGGATCAGGTTACCGCCGGTGATGTTGCTGTTGACCCCGGAAGTCAGCATCGTCGCGACCAGCGTAATCTGGCCCGGCGCCGTGGTCACCGGCGTACCGGTGATCTGCACCGACGCGGTGTACTTGCCCGCGGTGTTGCCCATCACCTCGGATGCCGTCGAGGGCCACTGTCCACGGTCTGCGTAGTACTCGGCAAACGGTGTCTTGGCCGAGCCGAGCAGGTTCACCGCTTCCGACACCTGCGCCCGCGCGATGTAGTCCTGATAGGCCGGAATCGCTACCGCCGCCAGGATGCCGATGATCGCGACCACGATCATCAGCTCGATCAGCGTAAAGCCCTTCTCGAGATATTTCATGCACTCCACTCCTTTCGGGTTAATCGAAACGCCCAACAACCGATGTCATCCGGCTGGACAGCGATTATGCAGCAAAACTCGCGCCAGAACCTCCTTCGCGCCCAGGATGAAGCCTTTTGCAGGACGAGCCGAGAAAAGAGGGAATATTCACGCTCAATTCGCCACTCGTGGCGGTTGCGGGTTGTCGAGAAACGTCACTTATTGACCATTTTCGGTATGCCGCTCAACCGCAGTCCGACCGCTTCCCGTACGGACTCTACGGTCACACGGCGTGAAATAAGTCACGCTCGATTGGAGGAACTGTTGGCGGAATATTCCCGCGCGCACCCGAGGTAGGCCAGTCCTCGCCTAGTTGCGGCAGTTGGCCGGGACGTACTTGGAAGCGAGCGCGCCGCCTGCGCCCGGGCCGGTCGCGCCGGTAGTCTTGCAGGTCCAGGTCTTGCCGCCGTCGGTCGTGTCCAGGATCAGGTTGCCGCCGGTAATGTTGCTGTTGACTCCGGAAGTCAGCATCGTCGCGACCAGCGTGATTTGACCCGGTGCCGTGGTCACCGGCGTGCCGGTGATCTGGATTGACGCCGTATATTTGCCTGAAGTATTGCCCATCACTTCGGAGGCCGTGGAGGGCCAGGACCCGCGGCTCGCGAAATATTCGGCGAACGGGGTCTTGCCCGAGCCGAGCAGGTTCACGGCCTCGGAAACCTGAGATCGAGCGATGTAGTCCTGGTAGGCCGGAATCGCCACCGCCGCCAGGATGCCGATGATCGCGACCACGATCATCAGCTCGATCAGCGTGAAGCCTTTCTCCAGATATTTCATGCGGTTCCCTCCCGATTGGTTGATCTATGGATTTCTCTCGCCGGACGCATCCTCCCCCGGACGCCTCTCTCCTCGCAAAATGCAGGCCAGAAGCCCGGCCGGTCGAGCTATCGGTGTTGCCGTGCATTACCCGACAAGGCGAAGCCTGAGCCGTTTCACTGCCTTCGCAAAATGCGCATTGCCGGCCTCAACGCGTCACCCGATCGTCTGCTTGCGAATCCCGCTCGGACTGCGAGGGCCGATCACGACACGGCAAGATAGCGCCGGACGACTCCGGCAACCCGACTGAGCAATGTGCGTCTGCCGCGTGACGCACACCACAGGCGCCACATGCTGCGGTAGGCATCCTCCAGCTGGCGCGCAAAGCCCCGGGCATCGAGCAGCGCCGAGGCGCGCAGCCGCTCGCGCAGCCCCGCGCGCAGAGCGGCCAGCCGCTCCCGGTCGCGCGCCAGC
>JBFMFX010000034.1:0-8312 GCA_040752005.1 Pseudomonadota bacterium | reverse complement strand
CCGAACGCGAGCCCCGAGCGCACCAGCGCACCGAAGGCCGCGAGCAGCGCATCGCCCGCGCCCCAGAGCGCCGCGGCCCCGAGCGCGGCGAGCAGAAACCCCGGCAGCTCGCGCGAGCGCGCGACGCGCCCTTCCTCGCGCGCTTGCTCCAGGCGCCGCGGCGAGGCGGGAAGGCTGCGTTCCTGGTCGCTTGCGTCGAGCATGGGTCAGCGCGATGCCGCTGCGCGCGGCGCGAAAACGCGTTCGAGCGCCGCGGCGAGCGTGGCAGGGGTATAGGGTTTGACGACGAAGCCGTCCGCGCCCGCCTCGAGCGCTTCGCGCACGCGGCTGCGCTGCGAGGCGCCGCTCACCATCAGCACGCGCAGCCCGGACTGCTCGCGCTTCAGGCGCCGCAGCACGTCTATGCCGTCGCCCTCGGCAAGGCCGATGTCGAGGCAGACGAGATCCGGACGCAGGCGCGCAGCGGCCTCGAGCGCCGCGTCGGCGCTCGAGCACTCGCGCACCACCTCCAGTCCCTGCTTGCGCAGCAGCACGCGCAGCAGCTCGCGAGAGACCGCATTGTCCTCGACAATCAGAACGCGCAGCGGCGGGGCCTGCATGGACGCGGATCCTCGCGCAGCCCCGGCGGCGGCCGAGCGCGGAAAAACGGCCCGATCCCGCCTCAGTTCCGCTGCGCCCCGGCGCGCGCGCGGCGTTACTTTCGGCGCGTTTCCGAAGCGCAGGAGCGAAACCATGCGGCAGCCCGAACCGTTCGAGCTTGCACCCGAATCCGATCCCGAGGCGCTGCTCGCCGCCGCGCTCGAGCGCGCCGAGCTTCAGGAAGCGACGCGCGAGGAGACGGCGACGGCCCTCGAATCCGATCCGGCGCCCGCGCGTCGCGGGCGCGGCCCGTGGCGCTGAGGCCCGTCGCGCGCCGCCGCTCCCGCCTGCCGCGAAGGCACCTGGAGGCCGCGCTCGCGGCCTCCGGCATCGCGGTCTGGGACTGGGACGTGGCGGCGCGCCGGGTGCGGCTGAGCGCGCAATGGGGCGAGCTGGTCGCGGGCCGCGCGCGTGCCGTCCGCACCAGTCTCGCGGCGCTCGCCGCGCGCGTGCATCCGCAGGACCGGCCGATGCTCGAGGCGGCAATCGCGCGGCTGCGCGCGGGCAGCAGCGACGAGTACTGCGCCGAGCATCGCGTGCGCGACGCGCGCGGCGCCTGGCGCTGGATCCTTTCGCGCGGGCGCGTGCTGCGCCGCGACGGCGCCGGCCGCGTGCGGCGTGTCGCCGGCACCAACGTGGACATCACCGCGCGACGGCTGGCCGAGGAGCGCTTGCGCGAATCGGAAGCACTGGTGCGCCTGGTGGCGGACAACGTTCCGGCGATGATCGCCTACTACGACGCGCGGCAGACGCTGCGTTTCGCCAACCGGGAGTACGCCGAACTGTTCGGCGTCGAGGTCGAGGAGGTGATCGGATGGCGAGCGGCGGACATCCTCGGCAGCGAGGCGGCGGCCGAGGCCGAACCGTGGGTGCGGCGCGCGCTCGCCGGGGAGGTCGTGACCTATGAACGCGCACATCGCGGCGCCGGCGGCACGATGCATCTGCAGGTGACGCTCGTGCCGCGCTGGAGCCCGCAGTCCGAGATCGAGGGCTACATCGTGATGATGACCGACATCGGCGAGCGCAAGCGCCACGAGGCGGAGCTGTCGGCCGCGCGCGAGGAAGCCGAGCGCGCCAACCGCGCCAAGAGCGAGTTTCTCGCCCACATGAGCCACGAGCTGCGCACGCCGCTCAACGGCATTCTCGGCATGACCGAGATCCTGGCCGCCAGCGCGCTCGACGAGGAGCAGCGCGACTGCCTGCGCACGATCGAGGTCTGCGCCGGTACGCTCCTCGCGCTCGTCAACGACTCGATTGACCTCGCCAAGATCGAGGCGGGTCGCATGACGCTCGAGCGCGTCGCGTTCTCGCCGCACGACGTGATCGACGAGGCGCTGCGCGTCGAGCGGCAGCGCGCCGCGGAAAAGGGGCTGGCGCTCGAGGCGCGCATCGCGCCGCAGGTCCCGCGGCTGTTGCGCGGCGATCCGGTGCGCGTGCGCCAGCTCGTGCTCAATCTGGTCAACAACGCGATCAAGTTCACCGCCGCCGGGCATGTGCGAGTGCGCGCGCGGGTCGCAGCCTTCGAGCCCGGCGCGGTGCGCCTCGCGCTCGAGGTCGAGGACACCGGCATCGGCATCGCGCCGGACAAGCGCGAGGCGATCTTCGAGGCCTTCACGCAAGCAGACGCCTCGACCACGCGCCGCTTCGGCGGTACCGGCCTGGGCCTCGCGATCTGCCGGCGGCTGGCGGCGCTCATGGATGGCACGATCGGCGTTGAGAGCGAGCCCGGCCGCGGCAGCACGTTCCACGTCACCCTGCGTCTGGAGCTGGCCGAGCCGGCCGAGAGCGCGCCGACCGAGGCGCCGCCCGCGCCGGCGCACCGCTCCGGGCTGCACGTGCTGGTCGCCGAGGACAATCCCGTCAACCGGCGCGTGCTGGTGAAATTCCTCGAGCGGCTCGGATGCCGCGCGCAGTGCGCGGCCGACGGCGCCGAGGCGGTGCGGCGGTTCCGGGAGCGGTCCTTCGATCTGGTCCTGATGGACGTGCAGATGCCGGTGATGGACGGCGTGGAGGCCGCGGCTCGCATGCGCGAGGTCGAGCGGGAACGCGGTGCGCGCACGCCGATCGCCGCGCTCACCGCGCACGCGCTCGCCGGAGACCGCGAGCGCTTGCTCGCTGCGGGAATGGACGAGCATCTGCCCAAGCCGGTGAGCTTCGCCGCGCTCGCGCGGCTGCTCGCGCGCCTGTGTCCGGCGGTGCTGTCTTCCGAGCCGGCGCCGGAGGCAGACTCCAGCGCGGCGCCGCAGCGGCCGCCGCGCGATGATTCCGCCCCCTTCGACCTCGAGGCAGCACTGGCGATGTGCGGCGAGGACCACGCGCTACTCGAGCAGCTTGTAGCGACTTTCCTCTGCACCGCGCCCGGCGAGTGGTTGCGAATCGAGCAGGCATACGCTGCGAGCGATGCCGCGGCGCTTGCGCGCGCCGCGCACTCGCTCAAGGGCGCAGCGCTCGCCATTGCCGCCGGTCCGCTCGCGGCGCTTGCCGCGCGCCTGGAGGAACTGGCGCACGCGGGCGAGCGGTGCGCCTGCAAGCAGGACATCGGGCGACTGGGTGTAGAACTGGACAGGCTGCGCGCCGCGCTCGAGCGCTTCGGCCGCACCGCGGCCGGCACGGGGCCAGGCGGCGCCCGCAACCGGGCCGCGGCCGGAGCCTGAGGATTCTTCGCTCAGATTCGGTGGTGCACGCCGCCGGCGGCACGCAGCCGCTCGAGCACGTGCCGGCTGATCGCCTCGAGCGGCAGCACCTCGTCCACGGCGCCCGCCGCGATCGCCTCCTTCGGCATGCCAAACACGACGCACGAGGCTTCGTCCTGCGCGAGGTTCCAGGCGCCGGCACGCTTCATCTCGAGCATCGCGGCGGCGCCGTCCCGGCCCATGCCGGTGAGCATGATGCCGATCGCGTTGGCGCCTGCGTGCTGCGCAGCCGACCGAAAGAGCACCTCGACCGAAGGCCGGTGGCGGTTCACCGGCGGTGCGTCCGAAAGTTGCGTCAGGTAGTTCGCCCCGCTTCTGCGAACGAGCAGGTGGCGGTCACCGGGCGCGATATAGGCATGCCCGGGAAGCACGCGCTCGCCGTCCTCGGCCTCCTTGACGCGGATGCGGCACAGGCCATCCAGCCGCTGCGCGAAGCTGCGCGTGAAGCCGGGCGGCATGTGCTGGGTGACGAGGATGCCGGGCGCGTCCGGCGGCAGCGGCACGAGCACCGCCTTGATCGCCTCGGTGCCGCCGGTCGAGGCGCCGATGAAGACGAGCTTTTCGGTGCCGGCGCGCGGCCCGAGCGCGGGCGCCGGAGCCGGCGCCGCCGCACGCTGCGGCGCCGGGCGCACCCGCGCGGCTGCGGCAAGGCGGATCTTTTGCAGCAGTTCTGCCGCGCCCGCTTCGATTCCACGCGCAACATCGAGCCGCGGCTTGGCGACGAAGTCCACCGCGCCAAGCTCCAGCGCGCGCAGCGTCGTCTCGGCCCCCTGCTCGGTCATGGTCGAGACCATCACCACCGGCATCGGCCGCAACCGCATCAGCTTTTCGAGGAATTCGAGCCCGTCCATCTTGGGCATCTCGACATCGAGCGTGAGCACGTCCGGCTCGAGCGTGCGGATCATCTCGCGCGCCGCGTACGGGTCGGGCGCCGCGCCCACCGCCACCATGTCCGGCTGGCGGTTGATGATCTCGGCAAGCAGCTTGCGAACGAGCGCCGAGTCGTCCACGATCAGCACTCGGATGCGGCGCCGCTGCGCCGCCGGGGAGAGATGGGTCAGCGACAACTCGTCCTTCTCCTTCAGGCGAAGAGCTCGACTTCTCCGGCGTGCGGCGCCGCCAGGCGGCGGCGGTACGCCGCTTCGCGCTCGAGCAGCGTCGCGTTGTGCAGGTCGCGCAGGCGCTTGACCAGGGCGCGGCCGCTCGCCGGAAAGTAGTACACCTTGCGCGGCCAGCGCTCGCCGAGATCGCGCGCCGCGATGCGGATGCGCTCGGTGGCGAGGTAGTTCAGCACGAACGCGGCGTTACGCTCCCCGACGGTCACCTGCGTCAGGCCGGCGAGCACGTTGCCGCCGCCGAACAGTTTTGCCTCCAGATGCTCGCGTCGCGCTCCGAGCTTGAGCAGGTGATTGATCAGCACCTCCATCGCAAAAGTGCCGTAGCGCGCCGCGCCCGAGGCCGGACCGTTCGCCTCGCCCTCGGGCAACATGAAATGGTTCATTCCGCCGATGCCCAGGCGCGCGTCGCGGATGCACGCCGCGACGCACGAGCCGAGCACGGTGACGAGCATCATGTCGCCGACCGCCACGTAGTACTCGCCGGGCAGCAGCTTCGCCGCCTGCGTGCGGTGCACCGGATCGTAATAGACGTTGCGGGCGAAGCACTCGGGCGCGGGCGAAGTCGCGATCGCCTCGGGCCGCGCCGGCGCACCGGCGGGCGCCGTGTGGTTTTCCGCCATCATGCGCCGCCGCTGCGCGCCAGGCGGTAAACCGTCCTGCCGCAGGGACGGAACAGATGCGCGGCATGGTGCAGGCCCTCCGAGTGGCCGACGAAGAGCAGTCCGTCCGGGCGCAAGAGCGGCACGAAGCGCTCCAGGATCGTCCGTTGCGTCGCCTTGTCGAAGTAGATCATCACGTTGCGGCAGAAGATCGCATCGAGCGGCCCGCGCAGTGGCCAGTCGGGCGCGAGCAGATTGATGCGCCGGAAAACGACGAGATCGCGCAGCTCGTCGCGCACCCGCGCCTTGCCGGAGTACGTTCCGGTACCGCGCAGGAAGAAACGCTTTCGCCGTACCGGATCGAGCCTGTCGAGCTGCTCCAGAGAATAGATGCCGGCTTCGGCGATGCGCAGCGCGCCGGTATCGACGTCGCTGGCGAGGATGCGCACGGGCGGTGCGACACTTGCGAACGTCTCGACCGCCGTGATCGCGATCGAGTACGGCTCCTCGCCGGTGGAAGCCGCGCAGCACCAGACGGTCGCCGTGCGGCCGCGGATCGCGCGCAAATGCTCGGCAAGCACCGGAAAATGGTGCGGCTCGCGAAAGAATGCGGTGAGGTTGGTCGTGAGCGCGTTGACGAACGCCTCGCGCTCGGCGAGCGTGTCCGCCTCGACGCGGTCGAGGTACGCGCCGAAACTGGCCAGGCCGAGCGCGCGCAGCCTGCGCGCCAGGCGGCCATAAGCCATTTCGCGCTTGGCCGGCGAGAGCGAAATGCCGGCATAGGCGCGAATCAGCCTCCGCACCCGCTCGAAGTCCGCATCGGTGAATGCGAACTCGCGCGTGCCGCCGACCGTCGCGTCCTGTGCTGCGCTCGCCGCGATCGCCGGCATCGCCTTCGCTCATCCGGCGCCACCCGGCTCTGCTGGGGCGGCTTTCCTGAGAGCGCGCGGCTCGTTGGCCGGTGCCGGTGCGCTGCTCTTTGCCACTGCCTTGCGCTCAAGGCGCGCCACGTTCTTGACCTGCGGCCTGGGTTCGTTCACGAGCACCGCCGGCTCCTTCTTCGGCGCAGCCGCGCCCGCAGCCTCCAGCCGAAATACGCCCACCGCCGCCAACAGATCGCGCGCCTGCTCGCGCAGGCTCTCGGCAGCGGCCGCCGCTTCTTCCACCAGCGCGGCGTTTTGCTGCGTCACCTGGTCCATCTGCCCCACCGCCTGGTTCACCTGCTCGATGCCGCTGGACTGCTCCTGGCTCGCCGCCGCGATCTCGCCGATGATGTCGGTGACGCGCTTGACCGCCGCCACCAGCTCGCCAATGGTCTGGCCGGCTTGCTCGACCACCTGCTGGCCGTGCTGCACCTTGCCCACCGAGTCCTCGATCAGCGCTTTTATCTCCTTGGCCGCCGCCGCACTCCTTTGCGCAAGGCTCCTTACCTCGCTTGCCACCACCGCAAAGCCCCGGCCCTGCTCGCCGGCGCGCGCCGCCTCCACCGCCGCATTGAGCGCCAGGATGTTGGTCTGAAAGGCAATCCCGTCTATCACCCCGATGATGTCGGCAATCTTGCGCGAGGACTCCGAAATGCCCCCCATCGTCGCTACCACCTCGCCCACCATCTGCCCGCCCTTCTGGGCAATCTCGGAGGCCCCGGCCGCAAGCTGATTGGCCTGGCGCGCGTTCTCGGCGTTCTGCTTCACCGTCGAGGCAAGCTCCTCCATCGAACTTGCGGTCTGCTCAAGCGAGCTCGCCTGCTCCTCGGTCCGGCTCGACAGATCCGCATTGCCCGACGCAATCTGCTGCGAGGCCGTGCCCACCGCCTCGGCCGCCTGCCCGATCCGGCCGATCATCTCGCGCAGGCGCGCGGTGAAGGTATTGAAAGCTGCGCTTGCGCGGCCGACCTCGTCGCCGCCCGGCACCTCCAGCCGGACCTCCAACTCGCCCGAGGCGCAGCGTTCCAGCGCCGCAGTCATCGCCAGCAGCGGCCGCGTCATGCGTCGCGCGAGCAACACCGCGCACGCGAGCGACAGCACCAGGGTCGCCGCCAGAACTCCGATCGCCAGCGCACTCGCGCGGTGAAACCGCGCCTCGGCGCCGGCGCGCGCCTGCGCGAGTTGCCTCGTTTCCTCGGCGACCAGCTCCGAGGCCCGCGCGATCGCCCGCTCGAAAGCGCCGTCGGCGCTCTGCATCGCCATCGCGCCCATGTTGATGTCCACCTCGGACATCTCCCAGGCCTTTTTGACCTCCGCCGCGTACGCCGCGATCGCCTCGGCGAGCGCCTGATATCGGCCGGCGCTTTCGGCCGCCGCCTGCGCGCGCCGATCGAGCAGCGCGCGCGCCTCGGCGAGCCGGGCTTCGCGTTCGGAGACCACGCGCTCGATCACCGTCCCTTCGGCGTTGACGCGCAGAAGTGCGAGCGCCCGGTACATGTGCGCGTGCGCGGCGGCGATCGCGTACGCCGCCGCGCGGCTCGCGTCCAGCCCGGCGGCCCGTTCGTCCACGAGGATGCGCACCGCTGCCCATTGCTGGCGCAGCTCCCCGATCGCGTATGCGCCGAACGCCAGAAGAAAGGCGAGCGCCACCAGCGGCGGCAC
Source organism: Pseudomonadota bacterium (assembly GCA_040752005.1). Classification (GTDB taxonomy): domain Bacteria; phylum Pseudomonadota; class Gammaproteobacteria; order Burkholderiales; family SG8-39; genus RBG-16-66-20. Next base: position 678 of record JBFMFX010000034.1, on the reverse strand, counting down.
GAGCATCTTGCCGCGAATGCCGAGACTGCGGCTGCCGATCATGGCCTCGCCCTCCTGCGCACTGCGTCAGTTCTTGTAGATGCCACCGCAGACGACGACGTCGTCGGCGCGCTCGCAGTACATTTCCTTGGGCAGGACCTTTTTCGTGAGCGGATCGGTGAACTTGTATTCCTGCCAGAACTTGCCCTTGGACTTCGCCAGCTCGACCCGCTCCTTGACGAAGAGCTTGCCGTCGGGGTCCTTGAAGTCAATCAGGTTCTTGCCGACCTGCTTGGCGTTCTGCCCGTGCGCGTAGACCATGCCATCGAGCCCATAGACCACCAGATACAGGTCGCGGTCCACGAAGGTCTTCGACGGCGCGGTCATCTCGGCATAGGCTTTCTCGCGGCCCATCGTCTTCAGAGCCGCGACACCCTTCTTCACCATCGCTTCCGCCTCGGCACGCGTTGCGCGCGATTCCTGCGCGACAGCCGGCAGCGCCGCGAGCACCGCGGCGGCGATCCATGCGGTTTTCCTGCTGATCATGATGCGTCTCCTTTCGTCATCGTGGTTTCAGAACTCCTGCCAGTCGTCTCCGGCGCCGGCGGCTCTTTTCGCCTTCGGCGCCTCGTTGGCCGGCACCGGCGCAGCGCGCCTGGGGGCTGCGCTGCGCTCGAGCCGGGCCACGTTCTTGACCTG
>JBFMFX010000033.1:0-9628 GCA_040752005.1 Pseudomonadota bacterium | reverse complement strand
GCGCGCACCGAGCGCGCGGCACGCCGCCAGCGCCGGCGCCAGCACCCACGCCGGCCAGCGCGAGGCGCGGCCGGGCGCAAGTCGTGCCGGCGCGATCAGCGCAAAGACGAGGCGCCCCTCGTCGGCGCGCACCAGATCGCTGTCGATCGGCGCAGCGCTGCGCGCCCAGAGCACGATCGGCGCGGCGCGTGCCGATTGCGCGCGCGCGAGCCCGGTCACCGCCGCGAGCAGTTCGCGCGGCCCCACGGTGCCCAGCCGGATCCAGCGCGCGCCGATCGCCATCGCCGCCCGCCTCGCTAGTGCGCGGTTGCCGGTTTCATGACGGCGCGAATCTAGCACGCCCGCACGCGCCGCCCGCACCGCGCGCAGCAGGTACAATGCCGGCCCTTCATGAATCCGGCCACCGTCGTCTGCCTCGACCTGGAGGGCGTGCTCGTACCGGAGATCTGGATCGAGGTCGCCCGCGCCAGCGGCATCGCGGCGCTCGCGCGCACGACGCGCGACGAGCCCGACTACGACAGATTGATGCGCGAGCGGCTCGAGCGGCTCGCCGAAGCGCGCCTCGGTCTGCCCGAGATCCGGGCAATCATCGCCACCATGGCGCCGCTCGCCGGCGCCCGCGAGTTCCTGGACGCCCTGCGCGCCGAGCTGCAGATCGTCATCCTGTCGGACACTTTCTACGAGTTCGCGCAGCCACTCATGGCGCAGCTCGGCTGGCCGACGCTGTTCTGCCACCGTCTGGAAGTGGACGACACCGGTGCGATCCGCGGCTACCGCCTGCGCATTGCGGATCAGAAACGCCGCGCGGTCGAGGCGCTGCGCGCGCTGAATTTTCGCGTCGTCGCCGCAGGCGATTCGTTCAACGACACCGCGATGCTGGCCGCGGCGCACGCCGGCGTGCTCTTTCGCCCGCCGGAGGCGGTGGCAAGGCAGTTTCCGCGCTTCCCGGTGGCCCACGACTACGCCGAGCTCGCCGCGGCGATCCGCGCCGCGGCCGTCTGAAGCCCTGCGCGCGGCAAGCCGGGCGCGGGTTGCTAGAATCTCGCTATCCCGGAGCGTGATGCGCACACCGACACCCGCTGCCGACAACCGCTGGCTCGCCCTGATCGCGAGCATTCCGGCAGAGGCGCCGGCCGCGCGCATGCGCGCGCTGCGCACGCTGGAGGCGCTTGGCGCGGCAGTGATGCGCGAAGGCGTGTACCTGCTGCCCGACACTCAGGCATCGCGCCAGGGACTCGCGCATCTGGCCGAATACATCGCAAAAAACGGCGGTGCGGCGCAGGTGCTGCAGGCCGCGGCGCTCACCGCCGCCCAGGCGCACGAGCTGCGCGGCCTGTTCGACCGCTCGGCGCGCTACGCCGAGCTGATCAAGGTGATCGAGAGCCTGAGGATCGGATTCGGCGTCGCCGATCCGAGCGCGCTCGCGCGCGTGCTCGCCAAGCAGCGCCGCGAGCTGGAGTCGATCGCCGCGCTCGACTTCTTCCCGAGCGAAACCCGGCAACGCGCCGAGCGGGTGCTCGCCGAGGCCGAAGCGCAGGTGCGGCGAATGCTGTTTCCGCAACAGGCGGCGAGCGCGGCCGCCTCGCAGCGCACCGAGCCCCTGCTCGGCCGGGTCTGGGCGACGCGCGCACCGCTGTGGGCCGACCGGCTGGCGAGCGCCTGGCTGGTGCGACGGTTCGTGGATCCGGAGGCCGCGATGCGCTGGCTGGAAAAAAACGAGCCTTGCCCGGCCGACGCCATCGGCTTCGCGTTCGACGGCGCGCGCTTCGCCAACAGCGCCACTCGGGTCACGTTCGAGGAGCTGCTCGCGCATTTCGGGCTGGAGAAGAACGCCGCGCTCACGCGGATCGGCGCCATCGTGCATTTTCTCGAAGTGCGCGGCACCGCGGTTCCCGAGGCTGCCGGCGTGCAGACGCTCCTGCAGGGTGCGCTGCGGCGGGCGGCGACGAACGACGAGCTGCTCGCCGAGGCGGAGAAGACCTTCGACCTGCTCTACGAGGCCTACGAGGCGAAGCGCTAGCTCATTGCCGGCGCGCCGCCTTCTGCTCGGCGGCGTGCTCGGCGCGCAGCGCCTTCAGGCGCGCCTCGACCACCGATTGCTCGTAGAAGTCGCCGTCGCCGGCCGCCGCCGCCAGCTCCAGCTGCTCGATCGCGGCCGGCAGACTGCCGAGCAGCACGTAGTACTCGGCCTGAGCCTGGTGCGCAAGCAGCCGCCGTCCGAGCGCGGCGTACGAGCGCGCCCGCGCCTGCTGCAATCGCGCGTCGCGCGGGTAAAGGCGCGCGGGCTCGGCAAGGAGCGCGATTGCCTCTGCGTGGCGCCCGAGCTGCTGCAACAGCTCGACTGTCGCATACAGCACCGGCCGGCGCTGGGGGTAGCGCTCAAGCGCCGCGCGCAGCACCGCGAGCGCGCCCTCGGGATCGCCCGCCGCGGCGCGCGCGCGTGCTTCCAGCGTCTCGACCATCCAGCTTGCGGCGCCGGTTGCGCGCAGCCGCGCCACCTCGGCGAGCGCGCCCTTCGCGTCGCCGGCCCTCGCCCGCGCCTGCGCCAGGCCGTAGCGCGCCGCCGCCTCGTTCGCGTGCCGGCCCTCGCGCAGCAGCGTGGCGAACCAGGCCGCCGCCTCGCCCACGTCGCCGGCATCGGCGCGGATCTTGGCGCGCACCAGGTGATACTCCAGGCTGTCGGCGTGCTGGCGGAAGGGCTGCGATTCCGCCCGCCCCTGCGCGTCGGCGATGCGCTCGGTCGTGATCGGATGGGTACGCAGCCAGCTCGGCACCGCCGGGTTGTCGGCAATGCGCATGTAACGCTGCATCTTCTCGAAGAAACCGGGCATCGCGCGCACGTCGAACCCGGCACCGGCGAGCGTCTGAAAGCCGATGCGGTCGGCCTCGCGCTCGAAATCGCGCGAATAGCCCAGGCTCGCCTGCACCGCGCCCGCCTGCGCGGCCGTGGCGATGCCGCCGGCGAGATCGGGGCGCGAGCGCCCGAGCAGGATCGCGGCGGCGAGTGCGGCGAGCGTCGGCAGTTGCGCCTGCTTCTCGGCCGCGAGCAGCCGCGCGATATGCCGCTGGGTCACGTGCGCCATTTCGTGCGCGAGCACCGAGGCGACTTCCGACTCGTTTTCGGACGCGGTGATCAGCCCCGTATGCACGCCGATGAATCCGCCCGGCAGCGCGAACGCGTTGATCGAGGCGTCGCGCACGGCGAAGAACTCGAAATCCTGGCGCGCACCCGGCGCCGCCGCGGCAAGCCGCGCGCCGAGGCCGTTCAGGTACTCGGCGATCTCCGGATCGTCGAGCCAGGCCGGGTCGCGCAGGCGCAGGTCGCGCACGATCGCCTCGCCGATACGCCGCTCGACGTGCACCGGCAGATCGGCCGCGGCGGCGTCGCCCAGATCGGGCAGCGTCTGCGCGGCCGCGGGAAGGGCGAGCGCAGCCAGGGCGCAGACGAAGAAAGCGAGGGGATTCACGCGCCTATGATACCGTTCACCCTCTGCAAGTTCCTCCGGAGATCGCTGTGCCCCGCAGGATTTCGCCGCAACTCACGCATTTCGACCGCCAGGGCCGCGCGCGCATGGTGGACGTCGGCGGCAAGGTCGAGACGCACCGCGTCGCGATCGCCTCAGGCCGCATCACGATGCGGCCGTCCACCTTCCGCATAGTGATCGAGGGCGGCGCCGAGAAGGGCGACGTGCTCGGCGTCGCGCGCCTTGCCGCGATCCAGGCCGCCAAGCGCACCGCTGAGCTCATCCCGCTCGCTCATCCGCTTGCGCTCACGCGCGCCGCGGCCGACTTTCGCTTCGACGCCGCGGCAAGCGCCATCACGCTCGTCGCCACGGTCGAGTGCCGCGGCCGCACCGGCGTCGAGATGGAAGCGCTCACCGCGGTCGCAATCGGCCTGCTCACGATCTATGACATGGTCAAGGCGGTGGACCGCGGGATGACGATCGGCGACATCCGGTTGGAGGAAAAGCGCGGCGGCAGGTCCGGCCGCTGGCGCCGTCGCGCCGCCGCCGGCGGCTGAGCGCGGCGGCATGCGTGCGGTCGTTGCGAAAGTGCTGGTGCTCGCCGCGCTCGGTGCGACCGCCGGCGGCGCGTGGGTCTGGTACGCCGGGACCGCGGCCGGCCCGGAGACGCGCTACCGCCTCGCCAGGATCGAGCGCGGCCCGCTGCACGCGGTGGTCGTGGCGAGCGGCACGCTCAATGCCGTCACCACCGTGCAGGTCGGCTCGCAGATCTCCGGTCAGATCCAGGAGATCTACGCCGACTTCAACACGCCCGTGAAAAAAGGCCAGGTCATCGCGCGCATTGACCCGGCCACCTTCGAGCTGCGCGTCAATCAGGCGCGCGCCGACCTTGACGCGGCGAAAAGCGCGGTGTCGGTGGCACAGTCGGCGCTCGCCGCGCAGCGGGCCGAGCGCGGCCGCATCGCGGTCAATCTCGCCGAGGCCGAGCGCGACTACCACCGCAAAAAGGCGCTGGTGGAGAAGAATTTCATCTCGCCGGCCGAGCTGGACAAGGCGCGCACGCTGCTGGAGGCGACGCGCGAGCAGCTCAAGGCGGTCGAGGCGCAGATCCGCGTCGCCGAGGCGCAGGTCGAGAGCGCGCAGGCCGCGGTCAAGCAGCGCGAGGCGCTGCTGCGCCAGGCCGAGGTGGATCTCGAGCGCACCGTCATCCGCGCGCCGGTGGATGGCACCGTGATCCTGAGGAACGTAGATGCCGGGCAGACGGTGGCGGCGAGCCTGCAGGCGCCGGTGCTGTTCACGATCGCGCGCGATCTGCGCGACATGCAGGTCGAGGCCGCGATTGACGAGGCCGACGTCGGGCGCCTGCGCGTGGGCCAGTCGGCCACGTTCACGGTGGACGCCTTTCCCGGGCGCACCTACACAGGCGCCATCGTCCAGATCCGCAAGGCGCCGCAGACGGTGCAGAACGTGGTCAGCTACACGGTCGTGATCTCGGCGGCGAATCCGGACCTCTCGCTCCTGCCCGGCATGACCGCCAACGTGCGCGTGGTGGTGGACAGCCGCGCCTCGGCGCTCAAGGTGCCGAACGCCGCGCTGCGCTTCCGCCCGCCGGATGCGGCCGAAATGGAGGCGCCCTCGGCGGCGCAGCCGGCGCAGCTCGCCGGCGGCCCGGCGCTGCAGCGGTTCCGGCAGCGGCTGATCGAGGAACTGAAGCCCGACGAGTCGCAGAAGGCGAAGCTGGAGGCGATTTTCGACGACGCGCGCCAGAAGCTGGCGCGGGTACGCGACGCTGCCGGCGAGGCCGAGCGTCGGCGCCATGTCGAGCGCGTGCGCGTCGAGACGCGCGAGCGCATTGCCGCAATCCTCACCGAGGAGCAGAAAGCGGCCTATCAGCGGCTGCTCGGCGAAATGGGCGGGCGCGCGGCTTCCGGTACAGGGCGCGTCTGGGTGCTCGGCCCGGCGGGCCGACCGCAGCCGATCGAAGTGCGCACCGGGCTGACCGACGGCACCGCGACCGAGATCGTGGAGGGCCCCCTCAAGGAGGGCGACGAGGTGATCGTCGGCACAGGCGAGCCCGCCGCGGCAGCGCGCAAGGCGATCACCCCGGGGCTGAGGCTGTTCTGATGAGCGCGCCGCTCGCGCGCACGCGCGATCTGGTCAAGATCTACCGCATCGGCGGCACGGCCGGCGGCGCCGAGATACGGGCGCTCGACGGCGTGAGCGTGGACATCGCGCGCGGCGAATTCACCGCGGTGATGGGCCCTTCGGGCTCGGGCAAGTCCACGTTCATGAACCTGCTCGGCTGCCTCGACCGACCGACCTCGGGCGAATACCTGCTCGACGGAAAGGACGTCGGTGCGCTCGCCGACGACGAGCTCGCGGCGCTGCGCAACCGCACCATCGGCTTCGTGTTCCAGAACTTCAATCTGCTCGGACGCGCGAGCGCGGCGGAAAACGTCGAGCTGCCGCTCGTGTATGCGGGGGTACGCGCGCGCGAGCGCCGGCGCCGCGCGCTGGAGATGCTGGAGCGCGTCGGGCTCGCCGCGCGCGCCGCGCACCTTCCCGCGCAGCTCTCCGGCGGCCAGCAGCAGCGGGTCGCGATCGCGCGCGCGCTGGTGATGCGGCCGCAACTGATCCTCGCCGACGAGCCCACCGGCGCGCTCGATTCGCGCACCAGCCTCGAGATCATGGCGCTACTGCAGGCGCTCAACCGCGACGGGCTCACCGTGGTGCTGGTGACGCACGAGCCGGACGTGGCGCGCTTCGCGCGCCGGATCCTGCGTTTTCGCGACGGCCGCGTGGTCGGCGACGAGGCGAACGCGCGCCCGGGGGACGCCGCTCGCCTGCTCGCGGCCGAGGCGGTCGCGCCATGAACCTCGCCGCGCTGCTGCGCGTGGCGATCCGCTCGCTGGCGGCGAACAAGCTGCGCAGCGCGCTCACCATGCTCGGCATCGTCATCGGCGTCGCCGCGGTGATCGTGATGCTCGCGGTGGGCGCGGGCGCGCGCGCGCGCGTGGAAGAGCAGATCCGCGCGCTCGGCTCGAACCTGCTGCTCGTGCTTTCGGGAGCGACCACCGCCGGCGGCGTGCGGCTCGGATTCGGCTCGAACCTGACGCTCGCCGAGGACGACGCGGCGGCGATCACGCGCGAGGTCCCGGGCGCGCTCGCCGCGCCCGCGCTGCGCGGCTCGGCGCAGGTGGTGTGGGGCAACCAGAACTGGTCCACGGTGATCTTCGGGGTGACGCCGGATTACTTCGAGGTGCGGCAATGGGAACTCGCCGCGGGGCGTCCGTTCGACGCCGCCGATCTCGCCGGTGCGGCCAAGGTGTGCCTGCTCGGGCAGACGGTGGTGCGCCAGCTTTTCGGCGGCGCCGATCCGGTCGGACAGGCGATCCGTGTGCGCCGCGTGCCCTGTACGGTGATCGGCGTGCTGCAGACCAAGGGCCAGAGCATGATGGGCACCGACCAGGACGACCTGGTGCTGATGCCGATCTCGACCGCGCGCAGGCGCGTGCTCGGTGTCCCGGCCCAGGCCAAACAGCGCAGCGTCGGCACCATCTGGGTGAGGATCGAGGAGGGGCGGGACATGAAGCAGGCCGAGGAGGACGTCCGCGCCCTGCTACGCCAGCGCCACCGCCTGCAGCCCGGTCAGGACGACGATTTCTCGATCCGCAATCTGGAAGAGGTCGCCTCGGCGCAGGAAGCCTCCAGCCGCGTGCTCGCGCTGCTGCTTGCGGCGGTGGCCTCGGTGTCGCTCGTGGTCGGCGGCATCGGCATCATGAACATCATGCTGGTGTCGGTGACCGAGCGCACGCGCGAGATCGGTCTCAGGATGGCGGTCGGCGCGCGCACGCGCGACATCCTCGGCCAGTTCCTCGTCGAGGCAGTGACGCTGTCGGCGATCGGCGGCGTCGCCGGAATCGTGATCGGCATCGGCGCGGCGCTGGCGATCGGAGAGGCCGCCGGCTGGCGCATCCTGCTCGCGCCCGAAGCGGTGCTGCTCGCGGTCGCCTTCGCCTGCGCCGTCGGCATCTTCTTCGGCTGGTACCCGGCGCGGCGCGCGGCGCGCCTCAACCCCGTCGAGGCGCTGCGCTTCGAATAGCGCCAGTCCGACCGCGCGCGTGCGCTACACTAGCCGCACGCTCCCATGACCGAGCAGGCGGCAGCGCAAGCACGCGACTTCGCGACACCGATCCTCTGGCTGTGGCAGGCCGGACTGCGCTTCGGCGGCGCCATTGATGTCGGCTGCGCCGAGGGCTTTTTTTCGCTCGCGCTCGCGGAAATGGGTCCGCTGCGTGGCGCGGTGATCCTCAACATTGACGCGCAGGAGGAGTTCGGCGCTTCGCTCGCGGCGATCCGGGACGGAATCGGCGGCCACTTCCGGATATGCGCGGTCGGCGCGCGCGACGGCGGCACGATCGAGCTGTACCGCGGCGCGCATCCCTACTGGAGCTCGGTGCGCGAACCCGGCGATCGCTACTGGGCGGCGCACAACGGCCTGTGCGAGGGCGACAGCGTGCGCATTCCGCTGCGCACGATTGACGCGCTCGTGCAGGAGACGCGACTGCCCGGACCGTACCTCCTCAAGCTCGACGTGCAGGGCGCCGAGCGCGATGCGCTGCTCGGCGCCCGGCGCACGCTCGGCGACACCGCAGTCGTGCTGGTCGAGACGCTGATCGAGGAGTTCGCCGAGATCCACGAGCTGCTCGCCCGAGCCGGGTTCGAGCTGTTCGACCTCACCCAGATGCATTACGTCGAATCGGGCGTACTCGGCTGGTTTCACCCGATCTACCTGCACTCGCGCTACCGCGACCTGCGCCCGGTCGCGCTGTGGAACCCGGCGCTCAACGAGACCGCACTCGCCATGCAGCGCGAGCGCCACGCCAGAATCGAGCGCAACATCGCCGAGTCGCTCGCCCGGCTGCGCGCCGGCCGGTGGCCGCCGCTGCCCGCCTGACCGCGCCTACTTCCAGGCCACGACGTTGAGGCTGATCGGCACGCCCTGGAAGCGCAGCGTGCTGGTGTCGCTGAACAGTCCAAAGTCGCCCACGCGCTCGATTCTCGAGAATCCGGCATCGCGCAGCAGGCGCTCCAGGATGTCGTAGCTGAAGCCCACGAAGTGAAAGTCGTTGGGATCGGTCTGGCCGCCGAACATCATGCGCATGACCATGATGCGCTCGTCGGTACGGCCGCGATTGTCGAGAAACAGGCGCGAGAGCACCTCCAGGTCCGGCACGCTGATCATCGCCCGTCCGCCCGGCTTCAGCACGCGCCGGAAACCGGCCAGCGTCCTCGGCAGCTCGGCCATCGGCACATGTTCGACGACGTGCGACGCGTAGATCTCCGCGACCGACTCGTCGGCGAACTGGCCGAGGTCCCTGCAGTCGCCGACGTAATCCACGTCGGGCCCGGGCTGGATGTTGAGGATCTTCCAGCCCGGCAGCGCCGAGGTGCCGCCGACGTGCAAGCGCAGTGGCGCGGCCTGCGTGTCCGCACCGCGCTGCCATTGCTCCCACATGCTGCGGTAGGCATCCTCCAGCTGGCGCGCAAAGCCCCGGGCATCGAGCAGCGCCGAGGCGCGCAGCCGCTCGCGCAGCCCCGCGCGCAGAGCGGCCAGCCGCTCCCGGTCGCGCGCCAGCGACAGCGCGATCTCGACATACTGCTCGGGACTGTCGGCCACCAGCTCGGGCAAGCCCGCATGGGTCAGAATGCTCGCGCCCACCCGCGCCACGTGCGTCGCCCCGGCAAGACTGACCACCGGCACCCCCATCCACAGCGCCTCGCACGTGGTGGTCGCCCCGTTGTACGGAAACACGTCCAGCGCAATGTCCACCTCGCCGTAGCAGGCCAGATGAGCCGCCAGCGTCTGCTGCGGCGCACGCAGCTCCACACGCTCGGCGCCGATGCCCTGGCGCGCCAGCCGCGCAAGCAAATCGCGCCGCGCGCTCTCGGCCGAGAGCCCAAAAGACTTCAGCATCAGCCGCGCCTGCGGCAGCGCCGCAAGCAGCCGCGCCCACAGCGCCAGCATCGGGTCGGTGAGCTTGGGAAGATGATTGAAGCAGCCAAAGGTCAGCCGCCCGGTGCGCAAAAGCGGCAGCTCGCCCACCTCCGGCGCCTCCTCGGGCGGCCGGTAGCACAAAAACCCGCGCGGCAGCCGCAGCAGC
>JBFMFX010000032.1:0-9819 GCA_040752005.1 Pseudomonadota bacterium | reverse complement strand
CACGGTAGTAATCTGCTCCATGACTTCCCCTCTCGTTCAGATTGAACACGCAAAATCAATCTTGGCACTTCGATGCCGAGCGGACTACGGCCCGCTTCGAGTAGGGGAAGTCCCTTTCATTCGTTAGCGTGCCAGAGGAGTGGCACATTTCTCGACACGGAGGTGCAGAATGCCGGATTTCACGGAGTTGAAGCAGAAGCATCGAGCCACCTGGGCCGCAGGCGACTACAACCAGATCGCCCAAGGAATCCAGGCGGTCGCTGACCATGTCGTGCGGAGCGCGCGCATCCGTGCTGGCGAGCGAGTGCTCGACATTGCCTGCGGAACCGGAAACACAACGCTCATGGCGCGTGCGCGCGGCGCTGTGGTCACGGGACTGGACCTGACCCCCGAACTCCTCGCCAGCGCGCGGAAGCGTGCCGCCCAAGAGGGATATGAAGACATTACCTGGAAGGAAGGGGATGCGGAAGCTCTTCCGTTCCCGGACGGCGCCTTCGACGTGGTCGTGTCCTCGTGCGGTCTGATGTTCGCGCCCGATCAACAGAAGGTAGCGAACGAAGTTGCACGAGTGACGAGGCGAGGCGGTCGCATCGCGATCCAGGCTTGGACGCCGAACAGCGGGGTCGCGCGCATGTTCAAGGTCACGGGAGCATATGTTCCTCCGCCGGCGGGCGTCCCGAGTCCTTTCGAGTGGGGCGATGAGGAGAGGGTGAAGGCGTTACTGGGGCCGTCGTTTCGCGACTACCGGTTCGAACGGTACGACTGCCCGGAATACGCGGATACACCCGAACAGGTAGCCGACCTCTACATCGGCAAGTACGGACCGACTCACCGCACGTACCACGCTCTTCCGCCAGACAAGGCGGCAGCGTACCGCAAGGATTTGATCGAGCTCTACCGTGGATACGTTACGCCCGCGGACGGCAAAGTGCGCTGGGGCCGTGAATACATCATTACGCTTGCGACGCGGGCCTGAGGACGAGACCATCAACTGCGCCTTACGCGGCACGCTGACACCTGGCAGGTCTCACAGGCGATGCCTGGTCCAAACACCGATCGTGCGTCAGACGCCGGCGCTCAGTTGGCGCCGGCGTCCTCGGGCGCCGTGCGCGACGCCCGGGAGACGATTACAGGCCCTTCCCGGCGTATTCAATAGCGTCTGGTTCGGATCGCGACGATCCCCTCCAGTTGGTGCCGCGCTCGGGTAAGGGGCAGGCCAGCTCCCCCCTCGCCGCTGCCAGCCCTCGCTGGCGCCGGGCGCGGTCCGAGCGTTGCGCCTCGACGCGCACTGACAGGTTGAATGCGGCGCCTGATCACGGCGAGGCCAGCTCACGCCGTTTCGAGGAGGCTGCGCAGCGTGAGCGCGTTTTCGAGCGCGTGGCCCGCGTCGGTATTGTCGAAATAGACGTGCACCTCGCGCTTTTCGCCGCGCCACCGGCGGATGCGGCCCGCCCAGAGCCCGAGCTCGCGCCGGGAATAGGCCGAGCGGTAGGTCGCGCGCCGGCCATGCAACCGCACATAGACGAGGTCGGTCGTCACCGCGTCCCACCTCGGCCAGTCGGCCGCATCGGACTGGACCGCGGCGACGCGGTGCGCGGCCAGCAGCCCGCCAACCTCGTCGTCGAACCATGACGGGTGCCGGAACTCGACGGCGTGCCGCACGCGCGGCCAGGCGTCGAGCTGCGCAAGGAAGCGCTCCAGGCGCGCGCGATCGCGCTGCAGTCCCGCGGCAACCTGCCAGAGGACCACCGCGAGCTTTTCGCGCAGCGGCGCCGCCGCATCGCGCTGCGCGAGAAGCGACGCCCGCGGGAAGGCGAGCCGCCGGATATGCGTGAGATAACGGTGCGCCTTGATCGCGAAGCGAAAGCCGCGCGGGGTGGCGGCGCGACAGCCGGCGAACGTCGCCGGCTTCACCGCGTGGTAGAAGGTGGCGTTCACCTCGACGGCGTCGAAGTGCCGCGCGTAATGCTCGAGCCAGTTCGCGCGCGGCACGCCGGCGTAGAAGCCGCCGGCCCACGCCTCGTAGGCCCAGCCGCTGGTGCCGATGCAAAGGCGCCTCGCGCCCATGGCCTCGATCGTGGCGCTGCGACGGCGCGCGGATTTGACGCCGATCAACACGGCGCGGGGGCATGCGCAAGTCTGCGCCGGTGACCGACCGGCAGAGGTTCGAGGCGAGGATCCACGCCATGCCGGCGCAGCGCGGCGCCGGCTCGGCGGGAGCGAGCGCCCGCAGCCGCTTCGGCTCAAGCGCCTTGCGCGCGCGGCACCAGGTGGATCGCGTCCGCCAGCAGAGAAACCGAGGCCGGCCCGCCCTGCGCGGACCCGGAGGTCGCGAATTGCGTCGCCTGCGACGCGTTCTCGCCGAGCACCGGACGCGGCCGGATTGCTTCCCACGGTCCGGCGCGCCGCAGCGCCACCTCGGCGCGGCGGCCGCAGGGGGCGTGCTCGGGATTGGCGATCGCGAACTTCTTAAACCGGCCGTCGCGCAGCGCCGCGGTCAGGTCGGCGAGCGTTCCGTCGGCCTTGAGCGGCGAGCCGTGCGGCACGATGAGCACGACGCGCAGCCGCAGGCCGAGGGTGCGATTTCCCACTTTCATGCTGGTTTCGGCCTCGCGCGCTCCCGGCTACAGGTAAGCGAGCAGCCGGCCGCAGGCGATCACGCCCAACCAGAGCGCAAGCGACGCCGCCGCATGCGCGCGCGCCGCGAGCGGTGGCGCCAGGTCGCGATCCCACGCCTCGACGCCGCGATACACGCCGGCGTGAAAGAGCGCGGCATTCGTCCCCGCGCACAGCAGAAGCGCCATCTTCACCGCGAACGCCGGATTGGCGATGAGGTCGCTCGCGTGGGCGGTGAACATCAGCAGCCCGGAGGGAACGACGAGGGCGAGCGCGCCGAACGCCCAGGGCAGCGTGTGCCGTACGAGCCGCGTGACCGGGATGGCGCGCGAAAGACCGAGCAGCCGCAGATCGAGCGTTGCGATCGAGCCCACCAGCACGACGAAGCCCGAGATGTGGACGATCTCGACGATCGGGTAGAGCCACAGCTCGTGGCGCATCGCCACCGCGAGCGGCGTGGCCTCGATCGCGGCGAGCGGGCCTGCCGCGCCCGCGTTCATCAGCGCAGCGCGACGGTGCGGCCGCCCACCGTAATGCGCTCGGCGCGCATTTCCTCCGGTTTGGTGCGATGGGGATAGCCGGTCACGCGCGCCTGCGTTCCGGGCCGCAGGTCCTGCTCGCGCAGGCCGCGCGCCGCCATGCGCGAAGGCGCCACGAGCCAGGTCTTTCCCGGCGTCTCCAGCCGGACGCGGCCATGCGGATGTTCGTAGCCGGACTCGCGGATCACGCCGGAGACCTCGAGCGGCTTGTCGCCGTCGTACTCGCTCCAGCCGTGGTGCGCAGCCGCGGCAAGCGCCGCGAGGCTGGCGGCGAGCGCGACGGCGATGCGCGCCGCAGGCGCCGAGAGCGCTCTTTTGCGCATGGCCGGCCTCACGACCGCTTCGCCGCAATGACCATGATCTCGACGAGCGCGTCCGGGTTGGCGAGCTTCGCCTCGACGCAGGCGCGCGGCGGCCGGTTCGCCGGATCCACCCATTCGTTCCAGACCGCGTTCATCGCCTCGCGGTTGCGGATGTCGCTCACCCAGATTTGCGCCTGCAGGATGTGCGACTTGCTCGAACCGCACCTGGCGAGCAGCCGGTCTATCTCGGCAAGGACCTCGGCAGTCTGGCCCTTGATGTCAGCCTTCAGGTTCTTGGCGACGATGCCGGCAGTATAGACGGTGTTGCCGTGCTCGGTCGCAAGGCTGAGCAACGGGCCGGGTTCGTGGCGGGTGATGCTCATGGGCGCTTCTCCTTTTTGGCGGCGGTACCGATTCCGGCGGCCTCCCCGATCGGCTGCGGCAAGCCGCGCCCTCAGCGCGGCGGCGACTCGGCGAGCAGCCGCTCGATGGCGCCGACGAGCTTCGGGTCCTCGGGCGCGACGCGGGTGTCGAAGGCGATCGCTTTTGCGCCCGAGCGGTCCACCAAGTACTTGTGGAAGTTCCAGCGCGGGCGGCTGCCGGTCGCCGCTGCCAGCCGGTCGAAGAGCGTGTTGGCGCGGCCCTCGGCGACGCCCGATTTTTCGAACATCGGGAAGCTCACGCCGTAATTCACCTCGCAGAAACGGGCGATCTCGGCGTTCGAGCCGGGCTCCTGGCCGCCAAAGTCGTTCGACGGAAAGCCGAGCACGACCAGGCCCCGGTCGCGGTAGCGGCGCCAGAGCTTCTCCAGCCCTTCGTACTGGGGCGTGTAGCCGCAGCGGCTGGCGGTATTGACCACGAGCAAGACCTTGCCGCGATACTGGCAAAGCGACTGCGGCCTGCCGTCGAGCAGCGCCGGCATCGTCGCATCGAGCAGCGGCGGGCAGGCGGCAAGCGCGGGTCCGGCGGCAACGAGCAGGCAGGCAAGCAGCGCCCTCACGGCCGCTATCCTACCCAGGCGCGGGCGTTCCGGAACATGCGCATCCAGGGCGAGTCCTCGCCCGCCTCCTGCGGTGCCCAGGACATCTGGATCGTGCGGAAGACGCGCTCCGGATGCGGCATGACGATGGTGAAGCGCCCGTCCGGCGTGGTGAGGCCGCAGATGCCGCCGGGCGAGCCGTTCGGGTTGTACGGGTAGGTCTCGGTGGCGTGGCCGCGGTTGTCCACGAAACGCATGGCGACGAGCGCGCGAGCGCGATCGGCCTCGCGCGCGAACTCGGCGCGACCTTCGCCGTGCGCGGTGGCGATCGGCATGCGGCTGCCGGCCATGCCGCGCATGAAAATCGAGGGGCTTTCCGGTATCTCGACCATGACGAAGCGCGCCTCGAACTGCTCGCTGCGGTTGCGCACGAATACCGGCCAGTGCTGCGCTCCGGGAATGATCTCCTTGAGCGCCGCCATCATCTGGCAGCCGTTGCAGGAACCGAGCGCGAAGGTGTCGGGCCGGGCGAAGAACGCCTCGAATTCGGCACGCGCGCGCGGATTGTAGAGGATGGATTTCGCCCAGCCCTGACCTGCGCCCAGCACGTCGCCGTAGGAGAACCCGCCGCAGGCGGCGAGCCCCTTGAAACCGGCAAGGCTCCTGCGCCCGGCGATCACGTCCGACATGTGCACGTCCACCGCCTCGAAGCCGGCGCGGTCGAACGCTGCCGCCATCTCGACCTGGCTGTTGACGCCCTGCTCGCGCAGAATCGCCACGCGCGGGCGCGCGCCCTTCGCGACGTACGGCGCGGCGACGTCCTCGGCCGGGTCGTAGGTGAGCGCGAAGAAGATCCCGGGGTCGCCGGTGTCGAGGATGCGCTCGTATTCCTCGCGCGCGCACTCGGGGTTGTCGCGCAGGCTCTGCATGCGCCAGCTCGTCTCGCTCCAGGCGCGCGCCAGCGCGACGCGGGGCTCGGCGAACACGGTTTTCGCATCGAGCGTGAGCGCGATCTCGTCGCGCGAGTTCAGAAAGCCGGCGAGATGCGCGCACTCGTGCACGCCCTCCTCGCGCAGGACGGCGAGAAAGCGTTCGCGGTCGCGCGCCCGGATCTGCACGAGCGCGCCGAGTTCCTCGGCAAAGAGCGCCTCGAGCATGCGGTCGTTCGCCCGGCCCGCATGCTGGCGCTCGCTGTCGCGCCGGAAGGCGTCCACGTCGTCCGCCCAGGCGTCGAAGGCGAGCGCATCGAGCGTGAGCGTCACGCCGCAATGGCCCGCGAACGCCATCTCGCAGGCGCTGACGAACAGCCCGCCATCGGAGCGGTCGTGGTAGGCAAGCAGGAGCTTCTCGTCCATCAGGCGCTGGACCGAGTTGAAGAACCCCTTCAGGAGCGCAGGCGAATCCACGTCCGGACACGAATCGCCGAGGCGCGCATACACCTGCGCGAGGATCGAGCCGCCGAGACGGTTCTTCCCGAGCCCGAGGTCGAGCAGCCAGAGCTCCGTTTCGCCCATGTCGGTGCGCAGGCGCGGTGTCAGCACCTTGCGCGCATCCGCAACCGGCGCGAACGCGCTCACGATGAGCGAGAGCGGCGCGAGCACCTCCTTTTCGCGCCCGGCCTCCTGCCACGCGGTGCGCATGGAAAGGGAATCCTTTCCGACCGGGATCGAGACGCCGAGCGCCGGGCAAAGCTCCATCGCCACCGCGCGCACGGTGTCGTAGAGCGCGGCGTCCTCGCCGGGCGCACCCGCCGCTGCCATCCAGTTCGCCGAGAGCTTGACGCGATCGAGCGCCGCGACCCGTGCGGCGGCGAGGTTGGTGAGCGCCTCGCCGACCGCCATGCGGCCGGAGGCGGGTGCGTCTATGAGCGCAAGCGGCGTGCGCTCGCCGATCGCGAACGCCTCGCCCGCATAGCCGTCGTAATCGAGGAGCGTCACCGCGCAGTCGGCGACCGGCACCTGCCAGGGCCCGACCATCGGATCGCGCGAGCACAGGCCGCCGACCGTGCGGTCGCCGATCGTGACGAGGAACGTCTTGTCCGCCACCGCCGGATGGCGCAGCACGCGGTATGCGGCCTCCTTCAGCTCGATGTCCTCGAGCCGCATCGGTTCGCGCCGCGCTCGCCGCCGCTTCACGTCGCGCAGCATCTTCGGCGGCTTGCCGAGCACGGTCTCCAGCGGCATGTCCACCGGCCGGCCGCCGAGCTTCGGATCCTCGACCACCAGGCGCCCGTCGGCGCTCGCATGCCCGATCACCGCGTACGGGCAGCGCTCGCGCTCGCAGATCGCGGCAAAGCGCGCGAGCGCCTGCGGCGCGATCGCGAGCACGTAGCGCTCCTGCGCCTCGTTGCACCAGATCTCGCGCGGCGACATGCTGCTGTCCTCCGACGGAATCGCGCGCAGATCCACGCGCGCGCCCTTGCCCGCCGCGTGCACCATCTCGGGCACGGCGTTCGACAGTCCGCCCGCGCCAACGTCGTGAATGGACAGGATCGGGTTCTCGGGGCCGAGCTGCCAGCAGCGGTCTATCACCTCCTGCGCGCGGCGCTGCATCTCGGCGTTGCCGCGCTGCACCGAGTCGAAGTCGAGGTCGGCGACGTTGGTGCCGGCGCCCATCGAGGAAGCCGCACCGCCGCCCATGCCGATCCTCATTCCGGGCCCGCCGAGCTGGACGAGGAGCGTGCCCGCTTCGAGCGGCGCTTTCGTTTTCTGCTCGTCGGCGATGTTGCCGATGCCGCCCGCGAGCATGATCGGCTTGTGGTAGCCGCGGATCGTTCCGTCCGCTTCGGCTTCGAAGGTGCGGAACCAGCCGGCGAGGTTGGGGCGTCCGAACTCGTTGTTGAACGAGGCGGCGCCGATCGGGCCCTCCAGCATGATGTCGAGCGCCGAGGCGATGCGGTCCGGCTTGCCGGGATCGCGTTCCTCCCACGGCTGGATCGCACCCGGAATGCGAAGGTGCGAGACGGTGTAGCCCACCAGCCCCGCCTTCGGCTTGGCGCCGCGCCCGGTCGAGCCCTCGTCGCGGATCTCGCCGCCGGCGCCGGTCGCCGCGCCGGGAAACGGCGAGATCGCCGTCGGGTGGTTGTGCGTCTCGCACTTCATCACGGTGTGCACCAGCGCCTCGCGCGCGCCGTAGCGGCCGTCCGCGCCGGGATGAAAGAGCCGCGCCGGGCGACCCTGCATGATCGCGGCGTTGTCGGCGTAGGCGAGCACGGTACCCTGCGGGTTGGCCGCGTGCGTGTGCCGGATCATCGCGAAAAGCGAGTGCGGCGAGCGCTCGCCGTCCACGATCCACTCGGCATTGAAGATCTTGTGCCGGCAGTGCTCGGAGTTGGCCTGCGCGAACATCGTCAGCTCCGCGTCGGTCGGGTCGCGCCCCATCGCCTCGAAGGCCGCGCGCAGATACTCGATCTCGTCTTCCGAGAGCGCGAGGCCGAGGCGCCGGTTCGCCTCCTCCAGCCGCGCGCGCGGCACGGTTTCCAGCGGCCGCGGCGCGACGTGGCGAAACAGCGCATCGGCCTCGTCGAAGGCCGCAAGCACCGTCTCGGTCATGCGATCGTGCAGGAGCGCGGCGATCGCGCGCCGCTCCGGCCCGGCGAGCGGCCCGCGGCACCCGACGCGGAAGGCGGTGCCGCGCTCGATGCGCCGCACGAGCGCAAGCCCGCAGTTTCGCGCGATGTCGGTCGCCTTCGAGGACCACGGCGAGATCGTGCCCAGGCGCGGCACCACCAGGAACAGTTCGCCCTGCGCCTCGCCGGCAGGCGCGCCGTAGTCGAGCAGTCGCTCGAGGAGCGAGCGCTCGGAGGCGCCGGGCTCCGCGTCGGCCTCGACGAAATGCCAGAACTCGGCGGCGATCGAGCGCACGCCGGGGTGCACCTGCTGCAGCCGCGACAGGAGCTTCGTCAGCCGGAAGTCCGACAGCGCGCGCGCGCCGCGCAGCTTGAGGATGACGCCCACGCTCTACTTGCGGATGGCCGGCTCGCGCACCTTGCCGGAGAGCGTGACCGCGCCGCGCAGCGCCTGCGTCGGCGTCCTGATCTCGGCCGTCAGGCGGCCCGAGAGCGTACCGTCGGAGGAGATATCGAGCGCACCGGAGGCGCTCATCGCGCCCCGGGAAAGTCCGATGTTGCGCAATTGCACGGTGCCCTTGTCGTAAGTGCCCTGAGCGCTCAGCTCGGCGAATTCGGTGCGCCCGCCCGCCTGACCGCTCGCGAGCACGCGGGCGATGTCGAAGCCGAGCGCGCCTTTCTCGACCTTGAACGTTCCTTCCAGCCGCGCGTTCTCGTGCAGCCGGGCCGGCGCCGCGCCGCTCATCTGGAACGCGCCGCGCCCCTCGACCCTGCCTTCCGAGAGCAGCGCCGGCGCGAACACCGCGGCGTTGATGCCGCGCACGCGCAGCTCGCCGGCGGCCGACCATGCAGCGTCCCAGCGGATGCGCGCGGTGCCCGCGATCGCTCCGTCGAACGCGCGGCCGTCGAACTCGGACACCGTCAGGCCCTGGCGAGTCGCGGTCCCCTTGAGGTTGAAGTCGGACAGGCTGAGCGCCGGCACGAACGGCAGCGCGAGCGAGGCGGCGCTCACCTCGACGCCAGCCTCGGCGCCGCGCGGCGTGATACGCGCCGCGAGCTTTTCCGGCCCGTGCACGGTGACCGACTGCGGCGCGCCATCGCCGCTGAACACCGCCTCGATGTCGAGGACGGGGAGCGGGAGCGGACCTTCCAGCTTCACCTGCTTCGCGGACACGCGCGCGACGCTGAAGTTCGGTCCGGCCGCCTTGCCGAAGAGCGCCGCGCCGAACGTGGCCTGCGTCGCCGAGACACCTTCCAGCTCGATCGCGTCGAAAGCCTTCGTCGGGCCGAAGAGAGAACCCACCGAGGGCCGCGCGCGCGCGGTCGCGGCGCTCACCTCGCCCAGCGTCACGCGATCGAAGGTCACCTGGACCCCGGTGAGCAGCGACAGGCGTGCACCGCCTATTTTCACCGGCACACCGAGCGCCTCCGACGCCGCGGACTCGTATTCGGCGGTGGAAAGCGGCATTACGTGCACCGCGCCGATCGCAATCACCAGCAGCGTGAAGGCGCCAATGGCGAGCGGCTTGCCCCATTTTCTCGGCCGCCGCGGCGCTGCGGCCGCCGCAGGCGCCGGTCCTTCCCGCTCGCGGCGCGCTTGCTCGCGCTCGCGCGCCGCCCTGCGCCCTTCCTCCGACAGGACCTTCTCGTCGCGGCGAACCTCCTCCAGATCGAGATCCTCGTCGCGAATCGGAATGTCGTCGCCCTCGGTGGGGGCCGCCGCCGGCTGCGCCGCGGCCTGCGCCGCGACCGCCGCTTTCGCCCGGCGCTTGCGCTCCTCATCCTCGCGCCGCGTCCGCTCCTCTTCCTCGCGCT
>JBFMFX010000031.1:0-14150 GCA_040752005.1 Pseudomonadota bacterium | reverse complement strand
ATCGGGAACAGGGACTCATGGTGAGGAAGAGGAAGCGCAAACGCATAGCGCTTGCCGAGCCCCTGGTGCGCGCCGCGCCGACGGTGCCGAACCAGAGCTGGTCGCTGGACTACGTGGCCGATGCGCTAATCGACGGCAGGAAGCTCAGGGCGCTCACGATCGCGACGACTTCACCAGGGAGTGCCTCGCCATCGAGGTGGATACCTCGCTGCCAGCAAGCCGTGTCGTCGCCGTGCTCGAGCGGCTGCGCGATCTGCGCGGCCTGCCTAGCTCGATCACGGTGGATCACGGCCCGGAGTTCGGGGGCCGCGTCCTCGATGCTTGGGCGTATCAGAGCGGCGTCGACCTCGCCTTCATCCGGCCGGGCAAGCCGGTCGACAACTGCTACATCGAGAGCTTCAACGGGCGCTTTCGCGACGAATGCCTGAACGAGCACTGGTTCATCACGATGGCGCACGCGCGCTCAGTGATCGAAGCGTGGCGCATCGAATACAACACCGAGCGCACGCACAGTTCGCTCAGAGATCTAACTCCGGAAGAGTTCCGGGACGCTCACGCTTCCGAGGTGAAGCGTTTCGGAAGCGTGAGCGTTAAAACCAAAAACCCCGTATCTTTAACCCCGGACTCCACTTCGATTCCGTACTAAATCGGGGGGGCACGTCAGAGCGCATCAACGCGAAGGCGCCCAACGCCAAGGACTTCACCCAACGCCGCGGCCGGGGCTATCGGTACCTCTCCGAGTACGACCGCTGGATCAACCGCGCTCGCTCCAGAGTCCGCGCCCGCGTCGAGCACTCGATCGGCGTGATCAAGCGCGTGTTCGGCTTCGCCAAGGTGCGCTACCGCGGCATCGCGAAGAACGCCAATCGGCTCTTCGTCACCTGCGCGCTGGCGAACCTGTTCATCGCCCGGCGCCACTTGTTCAGAGCTCAGGGGGCGTAGTGCGCCCAAACATGGCAAAGACGCTCGGAATCGAGCGAAATCCGGAGCAAAAACACTCCGATTTCCACTCAACTGACGTTCGTGCGTCCAATTCCGAATCAGTGCGCACCCATGTCGTCTCTATTTCAGACCATCCCTAACGAGCGAGGACCGGGCGTGCGGCTTTCATCAGGGCCAGAGCACTTCGAATGCTCACAAACAGGCCGATTATAGTGACGCAGTCAGACCTTCTCTCGTCACCGTTGCAGTTCCGGGGAAGTCCTTATAGCCTGCGTTGGAGGCCAAGATCGTCGTCGCGCTATACTCGAGGTATCGGATTGGAGCCGGTCCTATCAACATGGCTGGTCTGAGGATCGGTCGAGAGGCACAGGTCGATCCGAGAGCCGTAGCCTTCGGCGCATTTGGCGTAGGCGCGCTGTACCCCCGAATCGTAGGTGCAGGCCTTTGTAATCGCGCACCTGGCGTTGTCGATGATCAGGGGCTCGGGCACGGCGACAAACCACTTGGACCGCAATGACGTGGCGCGCATCGCCGGCGCCGAACGCTTCGATCGGGCTTCCGGCATCCGGCGGCTCGGCTGACGCGGTTCGAAGGATCTCGAGGGAGGAATGGCCAAGTACGTCTACACCATGCGGCGCGTGTCGAAGACCGTGCCGCCGCAGCGAACGATTCTGCGCAACATCTCGCTCAACTTCTTTCCCGGCGCGAAGATCGGCGTGCTGGGGCTGAACGGTTCGGGCAAGTCCACGCTGCTGCGCATCATGGCGGGCGCCGACGACCAGTACGACGGCGAGGTGGTGCGCATGCCCGGGATCCGCGTGGGTTTCCTGCCGCAGGAGCCGGCGCTCGATCCCGACAAGACCGTGCGCGAGACGGTCGAGGAGGCGCGCGCCGACCTCGCCGAGGCGAAGAAGCGCCTCGAGGCGGTGTACGCGGCGTACGCGGAGGAGGGCGCCGATTTCGATGCGCTCGCCGCCGAGCAGGCGCGGCTGGAGGCGATCGTCAACGCGGCAGGCGGCGATCAGGAGCTGGAGATCGCCGCCGACGCGCTGCGGCTGCCGCCGTGGGACCAGAAAATCGGCACGCTCTCGGGCGGGGAGAAGCGCCGCGTCGCGCTCTGCCGGCTGCTGCTCGAAAAGCCCGACCTGCTGCTGCTCGATGAGCCGACCAACCATCTCGATGCCGAGAGCGTCGAGTGGCTCGAGCAGTACCTGCACCGCTTTCCGGGCACCGTGGTCGCGGTGACGCACGACCGCTACTTCCTCGACAACGTCGCCGGCTGGATCCTCGAACTGGACCGCGGCTACGGCATTCCGTGGCAGGGCAACTATTCGTCGTGGCTGGAACAGAAGGAGCGGCGGCTGGAGCAGGAGGCAAAGCAGGAGGCGGCGCGCATCAAGAGCATGCAGGCGGAGCTGGAGTGGGTGCGGCAGAACCCGAAGGGCCGGCAGGCGAAGTCCAAGGCGCGCCTGGCGCGCTTCGAGGAGCTGTCGCAGTACGAGTACCAGAAGCGGAACGAGACCAACGAGATCTTCATTCCGCCCGGCGAGCGCCTCGGCAACGAAGTGATCGAGCTGGTGGACGTGAGCAAGGGCTACGGCGACCGGCTGCTGATGGAGAAGCTCTCCTTCAAGGTGCCGCCGGGGGCGATCGTCGGCATCATCGGGCCGAACGGCGCGGGCAAGTCCACGCTGTTTCGCATGATCACCGGCAGGGAAAAGCCCGACTCCGGAAAGATCCTGATCGGCAGGACGGTGAAGCTGGCGTACGTGGATCAGTCGCGCGAGGCGCTCGCGGGCGAGCGCACGGTGTTCGAAGCGGTAAGCGGCGGGCAGGACACGATCACGGTGGGGCGCTTCCAGATGCCGGCGCGCGCCTATCTCGCGCGTTTCAACTTCCGCGGCGCCGATCAGCAAAAGCCGGTAAGCGCGCTCTCGGGAGGCGAGCGCGGGCGGCTGCACCTCGCGATCCAGCTTGCCTCGGGCGCGAACGTGCTGCTGCTCGATGAGCCGTCCAACGACCTCGATGTCGAGACGCTGCGGGCGCTGGAGGAGGCGCTGCTCGAATTTCCGGGCAGCGTGCTGGTCATCTCGCACGACCGCTGGTTCCTCGACCGCATCGCCACCCACATCCTCGCCTTCGAGGGCGACTCCCAGGTGGTCTTCTACCCCGGCAACTATCAGGAATACGAAGCCGACAAGCGAACGCGCCTGGGCGAGGAAGGCGCGCGCCCGAAGCGCATCCGCTTCAAGCCGCTCAAGGCGTAGCCGCGCCGCTCGCGAGCCGGTGCGCCGCCCGCGTCGTCTCCGGCAGCCGGTAGCGCGGCGTGCAGGCGAGCACCCAGGCGAGCGCGGTGGCGAGGCTCACCCGGTGGCCGATCGAGACGTAGAGCGGCCGGGCGCCGGCGCGCGTTCGCAGCACCGCGCCGATCACCTCGCCCGCGTCCGTCAGCGGAGTCCACGCGCCGCGCCGCTGCGCCGGCGCGCGGTGCTCGCCGACGAGCCGCGTCTTGGCGACGCCGATCGTCGGCCGGTCGAGCAGCAGCCCGAGGTGGCTGGCGATGCCGAAGCGGCGCGGGTGCGCGATTCCCTGCCCGTCGCACAGGATCAGGTCGGGCATGCGGCGCAGGCGCTCGAAGGCGGCGAGCGCGGCCGGGATCTCGCGGAACGAAAGCAGTCCGGGCACGTAGGGAAAGCGCACCGGCACGCGCGCGACCGCCCAATCCACCGGACGAAGCCCGGGGAAGGAAAGCGCCACGACCGCGGCGCGCGCCATGCCGCGTTCCTCGTCGTAGCCGACGTCCACGCCGGCGACCGTGCGCACTTCGTCCAGCCGATCGCGCCGCTCGACGCGCGGCGCGAGCCGCAGCTGCAGCGCGATCGCCTGCTTCGGCGAGAGGCGCCAGCGGTGCCGCAGCCGCCGCCTCACGCCGCGCCCGCCAGAGCGATGAAGCGCCGCGCGTCGTCCGCCATCGCGGTGTTGTTGAACAGCACGTAGGTGGTGCCGCGACACAGCGAGTGCAGGGCGCGCAGCTCGGAGTCGCTGTAGCGGTAGCGGTAGCCGCCGCGCCCGTGCAGGCGGAAGTAGCGCCAGGTGCCCGGAAACGGCTTTTGCGCGAAGGGGTCGAGCACCGGCCGCAGGTCCAGCTCGGCGCACAGGCTGCGCACCAGCGCGCGCGGCCAGGCGCCGCGCGGCTCCCAGGCGAGCACGATGTCGCCGGCTTCGCCGCGCGCCTTGCGGAAGAAGCGCCGCAGATTGGCGACATGCTCCGGGGTCGGCGCGAACGAAGCCGGACACTGAAACACGATCACGCTCGCGCGCAGCACCCGCGCGCACTCGAGCGTTGCCGCCCACGCGGCGGCGACTTCCGCCGTCGGCCGAAAGCTGCCGTAGCGAGCGCGGCGGTTCGGGGGAACCGGCGTCTTCAGGCGGCGGTAGGTCGGGCTGGCGGGCTCGTGGGTGATGAGCTGCCAGGCCTTGAGCGTGAACTCGAATGACGCCGGCGCCTGCACGCGCCAGCGCGCGAGCGTCGCCAGCCGCGGCGGCTGATAGAACGTGTGCTGCACCTCGACCAGCCCGAAGGTGGCGAAGTAGCGCGGCCGGGCCATCGCAAAGCCGCAGCAGCCCACCCGCAGGTCGAGACGTGCCACGCGCCGCCTTCAGGCCGCGAGCGTGAGTAGCGCGGCGTTGCCGCCGGCGGCTGCGGTGTTGATGGTGAGCGTGCGCTCGACCGCGAAGCGCGGCAGGTAGTGCGGACCGCCCGCCTTCGGCCCGGTACCGGACAGGCCCTCGCCGCCGAACGGCTGCACGCCGACCACCGCGCCGATGATGTTGCGGTTGACGTACACGTTGCCGACGCGCGCGCGGGCGAAAATGCGCTCGACCGTGCTGTCCAGGCGGCTGTGGATGCCGAGCGTGAGCCCGTAGCCGGTAGCGTTGATCGCATCAATCACGCGGTCCAGATCGCGCGCCGGATAGCGCACGACGTGCAGGATCGGCCCGAAGACCTCGCGTTCGAGCTGCGCGACCGATGCGATTTCGTACGCACGCGGCCCGAAGAACGTGCCGTGCGCGCACCCCGGTCCCGGCTCGAGGGCGCGGATCAGCTTCGCCTCGCGGTCCATGCGCGCGGCGTGCGCGGCGAGCATGCGGCACGCGTCTTCGTCAATGACCGGCCCGACGTCGGTCGAGAGCCTGCCAGGATCGCCGATCTCCAGCTCGTCCATGGCACCCGCGAGCATGCCGATGACCCGCTCGGCTATCTCTTCCTGAACGAAGAGCACGCGCGCGGCCGAGCAGCGCTGGCCGGCGGAATTGAACGCGCTCGCGATCGTGTCGCGCACGAGCTGCTCGGGCAGGGCGGAGGAGTCGGCGATGATCGCGTTCTGCCCGCCGGTTTCGGCGATGAGCGTGGCGATCGCCGCCTCGCGCGCGGCCAGTGCCCGGTGGATGGCGCGCGCGGTTTCCGTCGCGCCGGTGAAGACGACGCCGGCGAGGCGCGCGTCGCGCACGAGCGCGCCGCCGATTTCCGGCCCATCGCCGGGAACGAGCTGCAGCACCGCCTCCGGCACGCCGGCCTCGTGCAGCAGCTTCACCGCGCGATAGGCGATCAGCGTCGTCTGCTCGGCCGGCTTGGCGATCACCGAGTTGCCGGCCATCAGGGCGGCGGACACCTGTCCGGTGAAGATCGCCAGCGGAAAGTTCCACGGGCTGATCGCGGCGAACACGCCGCGCCCGCGCAGGTGCAGCTCGTTCGATTCGCCGGTCGGGCCCGCAAGGGGCTGCGGCGCGCCGAAAAGCCGGCGTCCTTGCGCGGCGTAGTAGCGCAGACAGTCCACCGCCTCGCGCACCTCCGCGACGCTGTCGGGAATCGTCTTGCCGGCTTCGCGCACGCACAGGGCGATGAACTCGCCGCGCCGCGCTTCGAGCAGGTCCGCCGCGCGCTCCAGCGCCTGCGCGCGCGCGGCGGCGGGCGTGCGGTCCCACTCGGGCTGCGCGGCGACGGCGTTCGCGAGCGCAAGCGCCACCGCGCCGGCGTCGGCACTCTCCCAGCGGCCGATCACTCGGCGCCGGTCGGCCGGATCGGTCACCGTGACCGGCGCGCCGGGACCGGTCCAACCGGGCACCAGCGGGCGCGCTTGCCACGGTCCCGGCGCCGCGTTTACCGCCGCGGCGAGCGCGGCGAGTTCGTCGTCGTTCGCGAAATTCACGCCCATCGAATTTTTCCTTTCCTCGCCGAAGAGCCGTACCGGCAGCGGGATGCGCGGGTGCGCGATCGCCTCGAGCGCGCGCAATTGCTCGACCGGATCGGCCGCGAGCTGGGCGACCGGCACCGCGGGGTCGGCGATGCGGTGCACGAAACTCGTGTTTGCGCCGTTCTCCAGCAGCCGGCGCACCAGATACGGCAGCAGGTCCTCGTAGCCGCCGACCGGCGCATAGACGCGGCAGGGGACCCCGAGCGCAAGCACCTCGGCGTACAGGTCCGCGCCCATGCCGTGCAGGCGCTGGAACTCGAACTCGCGACCGCGCGCAAGGTGCAGCACCGCCGCCACCGTATGCGCGTTGTGCGTGGCGAACTGCGGATGGAACAGCTCGCCGTGCTCCAGCAGCCGCCGCGCGCACGCGAGGTACGACACGTCGGTGCTCACCTTGCGGGTGAATACCGGATAGCCGGCGTGGCCCTCGACCTGCGCGCGCTTGATTTCGCTGTCCCAGTACGCGCCCTTGACCAGCCGCAGGCACCACGGCCGGCCGAGCGCCCGCGCGCGCTCGGCGAGCCAGTCAATGACCGGCAGCGCGCGCTTCTGGTAGGCCTGCACCGCGAGCCCGAGTCCTTCCCAGCCGGCGAGCGCGGGATCGGCCGCTACCGCGTCCAGCACGTCGAGAGATAGCTCCAGGCGCTCGGATTCCTCCGCATCCACGGTGAGCGCGATGCCCGCTGCGCGTGCGAGCGTCGCCAGGGCGAGCAGCGCGGGCACCAGCTCGGCCATCACCCGGGCGCGCTTGGCGCGCTCGTAGCGCGGGTGCAGCGCGGAGAGCTTGACCGAGACCGAGGGCGCCGAGCGAAGGTCGGGCCATGGGCCTTGCGCGCCGATCGCGCCGATCGCTGCCCGGTAGGCCTCGAAATAGCGGCGCGCGTCGGCGGTGGCGAGCGCCGCCTCGCCCAGCATGTCGAACGAGTGGCGGTAAAGGCGGTGCTCTTCGTCACGCGAGCGCGCCAGCGCCTCGGCGATGGTGCGTCCCATCACAAACTGCTGGCCGAGGATCTGCATGGCGTGGCGCAGTCCCAGCCGGACCACCGGTTCGCCGAGGCGGGCGACGAGGCGCTTGAAGGCCGCCCAAGGATCGCGCCGGGTCTCGCGCGCGAGCGCGACCAGCCTGCCGGTGAGCATGAGGCCGAACGTCGAGGCATTGACGGCGAGCGATTCCGAGTGCCCGAGGTGCGCGCCCCAGTCCGCTTCGCCGAGCTTGTCGGCGATCAGGCGGTCGGCGGTGCGCGCGTCGGGAATGCGCAGCAGCGCCTCGGCGACGCACATGAGCAGCACGCCTTCCTCGCTGGAGAGGTCGTATTCCAGCAGCAGCGATTCCACTGCGCTCCTGCGCCCGGCGCGCGCGCGTACACGTTCGACGAAGGCGGCGGCCTGCGCGCTCACCGCATCGCGCCCGGCGGGGTCGAGCGCCGCACGCTCCGCCAGCGCCTGCACCAGCGTGCTCTCGTCGGCGGCGTAGTGCGCGGTGATGCGGGCCCGGGAGGGGTCCGACCGCAGGGGGATTTCCAAGGCGATGATCGGCGACACGGCGCGATCGGCCGGCGCGGCCGCAACCGCACGCCGGCCGCAGCATTCTAGCCGGGCTTTTGCGTGCGCACCATCGCCGCGCACGCTCTACAATGCGCCCGTCCGGCTCCGGTTCCGCAGGGCGGTGGCCGGGCAAGGGCGCAAGAACGAGGGAGGTCGAAGAACGCCATGACGCCTGACAAACCCGGAGGCGCGCAACGGTTGCGGGAGGGACTGGATGAGCGCCTGATCTTCTTCGGCGCGTTTCTGCGCCGACCGGCACGAGTGGGATCGGTGATACCCAGCTCGCGCTTCGCCGAGCGGCGCATCCTCGACCTGGCCGAAGTGCGCCGGGCGACGACGATCGTCGAGCTGGGCTCCGGCACCGGAGGCACGACGCGCGCGATTCTCGCCGCGATGCAGCCGCAGGCGCGCCTGCTCAGCGTCGAGATTGATCCGCGGCTGTACGCGCTGCTGCGCCGGATTGACGATCCACGCCTGATCGCGCATCTGGGCAGCGCCGAGGACCTCGGTGCCATTCTCGCCGAGCACCGGCTCGGCCGGCCGGATGCGGTCATATCCGGAATCCCGTTCTCGACGCTCGGGCGCACGCGTGCTGAGCGGGTGCTGTCGGCGATCACCGCGGCATTGGTTCCCGGCGGGCGCTTCGTCGCCTACCAGGTGAGCGGCGCGGTCGAGCGGCTGTGCCGTCCGTTTCTCGGCGAGCCGCACGAGGAGCTGGAGCTGCTCAACATTCCGCCGGTGCGAGTGTTCCGCTGGGTGAAGTCGTCCTGAGGGTGGCGGGAACGCGTGCGCTGGCCGCCGCCGGCGAGATAGCGGTCGGCATCGGCGAGCAGCGCCGCCTGGGCAGCGGACGGGCCGCCGGCGGCAGGCGTCATGATCGGCCGCTCAACCGCGCCCCTCGAAGGGCATCTTGGTCGCCTTGATCGTCATGAAGAGGATGTTGGTCTCGAGCGGCAGGTTCGCCATGTGCAGCACCGCCTGCCCGACGTGCGCGACGTCCATCAGCGGCTCAGGCCGGATCGAGCCGTCGGCCTGCGGCACGCCCTTCGCCATGCGCTCGGCCATCTCGGTGCGCGCATTGCCGATGTCAATCTGGCCCACCGCGATGTCGTATTTGCGCCCGTCGAGCGCGCCGCTTTTCGTCAGGCCGGTGACCGCGTGCTTGGTGGCGGTGTACGGAGCCGAGCCCGGCCGCGGCGCGTGCGCCGAGATCGAGCCGTTGTTGATGATCCGGCCGCCGCGCGGGTTCTGCTCCTTCATCGCGCGGAACGCCTCCTGCATGCACAGGAACATGCCGGTGAGGTTCACGTCCACGACGTACTGCCACTTGTCGAGAGGGATCTCCTCCAGCGACATGCCGGGGGCGTTGACGCCTGCGTTGTTGAAGAGCAGGTCCACACGGCCCCATTTCGCCTTCACCGCGGCAAACAGCGCCTTCACCGAATCCGCTTTCGCGACGTCGGTCGGCACGCAAAGGGCGCGCTCGCCCGCCCCGGACTCGCGCGCCACGGCCTCCAGCATTTCCCTGCGCCTGCCGGCGAGCGCCACCGACCAGCCGTCGGCGAGCAGCGCAAGCGCCGCGGCCCTGCCGATGCCGCTGCCCGCGCCGGTGACGATTGCGATCCTGCCCATGCTACCTCCCGTGAAAGACGGGCTTGCGCTTTTCCATGAAGGCGCGGCGCCCTTCCTTGTGGTCCTCGCTCGCGAAGCACGCCTCGACCATGCGCATCGCGGTCGCCATGTCCCGGTCGGCCGGGTCCTTGAGCGCTTGCTGCACGGCGAACTTCGCGGCGGCGACGGTGAGCGGGGCGTTCTCGGCGATCATCGCGCAGACCTCCGCCGTCGCGCTCTCCAGCTCCGCGGCCGGCACCACCCGGGACAGGAACCCCATGCGCAGCGCCTCGCGCGCGTCGAACTTGCGCGCGGTGAAGAAGATGTCGCAGGTGTTCGCCGCGCCGATCACGTTCATGAAGCGGCGCACGCCGGCCGGACTGTAGCCGAGGCCCAGCCGCGCCGCCGGCATGCGGAACACCGCGTCGTCGGCGGCGATGCGCAGATCGCAGGCGGCGGCAAACCCGAGGCCGCCGCCCATGCAGATGCCGCGGATGCTGGCGAGCACCGGCTTTCGCGCCTTCATCGGCGCGACGTACGCTTCCTCGACCGCGCGGTTGTATTCCACCTGCGCCTCGACGGTGCCGCGCAGCTTCTCGAACTGCGAGATGTCGGCCCCCGATATGAAGGCCCGGTCGCCGTCGCCCTTGCAGACGATGACGCGCACCTCGGGGTCGGCATCCAGCTCGGCGATCACCTTCGGCACCGCGAGCCACATGTCCATGGTCATCGCGTTCATGCGCGGCGGGTTGGAGAACACGACGGTTGCGACCGCTCCGTCGCGCTGCGTCCTGATTTCTGCCATCAGATCACTCCTGCGGCGCGGAACGCCGCGATTTCGCCGGCGCTGTAGCCGACCTCGGCGAGCACCTCGTCGGTGTGCTCGCCGCGCTCCGGCGTCGCGGTGGCGAGCCGCGCCGGCGTGCGCGAAAGCCGGATGGGATTGTTGATGAGGTTGAGGCGACCGAGCTTCGGGTGCTCCACCGGCGCGGCGGCCTCGACATGCTTCACCTGCGGATCGGCGAAGACCTCGTCCATGCGGTAAATCGGGCCGCAGGGGACGCCCGCCTTATTCAGGATCTCGACCCACTCGGCGGTGGTTTTCTTCGCCAGCGCCTTGTTGATCTCCTCGTTCAGCCCGCGGCGGTTCCTGGCGCGGCCCTCGGCGGTGCGGTAGTCCGGGTGGTCGTAGAGATCCATGCGGCCGATCGCCTCGCACACGCGCCGCCACATCTCGGAGCCGGAGGCGGCGACGTTCATGTAGCCGTCGGCGGTGCGGTACGCCGAGGTCGGCATGCTGGTCGGATGGTCGTTGCCGACCTGCTCCGGAATCTCGCCCGCGATGGTGTAGCGCGCGGCCTGGAAATCGAGAAGCTGGATCCCCGCCTGCAGCAGATTGGACTGCACCCACTGGCCTTCGCCGGAGCGCTCGCGCTCGACGAGCGCGGTCAGGATGCCGAGCGCGGCGAGCAGCCCGGCGGTGACGTCGGCCACCGCGCAGCCCACGCGCATCGGCCCGCCGCCCGGCACACCGGTCACCGACATGATGCCCGAGAGTCCCTGCGCGATCTGGTCGAAGCCGGGCCGGTCGCGGTAGGGGCCGTCCTGCCCGAAACCCGAGATGCTGGCGAGGATGACGCGCTTGTTCATCGCGCGCAGCGACTCATAGTCCACGCCGAGCCGGTATTTCACGTCCGGCCGGTAGTTTTCCACCACCACGTCGGCGGTCTTCACCAGCCGCGCGAAGATCTCGCGCCCCTGCGGCAGCTTCAGGTTGAGCGTCATCGAGCGCTTGTTGCGATGCAGGTTCTGGAAATCCGGGCCGTCGCGCGGTCCGCCCAGATCTTCGTCGCCGGTCGTCTCGATCTTGATCACGTCGGCGCCGAAGTCGGCGAAATGGCGCACGCACGTCGGTCCCGCGCGCACGCGGGTGAGGTCGAGGATCCGCAAGGAAGAAAGCGCGCTCGAGGCTTGAATGCGGGGCATGCACGAGGTCCTGCGTCCGGAAGGGCCGCATGATACCCGGTGGCGCCGGGCCGGCGCCGGGCGCCGACAGCGCCGTTTTGCTGTGATGAATGGGCATGCGTGGCCCTGCCCATCCCCGAGCCGTTTCCCGACGTCGTGTGTCGCGCCCGGTGGCCGCCGGGACCGTCCTGCTGCCGGGAAGCGCCGAGGGATTTTCACCCCGGCAGGCGTGCGGCGGATCAGCGCGCGAGCGCGATCGCGGCCACGCCAAGCGCGAGCAACGACATTCCGGCCACTTCCAGCCGCGTCAGTCGCTCGCGAAAGAGCTTGCGCGAAACCGCGTAGGAGAAGACCAGCTCGACCAGACCGAGCGTGCGCACGTGCGCCGCGGGCTCCAGCGCGAACGCGGTGAACCAGCCCGCCGACGCTGCCGCGCCCATGAATCCCGCGAGCAGCGACCGGCGCCATTCGCGCAGCGCGCGGCCGATCACCGCCGGCGCGCGCAGCGCAAGCCAGCCGCCGAGCGCGAGCGTCTGCAGAAATTGCGCGGCGGCGAGCGCCGCGGCCGCCGCCATCAGGAAACCGGCGCCCGGCAGCGCGAGCGCCGCGCCTCGATAGCCGACCGCGGCGAGCGCGAAGCCGGCGCCCGAGGCGATGCCGAGCAGGCTCGCCTTCGACATCCAGCCGGCGAGGAGCGTACGAATCGGCCGCTCCCGATCCACCGGTGAAAGCAGCATCACGCCGAGGGTCCCGGCCAGCACCGCGAAGGTCGCGCCGGGCCCGAGCGGATCGCCGAGAAAGACGACGGCGAAGAGCGCGAGCTGGAGAATCTCGGTCTTGGAATAGGCGACGCCGAGCGCGAAGTTGCGCTCCTGCATCGCCGCGAGCAGCAACGCCGTGGCGGCGATCTGGCTCAGGCCGCCGAGCGCGACCCAGCCCCAGAAAGCGTCGCTCGTCTCCGGCAGAGCCTCGCCGCTCCACGCCGCGACGGCAGCGAGCCAGAGCAGGGCGAACGGCAGGCCATACAGGAACCGGACGAGCGTCGCCCCCAGGGTGCCGAGCGACGCCGTGAGGCTTCTCTGCGCGGCGTTGCGGACCGTCTGGGCGAATGCCGCCCAGACGGTGATCGGAATCCAGAGCCAATCCATGACGGCCCCGGACCCGCCGCCAGCTCAGGCGGTGGTTTTCTTCGGACGTCCGGGACGGTTCGTCAGCCGCAGCACCTTGAGCGGCGGCACGGCCGGGGGCTTTTCCAGGAAACGGCAGTCGGATTCGGAGGGAAAGCTCGCCATCGCCCCGATCCGCTTGCCGTCGAGGAAGACGGAGTAAAGCAGCATGTGCGCCGAGTGCGGCATGGGTTTCGCGATCACCTCGTATTTCCCTACCGAGAAACGGGTCTGTCCGATGATGGGGATGCTCATTGCCTTTTCACGTTGTGAGAGTTCGGGTACGGAGCGCGAGCGGCGCCCGGACCTGTGGAGCTGGCGCTGGCGGGTGATGCTGCCGGGATGCGCCCCGAAAGATTACAAGACGCGATTCTACACCGGCCGCGCCGAAAGCGGAACTTTTTCTTTCGGTTCAAGATGATGCGCCGGGTGTGCCTTGGTACACTCGGCGGCGCATGGCAAAGGCGAAGACTGCTCCGACCGCAAGGCGCGCGGCGCCGAAGCGCCGGGTGCGCAAGGCGCCGGCCGGCTCGCGTGGGCTTACGCCGGCCGAGTGCCGCGTCGAGGAGCTCTCGGCGGATGTGCGCGCGGTGCGCGAGCGGGTGGAGAAGGAAGGCGGCGTCGTGCTCGGCGCCTACTACGACCCGCTCGGCAGACACCCGCTGCTCCTTGCCATGCTGCCGCTGGAGAAGGTGGCGCCGACGCCGTTTCAGCGCGACGTCTCCGAGATGCACCAGCGGCGGCTGGCCGACGTGATCCACAAGACCGGGCTGTTTCTCGACCCGATCATCGCGATCACCGCGCCCGAGGAAGGATTCTGGACGCCGAACGGCGGGCATCGCCTGGTGGCGATGCAGCGGCTCGGCGCGCGTGCGATCACGGCGCTGGTGGTGCCGCGGCGAGAGGTCGCCTGGCAGATCCTCGCTCTGAACACCGAAAAGGCGCACACGCTGCGCGAGCGCGCCACCGAGGTGCTGCGGATCTACCGCGGCCTGCTGCAGGAAGATGGCTCCCGTTCCGAGTCCGCATTCGCCTTCTATCTGGAGGAGCCCTCGCTCGTCACCCTCGGCCTTGCTTACGAAGCGCGGCCGCGATTCTCCGGCGGCGCCTACCACCCGGTGGTGCGCCGGCTGGAGGTCTTCTTGGACGAGCCTCTGGCGAAGGCGTTCAAGGTCCGCGAGCGGCACGCCGAATTGCTGCTGGAGCTCGACGAGCGCGTTTCCGAGGTCGTGGCGAAGCTCAAGGCGCGCGGCTTGACCAGCCCCTACCTGCGCTCGTTCGTCGTCGCGCGGATCAATCCCCTGCGCTGGATCCAGGGCGAGCCGCCGCCCCTGGAGGAGGTGCTGAAGACCATGCGCGAGCGCGCCGCAAGATTCAACGTCGAAAAGGTCAGGCAGGAAGACCTCGCCGCCGCGGCCGGGCCGCCGGAGGAAACCGAGCCGGCTAGGGAATCTCTGAATTAGTCCTCTGTTTACTTGTCTGAAGGGAAGCGGCGGGCTTCCGAACAAACAAGAACAGGGGACGAAGATGAAGAACAACCAGATGACGCTGGGCGGGGCGGGATTTCAGAAGTTCACGAAGACGACGCGACGGGCGCAGTTTCTGGCCGAGATGGACCGCGTGATACCTTGGCGCGAGCTGTGCGGGCTGATCGAGCCGGTGTACC
>JBFMFX010000030.1:0-20873 GCA_040752005.1 Pseudomonadota bacterium | reverse complement strand
GAGCTTGGGAAGATGATTGAAGCAGCCAAAGGTCAGCCGCCCGGTGCGCAAAAGCGGCAGCTCGCCCACCTCCGGCGCCTCCTCGGGCGGCCGGTAGCACAAAAACCCGCGCGGCAGCCGCAGCAGCTTCTCCACATGAAAACGCTCGGTGCGCCCCGGCGGATCGGCCAGCGCATCGGTCAGCCGCCAGTCCATCGCCTCCAGCCCCGTCGTGTTCGGATACCCCAGCCACGTCACCTGCACCGGCGCAGGCTTGCGCGCGAGCGCCGCGAGACGGTTGCCGGCGCTCAATCCGCTCAGGTCCACGAGAATGTCGATGCGGTCGGCCCGGATGCGCTCGGCGAGCCGCGCATCATCGAGCGTGTACGCCTCGCACCAGTGCGCGCAGTGTTGTTGCAGGCGCGCGGTGATCTCGTCGGCGCGCGCCGAGGCGGCGTAGCAGAACGGCTCGACCGCACGACGATCATGATTTTCGAGCAGCGGTTCGAAGAAGAAGGCGACCGAGTGACGCCGCAGGTCGGCCGACACGTAACCGACGCGCAGCCGCCGGTCCGGGTCCGGGTCGTTCGCGTGCGGACGCGGGTCCGGCGCCGCGCCGAGGGTGCCCGCCGCCTCGCGGTGCGCCGCGAACACCTCCTCGGGCGCGCGCCCGGGCACGCAGTTGAGCAGATAGGCGAGGTTCGCGCGCGCGATCGCAAGGTCCGGGTCGAGATCGAGCGCGGCCCGGTAGGCGTGCTCGGCCTGCGCCAGACGTCCAAGACCGAAAAGCGCGGCGCCAAGATCGTTGTGTGCCTCGGCATAGTGCGGCCTGAGCGCGATGGCGCGCTCGGCGCAACGCGCGGCCTCGTCGAGGTGGCCCAGCTCGCGCAGCGTGGCGCCAAGCCCCGCATGCGCCTCGGCATAAGCGGGCCGCAGCCGAAGCGCCCGCCGATAGCTCGCCTCCGCTTCCTTCGCACGCCCGGTCTCGCGCAGCAGGTTGCCGAGGTTGTTGTGCGCCTCGGCGAAGTTCGCGCGCAGCGCGATCGCCTGGCGCAGGCTCGCCTCGGCTTCGGCGCGGCGCCCGAGCTCGCGCAGCGCGATGCCGAGATTGTTGTGCGCGTCCGCCGATCGCGCATCGAGCGCGAGCGCCCCGCGCAGACAGTCTTCCGCCTCCGCGGCTCGCCCTTGCGCGAGGTACGCGACACCGAGCGTGTTCAGGAACTCGGCTCGATCCGGCGCGAGCCGCGCCGCTTGCTCGATCAGGCCGACCGCCTCGTCGGCCGCGCCGCGTGCGTGCGCGATGGCGCCGAGCAGGTGCAGCGCGTCCGCGTGCGCGGGCTGCGTCTCGAGCAGCCGCCGGCAGCCGCGCGCGGCCTCCTCCAGCCGCCCGGCGCGGTAGTCGGCAAGCGCCCGCTGCCAGGCATGCGCCGGCTCCGCCGCCACGACCCGCCTCAGGGCTTGTAGCCCGGAATCTTCGATTCATCCACCTCGTCGATCTGGTCCTTGTCGAGGAACATCTCGGCGTAGCGCAGGTACACCTTCTTGCGCACGAAGATGTCGAAGAGATCCGGGTCAATGTGACCGTCGAGGCAGAAGCGGCCGAGGATCGCGAGGGACTCCGACAGCGTCTTGCCCTTCTTGTAGGGACGATCCTTGGCCGTGAGCGCCTCGAAGATGTCGGCGATGCCCATGATGCGCGCCTGCACCGACATCTGCTCGCGGGTGAGGCCCCGGGGATAGCCCTTGCCATCCATGCGCTCGTGGTGGCCGCCGGCGTACTCCGGCACGTTCTTGAGGTGCTTCGGCCAGGGCAGCGCCTCGAGCATCT
This sequence comes from Pseudomonadota bacterium, assembly GCA_040752005.1. Classification (GTDB taxonomy): domain Bacteria; phylum Pseudomonadota; class Gammaproteobacteria; order Burkholderiales; family SG8-39; genus RBG-16-66-20. The sequence goes on along the minus strand of JBFMFX010000030.1, from coordinate 19,066 downwards.
TGATCGTGGCGACGATGTGGTGATTGATGATCTGGCGCTCCTCGGGCGTGAGCGTGCCGCGGCGGATGGTGAGGTTCTTCAGCTCGTCCTCGGTGAGGAAGTTCGCCTCGTGCCCCGACACGTCGGTCCAGCGGTAGCGCGCGATCGCGCGCACGCGCTCGACGTCCTCGTCGCGCATCGCCTCGCCGCCGATGTTGCAGGCGTGCAGGAATGCGCGGTCGTCCTCCAGCCGCCGGATGTGCTCGCGGTAGCGCGCATCGGCCGCGTCCAGCTCGCCGCGCGGCGCGCCGCGCGCCGCGAGCTGCGCCTTTTCCTTCAGCAGCGCGATCTCGGCATCGCGCTTGAGCACCTCGAACCGGGTGTCAATCAGGTGGATGCGGTCGAACAGCGTCTGCAGCTTGGTCGCCTTGTCCACGACGTGCACCGGCGTGGTCACCTTGCCGCAGTCGTGGAGCAGCCCCGCGATCTTGAGTTCGTAGCGGTCCTTGTCGCTCATGCCGAAGCTGGCGAGCGGCCCTTCGCGCGTCTCGTTCACCGCCTCCGCGAGCAACATCGTAAGGACCGGCACGCGCTGGCAGTGCCCGCCGGTGTACGGCGACTTCTCGTCTATCGCCAGGTTGATCAGGCTGATGAACGACTCGAACAGCGCCTCGAGCTGGTTGATGAGCATGCGGTTGGTGAGCGCGATCGCCGCCTGCGAGGCGAGCGATTCGGCGAGGCGCTGGTCGGAGGCGGAAAACGGCACGATCTCGCCGCTCACCGGATCGGTCGCGTTGATGAGTTGCAGCACGCCGATGATCTCGTTCTCGTGGTTCTTCATCGGCACGGTGAGGAACGACTTCGACCGGTAGCCCGTCTTCTTGTCGAAGTTGCGCGTCCCGGTGAAGTCGAAACCCTCGGCGGTATAGGCGTCGGGGATGTTCACCGTCTGTCCGGTCAGCGCGGCATACGCCGCCACCATGCTGTGGTTGGGCTTGCCGTCCTTGCCGATGAGATGGATCGGGTAGAACGGCACCGGGCTGCCGGAGGTCCCTCCCAGATGGAACCCGAGCGAAGTGGTGCGCACGATCTCGAAGCGCAGCGTCCCCTCCTCGGTCACGCGGTAGAGCGTCCCGCCGTCGGCGCGGGTGATGCTCTTCGCCGCGGTGAGGATGGATTCCAGCAGCCGCGTGATGTCGCGCTCGGCCGACAGAGAAGCGCCGATCGCGTTGAGGCTCTCCAGGCGCGCGACCAGATCGTCGGTCGCGGCAGCCGCGCTGCCCGGCGTCGCGCTTTCGACCTGCGCCCGGCTCATCGGCGCGCCCGCGCCGCGGTCACTTGATGCAGACGGCGCGAACTTCCTTGATGTGCGTGACGCCCATCAGGCACTTTTCCATGCCGTCCTGCTTGAGCGTGCGCATACCCTCCTCCAGCGCCACCGCAAGGATCTCGGCGACGCGGGCGCGCTCGGCGATCAGCTTCTTGATCGGCTCGGTCGCGATCAGCAGCTCGTGCAGGCCGCAGCGGCCCTTGAACCCGCTGCCGCCGCATTTTTCGCAGCCGACCGGTTTGTAGAACGTGAGCTGCCCGTTCTTGCCGTACTTGGTGACCCATTCGCGGTAGATCGCGGCCATCGCCGCGGCCGGGTCCTTCTTGAACGCCACGGTGTTCATCAGCTCCTGGCAGTACTCGGTGAGGAACGCCTTGATCTCGGCGGCATCCGGCGTGTACTCCTGCTTGCACGAGCACAGGCGCTTGGCCAGGCGCTGCGCGAGGATGCCGAGCAGCGCATCCGAGAAGTTGAACGGGTCCATGCCCATGTCGAGCAGCCGGATGATGGACTCCGGCGCCGAGTTGGTGTGCAGCGTGGCGAACACCAGGTGCCCGGTGAGCGAGGCCTCGATGCCGATGCCGGTCGTTTCCTTGTCGCGCATCTCGCCCACCATGATCACGTCCGGGTCGGCGCGCAGGAACGCCTTCATCACCGCGGCGAAGTCAAGGCCTGCCTTTTTGTTCACCTGCACCTGGCGCAGCCCCTTCTGCGTGATCTCGACCGGATCCTCGGCAGTCCAGATCTTCATGTCGGGCGTGTTGAGGTATTTGAGGATCGAGTGCAGGGTGGTCGTCTTGCCCGAGCCGGTCGGCCCGCAGACGAAGAACAAGCCGTACGGCTTGCTGATCGCGTCAATCAGCTCCTTGAGGTTCCTTTCGGTGAAGCCCATCTTCTCCAGCGGGATCGGCTCGCCGGCGGCCAGAATCCGCATCACCACGTCCTCGACGCCGCCGGCGGTCGGAATGGTGGCGACGCGCAACTCGATGTCCAGGGGCCCGAACTTCTTGAACTTGATCTTGCCGTCCTGGGGTTTCCTTTTCTCCGAGATGTCGAGGTCGCACATGATCTTGATGCGCGCGACCAGCGCCGCCCGGTAGCTCGCCGGCACCTCGATGTAGGGCTGCAGCGACCCGTCGCGGCGAAAGCGGATCTCGGTCTTCGCCTTGCCCGGATAGGGCTCGATGTGGATGTCGGACACGCCCATGTTGTAGGCGTCGATGATGATCTTGTTGACAAGCTTCACCAGCTCGTTGTCCTGCGCCGCCGAGGCCTCGTCGGCCGACGAACCCTCGCCTTCGGCGCCCTCTTCTTCGCCCAGCGCCGAGAGCATGTCGCCGATGTCGCCGGTGTCGATCGTCTCCTGGCCGTAGAACTGGTTGACGGTCTCCTTGAACTCCTTCTGCGTCGTGACCTTGTAGATCAGCTTGGATTTCGGGAAGACGTTGGCGGCGATGCGCGAGTTGCGGATGCGCTCCGGGTCCAGGCACAGCACCACGATCCCCTCTTTGGTGTCGTCGATCGGCAACCACTGGTTCGCCTCGACGTATTCGCGCTTGAGGTTCTTGAGGAGGTCGGCGGGCTTCACCCGGTCGGGCTTGAACGGCTCGTAGGGCACGCCGAAGAACTTGGACAGCGCCGCGCCGATCGCCGGGAGCTTGACCTGAAACTCTTCGGTGAGCACGGTCTCGATGTCGATCGCCTTCTTGCGCGCCTGACGCGAGGCCAGCTCGAACTCGCCCGCCGAGAGCACCGCATCGGCGATCAGGTGGTCGTACTTGGTCTTGACCAGCTGCGGCTTCTGGCGCTGCTTGAACGCGATCGCCAGCGTCTGCGCCAGCTCCGCCACCCCTTCCTCGGCGAGCGGGCCGAAGGGCGTGCCCGCCTTGTTGTTGATGATCTGGATCACGCCGATCAGCTCGGCCGAACCCTGCTCGACGATCGGCGCCACCAGCATCTGCTTGGTGCGGTAGCCGGTACGCTTGTCCACTTCCTGCAAGAACCGGAGGTTGGGGTTGATCGCCTTCAGCTCGGCATCGTCGTACACGTCCTTGATGTTGATCATCTTGCGCGACAGCGCGACGTAGCCGGCGATCGAGTGCTCGGCGATCGGCAGCTTCAGGTCCTTGAACGAATTGAGGCCGGTCTTGACCTTCGACACGATGGACTGCTTGTCCTCCCCGACCGAATAGATGGTGAGGCGGTCGGCGTTGAAGAGCTGGCAGATGTCCGCGCTCACCTCGAGCATGATCTCGTCGATGTTTGCCGTCGCATGGATCTTGTTGGTGACGCGCTGCAGCTGCTTCTGGAAGGCGAGCCGGACGTTGACGTCGGCGCCGCTGGTCGCGGCCTGCGGGCTAAGGACTGCGCTCATGCCATACCTCCCAACCGGGGGGTGAGTCTCAAGCGGGCTATCGTAGACCCGGGACGGTCAAGTTTCAACTGCAACCCCCATGATTTTCAAAGATTTTCGCCTCAGAACTCGAAAACCTGCCCATTGCTCAGGATGCGCGGCGATAGGCTCGCGACGCTGGCGGCGACCTCGCGCATGATCAGGTCCGATTCGCCCGGTTTGAGGTGCGTGATCCATATCTCGGCGCGCCGTTCCAGCTTCGCCAGCTCGGCCGCGAGCATGGACGGGCACAGATGCCGCGAAACCTCCGCGAGCAGGCGCTCCTTGTTCGAGAAGGCGGTCTCGATGATGAGGATCTTCAGGTTCGCGATCCGGTTGACGATCGGCCACAGCGCGTCGTTCGGACCGGTGTCGCCGGTGAAGACCAGGCTCGCCGCGCCGCTGTCCAGGTGATAGCCGACCGCCGGAACGGTGTGCGCCGCCGGCAACGCGGTGAACGAGCGCGCGCCGAGCCGCACCGCGCGGCCGACCTCGATCGGCTCGTAGCGCAACCACGGTGCCGCGGCGCTCGGGATCTCGGTGAAGTCAGGCCAGATGGACCAGTTGAACACGTGCTTACGCAGGATCTCGATCGTGGCGGCGGTGGCGTACACGGTGATCGGCTTCGCCCGCATGCCGCCCACCGTGTCCACGAGAAACGGGATCGAGGTGACGTGATCGAGATGCGAATGCGTGACGAAGACATGGTCAACCCGCGCCAGCTCGTCCAGCGACAGGTCTCCGACTCCTGACCCGGCATCGAGCAGGATGTCGTCGTCCACGAGAAACGAGGTGGTGCGCATCGCCGGCCCACCGATCCCTCCCGAACAGCCCAGCACCCGAAGCCGCATTCGGCGCGGCCTATTTCTCGTCGAAGGACGTCACCGCGTCCCAGTCATCGGGCGGCGGCTCGCGCCGCAGCGCGGCCACGCGCCCGGCATACAGCCGGTACAGACCGCACTTGGGATGCGCGGCAAGCAGACGCCCGAGCGCGGCCTCGGCCTCGCCCCAGGCGCGCGCGCGATAGGCGGCGAGCGCCGCGTGCCAGGCATCGCGCTCGGCGAGCAGCGGTGCGCTCGCCTCCGCTTCAACCCCCAGCGGCTCGTAGATCGTCAACGCTTCGTCCTTTCCCTTGACGCGCACGCGGTCAATCTCGCGAAACAGGATACCGCCAGCAGCGGCGCGAGTCGCCTCCCCGACGAGGATCCCGACGCCATAGTACTTGGTGCGGCCTTCCAGCCGCGAGGCGACGTTGACCGCGTCCCCCATCGCGGTATAGGCGCGGCGCACGCGCGAACCCATGTCGCCCACGCGCACCAGCCCGGAGTTTATCCCGACCCCGATTCGCAGCGCCGGCCAGCCGCGCGCCCGAAAGCGCTCGTTGAGCACGGCGCATTGGCGCTGCATGGCGAGCGCCGCGAGCGCGGCGTTGCGCGCATGCGCCGGGTCGGCGAGCGGGGCGCCCCAGAACGCCATGATCGCGTCGCCGATGTACTTGTCGAGCGTGCCGCGGTGGCGTTCGCGGATGATCGCGCTCATGTCGGTGAGATACTCGTTGATGTACTCGCGCAGCGCCTCGGGCGAGAGCGCCTCGGAGATGGAGGTGAAGCCGCGCACGTCCGAGAACAGGATCGTCAGCTCGGCGGTGCGCGGCTCCATGCTGTAGCGCTCCGGGTCGGCGACGATGCGGTCCACCACCTCCGGCGGCACGTACTGGCCGAACACCTCGGTCACCCGGCGCCGGGTGCGCGATTCGACGAAGTAGCCGTACGCCATGTTCATCGTGTAGATGAGGGCGATCATGAGGAGCAGCGCCGCAAGCGGCAGCGCGAGGTCCGCCTCGCGCCATGCGAGCACGTTGAGCGCGCCGAGCAGCGCCGCGCCGCCGGCGGCCGTCGCGCTCGCCGCGAACGCCGACAGCGCCGGCACGAGCAGCGCGAGCGCGCCGCCCGCCAGCACGATGAGGATCACCTCGGCACCGAGCGCGTACGCCGGCCTCATCTTCATGCGCCCGCTCAGCATGCCGGCGACGAGGTTGGCGTGGATCTCGACGCCCGGATAGACGCTCTCGACCGGCGTGGCGCGCAGATCGAGCAGTCCGGGTGCGCTCGCGCCGACGAGCACCACCTTGCCGCGCAGCACCCCGGGCAGGATGCGGCCGGCGAGCACGTCGGCGATCGAGACGTACGGAAAGCTGCGCCGCGCGCCATGGTAGGGTACGAGCGCCGCCGCGTTCTCGTCCACCGGGATCGTCACCGGTCCGACCTTCAGCCACTCCAGGCCGGCGTAGCCCGCGCCCGCTTCGGCGAACACAGGCTCGACCGGCGGCGCCCGGCGTTGCGGATCCTCGAGCGCGAGCAGCGTGCGCACGATGGCGAGCGCGAGCGACTCGTAGTAGGCCCCGTCCAGCTCGGCGAGCATCGGCACCCGCCGCACGACGCCGTCGGTGTCCACGACCGGATTGATGTGGCCTGCGCCGGCGGCGCTCGCCAGATACTCGGGCAGGTTTCCGGTGTAGCCGTTCCAGACGGTGAAGCCGATCGGCCTGCCTGCGAACGTCCCCTGCGGCAGTACCGGTTCCGGCAACACGTTCGTCCGGCCCGCGCCTTGCTCGCTGAGCAAGTAGTAGCCAAGGACCACCGGCCTGCCGCGCATCGCCGCGGCGAAGCGCCCGTCGTAGTCGAGTTGCGCGCGCAAGCGCCTGAGCGAGCGCTCGTATCCGGACGCGTCGCGCAGCTCCCCGCGCCCGAGCGCCTCGAGCACCGCAAGGCCGGAGCTGGTGTCGCGCTCGGCCCAGACGACGTCGAAGGCGACCAGCGCGACGCCGTGCCGGTCGAACAGCGTGTCGAGCAGCGCCGCCAGGCGGTCGCGGCTCCACGGCCAGCGCCCGAACTCGGCGAGGCTTTTCTCGTCGATGTCGAGAATGACGATGCGCGGATCGCCCTTGCCCGGCATGGTCAGCCGCAGGCGCGCGTCGTAGATGATCGCGTTCACCCGCTCGATGAACTCGACGCGGTACAGGTGCGCCGCGTGCCCGGCGAACAACAAGGTGATCGCGACGCCGAGCAGGATCCGGGCGAGGTGCCGCTTCACCGGCGGGCGTGCCCGGCGCGCGAACCGCTCAGGTCTTGAGGAAGAACTCCATCTTCACGCCGGCCAGCTCGATCAGGTCGTGATCCTTGAGCGCGTGCGGCGCGGCGCCGATCGCCTGACCGTTGACGGTAGGCTGGGTCGCGCCCTCGACGTGGGTGATGAAGTAGCCCTGCGGCCGGCGCGTGAGCACTGCGACCTGCACGCCCGGCTTGCCGAGCGTCGTGAGCGGTTTGGTGAGCTCCAGCTCCTTGCCGGCGTTCGGGCCGGTGAGGATCTGTACGACCCCCACCGGCTGGCCCGCGGGGCGCGCCGGCGCGGCCGGCGCTGCGGCCACCGCCGACGCGGCGCGGTTGTCCTTGTCGGCGATCCCGGTTGCCGCGGCGCTCGCCGCCGCCTGGCGAACAGCGGCCGCGCGCGCGGCCTGCGCCGCCTGCGCGCCGGTCGCCCCCACCGCGCGCGCCTGCTCGGCCGCCGCCTTCATCGCGGCCGGCCTGAGCACCATCGTCTTCTCGAAGTCGGCCGCGGCGGGCGCCGCCTGCGCGCCGGTCTCCTGCACGAATTTCAGCTTGTACTTGCCCAGCTCGATGACGTCGTTGTTCTGCAGGAAGTGCTTCTTGATCTGCTGGCCGTTGACCAGCGTGCCGTTGGTGCTGTTCAGATCCTCGAGGAACGAGTCGTTCATGATCGTCACGATCACCGCGTGCTCGCCGCTCACCGCCAGATTGTCTATCTGGATGTCGTTGTGGGGCTTGCGTCCGATGGTCGTGCGCTCCTTGGTGATGGGGATCTCCTTGAGCACGAGGCCATCCATGCTGAGTATCAGTTTCGCCATAGCGAACCCCTGGGGTCTACCTTAGCCACCCGAGAACCTTGCCCATCACGCCGCGCGGTGCGGGAAACTCCCTCAGCACGCGGACCAGTATAACCGATACGTTGTCCTTGCCGCCGTTGTCGTTGGCCATCTGCACGAGCTGCTGCGCGGCGAGCTTGAGGTTGCCGCCGAGCGTCTTCAGCGTCATGGCGATATCCTCGTCCTCGACCATGTCGCACAGGCCGTCGGAGCACAGCAGATAGAGGTCGCCCGGGCGTACTTCGTACTCGCGGATCTCGGGCTCGACCACCGGATCGATGCCGAGCGCCCGGGTGACGAGATTCTTGTGCTGCGCGTGCTTCGCCTGCTCTGCGGTGATGATGCCGCTGTCGATCTGCTCCTGCAGCAGCGAGTGGTCGCGCGTCACCTGCTCAAATTTTCCGTCGCGCAGGCGGTACAGGCGCGAATCGCCCAGGTGTGCGACCAGGACCTTGTTGTCGTAGAACAGGCACACGACGAGCGTCGTGCCCATGCCGGCGTACTGCGGCTGGCTCTGCGCCGCCTGGTAGATTGTGGCGTTCGCCTTGATCACCTGCTCGCGGATCATCCGCGCGGCGATCGGCGTGTTCGACTCGCGGTCTATCTCGAAGGGCTGCGTTTTCGCGAGCTGCTGGGCAAGCTCGGTGGTGATGACCGTGGTCGCCATGCCGCTCGCGACCTCGCCGGCGTTGTAGCCGCCCATGCCGTCGGCGAGCACCACGAGGCCGTGCGCCGGGTCGGAGGCGATCGAGTCCTCGTTGTGCGAGCGGACCATGCCCGGATCGGTGCAGCTCGCGATCTCGAGAACCTGGCTGTAGTTCATGCGCGCGTCGTTGGTCGGTGCACCCAGTATCCCGGATCGCTTCGCGTCGGCGGCGCATCCGGCAAAAAAATTCTACGCCGGACCCGCCGCTGGCAAGCTGCACTCCGACGGTCGCGCTTCCCCCTGAGGAAACAGATTCCTGAACCGGATTCTTGCAGTTAGATATCAGATACGTCAAATATTTGGCCCGCCCCCGGCGGGGGGCGGGCCGGGAGCCCCCGTACCCGGGCGGTGTTCTTCAGGTGCCGAGGATCTGCCCGGCCTTGATCGCGCCGGAGGCCAGCAGTTCGGACGCGGGGACCTTCTTTCCGTCGCCGAGCTTCGCGCGGAGCACCTCGATGCGGCCGCCCTGCGCGGTGACCTGGAAGCTCGTGGCGGTGCACTCGACCACCTCGCCGATCCGGCCCTTCACCGCGCCAAAAGTCCGTACCGGATGCTTGCGGCAGTCGAAGATCTGAAGCTTGACCCCGCCGAGGGTCGTCCAGGCACCGGGGGCCGGATTGGCGCCGCGGATCAGGTTGTAGACGAAGTCGGCGTGGTTCGCCCAGTTGATCCGCGCCTCGGCCTCGCGGAACCAGCCCTCGTAGGACGCCTGCGATTCGTCCTGCGCGATCTCCCGGTGCCGGCCGGCGACGACGAGGTCGGCCGCCTCGAGCATCGCCGCGACCCCCATCGGAAACAGCCGGTCGAAGTACACCTGCCCGAGCGTGTCGTCCGGGCCGATGTGCGTCTCCTTCTGCAGGATCACCGGGCCTTCGTCCAGGCCGTCGGTCGGGCGGAAGATCGTCAGCCCGGTCTTGGTGTCGCCGCGCACGATTGGCCAGTTGATCGAGCTTGGCCCCCGGTAGCGCGGCAAGAGCGACGGGTGGTACTGGATGGTGCCGTGCTTCGGGATGTTGACGAAATCCTGCGGCGCGAACTGCAGCACGTAGGCCATCACGCCCAGATCGGCGCCGAGCTTGCGCAGCGCATCTTTCGCTTCCTGCGACTTCAGGCTCGGGAACTGGTACAGGGCGATCCCCTTTTCCTGCGCCGCCGCCTTGAGCGCGTCGGCTTTCGCCCCGGGCTTCTCCGGCGCGCAGAAGACGCCGGCCACCTCGTCGCCGCGCGCGAGGAACGCTTCCAGCACCGCTTTGCCAAAATCCTGCTGGCCGATGATCGCAATTCTCACGACAGACTCCTTCCGGCAGGATTTCGGCGCAGGGTCATGTTTGCCGCAGGCCAACGTGAGCCGCAGCCAAAATCCTGCTGGCCGATGATCGCAATTCTCACGACAGACTCCTTCCAGCGGGATTTCGGCGCAGGGTCATGTTTGCCGTAGGCCAACGTGAGCCGCAGCCAAAATCCTGCTGGCCGATGATGGCGATTCGCATGGCGCTCTCCCCTTAGGCCGCCTTCTTCGGCGGGTTGGAGAACGCGCCCGCCTGCTTGAGCGCGCTGATCCGCGCCTCGTCGTAGCCGAGCACCTCGCGCAGGATCTCGTCGGTGTGCTCGCCCAGCAGCGGCGAGCGGCGGATTCTCGCCGGGGAGGCCGACAGCTTGATCGGCATGCCGACGTTGAACCACTTGCCGCGCTGCGGATGGTCGAGCTCCACCCACATGTTCCGGCCGCGCACGTGCTCATCCTTCGCCAGGTCGCCGGTGCTCATGATCGGACCGCACGGCACGTCGAGGTCGTTCAGGATCTTCATCAGCTCGCGCTTGGTGTAGTTTTCGGCGAACTTGTTGATCAGCGTCCACATGAGGCTCTGGTTCTTGCGCCGCTCGCCGATCGTGGCAAGGCGCGGGTCGGTCGCCATGTCCGGCATCCCGACCTCGGGGCCGATGCGCTTCGCCAGCGCCTCCCACACCGCCTCCTGCACGACGATGTAGAGCCAGTCGTTCGCCCCGTGCGGCTTGCAGTGCACCGCGTTGCCGAGCTGGCCGCCGCCGGAGTCATTGCCGGCGCGCGGCACCTCGCCCATGCCCTTGTAGGTTGGCACCGAGTACTCCGGCAGCGGGCCGCGCTCGAGCCGCTGGTGATCGCGGAACTTGACCCGACACAGATTCATGACGCCGTCCATCATCGCGACCTCGACGTACTGGCCTTGGCCGGTGCGGTCGGCCTGGCGCAGCGCCGCGAGCAGCCCGATCGCCAGATGCAGGCCGGTACCGGAGTCCCCGATCTGCGCCCCGGTGACGTAGGGCGGACCGTCGGGCACCCCGGTGGTGCTCATCGCTCCGCCCATCGCCTGCGCGACGTTCTCGTAGGCCTTGAAGTCAGCGTAAGGGCCGGTCGAGCCGAACCCCTTGATCGAGCCCATCACGATCTTCGGGTTGATCTCGTGCACCCTTTCCCACGAGAACCCGAGCCGGTCGAGCACCCCGGGACCGAAGTTTTCCATCAGGATGTCGCACTTGCGGATGAGGTCGGTCACCACCTGTTTGCCCTCGGGCGTCTTCAGGTTCACAGTGATCGAGCGCTTGTTGCAGTTGAGCATCGTGAAGTACAGGCTGTCGGCGTTCGGCACGTCGCGCAACTGCCCGCGCGTGATGTCGCCCGTGGGCGGCTCCACCTTGATCACGTCGGCGCCCATCCAGGCAAGCAGCTGCGAGCAGGTGGGTCCCGCTTGCACGTGCGTCATGTCGAGGATGCGAACTCCCTTCAATGCTTCCATGTCGGCCTCCGGCGACTACTTCTTCGCGCTCTTCGGGTTGAGATTCGTGATGCGTCCGCTCTCGGTACCCGCCGCCTCGTCAATGACGGCATTGATGAGCGTCGGCCGGCGCGAGGCGAGCGCCTGCTCCATCGCGGCGCGCAGTTCCGCCGGCGTGGTGGCGTTCACGCCGACGCCTCCGAACGCCTCGATCAGCCGGTCGTAGCGCGCGCCCTTGACGAAAACCGTCGGCGCCGGATCCGGCCCGCCGGCCGGATTGACGTCGGTGCCGCGGTACACGCCGTTGTTGTTGAGCACCACGACGCACACCGGCAGGTTGTAGCGGCAGATCGTCTCGATCTCCATGCCGGAGAAGCCGAACGCGCTGTCCCCCTCGATCGCGATCACCTGCTGGCCGGTGAGCGCGGCGGCGGCGATCGAATAGCCCATGCCGATGCCCATCACGCCCCAGGTGCCGACGTCCAGGCGCTTTCTCGGCTTGTACATGTCCACGATGCTGCGGGTGAAGTCGAGCGCGTTCGCCCCTTCGTTCACGAGGTAGGCGTCCGGATTGGCCCGGACGATATCGCGCACCACCGCGAGCGCGCTGTGGAAGTTCATCGGCACCGGATTCTGCGCCAGCATCTCGGCCATCTTCGCCACGTTCTTGCTCTTTCTCTCGGCGATCGCGCCGAGCCACTCGGCGGGCGGCTTCGGCCAGCCCGGGCCGATTCCCGCGAGCAGTGCCTGCACGCACGAGCCGATGTCGCCCACCACCGGCGCGTCAATGCGCACGTTGCTGTCGGCCTCCTGCGGCGAGATGTCAATCTGGATGAACTTCTGGCGGCCCCATTCCTTGGCGGCCTTCGCGCCCCACGTCCTGCCCTTGCCGTGCGCGAGCAGCCAGTTCAGGCGCGCACCGATGAGCATCACCACGTCGGCCTCCGGCAGCACGAACGAGCGTGCCGCCGCCGCCGACTGCTCGTGCGTATCCGGCAGCAGCCCTTTGGCCATGGACATCGGCAGGTACGGAATGCCGGTACGCTCGACGAGCGCGCGGATATCGGCGTCGGCCTGCGCGTAGGCCGCGCCCTTGCCAAGGATGATGAGCGGCTTTTTCGCGCCCCGGAGCAGGTCGAGGGCGCGTTGCACGGCATCGGGCGCGGGGATCTGTCGCGGCGCGGGGTCCACCACCTTGATGAGCGACCGCTGGCCGGCCTCGGCGTCCATCGTCTGGGCGAGGAGCTTGCCCGGTAGGTCGAGGTACACGCCGCCCGGCCGTCCGGAGACGGCGGCGCGGATCGCGCGCGCGACCCCGACGCCGATGTCCTCGGCGTGCAGCACGCGGTAGGCCGCCTTGCAGTGCGGCCGTGCCACTGCGAGCTGGTCCATCTCCTCGTAATCGCCCTGCTGCAGGTCCACGATCTCGCGTTCGCTCGAACCGCTGATCAGGATCATCGGGAAGCAGTTCGTGGTTGCGTGCGCGAGCGCCGTCAGGCCGTTCAGGAATCCCGGCGCCGACACCGTCAGGCAGATCCCGGGCTTCTGCGTCAGAAACCCGGCGATGGCCGCCGCGTAGCCGGCGTTCTGCTCGTGGCGGAACGAGATCACGCGCATGCCCCTTGCCTGCGCCAGGCGGCAGAGGTCCGTGATCGGAATGCCCGGAAGTCCGAAAATCGTGTCAATGCCGTTCAGCTTGAGCGCATCCACCACCAGGTGAAAGCCGTCGGTGAGTTGCGCCTGTGCTTCGGCGAGCGCTTGCGGTTCGGCAGTGCCCATCGCTTGTCTCCTCTGAGGGAGCGTAATGGTAAGAATCCAGTCCCCGCCGCGGCCTTGACTGCGGTCAATTTTCAAGTGTAATCAAGGGTTCCCATGACCGCGCTCGCCAGCCATCCCCAGCGCAACAGCCTGCGGCTGCAGTTGCGCGAGAACTACCTGCTGCGCGACCTGCGCCCGGAGCAGTGGGCGGCGCTCGAGCCGCTGCTCGCGATCGGCGAATACCGCAAGGGCGAGCCGCTGGTGCGCCAGGGCGACGAGGAGATGGAGCAGTTCTTCATCCTCGAAGGAATGGTGAAGCGGGTCGTCTCCAACCCGGAGGGCCACGAGATGATCCTGCGCTTTGCCGCCGAGCGCGAGATGGACACTTCCTACGCCGCCTGGCGGCTGCGCACGCCGATTCCCTACTCGATCATGGCGGTGACGAGGGTGCGCGTCGCCGAGCTGCCGATGCCGCAATGGGTGGACTTCCTCGACCGCCATGCCGACGTCAAGGCGCGGTTCGAGTTCGAGGTGATGAAGCTGATGTCGGAGGTGATGGCGCACACGATCACCCTGCACTTGCTCGATGCCCCCGGCAGGCTCGCGCGCTTCCACCGCAAGCATCCCGAGCTCGTCGGACGCATTCCGAAAAAGGAACTCGCGGCCTACCTCAACCTCACGCCCGAAACGCTCTCGCGCCTGACCCAAAAGCTCGGGCGCCCCTAAAACGAAGAAAACGGGGTCAGACCCGGGTCTGCCCCCTCTGCCGGCTACTTGCCGCGCAGCTTGGCGAGGCCGGCGCTGATCAGCGGCCAGAACAGCAGCAGCAGCGCCAGGCCGGTCATGCCGCCGACGAGCGCGTTGGAGAAAAAGATGGAGAGGTCGCCCTGCGACACCAGCATCGCCTGCCGAAACGAGGACTCCGCGCGGTCACCGAGCACGATCGCAAGCACCAGCGGCGCAAGCGGATACTGCAGTTTCTTGAACGCGTAGCCGAGCACGCCGAACACCACCATCATCCAGACGTCGAACACCGAGTTCGCCACCGTGTAGGCGCCGATCGCGCAGATCACCATGATGATCGGCGCGATCACCGAGAACGGGATCCTGAGGATCGCGGCAAAGAGTGGCACGCAGGTAAGGACGACGATGAGCCCGGCGACGTTGCCGAGGTACATGCTGGCGATCAGTCCCCAGACGAACTCCTTCTGCTCGACGAACAGGAGCGGCCCGGGCTGCAGGCCCCAGATGAGCAGCCCGCCGAGCAGTACCGCCGCCGTCGGCGAGCCCGGCACGCCGAGCGTGATCATCGGCAGCAGCGCCGAGGTACCGGCCGCGTGCGCGGCGGTCTCCGGCGCAACCACGCCCTCTACCTGTCCGGTGCCGAACTTCGCACCTCGGGGCGAGAAGCGGCGCGCCACACCGTAGCTCATGAACGAGGCGGGCGTGGCGCCGCCGGGCACGATCCCCATGAAGCAGCCGACCGCGGAGGAGCGCAGCGAGGTCGCCCAGTACTTCGGCAGCTCGCGCCAGGTCTCCAGCACCACGTTGAGGTTGATCTTCGCCCGGGCACCCTTGAACGCGAGGCCTTCCTCCAGCGTGAGCAGGATCTCGCCGATGCCGAACAGCCCGATCACCGCGGTGAGGAAGTCGAAGCCTTTCAGCAGATGCACGCTGCCGAAGGTGAGCCGCAGCGTGCCGGTCACCGGGTCGGTGCCCACCGCCGCGAGCGCGAACCCCGTCATCATCGCCGCCAGCGTCTTGAACGGCGGTTCCTTGGACATGCCGATGAAGGCGCAGAAGGTGAGCAGATAGACCGCGAAGAACTCCGGCGGCCCGAACTCGAGCGCGAAACTGGCCACGATCGGCGACAGGAACGTGATCACGATCACCGCGACCAGTGCGCCGACGAACGACGACGTGAACGCGGCGGTGAGTGCCTCCCCCGCCCGTCCCTGCTGCGCGAGCGGATAGCCGTCGAACGTGGTCGCCACCGACCAGGGCTCGCCCGGAATGTTGAAGAGCACGCTGGTGATCGCGCCGCCGAAGAGCGCGCCCCAGTAGATGCACGACAGCAGGATGATCGCGGAGGTCGCGCCGCCCGGCGTCTGCGCCATGGAGTAGGTGAGCGGGAGCAGGATCGCGACGCCGTTCGCGCCGCCGAGGCCAGGCAGCACGCCGATGATGACCCCGAGCACGATGCCGGTGAACATCAGCGCGACGTTCTTGAACGACAGCGCGACCGCGAACCCGTGCAGCAGGGACTGGATCTCTTCCATCGCGTCAGTGAATCCGCAGGAACGCCTCGACCGGACCCTTGGGCAGCGGGATCTTGAACCAGACCTCGAAGATGACGAAGAAGACCACGCTGTTGCCGACCGACACGGCCGCCGTCTTCCACCAGGCGTACCGGCCGAGCCGGCGCATGAAGTAAGCGATGAAAACGATGGAGGCGACGTAGATTCCGATCCACCCGATCAGCGCCGCGTACACCGCGGTCGGCACCAGCACCGACAGTACGAGCTTGAGCTGCCCGACCTCGACGAAAGCGCCGTTTTTCGCCGCAGGAAGGACCAGTCCGCGCACCAGGTTGACCAGTCCGGCGACGCAGATGATGAGGCCGACGTAGAAGGGAAAGTAGCCCGGCTGCGGCCCGTCCTCGACCCAGCGGAATCCCAGGCGCACGCTGTCGGCGATGACCACCGCGCCAAACGCGATGAAGAGCGCCGCCACCGCAACTTCCGCGCTCTTCATGCGAAACGCGGCGCTCCTGTCCCTTTCTTCGGACACCCCTCCCTCCGGATGTGAAAAGCGGGGGCCGCGCCCCCGCCTGCCGTCGTGCTCTCCGCCCTAGCGGCCGGCGATGAACCCGGCAGCCTTCATGAGTTCGACGTGCCGCGCCTCCTCGCGCGCCACCCAGTCGGCGTATTCCTTGCCCTCGAGCGAGGTGGTGTTGAACGCGCCGCGCTCCATCAGGTCCTTCCAGTCCGGAGTCTGCTGCACCTTGCGCAGCAGCTCCACGTAGTACTTCACCTGATCGTCGGTCGCACCGCCCGGCATGAAGATGCCGCGCAGCATCAGATATTCGACGTCCAGCCCCTGTTCCTTGCAGGTCGGAATGTCGGCCCAGGACATCGTCTCGGTGATCTTCTGCTTGTAGGGCATGCGCTTGGTGTCGAACACGCACAGCGGCTTCAGTTTCCCGGCGCGCCAGTGCGCCACCGCCTCGATCGGATTGTTCACGCTCGAGTCCGCGTGGTTGCCGACCAGTTGCACCGCGACGTCGCCGCCGCCCTTGAACGGGATGTAGGTGAACTTCGCCCCGGTTTGCTTCTCGATCGCCACCGTGATGATTTGGTCCTCCTGCTTGGACCCGGTCCCCGCCATCTTGAACTTGCCCGGGCCCGCCGCCTTCGCCGCCTCGATGTAGTCCTTGGCGGTCTTGTAGGGCTTGGAGGCGTTCACCCACAGCACGAACTGGTCGAGCGCCATCATCTTCACCGGCGTCAGGTCACGCCAGTTGAACGGCACTCCGGTGGCAAGCGGCGTGGTGAACAGGTTGGAGAGCGTGATGATGATCTTGTGCGGGTCGCCCTTGGCGCCCTTCACGTCGAGGAAGCCCTCGGCGCCGGCGCCGCCCGGCTTGTTGATCACCACCAGCGACTGTTTCATCAGGTTGTTCTTGGCGACGATCGCCTGGATGGCGCGCGCCATCTGGTCGGCGCCGCCTCCGGTGCCGGCGGGGATGATGAACTCGACGGTCTTGGTCGGTTCCCAGGCAAGCCCCGCGAGCGGCGTGACCGCCGCGGAGAGCGCCAGCACTGCGGTTGTGAGCGTCCTTTTCATGGTTCCTCCTTTTCCTCCAACCGATGTCCGTGATTTTCAGCCGTTCGCGCCGCCTTTTCCCTTGACCGCGGTCAAGCCCGGCGGCGTGTTCACTTCACCAGCAGCACCGGGACCTCCACGAGCTGCAGCACCTTGCTCGCGACCGAACCGAGCAGCAGGCCGACCACCGCACCGCGGCCGTGCGTCCCCATCACCACCTGGTCCACCGCCTTCTCCTTGACGTAGCGCACGATCGTGTCGGCCGGCTCGCCAACGGCGATATGGTGCTGGTACGGCACGCCGGCCTCGTCCAGAATCCTGCGCGCCGCGGCGAGCGCCTTCATCCCCTCCTCGTGGTGCGCCTCCTGCGCCTGCCGGTGCACGCCGCGGATCGTTCCGGGAAAGGGGTGCTGCACGTTGAGCAGGTGGACTTCAAGCGGCTCGGCGTAGTACTTCGCCTTGCGCGCCAGAAACTCGACCGCCCGGTTCGAGCACTCCGAGCCGTCCACCGGAACCAGCACCCGATAGGCGCGTTCGCTCACCCGAGACCTCCCGGCTGCTTCGGCTGGCCATGCTCGTGTTGTGGCAACTCCACGACCCCGGCCTCGGCCGCGCGCCGCGCGAGCCACTTGCCGAGCACCACCACGACGATCGCGCCCGCGATCTGCGCCCAGCTGACCGCGCCCAGACCGAGCGGCAGGTGCAGGTGCATCCACGGCAGGTTCGTCTCGATCCAGCCAACCAGGACCGGATCGGTGACCGTCATCTCGCCGGCGACCCATCCCAGGATCGCCGCGCCCAGCGTGATGATGACCGGATAGCGTTCCATCAGCGCCATCAGCATGGTCGCGCCAAAGATCACGAGCGGGATCGAGATCGCCAGGCCGATCACGAGCAGCAGCACGCTGCCCTTCGCCGCCGCCGCGACCGCGATGACGTTGTCCAGGCTCATGACGAGGTCGGCGATCAGGATCGTCTTGATCGCCTGCAGGAGGTTGTCCGAACTGTCCACGTCGTCGTCGCCGTCTTCCGGCAGCAGGAGCTTCACCGCGATCCAGAAAAGCAACAGCCCGCCGATGATCTTGAGGTACGGCAGCTTGAGCAGCTCGACGGCGACGACCGTGAGCACGATCCGCATCGCCACCGCCGCCCCGGCGCCCCAGAACACCGCCTGCTTCTGCTGGCGCTCGGGCAGCGAGCGCGCCGCGAGCGCGATCACCACGGCGTTGTCGCCGGACAGGATGATGTTGACCCAGATGATGGTCAGCAGCCCCGTCCAGAACTGGGGCGTGAGGATCTCTTCCACTCGCTGTTTCCGTCCGGGCGCCGCGGTCAGGCGCGCCCATCTCCTTGAATCAGATCGCGGCGATTGTACACTCGGTCGCGGAGGCTCCCATGGAACTTCTCGCCGACCCGCACGTCTGGATCGCGTTCTTCACGCTCACCGCCCTCGAGCTGGTGCTGGGCATCGACAACATCATCTTCATCTCGATCCTGGTGGACCGGCTGCCGCCGCAGCGGCGCGAGCTCACGCGCCGCCTGGGGCTCGCCCTCGCCATGTTCATGCGCATCGCGCTGCTGCTCGCCCTCGCCTGGATCGTGGGGCTCACCGCGCCGCTTTTCACCGTTCTCGGCGAGGACATCTCCGGGCGCGACCTCATCCTCATCGCCGGCGGCCTGTTTCTCATCTGGAAGGCGACCGGCGAGATCCACGCCCTGATCGAGGGCGAGGAAGAAGGCCGCGAGGCGCGCGCCGCCGCGACCTTCGCCGGCGTGCTCGGCCAGATCGCGATGGTGGACCTCATCTTCTCGCTCGATTCGATCATCACCGCGGTCGGCATGGTGGAGCAGATCCCCGTGATGGTGGCGGCGGTCGTCGCCTCGGTCGCGCTGATGATGCTCGCCGCCGGTCCGATCGGCCGGTTCGTGTCGCGCCATCCGACCGTGAAGATGCTGGCGCTCGCCTTTCTCATCATGGTCGGCATGGCGCTCGTCGCCGACGGGCTCGACTTCCATGTGCCGAAGGGCTACCTCTACTTTGCGATGGCGTTCTCGGTCGCCGTCGAGATGCTCAATCTGCGCATGCGCGCGAAGAACGTGCTCACCGGGCAGCCGAAACCGCACCGGTTGCCCGAAGGCGCCATCGCCCCCGAGTCTTCGCCCCACGCGACCGAAGCCCGGCATGGCCCGCGCGGCCCCGACGGAACCGGCTAGAACAGCCCCACCACCCGGCCGTCCACGAGGTCTATTCTCTCGGCCGCGGGCACCTTCGGCAGCCCGGGCATGGTCATGATGTCGCCGCAGATCATGACCACGAACTCGGCGCCGGCGGCCAGGCGCACCTCGCGCACGTTGACGATGTGGCCCGAGGGCGCGCCGC